>CAXPQP010000014.1:0-68903 GCA_964219495.1 Leeuwenhoekiella sp. | reverse complement strand
GACGGTCCATCAACAGGCACAATCACCATCATCACCGGACCAACAAACGGAACAGCAGTTGTTAATGACAACGGTACTCCAAACGATCCGACCGATGATACGATCGACTATACCCCAAATGCAGACTTCAATGGAGTAGACACTCTTGTTTATGAGATCGAAGATGCAGATGGCGATACCTCACAGGCAACAGTAACGATCACTGTAGATTCAGTAAATGATACACCATTAGCTCAGGATGACAGCTATGATATTGTTTACAATAGTTCAAACAATACATTAGAAATATTACTAAATGACAGTTTCGGAGGTGATGGACCAAGTACAACTTATGGGCCAATCATAACAACAGCACCTAAAAATGGAACAGTAGAGGTTAATGATCAGGGTACAGTAACTCAGTCTGACGATACAATCACATATACACCAAATGAAAGCTTTAGTGGTACTGATGTATTTACATATACTATTACTGATTCTGATGGAGATGTATCAACAGCTACGGTTTCAATAACAATAAATGGTATCCTTGCAATCAACGATATCAACAACACCTTTGAAGGACAGCCTGTAAGTGGTAATGTAGGTACTAATGATGAGAATCCTGACGGACCAGCAGGTAGCGAGGTTTACACCGTAGTAACGCAGCCATCAAACGGAACATTAGTATTCAATCCTGACGGAACCTATACCTATACTCCAAACGATGGCTTTATCGGAGAAGATAGCTTCGTGTATCAGGTATGTGATGGTGGAAGTCCACAAGCTTGTGATCAGGCCGATGTGATTATTCAGGTATTACCAATTGGTGGTCCTGATAATGCAGCGCCAGTAGCAAATGATGATACGGCGATTACTGAAACAGGCGTACCTGTAAGTGGTAACGTATTGGTAAATGACTTTGATCCGGATGGCGATCCAATTACGGTAACTGGTAATACGCAACCAACTAATGGTAGTGTAGTGGTTAACCCTGACGGAACTTATACCTATACTCCAGAGCCTGGCTTTGTAGGAGAAGACAGCTTCACGTACACAGTATGTGATAATGGCGATCCTGCATTATGTTCAGAAGGCAAAGTAACGATTGAGGTAGTAGCCGATATCGCTAATATGGTAGTAGCTAATGATGATGCCTTCTTCGGCTTTATTGATGAGCCAATCAGTGGTAATGTACTTACTAATGATAGCGATCCAGAAGGAGACAGCTTTAGCGTAACTTCAAATACTGATCCTGTAAATGGCGGAAGTGTAACTGTAAATGCAGACGGAAGCTTCACTTATGTACCAGTAGTTGGATATAGCGGAACCGATCAGTTCACCTATACCATCACTGATGCCAACGGAGCAACCGATACAGCAACAGTTTACATCAGCATCGATCCTAGCGAAGATGGTGGTAATGATATTCTTGCAATCAACGATATCAACAACACCTTTGAAGGACAGCCTGTAAGTGGTAATGTAGGTACTAATGATGAGAATCCAGACGGACCAGCAGGTAGCGAGGTTTACACCGTAGTAACGCAGCCATCAAACGGAACATTAGTATTCAATCCTGACGGTACATATACCTACACACCAAACGATGGCTTTATCGGAGAAGATAGCTTTGTGTATCAGGTATGTGATGGTGGAACACCACAGGCTTGTGATCAGGCTGATGTGATTATTCAGGTTGTTCCATTCCCAACGACTACTAACGATCCACCAGTAGCAAATGATGATACTGCGATTACTGAAACAGGCGTACCTGTAAGTGGTAACGTATTGGTAAATGACTTTGATCCAGATGGCGATCCAATTACGGTAACTGGTAATACACAACCAACTAATGGTAGTGTAGTGGTTAACCCTGACGGAACTTATACCTATACACCAGAACCTGGCTTTGTAGGGGAAGACAGCTTCACATATACGGTATGTGATAATGGAGATCCTCAGGAATGTGCTACAGGTACTGTAACAATTGAAGTAATTTCAGATAATGGCAATACAACAGTTGCTAATGATGATGCTTTCTTTGGTGAAGTAAATACTCCTATCACAGGAAATGTTTTAGCAAATGATTCTGACCCTGAGGGTCATACACAAACTGTAGATACATCAATATCTCCAGTAAGTGGACCTTCAAACGGTACTGTAATACTGAATAGTGATGGTACGTTCACGTATACTCCAAATGATGGATATACAGGTCCAGATCAATTCACATATCAAATCTTTGATTCAGGTTCTCCTGTTGCAACCGATGTTGCTACAGTTTATATCCTTATTGAAGAAACACCTGTTTCACAAATTCAGTTTGTTAAAACAGCAGTTTTGAATGATGAGAATCAGGATGCATTTGCTCAGGTGGGTGAGACCATTACCTACACCTTTACGGTAACCAATACAGGTAATACAACTGTATCTAATATCGTAATTGATGACGAGCGTCTTGAGATTTCTGGTCTCGCTATAGAGCCTGCAACTTTAGCAGGAGGGGAGACTGGTACAGCAGCAGCGACTTATGTTATCACTCAAGATGATATAGAAGCTGGTTTTGTAACCAACTCTGCAATTGCAACAGGTCAGGATGAATATGGTGAAGATGTAACTGATGTATCTGATAATGGTGATGAACTTACAGATGATGATGAAGATGGTGATCCAGGAAACGATCCTACTATTACCATCACTCCGGGAAGAACCAGTATGAGTGTTGAAAAAGTAGGTGTATTTAATGATGAGGATGGAGATGGTTTGCCAGACGTTGGTGAGACAATAACCTATACCTTTACAGTTTATAATACAGGAGAAACTTCAATATTTGATATTGTAATAGATGATCCTCTGGTAGCTGTAACTGGCGGACCTATAGATCTTGCTCCTGGTGCTGTAGATAGCTCAACATTTAGTGCTGTTTATCCTATCACACAGTCAGATATTGAATCTGCCGGAGTGACTAACCAGGCAACTGCAAGTGGAGTTTTAGGTAATGGAAATATGATCGAAGATCTTTCAGATGATCCTAATAATCCTGATAATGTAGATCTTGAAGATGACGGTGAGCCAGATGATGCGACATTCACGCAATTAGCAGGTGTAGCTGCAGAAGAAGACATCATTATTTATAATGTGATGACTCCTAATGGTGATGGATTGAACGATATCTTTATGATTCAGAATATTGAAAACTTCCCGAATAATACGGTTCAGATATTTAACCGTTGGGGTGTTGAAGTATTTAATATGAAAGGATACAATCCTAAGACAGATAATGTTTTCAGGGGATTCTCTGATGGTCGTGCGACAGTACGCAGAGGAGAGCGTCTGCCAACAGGTACTTATTATTATGTAATAAAGTATGAAGCAGCAAATGGAGAGATGCGTCAGAAAGCTTCATTCCTTTACATTAACTAATAAAACATCATTAGATGAGTACTTATAATAACAAGAATGTAATGATGAGAAGAATAGTAAATAGTATACTTTGTGGTGTTGTTGTGCTTATGAGCTTTAATGTTCAGGCACAACAAGACCCGCAATACACGCAGTATATGTATAATCCTTTGGTTATAAATCCTGCATATGCAGGTAACCGTGGGGTAACCAGTATATTATTATTGCATCGAAGTCAATGGGTGGGACTTGATGGAGCTCCACGCACTCAAAACTTATCGGTTCATAGTCCTATAGGTTCAGGAAAAGTTGGTCTGGGCTTCAGTGTAGTTAATGATGCACTTGGACCGGCCAGAGAAACTTATTTCAATACTGATTTTAGCTATACTATTGAAACAGGTATGGAAGGTAAATTAAGTTTTGGACTTAAGGGTTCACTTAACCTTCTAGATGTAGATTTTTCCCGGACCAATCCATTCAATGTTGGAGATCCGTATTTGGTAAATATTGACAACAAACTATCTCCTAATGTAGGTGTAGGTATTTTTTACCACGGATCTAAATTTTATGGAGGTTTATCTGCACCACAATTGCTTCAAACCAACCATTTTGATCGTAGTGGCACTCAAAGTGCGGAGTCCTTTGTTGCTGAAGAGCGAATTCATTATTATGGTCTGGCAGGATATGTATTTGACTTAAATAGTGATATTAAATTTAAACCATCAACCTTGGTTAAAATGGTTGCAGGTGCACCTTTAGCAGTTGATGTGAATGCAAACTTTTTATTTTATGAAAAACTTACTCTTGGTGCTTCATACCGTTGGAGTGCTGCCTTAAGCGGATTGGTAGGTTTTCAGGTAAATGATGGTTTACTTCTAGGATTTGCGTATGACAGAGAAACTACCGAACTTGGTAGGGCAACTTATAACGATGGTACTTACGAGGTCTTTTTACGATTTGAATTGTTTAAAGAGTACGATAGAATGTTAACTCCACGATTCTTCTAAAAAATTTAAAACTATGAACCCCATGTTTAAAAAATTACTATTTACAGTATTTGTTCTGGGTTGTTTTAGCACTTTAGTTCAAGCTCAGGAACGAGATTTGGCTAAGGGAACAAAGAAGTTTGACCAATATGCCTTTGTGGATTCTCAAAAGATCTTTTTAAGAGTTGCGGAGGAGGGTTATGAGTCTCCAGATTTATTTAGTAAACTGGCTGATAGCTTTTACTATAATGCAGACTATACCGAAGCTGCCGAGTGGTATGGTAAGCTTGTTGAAAAATACCCTGAAGAGGTGACTCCTAATCAGTATTTTAGATACGCTCAGGCTTTACGCGCTATTGAAGATTATGATACATCAAATGCGATGATCCAAAAGTATGAGAGTTTGGCTCAGGTGCAAGGCGATGATTATTACAAATCTGGTTCGATTAGCGAGATCAAATCAGGAAATTCATTAGGGACTTTTGTGATCAAACGCTTAAATGCAAATAGTGTTGGCTATTCTGATTTTGCTCCTGCTTATCTTGGGGAAAAGCTTTTGTTTTCATCAACTCGCGATACAGGTACATTAACCAAGCGTATTCACTCCTGGAATAATCAGCCCTTTTTAGATTTATATGTTGCTGATGTAACAAACGAAGGGCAAATCAATAATATTTCTAAGTTTAACGGAAGTATAAATACAGAATTTCATGAGAGTACAGCCACGCTTTCTCCTGATGGTAATACACTTTATTTTACACGTAACAACTTTACAAACGAAACGTATCGCACCGACAAGAAAAACACCAATAAGTTAAAGCTGTATAAGGCTACGCGTGGTAAGGACGGAGCTTTTGATTATGTAGAAGAATTACCCTTCAATAGTAATAGCTTTTCTACCGCTCATCCTGCAATTTCACCAGACGGCAAAACCCTTTATTTCTCATCAGACCGGGAAGGTACTTATGGAGAATCTGATATTTGGAAAGTCGAAATTACAGATAATGGTTATGGAACTGTAGAAAATCTGGGAGCAACAATTAATACTCCAGGTCGTGACACCTTTCCTTTTGTAGATGCTGATGCTAAGCTGTATTTCTCTACAGATGGCCGTGGTGGACTAGGAGGTCTTGATGTTTATGTTTATGATGCCGATAAAGGCAGTATAACCAACCTGGGAGAACCTGTAAATAGTCCTAAAGACGATTTCACATTCATTTATAATTCGGCTAATAGTAGCGGTTATTTTGCCTCTAATCGCAGTAATGATCCTTTGGATGATGATATTTATACATTTACAAGAACAGCTTGTGAAAGTACTCTTATAGTTCAGGTCATTGATAAAAATACCCGTGAGCCACTCAATGGTGCGTTAGTAGGTGTACGAAGCACTTCAAATGAACTCGTAACTTCTGGTGAAGCAGAAGCTCCTGATGCAAAATTCGCTTATGAAGAACCAGAATGCGGTTCAGAGTATTTTGTTAGAGCAGAAATGGAAGGGTATGCAACTGCAGAGAAAAATGTTTCAATTCCTGAAGAGTCAAGTGAAGTAACAGTTGTGATTGAACTTGAACCTTCAATAATTGATATTCCACCAGATTTTGATTTAGGTAAACTCATCAATCCTATTTATTTTGATTTTGATGAATCATACATACGTCCTGATGCAGCTGTAGAACTAGCTAAGATCATCGAGATTATGAAAGAATATCCTCAATTGCGTATTGATGTGCGTTCGCATACCGATAGTCGTGGTAATGACGAGTATAACATGGCTCTTTCAGAAAGACGTAACAAGTCAACTATTCAATATATAATTGAAAAAGGAGGTATAGAAGCAGAACGCCTGACCGGAAGAGGTTATGGAGAGTCTCAATTGCTTAACGAGTGTAGTAATGGGGTTCAATGTACCGAAGAGCAACATCAGCTTAACCGTAGAAGCGAATTTATAGTACAGGATTATTAAAGACTATCTAACATAGCAATTCCCTCAAAAAGCCTTCTGAATAAGAAGGCTTTTTATATTGTCATGCCTGATGTGTATTTGTACATTTACCAAAAAATGAACTATGACTGAAGAACTGGTAATTCTAGTCGATGAAAACGATAATCAAGTAGGGTTGATGCCAAAGATGGAGGCTCATGAAAAAGCTCTTCTGCACAGAGCATTTTCGGTTTTCGTTTTTAATGATGCAAAAGAATTAATGATTCAACAACGTGCCTTGACAAAATACCACTCACCCGGATTGTGGACCAATACCTGTTGCAGTCACCAGAGGGAGGGAGAGAGCCATATTGATGCAGGAAAACGTCGTCTAATGGAGGAAATGGGTTTTACAACAGATCTCGAAGAGAGTATTTCCTTTATTTACAAAGCGCCTTTTGACAATGGTCTTACTGAACATGAGTTTGATCATATCTTAACCGGAAGTTACAATGGGGAGCCTAATCTAAACCCCGAAGAAGTAGCCGCCTGGAAGTGGATGCCTTTGGCAGAAATTAAAAGCGATATGGAAGAAAACCCGCACGTGTATACTGCCTGGTTCAAAATTATATTTGAGAAGTTTTACAATCATATAAAACAATAATGACTCGAGTTACTGTAAAACGTAAAGCACATTTTAACGCAGCACATCGTCTTTTCAGACCAGATTGGGATGATGCTACAAACCTTGAAGTTTTTGGTAAATGCAGCTATCCCAATTACCATGGTCATAATTATGATCTTGTGGTAAGTGTTACAGGGCCCATCGATCCTGAAACTGGTTTTGTGATTGATTTAAAAGTTCTGAAAGAACTCATAGAGGAAGAAATTGAAGATCATTTTGATCATAAAAATTTGAACGAAGACGTCCCCGAATTTAAAAATCTCAACCCTACAGCCGAAAATATCTGTGTAGTTATCTTCAATAAACTACGTAAAAGACTTGATTTAAAGTTTGATTTAGAAATTACCCTATACGAGACTGCTCGTAACTTCGTTACCTATTCAGGTGCCTAGAAATTCAACTAATTAGCCAATTATATATCATGCAAACATCATTTTATCCCTTTACCTTTCAGCCTGTATTAAAGGAGAAGATTTGGGGAGGACAAAAACTAAATAACCTGTTTAAAAAAGGCGATGACGCTCAGGCCAAAATGGGAGAGAGCTGGGAAATCGCAGATCTTCCGGAAGGACAAAGTCTGGTAGACAACGGAGCTTTAAAAGGAAAATCACTACACGATGTGATTACCATTAATCCTGAAGCTCTTTTAGGCCAAAAGGTGTATGAGCGTTTTGGACCAAATTTTCCACTTTTAATCAAGTTTATAGACGCTGCTCAGGATTTATCAATTCAGGTGCATCCTACCGATGAAACATCGCCTACCGGAACAGGGAAAACAGAGATGTGGTACATTATGCAGGCAGATTCTGGAGCTGAGTTAACTGTAGGATTCAATACAAAAATCACCAAGGAAGAATACGATGAGCGTATCGAGAAGCTTTCTATTGAAGAAGTGATGGATACTCATGTGGTAAAAGAAGGAGATTCGTTTTTTATCAATGCAGGTCGTATACACGCAATTGGAGGAGGTGTTTTGTTAGCTGAAATTCAGCAGACTTCAGATGTAACCTATCGTGTTTATGATTATAATCGTAAAGATGACTCAGGTAATTTGAGAGATTTACACGTGGCAGAATCACGTGAGGTATTGGATTTTGAACTTACCCAGGATTTTAAATTAGAATACGATCGTGAAGCCAGCAACGCTCCACAGGTATTAAAGCATCACACCTATTTTAAAACTGATTGGTTGAAGCTTCAGGAGAAAGACTACAACATTACTCGTAATGATTCTTTCACAATCCTGATAGCAGTTTCTGGTTCTTTCACTTTTGAAAGTGATGAAGCTACTGGTACAATTGAAGCAGGACAAACCTTATTGATTCCTGCAGAAAATTCAGGAGTGCGTATTGCGGCTGATTCTTGTGAGGTCTTAGAGGTATATCTTTAAGATCGTAGGAATCTTTGAATCAGGTCTATATTGCTAGCTAAAATAGACTTACTTTTGTTCAAAATTTAGAATTATGGCAAGTATAAGAGACTTAAAGAAGGACATTAACTTTGTGCTGGGAGATATTATTGAAGCTGCTTATGTATGGGAAGCTTCTAATCCTGGGGAGGATCATAAACAAGCTGAAGCTATTGTAGACGATTCAATTGCTTTGTTTGATGAGTTGATTGCTAAAGTTAACGATCAGAATGTTGAAAATAGAAGAAAGCATTTAAAAGCTGTTAATGCAGAGCTTGAAGAAAAGGCTACAAAATTGGCAGAGCGTGTAAATGCACTTTAAATTTTAACCTTTAATAAAAAAATGAGCCGGTAATTAATTTTACCGGCTCATTTTTTATTAATCCAATACCGTCTATTCCTGAATACTGTCTGTTTCAGATAGGGTTTTAGTCATTGTCTGTTGTTGCATATCGGTGTTTTCACGCTCTTCGATATAATCTTTAAGAACTTTTCCGTATTTAGATCTTCTTATTTTCGGTTCAAGAGATTTATAGATGGTATCAAGATATTTTACATTAGCATCAAATATCTCGGTAACTGCGAGGTAAGGTGCAACTTCAAAAGTTTTATTGTTCATCGCAAAATTAACGGTGTATAAATACCTACGCTTAATGAGATTTTGAATCTTTTCATCGTAAAAAATAATCGAATCTTCATTCTCTTCTTTACGTACTTCAAAACTCTTCTTGATCAGATTTAGATTTTCATCATTAAAGCGACGCAATACTTTATTATATTCATCTAGCTTCAGTTGATTTTCTGAACCTGTTATCGCAGCCTGACTTTGGAAGTTTTTTAATGAGGTGTTTAGGGTCATTTCACCAGGTTCTGCAAAAATCAGAATACGATCATCATAATCTGAAGCATCAACCTTGTCTAAAGTTAAATAAAGAACCTGAGGCTCTTTAATGTCTGCGTAAAGTTCAAAGTCAGGATCACCTTCAACAACCATACTGTCCAGATTTACTAAAACAGTATCTTCAACCTTTTGAAGGTATAGTACTCCTTTTCGTAAACCGTTTACTTTACCCGACAATACAAAGTTTCCACTTTTACTACAGCTTAAAAGTGTAGTGAAGAGCAATACATAAACCAATAAATTTTTAATCTGCATAAGGTTGTTTTTAAAGGGGTACAAATATGCCTAAAATCTATAAGATATACCAAAATAAAAGCATCTTGATAATTAGCTGATTATCGGGTTTTAATAGCTATATTTTAGTTATTGCCTAATAAAATGAATGATTTCTTCAATTAGTGATGCAACTACAGGCAACCCTGGGTTGTTGTAGGTTTTTGCATTGTCTAAATCATCGCCACTTACCTTTTTTAAAACGTGATTCATAGAATCTATAAGTATCAGTTTAGCTTCAGGTTTGGCCAGTTTTAATAGTTCAGATTCACTGGGAGGGACTTGAATATCTTCTTTTCCTGAAATCAAGAGTACAGGAATTTCTAGTGATTTGAGGTTTTCAGCGGGATCATACATCATCCAACTTTTCATAAATGGTTGAACAGATGGGCGTAACAATGAAGCTAAACCAATACTGAAGTTTTCAGCCTTACCTTTAGTTTTTAAATCATCAAAAGCCTGCCTTGCATTCTCTACTAATCCCGGAGCTTGTTTCTTAAGCTGGTCTAGTATTAATAAATCTAAAGGTTGGCCGCTCCCTGCAAGTGAAACTAGCTTTGTCACAGGTTCTTCATTTGCTACCACTGATGCTATCAATGCTCCCTGACTGTGACCGATGAGAATTATGGTCGAATAATCCTGACTTTTAAAATAGCGAACTACATCTTTTGCATCACTTACAAAATCGTCAAAACGTAAGTCTTCTTCTCGCAAGGAATTGTTGCGTAATTGTTTTATGATGCGTTTGTCATATCTGAAGGTTGAAATTCCTTTGCGAGTAAGCCCTTCTGCCAGCTTTTTTAGGCTGTTGTTTTGCATCATTTGTTGATTGCCATTGCGGTCTGTAGGACCAGATCCGGCAATAATTATAGCAAGAGTGTCGGTATTTCTTTGATTAGGCTCTAATAAAGTCCCGCTTATGAGATTGCTCACCAAAACTTCAGATTGTTTCCAATCCTGAGTACTGGCGGTTTGAAAATAAAGGCAAACTAAAACATAAAGCAGATATTTCATGTTAAAGTCGAATTTACCGGGATATTATAATAATTCAGAATTTCTTTAATTTTTGAAGGATGTTGGGTGCCTAATAATAACTCGTTACCATCATTAAAATATAGCTGAACGCCTTTATTTCCCTTTGTATTTAATGCTTTGCGTTTAGTAAATGAAATACGATATCCCCAACCTCCGTATTCACGAATAGGATTGTATTTACGCACAGTAGCACTTTTTATTTCTCCCCAGGATTTAAAGCGCGATTTAATATGAAACGGAAAGAAGCGGTAGGTAATTCCATTTGAGTCAATGGTAGTTTCAAGTCTAAATATATACCAAAACCCTAAAAATAATCCCAGAATAACCAGAATGCTAAGTACAACAGATGCAATTTCAAAACGTGAAAGTTTTAGATTGTCCCAATCCATTATCAACGGACTGATAGCAATCGCAAGAATGAGGATGAGTAATAACCGCAACCACCATTGATCAAATCGTTGTATTTCTTTAAAGGTATTCATACGGAATCAATCTATTAAATTCTACTCTCAAAGGTATTAAGAAAAATCAAGGCTTAATTAGATTTAAACGTAAGTTAACTGTATTTCTTACACCTTCAAAGCAATTATGCTATCTAAAAGTATACTATAATAAAGCTTAGGTTATTCTAACGAAATTGTAAAATACAAATGGTTGTGGTTTTAAATATTTGATTATTAGTGCGCTAAGATGATAGTAACATTCTGAAATGGGAAGTATTAAATTATGCAGAAGAGAATTCCTATTTTTGCAAAAAAAATAGGATGATAAAACAAGGATTGATTGCTGTAATGGCACTAATGTTTAGCTTTTCAAGCTATGCAGATGATTGGGGACAAAAAGGACATAGAGCTACGGCTTCAATTGCAACGAAATATCTTAGTGGAAAAACCAGAAAGGCAATTGAGAAGCTTTTAGGTGATGAAACTTTGGTGACTGTATCTACCTATGCAGATGAAATAAAGAGTTACGAGCAGTATCGTAAGTACAGTAGCTGGCATTATGTGAATGTTGACTCTGGTGTTAGCTATGCCGAGTCTGAAAAAAATAAGTATGGTGATATAGTAAGTGCCATCAGAACTTGTGAAGAAGTCTTAAAAAGCGATAGCAGTTCAAAAGAAGATAAAATCTTTCACCTGAAGTTATTGGTTCATTTTATAGGTGATTTGCATCAACCCTTACATCTGGGACACGCAGACGATAAAGGGGGTAACGACTTTCAGGTTTTGTGGTTCAATGACGGAACAAATTTACACTCTCTTTGGGATACCAAAATGATCGAAAGTTATGGGATGTCTTATAGTGAACTTAGCAAGAACTTTGGAAAAGTTTCGAAAAAGCAGTTTAAATCAATCTCTGCAGGTGGACTTTTAACCTGGGTGCAGGAAGGTCAGAAATTAGCTGAACAGGTTTATAATTCAGCAGAAATAGGAGATAAGTTAAGCTATAGATACAGTGCAGATAATATGAGTCTTGTAACTGAACAGTTGCAAAAAGGGGGAGTACGCCTGGCCAAAGTACTTAATGATATTTTTGACTAGACCTGTATAGACTGCTTTTTTATTTATTCCTGGCTGTGATCTAGCTTATACTGCTTAGGAGTGCTGTCACAATATTTCTTAAAAATACGGGTAAGGTGACTTTCATCGGTAAACCCAAGTTGTATGGCTATTTGTGACACCGTAAATTCTGAATTTAATAATCGGTCTTTTACAATACCTAATTTAAAGAGCAGAATATAGTTGTGCAGGGAATTCCCGGTTTCTTTCTTGAAATAATTACTTAAAGTACTGCTGGTAATGTGAAAATGCTTGGCAATATTGGCGATTTTCAGCTTTTTAGAATCGTAAATATTATAGCGTATATATGCGTAAATCTCATCAATACGCTCTGTTTTCTTAGAGGACTTAAGAAGTAATTCTTTTGAAAATGGAGTATCGGTTACATTGCGGGCAAGAATACTTAAAAGTGTACTCAGCATATTTGCAATTATCTCGAGATGATATTGTTCTTTCTTGATATTTTCTTTGTTGATAAAGAATACGATGCGCCATATCAAATCAAGATCTTCCATTTTGCGAACAGCAAAGTCAAAACTACGCTTTGGATGGTTAAAAATGTATTCACATCTTCTTAGCCAATATTGGCGTTCATTCAAACTTATTTTGCTGGAGAACATTAGTTGAGTCAGTCTATAAACAATAAATGTTGTTGTCTCATAAACTTTTATGTCTGGAGTTTCTTCTTTTGAGAAAATAAAAATATCCCGAGCCTTGTAATTTATAGTTTTCCCGTCAAGACTTATTCGCCCACTACCATCTTCAATGAAAATCATTTCAAAATATACATCTTCACGATCGGGGAAATCCCATCTCGAGGTTGTAATCCTATTGATAATAAAGATTTCCTGCCAATTAAGTAGAATCATAATTGAATTTGATTTTTAATTTTAGGGGGGTGTTTAAAAGTCTGTTTTTTATCAATGTTAGGTTAGTAGTCTAATATGTTTATGTGTTGTTACACGCATAACGATAAATTAACATATATGTAAGAATTGAAATCTTACGATATGAATTAAAGTTACGATAAAAGGTAATAAAAACTTAGGGGGGAACGTTTTTGTGGAACCTAAAAATAGATAATCTTTTTAAGCTTTTAACTTTTTTAAGATTATTTTAAATCTAATATTAAGAAAGTTTGCTAAAAATTGACAACTCAATTTTATTTTTGGAAGATATTGATTATTAGGTAACTACATTTTTAAGTTCATTGCGGTATGTAGAAGGAGTCTTACCAGTGAACTTTTTGAATTGTTTGTTGAAGTGGCTAAAATTGTTAAAACCACTCTCAAAACATACATCGGTAATACTTATAGGTTTTTCGTGGAGTAATTTTGCAGCATGTACAAGTCTATACTCATTTACAAATTGAGTAAACGTTTTACCTGTTATTTTTTTGAAGTATCTACAAAATGCCGGGACAGTCATATTTACCAGTTCAGCTATTTCTTCTAAAGATATTTGTCTTTTAAATTCTTCTTTGACAAAGTTGAAAATTACATTAATACGATTATTGTCTTGCAATTCGGTTTCTAAAATAAAACCTTGTGCGTTCAATATCGTGTAATTATCAGTACTGTCGAGTAATTTTAAAATCTCCAGAAGTCCAAGAAGACGCTCATAACTTTTAAGATTTTGAAGTGACTCAATTTTAGAGCCAATCTCACGTTTAGCCTCGCCGTGAAATACAATGCCCATTTTTGCTCGTTCAAATAACCCTTGAATACTTCGCATCTCTGGTATCTGAAAAAAGAACTCTCCCAGAAAGTCAGGTCGCATCTGAATTACAGTCTCCTGTTCATAATTACTTAATGAATCGGTAAAGCCGCAATGAGGAAGATTTGATCCTATTAAGATAAGTTCACCATTTCTGTAATAGGATATATGACTACCAACCTGTCTTTTACCTGTCCCTTTTTTGACGTACACCAATTCAAGTTCTGGATGATAATGCCAGAAATTGAGATTGTTATTCTCGTGATTTTCGTTGTAGGTTCTGTACAAGAATGAACTGCCAAAACCGGGTTCAATCTTTTCTAAAGCTGGCTTTGGGGATTTAATCATAATGTAAGGCTTTAAACTTTATTAAAAATAAATAAGACACAGCATAACCAACTATGCTATTTTAACCTTGTTATGTTTAATTTTCACAAAAGTAATTATTAAAATAGCTTAAGAGTTAAAATAGAACATAAATATGCATAATGCCTTCTATTTTTGGGTGCACTTTCCACATAAATTTGTACCAATCAAAAGAATAAAACCCAAAACTATGAAAACTATATTTAAAACATTGGTACTGTTTACTTTGATTCTAGTGAGTCTTAATGTAAACGCAGCAGACGGAATCGCCGTAACTGTTAATGAAAATTTTAAAGTAAACGTAGCTTACACTAATGCTATTCAAGGTGCTCAAATTTATCTTGAGGATGTAAAAGGAGAGCGTTTATTTAGTGAGTATGCTGGTAACACTGCAAACGACACCAGAACTTTAAGCTTAGAAGAGCTTCCTATTGGTAGATATTACCTTATATATGAAGATGACTATGCTAAATCATACACTACTATATCTCGTAACTACGATGGTCTTGATATCGTAAGCGACGAAAGTAAAACGATTTTCAAGCCTAGCTATAAAATAGATAACGGACTAGTACTTATTTCTTTTACCAATCCTAAAGAAGTAAAAACTACAACTCGTATTTATAGTGAAGATGGTGAGATCATTGAATCTATCTCTGATAAAGATTTAATCGTTAAGCAAGCTTTAGACCTGTCTTCTCTTCCAGCTGGAACTTATAAAATAGGTGTAACCATTGGAGATGATTTCTTTACTAAGGAGATTGCTTTACAGTAAGAATATTCTATCCCTATAGATAAAGAGGCCTCTGCAGATTGCAGAGGTTTTTTTATACATTTATGTAGAAATAAGCCCAATACATAAGCCCAAATTGCAATATCAATCGACCCCATAAAACTGCTTTTGGTAAGTTAAGTCCTGCCTTTTTAGACGAAAGCATATAAAAATGTACAAGCAGGAAGACAGCAAGCATGGCAATTATTCCCCATATTGCACTAGTTTTTGTGCTTCTAAAAAGTAACATTATACCAAGTAGAATTTCTGCAAAACCACTTAGGTATACCAGCGTTTTATGTGCCGGTAAGTAACGCGGCATAATTCGCATATATGCTTTTGGTTTTATAAAATGCATAATGCCAGCCAAAATATACATGGCAGCCATTACAAAAAAATGCCAGGGTGCACTGATCATAAAGTTTGATTTTCACTAAATATACTGGTTTCCGATTTAGTTATAGAATTAAGATTTGAAAACTTAAAACCAGATTTTAAAGCTTAAAGGAAAACTTAGAGACTTAGTCCTTTTTAGGAGCGAAATATCCTATTTTGATCTCGTTATGTAATTTGTCATATCTATTTGCATCTAAAAGGAGATGAGGTGCATTGTATTCATTCAATCTATTAGATAAACAGAGGACTAACGCGTCTACTATATCGTCTGCTTTAATATGTTTGCGAAGGGTGTTTTGAAAAATGCTTTTATAAACTTTCAAACAAGCCGGATCGTAATTTTTAAGAATTTCAAGTCGTTCTTCAACACCCGATTTTTCTGATTTTCTGGTTTGTAAAATTCTGCCGTTTAAATATTTAAAGCACAATTCGGGGTGCGATTCAATCAGCTCCAGGTCTTTAGGTTTCTGTTTTAGGAATTGATCAAGCTCCAATATTTTAGGTTTTATATTCAACGATTGTTCGGAAAGACTTTTACCTGTGATTTTAATATTAAGTTCTTTAGCTCTTTGTTTATCACTTTCATAAACAGCTTCTCTTACAGGTACATTGAACACAGTAGCACTTCGATTTCCTAATTCGTTTCTAAGAACCTTTTCAATAGTACGCGGATGATTTTGTGCAGCCAAACCAATTGGCATATCTATGAATAGTCGAGCAGAGCCGATAATTATATTAGAAAGTTGATTTATATCCTGAAGAAGATGCCAGGAATATTTACCCGCTTTGTAGGTAATTAATAACCACCCGGCCTTACAACCATCAATTCCACCAAAAGTCATTTCTTTTTGATGAAAAATACATTTTTAAAAATTTATAATTGAATCAAATTACCTTTTTGGCTCTATAATAGTTCTCTCCAATTGAGGCCATTTCAATTTCTCCGGCGTTTATCAATTTGATTTTCTCCCATAATTTATCCGTTATTAGATTTTTCAAATGCTGCGGAACCAGCATTATTTTTGAAAAATTCTCTTTCAACTGTTTATCCCATATCTCAGAAAAATTAACAAGGTCATCTGGATAGACCACTTTACGATCTGTACCTTCATCAATTCCTTCAAATGGTGCAGAGACATTGAGATAACCATAATCATCTGTCAGTTCTTCTCCGGGCTCAATATCACGAATGGCAATTTCAAAATCGTATGCGGTGCTCATACAGTTTGATTTGAAACTGTGATTTACAAATCTCCCATTATCCCAACACAATACAAGATTGCCCACTTTATTACGATACGTGTAAGTCTCCAGAATATTTTGATATAATGGATCTAATTTTTCGAATTCTGAAGGACTAAATTCCCGGTCAAGCTTATCTAACGCCCAGGTTATCGTACCAGCAGGTATGAATTTTGTAGCTACAACACCGTGTCCTTTTTGATCATTAATGAATCGTATTTCAGTATGTGGGTGAATCATTTTATTATGCGGATTACCGCTTTGTTAGTTGTTGAAAATTTTACCAGAACATATCTAATGTAATTACTTTTTCAATTCAAAAATCACAATTTTCACAGCGCGTAAAAATTTGATTGCCAGATGTTTTTTTAAAGATTACAGGCATAAAAAAAGTCCGCAATTAGCGGACTTTCAATATTTTGTATTTAATTCAAAAAAGCTCTTCGGCCAGTTTAATTCGACCTCCTTTATCAAGAATTCTGGTTTTCATAGTTTCAAAAGCCGCGTCATCTAAAGCACGGGTGGCATCTTCAAACAAAGTGACTTTAAAGCCTTCAGCGAGTGCATCAAGTACAGAGAAGCCAACACAATACTCAGCAGCCAATCCACAAAAATAGATTGAAGTCACTCCTTTTTCTTTGAGGTATCCCGATAGCCCTGTTGATTTACGATGGGCATTATCATAAAAGCCGCTATAACTATCAATTTTAGGGTCGGTGCCTTTTCTAAAAATGGCTTCAATACGCGAAGCATTAAGGTGTGGGTGAAAATCTGCTCCGTCAGAAGTTTGAATACAATGCACCGGCCATAAGGTTTGATCAATTCCGTCAAGATCGATCACATCAAATTCATTTTTGTTATGATGATTTTCCGCAAAGCTGAGGTGATTTTCAGGATGCCAGTCTTGAGTGGCAATAACCAGTTTAAATTTTTCCTGTAGTTTATTTACTAGAGGAATGATTTGATCTCCACCTGGGACAGCCAGGGCCCCACCTGGCATAAAATCATTCTGCATGTCGATGATAAGAAGTGCTTTCATATATTAGTTACGTTCGTAAGAGTTTGTGGTTTAGTTTTCAGGTATAGTTATTTTGCCTGATTCTGCATTTAAGATCAGTACGGCACAACCAGCGACACGAGAGCCATAAATGGCCATAGCCTGTGAGCCTTCAAGAATTTGAATATTTTTAATATTTTGAGGGATGAGCTTTTCTACAATTGCTCTAGATTCTGGCTCTTTCTCTAAATCAATTAAGGTCTGAGTATTTTCTGAGCATAAAATCATTAAAATTTTGCAGTCAGAATTTACTTTGGGAAGTGCCTGTTGATTGGCTTTTAAACGCTTTTTGGCTTCACTCGACATAAACGAATAGGAAACGCCTGGTCGTGGAGCAATGTAGATGCTATCGCTGTAAATTTTTTCTCTTATGGCTTTAAGCTGAAGCTCTTTGGTGTCAAAATTCTTGAAAGACTCTAGCCAGGCAGCATTATCTTCTTTAGTAAGGTGTTCATTTTCATTTTCGGATTGGGCAGAAAGATTTGAGAAGAATAGGGCCAGAAGTAGAAATAAAGCAAGTTTATTCATGATTATTCTTTACGTCGTTCAATTAGTTTATCGCGTTCCTGCTTGAGTTGGGTGCTTATACCCACTTTGTAAATATGTGGATTGTCAAAACGCTTGTATTCATCGGGAAGCGCCATAAGTTGCTTCTTGCTAAATGCAGCAATTGCAGAGAGGCTCTTTTTAGAATTTACGCGTTTGCCAGATTCCATTACGGGATGTAGCATTGGTTTTTGCTTAAGTGTTGAAAGGTTGAGGTTTTTAAAAGGCTCAACAGGGTGATGCATAACATCTATATGTGTCTCTTCCGCTAAAGCAACTGCATCAGCACCAACCATCGCTCCGTCTTCAGTGTAAATACGAAAAACCTGCTTTTTGTGCGGCAAAGTAACTTTTGAAATACTTTCTGAAATTTTAATGCGTGGTTTTCCGCTACTGAAAGCAAGTTTGTATACTCCATCAAGTGCTCCGTCGGGTTTGCCAATAACCAGATTGGTTCCTACCCCATAAATATCTATTGGCGCATTTTGATTTTGCAAACTTTGAATGACATATTCATCCAATTGATTGGAAGCAGCAATTTTTACATAATTCAGTCCTGCATCATCAAGCATTTTACGGCTTTGTTTGGCTAAATAGGCAAGGTCACCGCTGTCTAGTCTAATAGCAAGTAATTTTTGATCGCGTTCTTCCATTTCTTTAGCAACCGTAATTGCATTAGGTACGCCACTTTTTAAAGTGTTATACGTGTCAACTAGTAAAACACAATTTTTAGGACGGTATTTTGCAAAATCTCTGAAGGCAGTTAGCTCCTCATCATAACTTTGTATGAAAGCGTGAGCCATTGTGCCGCTGATGGGAATGTCAAAATCCCGACCTGTAATTACGTTGCTACTTCCGTCAAAACCACCTACTACAGCTGCTCTGGATGCGTAATACCCGCCAGGTCCCTGAGCACGACGTAAACCAAAATCGAGCAGGGTTTTGTTGCCTGCAACATTGCGAATACGACTGGCTTTTGTTGCGATAAGGGTTTGAAAGTTTAGAATATTTAGGAGTAAAGTTTCAATGATCTGAGCTTCGATAAGATTGGCTTCAACCTCAAGAATGGGAGCATTTGGAAAAACAAGTTCTCCTTCAGCAACGCTCCTTATTATCCCGCTAAAGCGAAAAGTTTTAAGGTATTCTAAAAAATCGGGTTCAAAATCGTGACTTTTCAGATATTCTAAATCCGCTTCAGTAAAATGAAGTGTTTCCAGTATATCGAGCAGTTCTTCTAAACCTGAAAAAACTGCATAACCTCCTTTATAGGGCAGGGTTCTGAAGTAATAATTGAAGACAGCTTTTTGGTTTTCATTTTTATTGAAATAGACCTGTGCCATACTTAATTGGTACAGATCGGTATAAGTTGCGGTATATTGAAACATAGCCTTATTTGAATGTGGAAAGTTACCTAAAAATGCAGGAACTCAATCGATAGAGAGGTTAAAGAAACGTTAGTGTTCTGTAAGTTGTATGCATAAAAAAACCGTCCGAAATCGGACGGTTTTTAATATGAAGTCAGGGTTTATAGATCTAGTTTCTCAAATCTAAGATCTAACTGCCTATTTAATCATCTCATAGGAGCGTTTTACAAAGTTAGTTAAAGCTTCTCCTTTTAGCAAGCCTTGTGATAAACGTGCCAAATCTAAAGACTGACTAATGAGACGTTCTTGTTTTTTCTTGGTTTTCGTATTTAGTATTTCGCCAACCAGTTCACTGTTTGTATTTACAACCAGATTGTACATATCTGGCATATTACCCATACCAAACATACCGCCACCGCCAGTTGCCTGCATCTCTTTCATACGACGCATAAACTCAGGCTGTGTAATTGTAAATGGAGCAACATTGCTGTCCATTGCCTCTAGTTTTACGGTGTAAGTCTTATCTGCGATGGTTTCTTCAAGTACCTTTTTAAGATTCTCTTTTTCTTCGTCTGAAAGTTTAGAAATCTGTTCTTCGTCTTTCTTGATGAGGTTGTTAATATCATCACCATCTACACGTACAAAGCTGATGTTCTCTTTCGAAGTTTCCAGTTTCTGTAAAAGGTGAGAAACGATAGGAGAATTCAACAGAAGAACTTCGTATCCTTTGTCTTTTGCAGCTGCGATATAACTGTGCTGTGCATCTTTGTCTGATGCGTAAAGAATAACCAGTTTACCATCTTTGTCAGTCTGATTTTCTTTTAGTTTTTCCTCAAGCTCTGCATAAGTGTAATACGTGCCATCAACAGTAGGATAAAGGGCAAAGGCATCAGCTTTCTCAAAGAATTTGTCTTCGCTAAGCATACCATACTCGATAACAACTTTGATATCATCCCATTTTTTCTCGAAGTCTGCACGATCTTCGTTGAAAAGGGATTTCAATTTATCTGCAACTTTACGTGTGATGTAGCTTGAAATTTTCTTAACAGCACCGTCAGCCTGAAGGTAAGAACGAGAAACGTTAAGTGGAATATCTGGCGAGTCAATTACCCCGCGAAGCATCGTTAAAAACTCAGGAACAATACCCTCAACATTATCGGTTACAAAAACCTGATTTTGATACAGTTGAATTTTATCACGCTGAATATTCATATCCTGACCTAATCTTGGGAAATATAAAATCCCGGTAAGATTAAATGGATAATCAACATTAAGATGAATATGGAAAAGTGGCTCTTCAAATTGCATTGGGTAGAGCTCACGGTAGAATTCTTTATAATCCTCAGCTTGCAGATCTGCAGGCTGCTTAGTCCAGGCTGGGTTAGGGTTATTTATGATATTGTCAACGGTAACCTTTTCTGGTTTTGCATCCTCAGCAGCATCTTCAGGAAGCGGAAGTTCTTCTTCTTTTGTACCAAATTTAATTGGCACCGGCATAAACTTGTTATACTTGGTAAGTAAACTACTTATGCGATTTTCTTCAAGAAATTCGGTTGAATCTTCTGCGATATGCAGGATGATTTCTGTACCTCTTTCAGTTTTGTCTGCCTGAGTTAATTCAAATTCTGGCGAACCATCGCAAATCCAATGGACAGCCGGTTCATCTTTAAACGATTTGGTGATAATCTCAACTTTACTAGCAACCATAAAGGCAGAGTAAAAACCAAGACCAAAATGACCAATGATACCGCTATCTTTTGCAGTGTCTTTGTATTTATCCAGAAATTCTTCAGCTCCAGAAAATGCAATATCATTAATATATTTTTGCACTTCGTCTTCAGTCATACCAATACCCTGATCGATGATATGAAGTTTTTTCCCTTCTTTGTCAATCTTTACTTCAATAATCGGATTGCCGTATTCAACTTTGGCTTCTCCAATACTTGTGAGGTGTTTTAATTTTATGGTAGCATCTGTCGCGTTTGATACCAACTCGCGTAAAAAGATCTCGTGGTCACTGTATAAGAACTTCTTAATTAGCGGGAAAATATTCTCAACAGCAACATTAATTTTACCTGTAGACATATGTATTTTGAATTTAGCGCTCTGCGCATTTAGTTTAAATAATTTCTATCCCCTTTTTTCAAAAAAAATACCAAAGCCAATCTGGTGACAAACTGGCACAAGTTTCAATTTTTTTGAAAGAACATTAACGTAATATTTTGTTTAACGGTTTTGGCAAAACATTAAACAGGTGTAAATTTACATTGAAAGTTAAAGGATATGACAGCAAAGAAAACCACAGCTACCAAATCAAACAAAGAAACATTATCAAAAGATGCAGTGATGGCTATGTATATGGAATATGTTTTGGAAAACGGCCAGCGTCCTGCTTCAGTATTTAAATTTTGTAAAGAGAATAAAATAGAAGAAGGTGCTTTTTATAACTTTTTTGGTTCCTTTCAAGGAATTCGAGAATCGGTTTGGGTTGCTTTTTATGAGAATACAGTAAACGTGTTGCATAAAAATCCAGATTATAAAGCGTATCCTAATAGAGAAAAAATGCTTTCTTTTTTCTATACCTTTTTTGAAGTGTTGACGGCAAATAGGAGTTATGTGCTGTTTGCATTAGAAGAAGATAAAAATCAACTTAAGAGCCTTGCTCAACTGAGAGATTTGCGAATTAAAGTAAGAGGATTTGCAAGTGATTTGATAGAGCAAGGTAACGAAACTAAAACTTCTCGTCTTACTAAAAATCCGGTTTCGATATTTTGTGAAGGCGCGTGGTTACAGACTTTATTCCTTCTAAAATATTGGATGGATGACAATTCTGCCCGATTTGAAAAGACAGATGTTGCAATTGAGAAATCCGTCAATGCCATTTTTGACGTATTTAATACAACACCCTTAGAAAGTGTTCTTGATTTTGGAAAATTTTTGTTCAAAGAAAATTTTACTAAAACCAACTAATAGATATGAGAACCATCGATTATATACCAACAAATAAACTACAGCGAGCATCGCAGCTCGTTAAAACCGGTATTAAGGTTGGTGGTAATTATGCTAAATTTTATGGTAAAAAAGCTTTTAATTCTGAATTGACTCGCGAAGAACTTGATGATGAAAATGCAGAGGATATTTATGACGGATTAAAAAGCTTAAAAGGAAGTGCGCTTAAAGTTGCTCAGATGCTGAGTATGGAAAAAAACATATTGCCTAAGGCTTATGTGGAGAAATTTTCACTTTCTCAGTTTTCGGTTCCGCCACTTTCAGCAGCCCTGGTACGAAAGACTTTTAAAAATTATTTAGATAAATATCCTGAAGAATTATACGATACGTTTGCAACCCAAAGCGTTAATGCGGCCAGCATCGGTCAGGTGCATCAGGCCACTCTAGATGGGAAAAAACTTGCTGTGAAAATACAATATCCCGGCGTTGCAGACAGCATCAGCAGCGACCTGGCTCTAGTGAAGCCGGTCGCTAGCAGGATGTTTAATTTAAAAGGTAAAGACAAGGAAAAGTACTTCAAGGAGGTTGAAGAAAAGTTGCTTGAAGAGACTGATTATATTCTTGAAGTCAAGCAAAGTCAGGAAATAACCAAAAAATGTGGTGTTATACCAAACCTGAAGTTCCCACAATATTATCCTGAGCTTTCCAGTGAGCGAATCATTACGATGGACTGGATGCAGGGGGAGCATTTAAGTGAATTTACAGCCCGCAATACTGACAAGGAAGCGGGGGATAAAGTGGGGCAGACGCTTTGGGACTTTTATATGTATCAAATGCATCATCTAAAGGCAGTACACGCAGATCCTCACCCGGGAAATTTCCTTGTAGATGTTAACGATAATCTGATAGCAATTGATTTTGGTTGCATCAAGCAGGTTCCGGAAGAATTTTATACGCCTTATTTTGAACTTGCAAATCCTGAAAATATTAATAATCCTGAGGTTTTTAAAAAGAAAATGTTTGAGCTTGAAATATTACGTGAAGAGGATTCCCCTGAAGAAATTCAATTCTTTTCACAGTTATTTCATGAAATGCTAAGTTTATTTACACAGCCCTTTCACCTTGATACCTTCGATTTTAGTGATGAAGCTTTTTTTGCTAGAATAGCTGAGTTGAGTGACAAGTATTCAAAAGACACCCAGCTTAGAAAAATGAATGGTAACCGTGGCAGTAAACATTTTCTCTATATAAATCGAACCTTCTTCGGTTTGTATAATCTGATGCACGATTTAGGTGCAAAAATTAAGGTAAATAATTATTTGAATTATATACCGAAAGATATTTAAGACTATTGGTTAGGTTGTTTGAAGAGGCGCACTTTTTGGTTGGAGTGTGCCTCTTTTTTTAGTGGCTATGTGAAAATTCTTTCGATCAATTTATAAGCTTCCTGATTCTGTTTATTCAGACAACAAGAACTTCTCAATCGCTTTTGCGACAGCATTTTGCTTATTTGTATACTCGCTCACATAATTGGCAACATCTTTTACTTCCTGAGTTGCATTAGCAACGGCTACACCCATTCCAGATCGTTTTATAAGTTGGGTGTCATTGAAGTTATCGCCAAATGAAATTGCATGGTTTAAACTTAGATCGTATTTCTCGCGAATCAGATCTTCAAGCGCGGTACTCTTATCTATATTCTTCGCTGAGATTTCTATATAAGATTCTTTAGAGCGGTATAAATGTGCTTCGTCTGGATGTTGCTCTTCTAGCAGTTTAATTAGGCTGTCTAAGGCTCTTGGAGAACCCATACACATAATTTTGTGGGGTTTTTCATCCAAGGCTTTTAGAAAGGCTACGTGATCTTTCAGAGGTACATAAACTGGTTGCACACGAGTGCTGCGTATTTCCCGCATTGTCCAGTAATCCATTTTTTCTGTTCTCCAGGTATCTGTGCTGTGCGTGCTTATATTATAATCGAAATCTTTTTGATGTTCTATTATTGTGCTAAGTAAATTCAGTGATACCGTATGTGATTGCATAACATTTCCTTTTTCATCAAGAATTAGAGCACCATTATAACAAATAAGCGGACTGCCAAAGCAACCGATTTTTTCCTGAAGGTAGTACATAGCAGAAGGCATTCTTGAAGATGCTAAGATTACAGGGAAATCTTTAGGTAGTTTATTAAATGCGGAAGCTGTTTCGGGAGCGATATCACGAGCTGCATTTAGGAGCGTTCCGTCGATATCAGAACAAATGAGTTTAAGATCTGTATTCATATCGTAAAAATACAGATTGTACCAGAATACAATTAAAAATTCACTATTTCCTTTTAACTAAAAGTGGAAAAAGTGCCGAAAATATTAGGCCGATAGCAAGACTGCCAACTACAGATTGAATCATATAGCTGGATAGATTGAAAAATGCTTCAGCTTCTTCAAAGGTCGTGTTGCCATTTTCAACAGCAAAGGCTCTAACATTCTTAAAATAATCTGGTGTAATAAATGTGCTAATAATGTATTGCGCAGGTGCTGCGAGTATTGCTATAAATACGGTGATTGTAATACCTGCCATAAATCCCTGACGGTACGTCATTATACCACCGTAAAAATTATTGCGCTTATCTGTAAGTGCTAAATAATACAAGAGTGCTGCCGGAATGTAAAAAAGTAATGTGTATAAATGATGTTTAGCAATAAACACATCGTGCCAGCCCATCTGGACTTCAAATATCATCCAGATAAACAGGAATAGCGTATAGATTACCGCCCATTTAAATTCTAACCGAAACGAAAGCATCTTGAAAATTTATCTCTAAGATACTACAATTCTGAATTAATATAAATTGAGAATAATTACGCTCGCCTTAGTAGGCAAAACGTTGCTTTTGAAGATTGGAGCTGGTTTTTTTAATGTCAAAGCCAAGATTGCGTAAACTGTTTTCCCAATCTAATCGCAGAATAGAATCTTTAGAACGGTTTGCCTTTAAGTATTTGATGCGTTGCAACACACTCTGAATAATCATGCAATCTGTTTTGGTAAGTTCATCACTAGATTTCATCAAAATGCGCAACAATTTATTAGATAAATCCAGGGATGGAGCATCCTTATAGTTTGCAACGGTTATTGGAGCAATATCTGTGCGTAACCAGGCACGCAACTCTACGGCATTCATGTTTGTAGCGTTCAGTAACTCGTTATGTAGGCGTTCTTTAGAAAACAATTTTGTCAACTTTTCGGCGAAAGTAAGATTTATGTAAATGGTCAGCAAACTTCAATATTAAGTCTGTGTTAAGTATTGAAATGATCACTAACCTGTTGAGGTTCAAAAAGAAAAAAGCCCGATTTTTATTTTCGGGCTTTTCAAATTTTATGGTGAAATTTATTTATTCATCTACCAGCACCCAGTCGCCTTTATCTAAAAGCGGAATGGCCTGCTTAAATTTCATAGTTTTATTTTCTCCATTCATCACGTGCTTGATGGTAACCTTGTCGTTTCGACCAATTTTTGGACGGTCACGCATAATTGTTTCGGTTACCTGTTGACGTTGAGGTTGTGTATTACCAGCTGCAGCCTGATTTTGTGCAGCACGCTCATCAAGATTTGGAATTTCTTCTTTAGAGGTCTGTGTTTTTTCAACCTGCTTGGTTTGACGAGCCTCACGTATTTGATTTTCTTGTTGAACCGGTAACTCACCTTTAAATAAGAACGAAATAACATCTTTATTTACCTGGTCTATCATCTGTTTGAAGAGTTCAAAAGCTTCAAACTTGTAGATAAGTAATGGGTCTTTTTGCTCGTGAACAGCAAGCTGAACACTTTGCTTTAACTCATCCATTTTACGCAAGTGCGTCTTCCAGGCATCATCGATAATTGCAAGCGTAATATTCTTCTCAAAATCGGTGATAAGCTGTTTACCTTTTGACTCATAAGCGTCTTTCAGGTTGGTTACAACCTTCAACTCCTTTGTTCCATCAGAAAATGGAACTACAATACGCTCGTAGTTGCTATTTGGATTTTCATAAACATTGCTTATGATTGGGAAAGCAATCTCTGCATTGCGCTCCATCTTTTCACGGTAATGTTTCAATGCTGCCTCATAAACGCGTACTGCAAGTTCTTTTGCAGATAATTTTGCAAATTCAGCCTCCTCAACCGGACTACTCATAGAGAAGAAACGGATCAATTCAAACTCAAAATTCTTGTAATCCTGAGCCATCTTGTTGGTGTCTGCAATCAATTCGCAGGTATCGTAAATCATATTTGCGATATCTACACGTAAGCGCTCACCAAATAGGGCATGGTAACGACGTTTGTAAATTACCTCACGCTGTGCATTCATTACATCATCATATTCAAGAAGACGTTTACGAACACCAAAGTTGTTTTCTTCAACCTTTTTCTGTGCGCGCTCGATTGATTTTGAGATCATTCCGTGCTGAATCACTTCACCTTCCTTAAGACCCATACGGTCCATCATCTTGGCAATTCGTTCAGAACCAAATAAACGCATCAGGTTATCTTCTAGAGAAACGTAGAACTGTGAGCTACCCGGATCTCCCTGACGTCCAGAACGACCACGTAACTGGCGGTCAACACGACGTGAGTCGTGACGCTCTGTACCTATGATGGCAAGACCACCGGCTTCTTTTACTTCTTTGCTTAATTTAATATCGGTACCACGACCAGCCATGTTTGTGGCAATAGTCACCTGTCCTGCGTTACCAGCATCAGCAACGATATCTGCCTCTTTTTTGTGAAGTTTCGCGTTCAATACATTGTGATTGATTTTGCGAAGCGAAAGCATACGGCTCAGTAATTCTGATATTTCTACTGAAGTTGTACCAATAAGTACCGGTCTGTTTTGTTCTACTAAAACCTGAACTTCATCAATAACAGCATTGTATTTTTCACGTTTGGTTTTATAAACCTTATCATCTCTGTCGTCACGAGCGATTGGGCGGTTAGTAGGAATTTCTACCACATCAAGTTTGTAGATTTCCCAAAGTTCACCGGCTTCAGTAACCGCAGTACCAGTCATACCGCTCAATTTGCGGTACATTCTAAAGTAATTCTGAAGGGTTACGGTTGCAAAAGTTTGCGTTGCATCTTCAATCTTTACATTTTCTTTTGCCTCAATTGCCTGGTGAAGACCATCGCTATAACGACGACCATCCATAATACGGCCGGTTTGCTCATCTACAATCTTAACCTTGTTATCCATCACAACATACTCGGTATCTTTTTCAAAAAGCGTGTAGGCTTTAAGAAGTTGATTCATCGTGTGGATACGCTCACTCTTGATGCTAAACTCCCGGAAAAGTTCTTCTTTCTTCTGAGCTTCTTCTTCGGTGCTTAGGTTTGCATTTTCGATTTTGCTGATCTCCATTCCCATTTCGGGCATTACAAAGAAGTTAGGATCATCTTTGCCCGAAAGATTTTCAATACCCTTGTCAGTAAGCTCTATCTGGTTATTTTTCTCATCAATTGTGAAGTACAATTCCGCATCGATCACATGCATTTCACGGTTGTTGTCCTGCATATAGTGATTTTCAGTCTTCTGTAGTAATTGGCGAATACCTTCTTCACTCAAATACTTGATAAGCGCTTTGTTTTTTGGAAGTCCACGGTAAACGCGAAGCAATAGGATTGCACCTTCCTTAGTGTCACCGGCTGAAATAAGTTTTTTAGCTTCTGCTAATACACCTGTTAAATTTTGACGCTGAAGATTTACGAGACTTTCAATTTTTGGTTTTAAAGCGTCAAATTCGTGAATATCTCCTTTAGGAACAGGACCAGAAATGATAAGTGGCGTACGGGCATCATCTACCAATACCGAGTCAACCTCATCTACAATCGCATAGTTGTGCTCGCGTTGTACCAAATCATTTGGAGCGTGAGCCATATTGTCTCTTAAGTAGTCAAAACCAAATTCGTTGTTGGTACCATAAGTAATATCTGCTGCGTAAGCTTTACGACGTGCTGCAGAATTAGGTCTGTGATAATCTATACAGTCAACAGTTAACCCGTGAAAGTTAAAAAGTGGAGCCATCCAGGCGCTATCTCGTTTTGCCAGGTAGTCGTTTACGGTTACCAGGTGAACACCTTTGCCAGTAAGTGCATTAAGATAAACAGGAAGTGTTGCAACAAGCGTTTTACCTTCACCCGTTTGCATTTCTGCTATTTTACCCTGATGCATAGCCACACCACCTATAAGCTGTACATCGTAATGAATCATATCCCAGGTAATAGGTTTACCTGCGGCATCCCAACTGTTTGACCATATTGCATCATCACCTTCAAGGCGTACAAAATCATTTTCAGCACTCAGTTCACGGTCAAAGGCGCTGGCTGTAACTTTAATTTCCGGGTTATTGCAAAAGCGTTTGGCAGTTTCTTTAACTACTGCAAAAGCTTCCGGTAAAATTTCGTTTAAAATATTCTCGCTGATGCTGTAGGCTTCGTCCTTGAGGCTGTCAATTTTAGTGTAGATTTCTTCTTTGCGGTCGATGTCTTCTGTTTCATCAGCTTCTGCTTCCAGCTTTAAGCGTTCTGCATTATTATCTGCAAGTGCATCGGCAATTCGGGCTTTGAAGGCAATTGTTTTAGCCCTTATTTCATCGTGTGATAATTTCTCAAGCTCAGCTTCAAAACTTTTTATTTTATCTACAATTGGTTGAATGGAAGCGACGTCCTGTTTTGATTTGTCACCTACAAACACCTTTAAAACTTTATCTAATAATCCCATAGCTGGTCTGCTTTTGCCGAAGAATTCTTAATTAAGAATCCGGTTAATTAATTTTATTTCAGCCCTTAATCTGGGCTATGTGTTATACCTAGAATCCTAGATGGACCTAAGTTTAATTTATGTTTTTAGTGCCGAATTTCACTGGTTTTACGTCAGTTTCGGCGGCTTCAAATTTTAGCAAAAAAAAAGCCTCAATGTGAGACTTTCAAATGGTTTACCTTATGGTATATCTTAATATTCGTCCTCATTCCAGAGGTAATCATCATCAGATGGATAGTCTGGCCAAATCTCATCGATAGAATCGTATGAGTCACCTTCATCTTCCATTGACTGCAAATTCTCTACAACCTCTAATGGTGCTCCCGTTCTAATCGCATAATCAATCAATTCATCTTTGGTTGCGGGCCAAGGTGCGTCACTCAAGTGCGAAGCTAGTTCTAATGTCCAGTACATAAGTTAACGTATTTAATTTTTTGCAAAAATAAATTTATTAACGTAATATCCAAGTAAATTGATGATTATTTCAAAACTATTTTTAAGAACGAATATAACTGCCTGTAATTATTGGAGTTAAAAGTATTTCTCAGAAAGCTAAATTGCTTAATTCTCCTTTTCGGGAATCCATTTAATTTCTTCTGCCTGTACCTGTTTTGACAAGAAACGTGCCAGCACAAAGAGATAGTCAGATAGACGGTTTAAATATTTTAAGGCATTTTCTTCAAACGGACTATGCTGATAAAGTGCTGAAGATAAGCGCTCTGCTCTACGACAAACCGATCTGGCTACGTGACAGAATGACACGGTTTGATGTCCGCCTGGTAATATGAAATGCGTCATAGGAGGGAGGTTTTCATCCATCTTATCCATTTCAGATTCTAAAAATAAAATATCATCATCTGATACGCGTTTTATGTTCAGGCGTTTTTTGCCATTTTTTAAAATTTCTTTTTCAGGATCTGTTGCCAGAATTGCCCCGATAACAAAAAGCTTTTCCTGAATTTTTATAAGAGTTGATTTAGAATGGCTATCTATTTCCTGATCACGTAGAAGTCCTAAAAACGAATTGAGTTCGTCAAGAGTCCCATAGCTGTCAATGCGTATGTTGTGTTTAGAAACGCGTGTACCGCCAAAAAGAGCAGTGGTGCCGTCGTCTCCGGTTTTTGTATAAATTTTCACAGGTAGTATTTTTTTTGAGCTTAGTCTTTTTGCTCTTTATCGCGTTCGGCTTTCCGACGGTTATAATCTGCCCTGAAATTACGTTTTTTATGATCGCGCAATTTGCTCTGGTTTTTCCGGTTGTTTGCCATAACGACAAAAAACAGGACCGCCAGAATTACGATGATTAGTATGGGCTGTAAATTTTCTGGTATAAAGTCAAACATAAAACAAAGGTATAGAAACAGATTTGCTTATTCCATTGCGTGTTTTGCGTAGTTTCGCCATTTCTCAACACATGCAGTCATGTCTTCAGGTATGATACTGTCAAAACGCAGCCATTCCCCGGTTTTAGGGTGTTCAAAACCTAAGGTTTTTGCATGTAGTGCCTGTCTTGGTAAAACACTAAAACAATTTTCTACAAATTGTTTGTATTTACTAAAGGTAGTTCCCTTTAAAATCGCATCCCCACCATACCGCGCATCATTAAACAGGGTGTGACCTATATATTTCATATGTACGCGTATCTGATGCGTACGACCGGTTTCGAGCTTACAACTAATCAAAGTTACATAACCCAGTCGCTCAATAACTTTGTAATGGGTTACAGCTTCCTTGCCCTGTGAACCATCCTCATAAACCGTATTCTGAAGTCGGTTTTTTGGGTGACGTCCTATATGCCCCTCAACAGTACCGCTTTCTTCCTCAACATTACCCCAAACCAAAGCGATATACTCTCGTTCACTGGTTTTATCAAAAAATTGCTTTGCCAGGTGAGTCATAGCTTCCTCAGTCTTTGCTACTACAAGCAAGCCACTGGTATCTTTGTCAATGCGATGTACAAGACCGGGACGACCACTGCTGTTTTCAGGCAGATTTTCAAAGTGATAAATAAGCGCATTGATAAGGGTGCCGCTGTAGTTTCCGTGACCGGGGTGTACCACCATTCCTGCAGGTTTATTCACCACCAGCAAGGTGTCATCTTCATAAACGATATCGAGTGGAATATTTTCGGGTGTAAGTAAAAACTCATATGGAGGGTGCTCAAAAAGCACACGTACCAGATCGCCGGCTTTTACTTTGTAGTTTTGTTTTACTACAGCTCCGTTTACCTCAATATTTCCGTTTTTTGCGGCTTGTTGAATTTTATTGCGTGTAGCTTTTTCGATAAAATTCATCAAAAACTTATCTACACGTAAAGGTTCCTGTCCTTTGCCTGCGGTAAAACTGTAATGTTCGTATAAATCGTCGTCTCCTTCTTCGGGATCTTCAGTCTTAAATTCCTGCATCGTCTGTTGCTTCATCGTCCATAAATTCATCTTCAGGAACATACGTGTCATCGTAGTTTTCCATAGGTTCGTTGTTGCCGGGCACATAACGGCCTTCACCATTACCTACCACCAGGTCGATAACAGACATTTTGCGTAAGGCATCTCCTTCTTTCAAGGTTTGACCATTGTGGCGTAACTCAAGCACTTCATCTTCAGAAATATGATCGCGTAAATCTATTTTACCAATTTTAAAGCCTAAAGCTAAAAGTGTAGGTTCTACCTGACGTTGAGTACGACCTACCAACTGAGGCAGGGTGATTTCGCGATAGCCCGAAGGGTTAAGAACGAGATAGATTTTACGATCTTCTTTTACAAATTTACCCGGAGCCGGATTCTGCTCAATCACAGAATACTTAGGATAGTCGGGATTAAAATTGGATGAATCTATAACAACGTAGCGTAAATCTGCATTATTCAATTCCTGCTCCACCAGACCTAAAGTCATCTTGCTTAAATCGGGAACTGCTATACGTTGATCGTGATTGGTGGAACTATTTAACCAAAATACGACACCAAAACCTAAAATAACTAATACCAGCACGGCAAGTAGTAATTGCATTAAAAATGCTTTACTGAATAAAAATTTGAAAAATCCCATAGATTAATTGCTCTTTAGCGCATTTTACTTAGTCTAAAACGACTTCCTTTTTCAAAACGTATACCGGTTTTAAAAGGTATTCTCAACGCGGCTACAAACTTAGCGTAATTTACGTTGAAGCTCAATTACAATCATTTTTTTTGCCTATTTATTCCAAAATTGGCGTTCTTTGATCCCTGAAAGAATCCCTAACGTAAAGTTTTCGTTATACTATGTCAAAGTTAAATATTGCGGTGATTATGGGTGGTTATTCCAGTGAGGCTGCAATCTCTCAAATGAGTGGCAATACGGTTTGTAAAAACCTCGATGCGTCAAAATATACTGTTTATCCGATCTCTATTTTAAAGGATGGCTGGCATTGTACACATCCCGATCATAAGCCGCTACCGGTTGATAAAAGCGATTTTTCTATTACTATAGACGGGACTAAGATTACCTTTGACTGTGTATTCAACACTATTCACGGTACGCCCGGTGAAGATGGGCGCATACAGGCTTATCTTGATTTACTGCATATCCCGCAAACGGCCTGTAATTATTATGAAGCTGCATTGACTTTTAATAAACGAGATTGTATAAGTGCGTTGCGCTCGTATGGAATCAAAACGGCTACAAACTATTTTATCAATAAAGGAGATAGTATTGACACAGCTGCGATTGTAAGTAAAGTAGGTTTGCCTTGTTTTGTAAAAGCCAATAAAGCTGGAAGTAGTTTTGGGGTTTCAAAAGTTTATGCGGAAGAAAATCTTGAAGCAGCAATTGAAAGTTCATTTAAGGAAGACGATGAGATTATAATCGAATCTTTTTTAGAAGGAACCGAAGTTTCTGTGGGTGTTATCAATTATAACGGAAAAATCACTGCCCTGCCGGTCACCGAAATTGTAAGTGAGAACGACTTTTTTGACTACGAGGCCAAATATGCCGGGAAGTCTCAGGAGATCACTCCGGCACGTATTTCACCAGAGCAAACCGAAGCCGTACAAAGAGAAGCAGAGCGCGTGTTTAAAATTTTAAAACTGAAAGGTCTCACCCGTGCCGAGTTTATATTTCACAACGACGAACCGCATTTTCTGGAAGTCAATACCACTCCGGGACTCAGCCCGGCAAGTATCATCCCGCAGCAAGCTGCAGTAGCCGGGATTTCATTGCCAGAGTTGTTTGATAATGTTATTCAGCAGGCTGTTGCTAATTAAATTCAATAGGTGGCTATCTGCTCGTGCATATTAATTCTTTATTTGAAAGACAGTAAACTGTAAACGCTAAACAGATTTTAAACGCTTCAGTTTTGTAAATTTAATTTTCAATTTTGGAGCTTAAATTTTGAATTCCTAACTATGAAACGCGCAGTATTTCCAGGGTCATTTGACCCACTTACCTTAGGCCATTACGACATCATTGAGCGTGGACTCAAGCTTTTTGATGAGATCATTCTTGCCATCGGGGTAAATGCCGAAAAGAAATACATGTTTTCGCTGGAGCAGCGCGAGCAGTTTCTTAGAGAATCTTTTAAAGGTGAAGCAAAGATCAAGGTGATGACCTATGAGGGGCTTACGGTAGATTTTTGTAATAAAACCGATTCTGGCTTTATTCTGCGTGGTTTGCGCAATCCTGCTGATTTTGAATTTGAGAAAGCCATTGCCCATACCAACCGAAAACTGGCACAAATTGAGACCGTGTTTTTATTGACTTCTTCCGGGAAGAGTTATATCTCATCATCAATTGTGCGTGATGTTATACGCAATGGGGGAGATTATACAGGTTTAGTACCAGATGCGGTGCGCATCTAGATTTTTGCAACACAGGCTGTTCCATTTGGTCTCTATAATAAGCTTACACCATTTCTCAATGAACAGAACGCTGATTTTTCTTGTTACTTTTTTATTTTTCGCAGCCGCGAAAGCCCAAAACACTTCGGGTAAAGTGTATGCCGGTGATAAGCGCGTGCCAGGTGTTTTGGTTGAAAATCGTACTCAGAAAAAATCAACCGTGACTACAGATGAGGGTGATTTCAGTATTGCTGCCAGGATTAATGACTCACTCGTTTTTAGTGCGCCATTTATGGAAACTCAGGTTTTTATTGTTGAACAATCTCAATTAGAGCAACGCTGGGTGGTTGAATTGAGCGAGAATTTGAATGAATTAGATGAAGTGCGTGTTACAGAAGCTCCAAAACCCAAAGAATTTAATGTAAAGGAATACGATAGCCTTTTTAATGCAGGCTTGCAACGCGATATCAAAAAGAACCCCTCTGCCTACAGACCGCCTAACAGTACCAATGGTATGGACTTTATTGCGCTGGGGAAAATGTTTATCAGCCTTTTTAAAAGAGATCCTTCTAAGCGCGCACCAGATTACGGTGTGGTATCTTACGAACGTTTACAGAACTTGTTTGCGACCAGCAGCTATTTTGATTTGAATTTTCTGGATAAGCAGTTAAAAATTCAACCTCAATACCGCAATCTGTTTTTTGAATATGTGAGTGCTGCCAGATTAGATGGGATTTTGCTCGAACCGGAGCATCAGCTCGATCTCCTTAAAGATTTATTGGCTTTGAGCGAAAGCTTTAATGCGGAAATCAAAAAGTTTAATAAAGAAGAATTAGAAAAGCCGGGAGGAGAATAGGTTAAAGGCTATGGGTTAAATGTGTTAGCGTGTAAATCCATCGGGTTCTTTTACTGAAATCTCAAATTTAGTCCCAGATAAAAATTAGTCGGTTCACCTGGATAGTAATATCGAGGTAAACTGCCTCCAAAACCGGTTGCGTTGGGTAAAACCTGTGCGGCATAGTCTGTGTCAAAAAGGTTGTTGATGCCTGCAAATACATTCAAGTCTAAAGTCTTGCCTGGCTCAAAAGCATAATCACTACGCAGATTTACCACATTATACGAATCGCTGTAAAGACTATTGTCATCATTTAGCGGAATGCTTCCGGTATATCTGTAGTTAATGTTGAAGGATAGCTTTTTCCAAGATGTATCAAGTCCCAAATTTATCACCTGGTCTGCAACGCCTGTAAGATCATTTCCGCTGTAATCAATATCACGATCGGTGAATTCTTCGAAGGTATAGTCGTTAATTGCTATCGAAGCATAGGGCTGTAGGCTAAAATCTTGAGATAATCTACCCCGATACTGAGCAAAAAACTCCAAACCATTATGATTTGTTTTTCCTGCGTTTCGGCCCACATATTGGTCATTGTCCACACGTTCTGCAACCAGTAAATTAGATACCTGAACGCTATACAGTGCTAATTCGGTATATAAACGTTTTTTTAACCATTGTCCTTTGAAGCCCAGTTCATAATTCATCCCGGTCTCTGGTTTGATATTTGGATTTATGGCGCCCTCAGGCGTAAGGGTTTCTGCTACGCCAGGCAGTGAGAATCCGCGTGCGATTGATGTATAGATAAACTTATTTTCAAACGCTTCAAATGTAAGTCCGGCCTGAGGTAAGAAGATTCGCGGATAGGTGTAAACACCCGAATTATCATCGCCGCTTTCCGTTAGGATATCATCCAGAATATAACGACTGTGGTTGTAATTAAGTCCTAAATCTGCTGTAAGTCGATTGGTGAATTGAATTTGGAGCTGTGCGAAAAGATTCAGGTATTTTCGGTCTTGTTCCTGATGTGCAAATTGAGCTCCCTGAATGCTTCCGGTACCGGGATTGCTTTCGTATTCATTTTTAAAAAATTCTGCTTTGTAGAGCTCATCAAAATACTCAACTCCTATGCTTGATTTCGCCGGAAGATTAAATACCTTGAATTGAGATTGCAGATTACTTCGAATCCCGAATGCAAAAGACTTTTCGTCTAAAATATCAAATGGACGTGGTTCATATCCATCCCGTGAATTGGTAAAAACACTGGTCGTCCACATGTTATTTGGAGAGATTTGCCAATTATAAGACAAGCCAGCGAGCAGTTTATCATAAGACTCATATCCTCTCGATTGATTCCAGGTAAATGCAGCTTTTTCTGGAGTTTGTACAAAATCTGTTTTATTGATCGAGCTGGGGATGTAGGCCTTTAAGCGTATATAATTCCCAAAAAAACTTAGGCTTGATACTTTGTTGATTTTAGACTTTACAAATGCAGTCAGACCATTGCGATTGTAGCCACTATTATTGCGAAAACCATCACGTTCCAAATGATTGTAGCCGAGTAACAATTGTGATTGGTCATCTTTATAAAATGTATTTACACCCGTTTTCAGTAATCCAAAAGATCCCGCCAGCGTTTGAGTTTGAGCAGAAAACCCTTGTTTTTTGGGTTTTATAACATCGATCAAAATGGCACCGCCAAGACCAGCGCCATCGCTACTACTTGCTGGGCCTTTAAGTATTTCGATGTTGCTTATGAGGCTGAGATCTATGTCTTCAAGTGTAGTTTCTCCCTCGCCGGTGGTGAGTGGAATACCTTCCAGATAGGCTTTTACGCGGTTTGTGGAGTACGGACTGCGAGCACCTAATCCTCGGATGCTTATGCGATTGTTGTTAAGTGCTCCCTGCTGCATTTGAATACCGGGAACTTTATTGATCTCATTGGCAACTGAAAGCTGATCTCCACGCTCTAAATTTTGAGCAGAAATTACCGAAACTGCAGCGGGAATACGTTGCAACTGATTTTGAACAGGTGTGGCTGTAATTATAACTTCCCCCAGCGTGGTTGAAGTAGTATCCGTTTCCGTTTTTTGCTGGGAGTAGGTACTACCGCAAGCCAAAGTGAGTGCAATTACTAAAATTTTATTCATGAAATTTATTCAGCTGTTATGCGCCAAATGATGCCGCTATCGTCATCATTTACCAGAAGAGAGCCATCTGGCGCTACTGTTGTTGCAACCGGGCGACCATAAACTTCATCTCCATTTGCATCTGGAATAAAACCGGTTAAAAAGTCAACGGCAGGTTGTGGCTTACCATTTTCAAACGGAATAAATACCACTTTATAACCTGAGAATGGATCGCGGTTCCAGGAGCCGTGTTGTCCTACAAAAGCGCCGTTTTTATATTCCGCAGGAAATTGATCTGCTGTATAAAACGTAAAACCCAATGAAGCTGTATGCGGCCCTAACGGAACATCAGGAATAATTGCTTTATCAACCAAATCCTGATGTGGATCATCTGCCCATCTCGGGTCATTTACCTGACCGTAATAACTATAAGGCCAACCATACCAGCCACCTTTTTTAACGCTGGTTGCATAATCTGGCACCAGATTATTACCCAATTCATCTCGCTCATTTACAGCTGTCCAAAGTTCACCGGTTACTGGGTTCCAATCCATTCCTACAGGATTTCTTAATCCTGATGCATAGGTGATTTCACCAGTTCCGTCAGGATTTACCTCCAAAATTGCAGCACGACGTTCCTCTTTATCCATTCCCTGTTCACCCACGTTGCTGGCAGAACCAACAGAAATGTAAATCTTGTCCTGGGCTTCATTAGTAATTATATTTCGTGTCCAATGGTTGTTATACCCACTTGCAGATAATTCTACAATTTTCTCGCCTTCACCTTCCAATTTTGTTTGTCCTTCAGTATAAGGATAACGGTAAAGTCCGTCTGTATTTGCTATATAGAAGGTGTCTCCTAGAATCAACATCCCGAAGTTTTGATAAAGACCGTCTTTAAAAACATATCGCTCATCAACTACCCCGTCCATATTGCTATCACGTAGAAGCGTTATTTGATTAGCGCTGTTACGAGTGTCTGCCTCAGCAACAAATATGTCGTTGTTAGGAGCTATGTAGGTCCAGCGAGGATGTTTTAGTTCATCTGCAAAGCGTGTTACTTTAAATCCTTGTGGTGCAACAGGTGTTTTCCCTTCTGGCCAGGCAATAACTTTACTGTTTTTTGATACAGATTCAGATGCAAATGGCGCAGGCAATTCTAGTGGACCTACAGTGGTTTGAACAGTAACAGAGCCGTTATCTGCTAATTCTTCCTTGGATTCTTCTGAGACTGATTTTTCATTTTTACAAGCCGTAAACGAAGCCGCTACAGCAAGTGTGAAAAGCAATTTTTTCATAGATGATTTTTTACGAAAATACTTCATTTTTATGGGTTGATCTTGGGAGTTGAGGGATTAACAAAAGTTTAATCTGAAGTGTGCCGACTCAAATCACAGTTCAAAAAAAATGCCGGTACACCTAGATGCACCGGCTTCCATTTTTCAAAGTTGGGCGAAAATGGATTCTACATTGTGTAAAACTTATTTTTTATTCTGCTGACCTTTGATGGTTTCCTCATCTATATCAACGTGGTTGGTGTCCTTTTTACGATTGCCCAAAGAGCTGTTAGGATCCTGATCTTTTTGTTCTGTTGTTCTTTCAAATTTCTTAGCCATAATAATATCTTTTATTTTTCATCAAGATACTGAGAAGGCTTGTTAAATACTGATAAGAGCCTATTAAGATCGCGTTAAATTCGAATAGTTTTGCTCATTGGTAGTACATTTAAGGTCTAATAGAATTGATAAACTTAGAAATACCCTGTGTAACATTCTGGGTTAAAGCCTTTATAAAAGCTGAACCAATGATGGCTCCTATAGCAGTTTGTGTTGCTGCCTTAAAAGTTTCTTCATCCTTAATACCGAAGCCTACAATTTGCGGATTTTTAAGCTGAAGCGCTTCGATACGTTTAAAGTAATCGGTTTGCTCACTACTAAAACCAGAAGTTTTACCGGTTGTACTGGCACTACTTACCATATAGATAAACGAGTCACTTGCGGCATCAATCTGTCGAATGCGTTCATCGGATGTTTGCGGAGTGATCAGAAAAATCATTTTCAAATCATACTTCTCAAAAATTGATTTGTAATGCAATTCGTATTCAGCCAGAGGAAGGTCTGGCATAATGAGGCCGTCAATTCCTATTTCAGCACACTTAATGCAAAAGGCTTCAACGCCATATTGCAGCATTGGGTTGAAATAGCCCATCACAACAAGAGGTATATCAACGGTTTTGCGAATGTCTTTTATTTGTTCAAAAAGAGTAGCAGTGGTCATTCCATTTTTCAATGCGGTTGTAGAACTCTCCTGAATGGTTGGACCGTCTGCAAGAGGGTCACTAAATGGAAGTCCGATTTCAATCATATCTACCCCGGCATTTACCAACTCGTGAATCACGGTTGTGGTATCATCAAGTTTTGGATAACCTGCCGTAAAGTAGATAGAAAGCAGTTTTTTATCTTCCTGTAGTTTTTTATTGATTCTGTTCATCATAATATTCTTTAGTCATTTCCGCGAAGGCGGAAATCTCTTCAATCGTGTCGTTGTATTAGTGAAATTCCTCCGGAAATCTCTTCAATGTTATTTTAATATTTATTTAAAACCTTTCATAAATCTGGAATAAACTTAATCTAACATCCAACTCAAATCATTCCAATCCGGATTCATTTCGCGTATTAAATTTTCTTTCCACTCCCGATTCCATTTTTTGAGTTGTTTCTCCCTTGTTATAGCATTAATCACATAGGGAGTTGATTCAAAATAGACCAGTTTTTCAATATTGTATTTTCCCGTAAATCCTTTATTACTTTTTTGTTTATGTTGTTTTAAGCGTTTTTTCAAATTAGCGGTTACCCCAATGTAAAGAACGGTGTGGTTTTTATTGGTAAGAATATAGGTGTAAAACAATTCTTCCATTGAGCATTGGGGTTTGGATCATAAGATTTCCGCCTTCGCGGAAATGAAAAAAGTCGAACCCACTTACGCGAGTTTGAAATATTCTATATACGTATTCAAATCCTTATCTCCACGACCACTTAAATTCACCACAACCACATCATCTTCTTTAAATTTACGATCGTTGAAAATGGCCAAAGCGTGTGAGGTTTCTATAGCGGGGATGATCCCTTCGAGTTTGCTCAATTCTAACCCGGCTTGCATAGCTTCGTCATCTGTGATGCTGATGAATTCGCCACGACCACTACGGAAGAGGTGCGCATGCATAGGTCCAACACCTGGGTAATCTAGACCAGCGGAAATAGAGTAAGGCTCGGTAATTTGACCGTCTGGCGTTTGCATCAACAGGGTTTTACTACCGTGAATGATACCCTCTTTACCCAAAGCTGAAGTGGCAGCACTTTCTCCGGAATCAATACCTTTACCTGCAGCTTCCACGGCGATAATACCCACCTCAGGATTATCGAGATAGTGGTAGAAAAGTCCGGCTGCATTACTGCCACCGCCTACACAGGCGATTACATAATCTGGATTTTCACGACCTTCTTTCTCGAGTAATTGATTTTGAACTTCTTCAGAAATCACACTCTGAAAACGCGCCACCATATCTGGGTACGGATGTGGGCCAACCACACTACCTATGATGTAATGGGTATTTGTAGGGTTGTTGATCCAGTCACGAATAGCTTCGTTTGTTGCATCTTTCAGGGTTTTACTTCCCGATTCTGCAGGTACAACTTTTGCTCCCAGCATTTTCATTCGGGCGACGTTTGGCGCCTGGCGTTTGATGTCGATAGCTCCCATATACACAATGCACTCAAGTCCCATCAGGGCACAAACTGTTGCAGTGGCAACGCCGTGCTGACCAGCGCCAGTTTCAGCAATAATTCTGGTTTTGCCTAAGCGCTTAGCCATCAAAATCTGCCCGATTGTATTATTTACTTTGTGAGCACCCGTATGGCAAAGATCTTCACGTTTGAGGTATATTTTGGTTCCGTATTTTTCAGAAAAACGTTTAGCAAAATAAAGTGGAGTAGGGCGTCCTACATATTCGCGAAGCAGTTCGTGAAATTCCTTCTGAAAATCGGTTTCCTGCATCACTTTAAGGTAGTTCTGACGCAGCTCTTCTACATTGGGATAGAGCATTTCGGGGATGTAAGCTCCACCAAAATCGCCGTAATATCCGTTTTCATTTACGTTGTAGTTCATAGTGTATGATCTAGTTACATTTCCGTGCAGACGGAAATCTTTATCTATTTAAATCTTTAACAAGAGACTTTAACAAGTCTATATTTTTTAATCCGGGCTGATCTTCAAATTTACTGTTTACATCAATGGCAAAAAGCGGCAAATCGGTCTTCAACATGTTTTTAACCGAGTTGATTTCGTCTAGACCAATTCCTCCGCTTAGGATAAATGGCTTTTTAGACGGATAATCTTTTAAAACTTCCCAATCAAAAGTGTACCCGTTGCCACCTTTTTCCTTGCCTTTGGTATCAAAGAGAAATTTATCTACAACAGGCTCGTATTCCTCTAAAGCTGTAAAATCGCATTCATCTTTAATGCTGAAAACCTTCCACACTTCGACTGGGGTCAGTGCAGGCACATCGTTATCGGGATGAGATGCTGAAACAAGTTCAGCATTGAGCTTTCGAAGCTCTGCACAATACTCGGGTGATTCGTTGCCGTGTAGTTGGATAACGTCAAAACTAAATTGCTGAACTTTTTCAACAACAAAATCTAAACTGGCGTTGACAAATACTCCTACTTTTTTAATTCCCGATTGCAATTCTCGAATTGTTGTCAAATCATAATCACGTGGACTTTTTTCGTAAAAAATAAACCCTAAATAATCTGGATGAAGGCTGGCTACTGCATCTGTGTTATGCTTCATCCCACAAACTTTTAGCTGCAGTGCAGCAAGCTCTAATTCAGAGGGAGTTTGCTTTTTATATTTAGGATTGTGATTGGACATATTTAAAAGATTCTCTTTGGAAATTAAAGGTTTAATGCTTTTATAAACTCGGTTGCGCTGCCGCCGGGATTATCGGTTTTCATAAAGTTTTCCCCAATAAGGAAACCTTTATACCCAAATGGTTTCAATTCATTTATAGCTTCAATATTGCTAATACCACTTTCTGAAACTTTTATAAATTCATCGGGGATTTCTTTAGAAAGTGTCTTGCTGATGTCAAGACTCACTTCAAAAGTCTTTAGATTACGATTGTTAACCCCCAGCATATCTAATGAAGGCATAATCGATTTTTGAAGTTCTTCCAGATTGTGAACTTCAAGAAGTACATCCATTCCCAGGTTTTTAGTAAACTCAGAAAGCGATTTTATTTCGCTTTGCGAAAGCACTGCCGCGATTAATAAAATGACATCTGCACCATAAGCCTTGGCTTCCAGAATTTGATATTTATCTACAATAAATTCTTTACGCAATAAGGGGAACGAGCTTGAAGCACGGGCTAAAAGTAAATCGTCTAGCGAGCCGCCAAAGTATTTGCCATCTGTTAGTACGCTCATTCCACAGGCTCCGGCGTTCTCATAACCAGTTGCAACATCCTGCACATTGAGGTTGTGGTTAATAACCTGTTTGCTTGGAGAGCGGCGCTTATGTTCGGCAATAATACCGGTTTCGCTACTTCTCAAAGCTTGTGCGAGCGATGGTGACTTGCGATTAAAAAGCACTGATGCTTCCAATTGCTTCACCGGAATTAAGGATTTGCGAAGCGCAACTTCCTTGTGTTTATCTGCTATTATTTTATCGAGAATATTCAAAACTTATTATTGCTAGTGTTAATTATATCAAAGTGAGTACTTGTTTGCCCTCTCTGCTCTTTGGGCATCTCTCCCAAAGGGAAAGAATTATTTGTTTTTTTATTAAGAAATTCTTTGACTGAGATCAATGAGTTTATTTAGGCGATCCTGAGCTTTACCACTTAATAAAGATTCTTTGGCAAGATCAAAACCTTCCTGAGGCTCAAGACCCTTCACAGTTGCGATTGCCATCCCGGCATTTGCGGCAACTACATTGTTTTGAGCCTCTGTACCCTGACCGGTTATTACTCTTTTGAAAATTTCTGCAGAAGATTCAATAGTATCACCACCATAAATCTGTTCCTGTCTTATAGTTTTTACACCAAAATCTTCCGCAGTCAGCATTCGTTCACTGGTATTTCGGATAGCTTTGGTTTCTCCCGTTAACGAGATTTCGTCATACCCATCAATACTATGTAGGATGGTGAAGTTTTTATCGGTTTTTTGGTATAAATAGCCATACATACGAGCCAACTCAAGATTGAAAACACCTACCAGCTGATTATCGGGAAATGCGGGATTAACCATTGGTCCCAACATATTGAAAAAGGTTTTAACTCCGAGTTCGCGGCGAATGGGCCCTACATTTTTCATCGCCGGGTGGAACAGGGGTGCGTGCAACACACAAATACCAGCTTCATCCAAACAGCGTTTTAAAAAGTCCTTTTCATTACTAAATTTGATGCCCAGATGTTCCATCACATTACTACTTCCGCTTACGGAAGAAACACCGTAATTACCGTGTTTCGTTACATTGACACCGGCTCCTGCTGTAACAAATGAAGAAAGAGTTGAAATATTAAACGTGTCTTTACCATCACCACCGGTACCGCAGAGATCAATCGCGTTATATCCTTCAAAAGGCACGGCAATACATAGATCTAAAAGTGCATCTCTAAAACCTGCCAATTCTTCAACGGTAATACTGCGCATCATGTAAACGGTCATAAATGCCGCAATTTGACTCGTATTGTATTTACCCTCTGAAATATTGACCAAAACCTCGCATGCCTCAGTTTTACTAAGTTGTTCGTGATTTATAAGTCTGTTTAAAATTGTTTTCATTTCCCTCTTTGCCTTTCAGGCTTCTCTCCCAAATGGGGGATGTTTTTAATGTTTGTACTACTGTTTTAAGATTTCCGCCTTCGCGGAAATGTAACAAATGCTTTACTTGAGATTTCCGCCGTAGTTTATCCTGAGCGATAGCCGAAGGGCGGAAATGAAAAAGTGCTACGCATTTACCCAATTTCTGATCATTTTTTTTCCTTCTGGGGTTAGAACCGATTCCGGGTGAAATTGTACGCCGCGCACGTCATAAGTTTTATGTCTCAAGGACATAATCTGACCGTTTTCATCTATAGAAGTTATTTCCAGTTCTTCGGGGAAATCTTCTGGAGAAACAACCCAGGAATGATAGCGACCTATTTCAAAAGCTTCAGGGATATCTTTAAATAAAGGTTCGTCCTGTACCGTTTGTTTTGCTGTAGTAGCTACCCCGTGAAAAACCTTATCCAGATTTATAAGACTTCCGCCAAAAACCTCACCAATAGCCTGCTGACCCAAGCAAACGCCAAACATACTTTTTGTAGGTGCATATTCTTTAATGATAGCTTTTAATAAACCTGCTTCATCAGGAATACCTGGTCCTGGAGAAAGCAATACCTTGTCAAATGCAGCGACATCTTCAAGCTTGAGTTGATCGTTTCGTTTTACGGTAACCTTACAATCCAGATCTTCCAGATAATGTACCAGGTTGTATACAAAACTGTCGTAATTATCGATTACTAATACGTTAATTGGCTGGGCCATTCTAATTCGTTGTTTATTGTTTTGATATAGGGACTAAATTTCTTCTGCTAGTTTGAGCGCTTTGGTTAATGCGCCCAGTTTGTTGTAAACTTCTTCAAGTTCTTTCTCAGGAACGCTGTCACTTACCACTCCGGCTCCGGCCTGGTAATGTAATTCGTGATTTTTACTTAGAAACGATCTGATGATAATGGCGTGGTTAAAATTGCCGTTAAAATCCATAAAGCCTATTGCGCCACCATAAAAGTCTCGATTTATGGGTTCGTACTTCTCCAAAAGTTTCATAGCGTTGTGTTTAGGTGCACCGCTTAAAGTACCTGCGGGAAAGGTGTCTGCCACCACTCGCATTGTTGAGGTTTCCGGGTGCTTCACTCCGGTTACCTTACTTACCAGGTGAATAACGTGAGAGAAAAACTGTACCTCGCGATAGGTTTCTACTTTTACATTGCTACCATTACGGCTAAGGTCGTTGCGAGCTAAATCTACCAACATCACGTGCTCACTGTTTTCTTTTGCGTCTTCCGACAGTTTTTTAGCCAAAGCTGCATCCTGCTCATCATTACCCGTACGTTTAAAAGTACCTGCGATGGGATGAATTTCCGCTTTACCGTCCTGAACAATCAATTGGGCTTCTGGCGAACTTCCAAAAATCTTGAAATTACCGTAGTCAAAATAGAATAGGTAAGGAGAAGGGTTTACGCTGCGCAGGCTTCGGTAAACATTGAATTCATCTCCACTAAAACTTTGCGAAAAACGTTTAGAAGGGACAATCTGAAACACATCACCCCGTTGACAATGCTTTTTGCAGGTTTTGACTAAATCTACATATTCGTCATCGCTCATTCGCGATTTAGCTTCACCTTCAAGTTTAAAAGAATATTCAGAAAAACTCTTAACGGTTAGTAATTGAGCGATTTGATCCAGATTGTTTTCGCCTGAATAGCTGTGCGAAAACAGGTAGGCCTCATTGTTAAAATGGTTAATGGCTATGATGTTTTGATAGACTGCATAGTAAGCATCAGGTACCTCAAGTGCTCCTTCTTTTTTCGTTATTTTGATATCTTCAAAATAACGAACAGCGTCATAGCTCATATAGCCAAAAAGACCATTTTGTATAAACTTATGGTCATTGTTTGTGGTCTCAAAACGCTTTGCGAAATCTTCAATAATACCAACAACGTCAGTTTCCTGAGTGATATCTGAATGCTCAACCTGAGCATCTGGGAACGTAGCTTTAATGTGCTCTTTGTGAACAGCTATAGAAGCTATGGGATTACAGCAGATATAGCTGAAGGTGTTATCGTTTGCACGGTAGTCACTACTCTCGAGCAATAGGCTATTCGGAAATTTATCACGCAAACGTAAATAGACAGAAACCGGCGTGATAGTATCTGCCAGTATTTTTTTACTATACGTTTTTAAGCTGTACTTCATTATTTAAAATTTTATCTACCCAAATTTTTAATTAGCTGTCTGATTTGATTCAAACAAAAAAAGCCTGTCGTGAGACAGGCCTTTTATATATGTATTTATCAAATACGAGGTTGTTTCACGACTTTAAAGTTGCGAGTTCCACCACCATGTATTTGCGATTCTGTTTTTCATAAGTGGCTCAAAGATAAAATAAGCTACTTAGTTGGCAAACAAAATCTATAATTTGTTCTAAAAAAATTAGATAGACATATTGATATCAAGAGTGAAATCATCGTAGATGGTTTTATCACCCAGGTTGTCAAAGAAACTACCAGAACCGTAACGTATATCATATTTACTGCGGTCGATAGTAAGTACAGTACTTAAATTGTCACCAGCTTTTTCTAGTTCAAAAGTTACAGGCTCTGTAGTTTTCTTGATTGTTAAGTCACCTGTTACTTTGTATGAGTTACCATCTTTTACAGCGCTGGTAATTACCAATTTGGCAGTTGGGTAATTTTCAACACCAAAGAAGTCGTCACTTTTAAGGTGTCCTTCCAACTGGCCTTTAGAATCACCAGAAAGATCTGTACAGTTGATGCTGGTCATATCGATTACAAACTCACCACCGGTAATGTTGTCTCCTTCCATAGTGAAGAATCCGTCTTTAAGGTTGATGGTACCAGTGTGTTTACCAGTTACTTTTTTACCTGTCCAGTTAATTGAGCTTGATTTAATGCTTACTTTTTCCATAATAGATTTAGTTGTGAATGATGCAGTGCCAACAGCTACTGCTAAGATTAATACTGATTTTAATGTTGTTTTCATGAATTTAAATTTATTGTTGTATGTACAAATGTTGAATTAAAAAATTTTAGATCGTTTCAAATAGGACTTCCTGTGGGCGTCTAACCTTAGGGTCGTGTTGATGGCTGTCTTCTTCGCTTCTATATCCTACAGCAACAACTGCTACTGTTTTTAAGTTAGAACCTTTAAGACCTAGAATTTCGTCGAATGCTTCTGCATTAAAACCTTCCATAGGGCAGGAGTCAATTTTAAGTACGGCAGCTGCGCTTAGTAAATTTCCTATAGCCAGATAAGTCTGACGAGCAGTCCATCCTGCTTTTGATTCCTGTGGTAAGTTGAGCAAAGAGTTTTTCATCAGATTGGCGTATTGGTCCATAGATTCTGGTTTAAGATTTTTAGCTTCTGCAGCTAACTCAATATAGGAGTCAACCAATTCAGCTCCAAAGTCTGCCTGATGTGCGAAAACAAAAATTTCTGAAGCATCAGTAAACTGGGTTTGATTATATCCTGCTTCCTTTAACTTTGCTTTTACTTCCTCATTCTTAACAATTAGAATTTTATACGGTTGTAAGCCATAAGAACTCGCAGATAGCTGTACAGATTCTTTTAGCGTAGCCAGGTCTTCTGAACTAATTTCTTTTTCGGGATTGAACTTTTTGACGGCATAGCGCCAGTTTAAGTCTTCTATATACGTACTCATTGTTGTTTTAATTTATCTAATAATGTATTTAGTGTTAATAATTCTTCTTGAGTTAGGGATGAAACGCTTTTGGTATTTGTATTTTGGGTGAGGGGGTCAAGTTCTCTAAGAAGCTCCAGGCCAGAAGGTGTAATTTCAATTTCAACCATTCTTCTGTTTGAAGGGCAAACTCTGCGATTAACCCAGCCTTTTTTGATAAGCTTATCAATTAATCGTGTTGTGTTGCTATTACGATCTACCATACGTTCCTGAACACAAGCCAAACTTGCAGGTTTTCCCTTTTGACCTCGTAAAATGCGTAAGACGTTAAACTGAGGAGTGCTTAAGTCATATTCTTTAAGCAAGGCGGCAAACTGTTCTTCAAGTATTCTTGAGGTGTAGTGAATATTGATGAGGGTCTTTGATGCTAAATCAATACTCGAACTTATATGTAGCGCTTCTTCAATTGTCATTTTTGTGTATCTACAATATTTGTACATACAAATGTATGGATTGAAAAGAGACTGCAGCTATTTTGGATCGTGTTTTAACTGTTTTTTAGGAAAAGAAGGTGTTTTGGATACTAAAATGTTATACAAATCTTAAAATCGCTCTTAAGCCTTAATAGAATTTTTAGATTTATCGGCTTGTAATTTATTGGTATATAGTTTTGAAGTTTTTTGTAGGTTTTGCTGTTGTAGTTTTATTTTTAGCTTGTGCGCGTCAAACTGCCCGGGTTCAGGCGCCAACGCCTACCCGAGTTATATCAGAATCTGGCATAAGATTGAAAGTGTATGATTTTAAGCATTTCAAGCCTTTTCTTGCTGTAAATGATGATGAAACTATTCGCGTGGTGAATTTTTGGGCAACCTGGTGTAAGCCTTGTGTTGCGGAATTGCCTGTTTTTGAAAAGCTAACTGAAACTTATAAAGACGAGCAGGTTGAAGTTATTTTAGTGAGTCTTGATTTTCCAGATCAAATAAATAGTAGGTTGATTCCTTTTATGAAAAAGGAAGGAATTAAGTCTGAAGTTATTTTACTTGACGATCCTCATGCTGATGTCTGGATTCCGAAAGTATCTGATAGCTGGAGTGGAGCCATACCTGCAACACTTATTATTACTTCAGAAACCTATAGTTTTTATGAGCGTTCCTTTAACTATAAAGACTTAGAAAATGAGGTGCTTCAAATTAAATCGTAATTAATAGAATATCCAGAATAAAATGAAATCCCTAAAAATTCTTGTAGTGCTTACGTTGCTTTTGGTTGTATCAGCGTTTGCCATAACACGAATAGATGTGTTTGAAGGTGGTTATGAGGTAGGAGATGAGGCGACAGACTTCCATCTTAAAGATGTAAGTGGAAGCTTTGTTTCCCTGTCTGATTTTCCGGAAGCTAAAGGCTTTATCGTTGTTTTTACCTGTAATACCTGCCCATTTGCTATTGCTAATCAACAACGGATTATGGAATTGGATAAGAAATTTAAATCAAAAGGATTTCCGGTGATTGCAATTAATCCCAACAATCCTGAAGTGCAGCCGGGAGACAGTTTTGAAGCTATGCAGGAGCTTGCTGTTGAAAAGGGGTTTACATTTCCCTACTTATTTGATGAAAACCAGGAAATTTACCCGCAATTCGGGGCTGTTAAAACTCCGCATGTGTATTTGCTACAAAAAGAAAATGATGCACTTATTGTGAAATATATAGGTGCTATAGACGATAGTGCTCGCGATGAAGCAACAGTTACTAAGCACTATCTGGAAGATGCTGTTATGGCATTGCTTTATGGAGCTGAGGTTCCTGTAACTTCTACCAAGGCAATAGGCTGCGCTATTAAGGGGTAGTTAAATTTGTTAGGGAGTAAACAGGCAAAACCTTAACTTTGATATCCAATCTGAAAACAGAATCATGAAAAATTTATCACAAGAAGAATGGCGCCGTAAATTGGCAGCAGACGATAACGCATTTATTCTGGATGTGCGCACTCAGAATGAAGTTGACGAAGGTATCATTCCCAATTCACACAATATTGATATCTACGAAGGTCAGGGTTTTATTGATAAGGTAAACGAACTGGATAAATCTAAAAATTATTATGTGTACTGCCGATCTGGAAATCGAAGTGGCCAGGCAGCTCAACTCATGGATCAGCTTGGTTTCGAAACAACCTATAACTTAATGGGTGGTTTTATGGAATGGGATGGTGAAGTTGGTTATCAGGAAGATTGATCAGTTAACTACTATATTAGAAAAAGAGCTCCAATGGAGCTCTTTTTTTTTATGAAATTCTCACTCGATACAATCGCGCGGTAACGAAGGGAAGAAATGCTCACGTGATACAATCGCGCGAGAACCAGTTCTTATGTTAAGATCTTTTCTTAAGAAATTATTAAATAGACTTAAATCTTAATATTTGCAGAACTTATAGTGGTATAGGTTTTAGTAATCTATAGGCTTAGAGATCAAAGTGGTAGCGGTGATACAATCGGTCCAGATTCAGTAGATCGAGATATAAATGCTATCCTTAGGTCAAGAATCACGCGATACAATCGCGCGAGGCTCAGAGGTTCTGTTAAGATTTTTCTTAAGGAATTATTAAATAAACTGAATTCTTAATATTTGCAAAACTTATAGTGGTATAGGTTTTAGTAATCTATAGGCTTAGAGATCAAAGTGGTAGCGAATTGGGCCAGGTTTAGTGGTTGATTTTCAAACGTTATCGGGAATTTAACATCGTTTTTACATTTGCTTAATTGTTAAATTAAATGCTAAATTACCCTTGTTAAGCGACTGATTTTACTTATTTTCGCCTTTCTCAAATGTTAAAAGACAGGCTTTTGAAGCCGATCATAAACTGCCCAATTTCAATGAACTGGTACGTACTCTACGTAAAGTCGCAAACTGAAAAAAAGACCGCTACGGCTCTCGAGCGGATGGGTATCGAAGTGTATTGTCCTACAAAAACCGAAATACGGCAGTGGAGCGATCGCAAGAAAAAGGTAAAAGTGCCGTTATTTAAATCCTATGTTTTTGTACGCCTGGAGGAAGGGGAGCGCCAGCAGGTATTTGCTGTGCATAGCGTGGTGCGCTATTTATTTTGGTTGGGTAAGCCAGCAATAGTGCGTGATGAGGAGCTGGAGACTATTAAAAAATGGCTGGCAGATGATCTGGTAGCTGATCTGCAGGTTAGAAATTATGCGCCGGGAGATCGTGTAGCGATTAAAGGGGGTGTTTTTAAAGGTCAGGAGGCGGTAGTAGACCAGTTGGGTTCGCGTAAAGTACGTTTAATATTGAAACATCTCGGCGTCATCGTCGAGGCAAGCTATAGGGATCTCGTTTCCTAAGTTTTATATATAGCCGGAGTAGCTTCTATTCCGGTATTTTTTTATCCTGGTGAGACTCGTTGTGGGACTCACGAGGCGAAGCCATGGCGTAACTGGCATAATTCTGATTTAAAATTTTAAGCATGACACAAATCAAAAACATCTGCTGTATTGGAGCAGGCTATGTAGGAGGTCCCACCATGGCGGTAATCGCTCAGAAAGCTCCCGGGATCAAAGTAACGGTTGTAGATATCAATGAAAAACGTATCGCAGCCTGGAATGATGAAGACTTGTCGAAGTTGCCGGTTTATGAACCCGGTCTTGATGCCGTAGTCGCAGAAGCACGTGGACGCAACCTGTTTTTCTCTACACAAGTGGATGAGGCAATAGCGGCTGCAGATATGATTTTTATATCGGTAAATACGCCTACCAAGACTTATGGAATCGGGAAAGGTATGGCTGCCGATTTAAAATGGATTGAACTGTGCGCGCGTCAAATCGCTCGTGTTTCTACTACCGATAAAATTGTGGTTGAGAAATCTACACTTCCAGTACGTACTGCGGAAGCTTTAAAAAGTATATTGGAAAATACTGGAAACGGGGTGAAGTTCCAAATCTTATCTAATCCTGAATTTTTAGCTGAAGGGACTGCAGTTGAAGATTTGCATGCCCCAGACCGTGTTTTAATCGGGGGTGACACTGATACAGAGGAGGGGAAAGCGGCTATCAAAGCTTTGGTAGATGTGTATGCACATTGGGTACCACAAGATCGTATTCTTACTACCAACGTATGGTCATCTGAACTGTCTAAACTTACTGCCAATGCCTTTTTGGCACAACGTGTTTCTTCTATTAATGCACTTTCAGAATTGTGTGAAAAGACCGGAGCCGATGTGAATGAGGTGTCGCGTGCCATTGGTCAGGATAGTAGAATTGGCCCTAAATTCTTAAAAGCTTCTGTAGGTTTTGGAGGTTCGTGCTTTCAAAAAGATATTTTAAACCTGGTGTATATCGCGCAATCTTTTGGATTGAAAGAAGTGGCTGATTACTGGGAGCAGGTGATTATTATGAACGACCATCAAAAGCGTCGTTTTGCAGAGAATATCGTAAGAACCTTATATAATACTGTATCGGGCAAGAAGATCGCGATGCTGGGCTGGGCTTTTAAAAAGGATACCAACGATACCCGCGAGTCTGCCGCTATCTACGTGGCTGATTATTTATTAAACGAGCGCGCAGAAGTAGTTGTTTATGATCCTAAAGTGAGCAAGGAGCAGATTCTGGCTGATTTAGATTATCTGGGTACCCGTAGTGAAACTGAAAATAGAGACCTGATTACCGTAGTCAATTCGGCTTATGAGGCTACTGAAGACGCACATGCCGTAGCCATTATGACCGAATGGGATGAATTTGTGAGTCTGGATTGGGCAAAAATATACGAAGCGATGCTTAAACCGGCATTTTTATTTGATGGGCGTCGATTACTTAATAAAGAGGAGCTTAAAGCGAAAGGTTTTGAATTTTACGCGATAGGTTCTTAAAGATTATCAGTTTTAATAGCAGCATATGAAAGTAGCATTAATTACCGGGGTTACCGGTCAGGATGGAGCTTACCTGAGTGAGTTTCTTTTAAAGAAGGGTTACGAAGTACACGGTCTGAAGCGCCGTTCTTCTTTATTTAATACCGATCGTATTGATCACCTGTATCAGGATCCTCACGTAGAGAACCGCAATTTCTTTTTGCATTACGGAGATATGACTGATAGTACCAACCTGATCCGCCTTATTCAGGAAATACAGCCCGATGAAATTTACAATCTGGCAGCGATGAGCCATGTACAGGTGTCTTTTGAAACACCTGAATACACGGGAAACGCTGATGGTTTAGGGACTTTACGCATATTGGATGCTGTTCGATTATTGGGGTTAGGCGATAAGACCCGAATTTACCAGGCATCTACCTCTGAATTGTACGGGAAGGTACAGGAAGTGCCTCAGACCGAGACCACGCCTTTTTACCCACGATCGCCTTACGCCGTTGCCAAGATGTACGCCTACTGGATTACAGTAAATTACCGCGAGGCTTATGGGATGTATGCCTGCAACGGGATTTTATTTAATCACGAGTCTCCTATACGTGGAGAAACTTTTGTGACCCGTAAAATTACCCGCGCTGCTTCGCGAATTGCTTTAGGACTTCAGGATAAGCTATATCTGGGGAATCTGGATGCCAAGCGCGACTGGGGACATGCCAAAGATTATGTGCGTATGATGTGGATGATTCTGCAGGCTGATGAAGCAGAAGATTGGGTAATTGCTACTAATAAAACCACTCCGGTACGCGAGTTTGTACGTATGGCCTTTGGCTATGCCGGGATTGAGCTTGAGTTTAAAGGTGAGGGCGTGGATGAAAAGGCCTATGTGAAAGCTTGTTCTAACCCCGATTATCAACTGGAAATTGGGAAAGAAGTGCTGGCAGTAGATCCAAAATATTTCAGACCTACGGAAGTGGATTTACTTATTGGAGACGCTACTAAAGCCAAAGAAAAGCTGGGCTGGGTTCCTGAATACGAACTTAAAGATCTGGTAAACGATATGATGCAAAGCGATCTGAAATTGATGAAGAAGGACCAGTATTTGAAGGATGGAGGTTATAGAATCCTTAATTATTTCGAGTAAACACGGATTACGCTGATTATTTAAGATTCCGCGGATTTTTTTGAGATTACACGGATTAAATCGAAATTCGATGTCTGAACTGCTATTCCGGAGGAGACCTTTAAAATCATTGGTATATGTATGCGGGTTCATCGAAATCTTGGTCCGGGATTTTTAGAATCGGTTTATCAGGAGGTGTTGTGTAAAGAGTTCAAGGAAGAACAAATACCCTTTGAGGAACAGAAATTACTTCCTATCTATTATAGAGATCAAAAACTGGAAAAGTATTTTAAAGCTGATTTTTTATGTTTTGATCGGGTGATTTTGGAGTTAAAAGCTTCCTCTTTTATCCATAAAGCAATGGAGAATCAGGTTATTAATTATTTAAAAGCAACCTCTAAGCCTGTTGGTCTCCTAATAAATTTTGGTGAAAAAAGTCTCACTTGGAAACGTTTTATTCATACGACCACAATACGTCAATAATCCGTGAAAATCTATTAAATCTGCGAAATTAAATTATGCATAAAGATTCAAAAATATATGTTGCGGGACACCGGGGTTTGGTAGGGTCGGCATTGGTTAAAAATTTAACTAAGAAAGGCTATACCAATCTGATTGTGCGAACCAGCAGCGAATTGGATTTACGAGATGCCGTTCAGGTTGCTGCTTTTTTTGAGGCCGAAAAACCAGAATATGTATTTCTGGCCGCGGCAAAAGTAGGAGGCATCGTAGCCAACAACACCTATCGGGCCGATTTTATCTACGAGAATCTAATGATTCAGAATAACGTGGTGCATCAGGCCTATGTACACGGAGTAAAGAAGTTGCTGTTTTTGGGTAGTACCTGTATTTATCCCAAGAATTGTCCTCAACCCATGAAAGAGGAGTATTTGCTTACCGATGTGCTGGAATACACCAATGAGCCCTATGCCATCGCCAAGATTGCCGGGATCAAATTATGCGAAAGCTATAACCTGCAATACGGGACTAACTTTATCTCTGTGATGCCTACCAACCTCTATGGACCCAATGATAATTTTGACCTGAAGAAGTCTCATGTATTACCGGCGTTGATCCGGAAAATGCATTTGGGGAAAGCTCTGGAACAAAACGACTGGGATAGCCTAAGAGTTGATTTGAATAAATTACCTATTGAAGGGGTTGACGGTAGCGCCTCTGAAGATGCCATTCTTAATATTTTGTCCAAATATGGAGTTAGTGTCTCACTCCCTAATGAGGCAGACCAGAAAGGGGCTCTCGTGAAAGTAGAGATCTGGGGTAGTGGGAAACCGATGCGTGAATTTCTGTGGAGTGAAGATATGGCTGATGCCTGTGTCTTTATCATGGAAAATCGCGATTTTAGTGATGTGGCGGCAAACCGTCATCCTGAACTTGTTTCAGGATCTCACGCTGGAAAATCGGAAATTCGCAACACCCACATCAATATTGGTACCGGATAAGATATTAGCATTAAAGATCTTGCGGAGATGATCAAAGAAACGGTAGGCTTTCAGGGGGAGTTGTATTTTAATGCAGATAAACCCGACGGGACTATGAAAAAACTAACCGATGTTTCTAAATTGAATGCACTAGGATGGAACTATAAGATATCTCTCAATGAGGGAGTAAAAACAATTTATAATTGGTATAAATGATTATTTATGGAGCGAATTAAAGGATTAGATTCACTACGATTTGTAATGGCTTTTATTGTTCTGTTAGGTCATGGTACACTCCCGTTTATAAACATTCCGGTCATTGGCTCTGAGTACAATGAGCTTATTAATGGACTTTTAGGTAATAGTACAGTTGGAGTAGCAGCAGTAATGGCATTTTTTATATTATCAGGCTTTGTTATTCATTATCCCTATTCTGAAGGTAAACAGATTAGTTTGCCTAGCTTTTATACCAAGAGACTGCTGAGAATTAGTCTCCCAGCACTATTAGCATTTATATTATACACCTACGTTTTCGGTTTTTTTATGGGTGTATTATGGAGTTTAATATGTGAGGCCATATATTACATAATCTACCCTATAATTCTAAATTATTTAAAAAGACTCAATTGGATTATTGCAATAAGCTTTTTAATGAGTTACGCGCTGTCAGTTTACACTTCTTATTTGTGGCCTGAATATAATGGTGATTTTCATAGAAATGGTTATTGGTTAACCTGGATTATAGGTTTGCCTGTTTGGTTACTAGGTGTCCATCTGGCAGAAAACTATAAGAGTTTCAAAAACAAGAATTCCCCAACATACAAACGCCTATTATTTTTTAGATTATTAGTGTTCGTCTTTTCTATAATAGCATCTGTCTTGCGCTTTCATTTTGATATTTCTTATGTTTTTTCATTGCCGCTTTTCTCCATCCTGGTGTATTTCTGGATCCAATTGGAGATTTTGTATTATAAAGATAAAGAGGAAAATAAATTGTTAGTTTTTGGGGGTTTGATGAGTTATTCTATTTATTTAGTTCACGCGCTATTGATATATATCATAGAAGAATATACAGGATATAGCGATTTAAGAACTAATGTATGGTATTGTATTTTGGCTATTTTAAGTTCATTGATAGCATCCTATATTTTTTACATTTTGATTGAAAAGCCTACCCATAAATTGGCTCGGAATCTAGGAAGTAAATTCAAATAATTTATTGATTTATAGGTATTTGAAACTTCAAATTAATAATATTTCTAATTGGATAAAAATCGGTGGATTTACAAGCATTGTACAGCTATTAATTCAAATAATAGGCGTGTTAAGCGGAATAATTATTATACGTTTATTGCCTACCAATGAATATGCATATTATACAATAGCAAATACAATTTTAGGAACGATGACGGCCTTGGGTGATGGTGGTTTGTCAACCGGACTGATGGCAATTGGTGGGAAAGTATGGAGTAGTAGAAAAGGTTTAGGGGAGGTACTGAAGACAGCTTTAATTATGCGTCAAAAGTTTGCTGTTATCAGTTTTATTGTAGTATTTCCTTTTTTAGTTTACTTATTGGCATCAAATGGAGCATCATTTAGCATTATATTACTTATTAGTATAATGTTAATACCGACCTTTTATGCTCAATTGACAGATAGCCTTTTACAGGTAATACCAAAACTACATCAAGACATATACTCTTTACAGAAAAATACCTTATACGTAAATATTGGGAGATTATGTATGATGCCGATATTATTTGTTGGGCCATTTAGCTATATAGCTTTATTGGTGACAGCAATTCCACGAGTGATCGGAAATTTTAGATTGCGGAAAATTGCATTAAAGTTTGTGGATTCAGGTTCTTCTTTTAGCAATGAAATAAGAGATAAGATTTTTGCTATAGTAAAACGTGTTTTACCGGGTAACATTTACAATGCTGTTTCAAGCAATATAATTGTATTCATAATGTCGATTTTCGGAAGTACTTCCAATGTAGCAGAAGTCGGGGCTTTAAGTAGGTTGGTTGTAATATTCACTGTCTTAAGTATGGTGCTAAATATTCTTGTAGTGCCCAGGTATGCTAAGATACCTGATAACAGGGATTTGCTTGAAAAATATTTATGGCTATTTGTGTCGTTCATTGTAGGTATTTCGGCAATAGTTTTAACTTTCGTCTATTTTTTTCCCGAGCCCGTATTGTGGGTGTTAGGAGCAAAATATGCTGGCTTACAACAAGAACTTTTTTTAATTATGCTTGGAGCAGCATTAAGTATGCTTTCTGGAAGTTTATATGGTATAATGTCTAATCGTGGAATAATACCTAATCCATACTATTTTTTTCCATTTATACTTGTAGTTCAGGTAATTACATTGGCATTTCTGAATTTATCAGATTTAATAGAGGTTTTATATTTCGGAATTATTCCACCCATTGCAGGCATTGTGTATAGATTAATATATTTCAAGAAAGTTCTAAACCATATTTAATGACACTTGGACTATTATATTATTATTTCGTCAAGTATAGACGATCTTGGATAAAAATGCAATTTTTAAGATTCTCCAGTAAAAGTCTAATTGAAAGGGTTAAAAATCGTAATCATATTAGAGATGGCTATATTGTTAGCCTAACTTCAATGAATACTAGAATTGATAAACTACATTATGTAATATTATCAATAATTAATGGAGAATGGCTTCCAGAGGCAGTGGTGTTGAATTTGTCTTCCTCTGAGATGGAAATTTTTCAACAAAAAACTCTTAAAGTCGATTGGTATAATGAACTCATCAATTTAAATTTTCTCATTTTAAAAGAAGTAGAAGATGTAAAAAGTTACAAGAAAATTGTTTTTACATTAAAAGCTTTTCCTAATCACCATATTATTATTTGTGATGATGATATTCTATACCCAAAGCAGTGGTTAAAATCCATTATTAGCAGTAAGCAAAATATACCAAATAAAACTATTGTGGCTCATCGAGTTCATAGAATAGATTATGATTTACAAAACCATAAAATAAAGTCATATAAACAATGGGAGTTTAATTCTCAAATATTGGGTCCTTCAAATTTTTTATTTCCAACAGGTGTTGGTGGTGTTCTTTATCCTCCCGGGAGCTTAACTGATTTAGCATCGAACAAAGATCTTTTTATGTCATTATGTCCTAATGCAGATGATATTTGGTTCTGGCTTTGTGCTCTTAATAACGGCTATTCAATTGCAAATACTACTTTAAGCTTTTCTGAAGAATTATTTCTTGAAATACCTAATTCGCAAATTCGAAGTTTGCATAGTACAAATGTTCTCGAAAATAAGAATGATGAGCAATTGGAAAATTCACTTAATTTTTTTGAAGGAATTACGAATGACTTTAAGAAAGTAATATGGGAAAAGAATATGTAGACGGCATTAAAGATCTCAATTTTAATCTTGACTGGTTAGATATCTGTAAAGGTATTGGGATACTTCTTGTCGTAATTGGGCATTATTGGATTGACCACCAAATTTCGACATATATTTATATGTTCCATATGCCTTTATTCTTTCTTTTATCAGGTTATTTATTTAAACCAAAGCATTTAATTAAAGAATACCTAGTCAAAAAATCAATAAACTTAATATTACCATATATTTCCTTTTTAATTATAATTGGAATTACGTACAATTTTGAGACATTTAGTAACACTTCTTTTAAAGAAGCACTACCACATCTGAAAATACTTATTCTAGGAGGAAGTCTGCTTAAAGGGCCTCTAGGAGTTTTTTGGTTTATAACATGCCTCTATTTTACCCAACAGATATATAATTTGATCTTATGTAAATTTGATTTATTAAATACGCATTTAATCTCTGCCTTTTTGCTAGTATTAGCATATATCAACCAATATTTTTTTAATGAAATTTTTGTGCCCTATGCTTTTAATGTATGCCTGTTTAGCATTCCAATATTTCACATAGGCTATTTATTAAAAAAATATTCTTTAAAGTTTCCTAAGAGGTATATATTATTCGGGCTTATACCAATCTTAATTACATATTTTATTCCAGAAAACACAATGGATATGAAATATAACAATTATGGTATTATTGGTTTGACTCTTTTATCTTCAATTTTAATTATAATTCCTATTATAATTTTCTCTAAAATGATTGTTCTGAGTTTTTTGGGTACTATTTTAAAATTCATCGGTAAATGTTCACTATTGATAATGTTTTTACATCAACCCATTTTTTACCTTTTACCTCTACTTAACATTTATATTCTTACCATATTAGGAATAGCTCTTCCAATATTAATATATCTATTTCTTAAACAATTCTCGATTACTAGATTAATATTTTTGGGTTCATATAGCGATCTAAAAGAAATAAAAAATACAAAATGAAAATATTAACAACGTTAGCTGAAAATGACTATTTTTTAGGAGTTGCCGCTTTGTTGAATTCTGTGATAAAAAACGGTACTTATGTAGATAAAGTGATTATCGGCTATAGAGGAGATTTACCTTCTTGGTTACCAGAATTAATAAAGTCTAAAAACGGTCATACTTTTGATTTAGGAGAAAACCTGGTAGTAGAACTCGTGGAGGTTGTTGGTGCTTTACATATGGTACACGAAAAACCGAAATGGTTTGAGCATTTGACCTTTAATTTGGAACCACATGCTTCGGAATATTATTTTTATGATAGTGATATTACGGTTCTAAATCGAATGGATTTTTTTGGAGAGTGGTCTGCGCAGGGAGTTGGGATATGTGAGGATGTTAATTATGATATGAGTTCAAATCATCCTATACGCTTACAGTGGAAAATGCTGGCCGAAAAAAATGGACTCAAAATAGAGCGTGAATTGTCAAGATACTATAATAGTGGATTTTTAGCCTGGAGAAACGAGCATATTCAATTTATAAGAGATTGGGTGACATGTTTTGATTTAATGAAATCCCAAAGTGGTGATATGAAGCAATTCCGTGTGAATGACAGAACTAAAATGATATTAAGTGCAAACCAGGATAGTTTCAACCTCGCTGCGATGATTACGAAGGTGCCAATTTCGGTAATTGGACCTGAAGCAATGGGTTTTCATTATGGCTTAAAGCTTATGGCGCATCCTCTTGGTCCTAAGCCTTGGAATATTAATTTTATTAAGGCCTTTTTTCAGGGAAATCCACCACGAAATGCCGATTTAAGTTTCTGGAAATATGCCTGTGGGGCACTTAATCCCTATACAGCTACAAAGGTTAAATCCAAGATAAATCAGCTAAAATTATTAAAAGGTCTTGGCAGATTTTATTCTAAATAATACTCTATAATTTAAATTTATTAATTTTGAAATTTTAAAACTACTTCTATTGAATATAAAATTACTTTAATGCAAAAGGTTAAGATTGATTTTTTGAGCGCTGGTCTTGGTAACGTGTATCGGGGCTTTGAGATTTCTGCACTCGTTTGGTATAGTGAACTTAAAAACAGTGGAACGTTGCAAGCTAGATTAATGTCTGGAGGTACTCATGAAAATTCTGAGCAAATTTTTTGTATTGGTAGGAACAGTAGACTCAGTAATCATTTAAGAAAATTTAAGCTATTAAATGATGGAGTCAAACTTGAACAATTAAGTTTTGCTTTAACATTGTTTTTGAAATATCTAAATGACAAACCAGATGTGGTTTGGACTCAGGAAATTACGGTAGCTAAAACTTTAAAGCGAATCAGAAATCTATTTGGCTTAAACTATAAAATCTTTTTTTGTGATGGAGCACCTGTAGGTTATAAAGAGGCATCACAATTTGATGCTCTAATACTCTTACATAAAGCTGCCTATACCGGAGCAATTAATCAAGGTGCCGATCCTAATCGTACGATTTATATACCTCATTTGTGTCTTCCTCCAAAATCATTTATTAGTAAAACGGATGCGAGAGCGAAGTTGGGTTTACCTCTAGATAAGAAAATAGTATTGAGTGTAGCTGCCTGGAATAGAAGCCATAAACGCATAGATTATATATTAGAAGAAGTAAAAGGATTTGGTGACGATTACTGTTTTTTATTCTGTGGGCAGCCCGAAAAGGAGAGTGCAGAATTGCAAGATCTAGCTCGGGAATATAAAATTCCTGCTATATGGAAAACGTATTCTCAGGCAGATTTATCAATAGCTTATCAAGCAGCTGATATTTTTGTTCTGGCAAGTCTTAATGAAGGCTTGGGAGCGGTACTTATAGAAGCTGGTTTACATAAATTGCCCATAATTTGTCATCATCATGATGGTGGTGAGTTTGTACTCGGGGAAAATCATGAAGGTTTACATGATTTGTCACAACAAGGGAATCTTAAAAATGCAATTGTAAGATTATTTCAAACAGATTTTGAAGCTAAGGGTATATCTTTTCAGAATGACATTTTAGAGAAATTTGATGTGCCTACCTGGAAGAATATTTTTGAGGAATATGTTTTGAAGATTTATAGCTCTGATGTTAAAACCTAAAGTAGTTTTTTTATGTGGTTCTCTTGAACAAGGATGTGACGGGGTGGGGGACTATGTTCGCAATATTGTGGGGTCATTAAGAACTTTTGGTATTGAAGCTCGGGCCGTATCATTGATGGATAAATATTGTACGAATTATAATTTTAGTTCAACTGATTTAAACCAGAATCAACTTTTTTATAGAATCCCTTATAATTTAAGTGTTTCGGAACGTGTCGATGTAACAAAAACACTGCTTCAGCATTTGAATCCGGAATGGGTAAGTTTACAATTTGTTATCTATTCATTTCACCCAAAGGGTTTACCGTTTTTCTTACCTAAATTATTTAAGCAAATCCGTCTTAACTATCGTTGGCATATTATGTTTCACGAGACATATATAGGTTTTGATAGAAAAGCGGATTTTAAGTCAAAAGCGATTGGATCATTACAAAAAACTATTATAAATCAAACGGTTAAAAAAATAGAACCAGAGATTCTTACCGTATCACACTTTTTGCACAAGGTTTTAATAGAACGATTAGGTTATAAATTAAATTTAATTCCTCTAATTAGTAATATTTCATATCACACATACTCTTCCGATATTTTAAAGTCTGAACTTCAGAAAATATCTAAGAATTTTGCTTTTGAAGAAAAAAAATCTGTTGGCATTTTTGGGACTATCTATCCCGATGCCAACTTAGTTACTGCATTTGAATCTATTTTTAAAGATTTTCCTAATGAACGGTGTTTTGAATTGGTCACATTTGGTAATGGAGGAAATTACTTAGATGACAAAATAAATGCATTACTTTCTGCTTATGGTGAACGGATTGAAATTATTAAGCTTGGTAAACAATCGGAAGAAGTAATAGCCATGCTACTTAATTATATAGATTGTGCGATTTGTTCAACAACTCTTCAACATATTTCCAAAAGTGGGGTTTATGCCGCCTATCGTTTATTTGATAAGAAAGTTTATTTCGCCAATACGTATCTTATCCCAGAATTTCACGACCTATCAATCTTAGAAATAGACAAGTTAAAAAATTATGATCGGGAGTATTTCGATTCCAGATATTTGGCCCAATATTATAAAAACTTTCTCCTAAAGAGTTAACTAATGAATTCTTCAATTTCTGTTTGCATACCAACTTTTAATCAATCCCAATATTTAAAAAAATCCATTTTAAGTGCCTGGGAACAGTCTAGAAAGCCAGATGAAATACTAGTCTATAACGACGCGAGTACTGATGATACAGAGAAAGTTCTAGCAGAACTCTGTAAGACAATCCCGGTCTTAAATTATTATACACAACCTGTAAATAAAGGTATTAGTGGAAATGTGGAAGATTGCCTTCGAGCAGCTAAGGGTGATTATATTGTTCGTCTCGATTCAGACGATTTTATACATTATGAGTATATATCTAAAATGATTAATGCTTTAAATACATATCCAAATGCTGGTTATGCTCATTGTGCAATTCAGGAAATTGATGATCACGATAATCCTACGCGTCTTAGAAAATTAGCTCGTCATACAGATATACAATTAGCTGAAGAGGCTTTGCGAAAGTCTATTTTAGGTTATAAGGTAGCAGCTAATATACTAACATTCCGAAAGTCTGCTTTAGAAGATCTCGAGTATAGCAAAGGAAGACCAAGTTATGTAGAAGATTATCACCTGTCTGTGGCTATGGCTGCTGCAGGTTATAGTAATGTTTATCTGGATGAAATTTTGGCAAGTTATCGTATTTGGCTTGACGCTGGTATGGTTAGGCAGAGGAGAAAAATGCTTGAGATCAAGGGCTTAACACTAGTTTTTAGTGAAATAATAATACCAGCTTTTAAATCTCGAAATTGGTCTTTAAAACCTGTACATCATGAAATGGGTCTCAAGGCACGAAGGCAGGCCAATTGCTTAAGTTGGGAGGCCTATACCAAAACTGAAAAATACCAATTATTAGAACTTTTAAAGGGATTATCAGACTCTTCGTATTCTAATTTCGTTTACAAATTATATTTAGCTGATAAAGGTTGGGTGTATGATTTTATACTTGAACTCAAGAATAAGCCAAAAGCTATTGTTAAACGTTTATTATATTCTGGAAATAAGTGATTTATCTTTCCCATCCTACAGGTAATGCAAATGTAAGAGCTATTGCAGAGGCAATGCTTAAGGAGGATTATCTTGAAAATTATTTTACAACTCTAGCTATACACCGAAAAGGTTTTTTTAAAAGAATTGGAATTAATAAAGTTATTAAGGATTTTGATAGGCGAGGTTATTCTGACCAGTTAAGCCCTTACATCAAGAGTTATCCTTATCCTGAAATTGGTCGACTGATAGCTCAAAAGCTAAATATCCAAGGGTTAGTTAGCCATGAAAATGGTAGATTTTCAGTTGATCGTATCTATAAATATCTTGATTCTAAAGTAGCAAAATCTATTAACGAATCAAATACAAATCTATTAGGTGTATATGCATACGAGGATGGAGCGCTGGAAACTTTTAAAGCTGCTAAGAAAAAAGGGATAACCACAATTTATGACTTGCCAATCGCCTATTGGGAAACCGGAAGACGTCTTATGCAAGAAGAAGCCGAGCGTTATCCAGAGTGGGCAGAAACATTAGGTGGTGGTATACGAGATAGTGAAGAAAAGCTAGAACGTAAAACTCAGGAGCTTAAGCTTGCAGATGTGGTAGTAGGGCCTGGTTCATTTGTTATGGATTCCTTGCCAACCTGGGCCTCCAAAAAATTACAAATTGTTTCTCCTTTTGGGTCACCTCAGGTAGGTAATGCTCCTAATTTTTATGCGACACGTAAAAATAGACCATTACGTGTGCTATATGCAGGCTCAATGACTCAGCGCAAGGGACTCGCTGATCTTTTTGAAGCCTTTAAATTATTACCAAATAATGCGCCTATTGAACTTGTAGTATTAGGTTCATTAAGAATGCCATTACATTTCTATAAGTCTGAGTATCCCAATTTCACCTATGAGTCAGGTCGATCTCATGAAGGGGTACTGGAGTTGATGAGAAGTTGTGACATTTTTTGTTTGCCATCGATAGTTGAGGGAAGGGCACTTGTTATGCAAGAAGCCATGAGCCAGGGTTTACCAATCATTATTACTCCAAATACAGGAGGTGCAGACCTTGTTGAAGAGCCTGGGGCAGGATTTTTAGTGCCAATTAGATCTCCACAGATAATTGCTGAAAAGTTAAACTGGTTCTTAGAAAACAGAGAATTAATACCTCAAATGGGAATAGAAGCTCACCTCAGATCTCAAAAATATACCTGGGAGATTTATGGGGATCGTGTAGTCAATAGTTTAAAGACGATTGTTTAAATCATTAAACAACTGATTAATGACGGTAAATTATGTAAGCACTAAATCCTTAAATTTTGTCAAGAACCTTTTTTGGCTTTATTTTTTATTGTTGATTTTTGAAGGTGCCTTGCGAAAATGGGTATTACCAGGTTTAGCGACACCTCTTTTGATCGTTAGGGACCCTGTTGCAATTTTCATACTATTTTATGTACTTGTAAAAAAAATGTGGAGTCCCAATCAATATGTTTTGATAGGTTGGTTTCTAATATTAATCAGCTTTATAACCACTTTAGTTGCTGGACATGGAAATTTGACAGTTGCACTTTACGGTCTAAGAATAATGATCATTCACTTTCCTGTAATTTTTATAATGGGAAAACTCTGGGACAAAGATGATGTGCATAGTATTATGAAAATTCTGTTATTGCTCTCCATTGGCATGACATTCTTAGTTGCACTTCAATTTTTCAGTCCTCAAACTGCATGGATAAATAGAGGAGTTGGAGCTGATGCTTCAGGTTCCGGATTTTCAGGGGCGGCCGGTTTTTATCGTGTACCTGGTACTTTTTCTTTTACAAACGGGCTATCCATGTTTTATGGATGGGTAGTTGCTTCACTTATATACTTTTGGGGTTTTGGTAAAAACCATATTTCCAAACGTCTTTTAATGGCCTCAACTGCAAGTTTTATTATAGTATTACCTATGTTAATTAGTAGAACAGTAATATTTGAAACCGTAATATCATTTATGTTCTACATCATTATAAGCAAAAAGGGGCCAGCTAGTATATTTAAACTTTTGTTTGCACTTGTTTTTCTTTATTTCTTTTTTGTGATTGCACAAAATATTAGTTTTTTTCAAACTGCAACAAATGCATTACTCACCCGATTTGAAAATGCAGGTCGATCTGAAGGAGGTGTTGAAGGAACAATTTTGAATCGTTTTTTGGGCGGAATGTACAATTCCATATCCGATCCTAATGCAAGTTTTATTGGTAAGGGTCTTGGTATGGGATCAAATGCAGGTGCTCAGTTACTCGCTGGTAAGCGTACATTTCTTGTTTCTGAAGAAGAATGGGGACGCTTGATAGGAGAATCAGGGATCTTAATTGGTCTTAGCCTCATTTTTCTTCGTGTGGTTTTCTTATTGAATTTAGTAATAAAATCGTGGAAATTAACCTTTAAAAACACAAATAGCCTTCCCTGGATGTTACTTTCATTTGGTTTTGTTATAATGATACAGGGACAATGGTCTCAGCCTACATCTCTGGGTTTTGCCGTATTGATTGGAGGTTCGATAATTGGAGCGATGAATACGAGTAAAGATAAGCTTGATTTAGAGGTGTAAAACCTCGTGATAAGAATTAAATGGAACGAATAAAAGTGTACTATATTCAGCGTAAACCCAGATTGGGCTTTAATTTTAGTATAGAGCAAATATTTGATCGTATCAGAGATGAACTTAAGGAGTATATACGTGCTAACGTAGTTTATGCAAAATATTACAACACAGGTTATTGGTCTAAATTAACCAATATATGGAATGCGTGGAGATTTCAACAAAATGGTATACAGCACATTACCGGTGAAGTGCATTTTATGAATCTTCTTCTCTCAAAAAAGAATGTTGTCCTTACGATACACGATTGTGGTATGGTTAATCGTAAGAGCGGTGTACAACTCAAATTGATAAAATGGCTCTATTTGACAGCTCCTATATCTAGGTCTGCTATTGTAACCACCGTTTCTCAAAAAACAAAGGAAGAGGTAATTGCTTATACCAATTGCAAACCTGAAAAGATTCAGGTAATACCTAATCCTATTGGTAAACAATACCAGTCTTATTCTAAGGTATTTAATACGAATAGGCCTAATATATTGCAAATAGGCACAGCCCATAATAAAAATCTAGAACGACTAATACCTGCATTAAGTGGGTTATCTTGTACCCTTACTGTTGTAGGTAAACTTAAGGCTTCACAGGTAACACTTTTAGATACCCATAAAATATCATATCACAATGTTTACAATATATCTGACGATGAATTATTGGAATGTTATAAAAATTGTGATATTCTGGCCTTCGTTTCTACTTTTGAGGGTTTTGGGATGCCCATAGTTGAAGCTAATGCAGTTGAGCGTATCGTAATCACCAGTAATTTATCTTCAATGCCTGAAGTTGCACTTGATGCTGCATGTATTGTAGATCCTTATGATATTGAAGCTATTCGTAAGGGCTTAACTAAAATAATAAAGGACAACACTTATCGTGAAGAACTTATCTCAAATGGCAGAAAGAATGCCTTGCGTTTTAATGCTAAAACTATTGCTTTGCAATATCTAGATGTCTACCGCTCGATAATGAAAAGACGTCATGATTAGAATGCTACGTATTATCGCATCAATGGACCCGGCCTCTGGAGGCCCCTGTCAGGGAATCCGCAACAGTATTCCGGCTCTGCAGGAGCTTGGGGTAACTACCGAAGTAGTTTGTTTAGACCCAACCGATGCCTCCTTTTTGGGAAGCGACGAATTTAAAATTACAGCCCTTGGGCCAGGTAAAACTCCTTACGTCTATAGTGCTGCATTAAAACCCTGGCTCGAGCAGCATTTAGAAGGTTTTGATATTGCAATCATACATGGCCTGTGGCTGTATACCAGTTATGGTACCTACCGTACCTGGAAACAGCTTCAACGTGCAGGAAAGCCGGTTCCTAGACTGTATATTATGCCCCATGGGATGCTGGATCCCTATTTTCAAAAGGCACCCGAGCGGCGTTTTAAAGCCATGCGCAACCGGGTGTTCTGGCAGCTGTTAGAAAAACAGGTAATCAATGGAGTTGACGGGGTTTTATTTACCTGTGAGCAGGAATTGCTGTTGGCGCGTACCACCTTTCCCGGATACCATCCCAAAGCCGAATTGAATGTGGGGTACGGGATTCAGGAACCGCCCCAACAAACCGCATTGCAACAGCAAGCTTTTTTAGAGCATTGCCCTCAGGCTGCGACGAAACCCTACTGGCTTTTTTTAAGCCGAATACATCCCAAAAAGGGAGTGGAATTACTATTAAATGCCTATCGGAAAATTCATGGAGAGCACCCTTATCTTCCTATTTTGGTAATCGCTGGCCCGGGCATGAATAGCCCTTATGGTGCGGAGTTGCGAAAACTAGCCAAAGGATTACCGGTTTATTTTCCCGGAATGCTTCAAGGCGATGCCAAGTGGGGCGCCCTGTATGGGGCAGACTGGTTTATCTTACCCAGCCATCAAGAGAATTTTGGGATCGCCGTGGTAGAAGCTTTGGCCTGCAATACTCCTGTAGCTATCAGTAAGCCCGTTAATATTTGGCGGGAAATCAGTGATGCCAAAGGAGGATTGGTATTTGATGACGATTTGGAAGGGGTTATTTCAGGACTGGATCAGCTGTTACTTATGGAAGACCGCCTAAAACAGGAGTATGCTCATAACGCACGAGAACTCTATGAGACCCGGTATCGTATTGCGGAAGCCGCAGCTTATTTAAAACAGGTATTAGAACAGTATGAATAAAGCCGATTTATCTCAATATACTTCCGATTTTGGATTGAAGAACAAAGTCTATCGCCTTTTCTGGAATGTGAGTTATTTGTTGTTGTTTCGACCTTTTGTGGGAAGACCGTTTAAAATATGGCGTAATCTGGTTTTGCGTCTTTTTGGGGCTCAATTGCATCCCAGTGCACATATCTATGCCTCGGTTAAAATCTGGTCTCCGCGCAATCTGCAATTGGGAGCCTATTCAACCCTCGGTCCCGGTGTAGATTGCTATAATCAGGGATTTGTTAGCATTGGAGCTAACAGTATTATCTCTCAAAAATCCTATCTCTGTGCCTCGACTCATGATTTTGAACAGGCTGATTTCCCATTAATTTGTAAACCTATTCTCATTGGAGATTCGGTTTGGGTAGCAGCGGATGTGTTTATAGGCCCTGGGGTTCAGCTCGGAGAAGGGGTTGTAATAGGAGCCCGGGCAGCGGTTTTTAAAAATATTGATGCCTGGACAGTTGCAGGGGGTAATCCTGCACAAGT
>CAXPQP010000013.1:0-3091 GCA_964219495.1 Leeuwenhoekiella sp. | reverse complement strand
ACTCTTTCCCTACACGACGCTCTTCCGATCTATCCGTAGCTTTTAATATTGCTCACAACGGTCTTGTTTATCTTTCAGTTGTGGGAATTTAGGAAATGAAGATAGTAAAAAGAAATGACTTTGACGCGCCAGCGTCTGTGTCCGCAGGACACAAAGCCACGATTGAAGATAAACGTTGTTAGCTAAAGTACTTTTGCGTAAGGATTGTCGATTCCACTTTATCGTTTCTGAGCGTTTTAATCAGCCGAACTTTAATATTTTTTTGAAAACGAATTTTAATTTTACTTTTTCTCCGCAAAGATTTTAAAAATAGAGTAGTGCTAAGAAAATTTTATCCGCAAAGATTTATCCATTCCAATTTATCGAACCGAGTAAGATTAAGTCCGATGAGTTCTAATTTTTTTCTTTAATTTTTAATTTCTCTTTACAAAGATTTTCAGTCAATTTAATCCGTTTCTGCTTTGCGAATTGAGTGAGTTTTTCAATAAACTTTGAGTTTCAGATTTGAAGTAAAACTCAAACAAAAACACAATTTTCAACTAAACTCGCTGATTTTTGTTTCGTATTTTAGCTAACGGCAGTCTGTCCCAAAACTACCTAATTTGTTTTTAAAAATAATTGAAATTAGGGGTAAAGCCAAAATTAGCATTAATTTTTGTTTGCTTTTGTATCAATGCCTTAAAAGTTCGTTTTAGTCTTATATGTGCTTTTATAAGCTTTCTGATGTTAAAAAAGAGGTTTAATAGCAGTTGCATCAGCTCTATTTTACTATTGAACAATCTCCTTAAATTATAGGCTAGGGCAATAAGTCCAAAGTCGGCAGAAGCTGCTTTGATACCTTTTTTTGTTATGATATGATCAAATCCCCATTGGCGCTTGATGGTACCATAGGGATGCTCTACCAAGGCTTGCCTTTTTTTGTAAAGTTCCCCGCTTTGTGCAATCCGCTTAGCATTCTGTTTAATATTTTGAGTGTATTGGCTACGCTGAATGACCTTTCCATTGAGTTTTGAGGAGGTACAATTCTGGCGCACCGGGCATTGCTTGCAGGCCTTGGTTTTGTATTGTTTGAAGGAATAGTTTCTGGCTTTGTACCAAGAGCCGTTGCTCGATAAGGTATTCCCCTGTGGGCAGTTATAAGTATCATCATCAGTATTATAAACAAAATTTTCAGCATTGTATTTAGGATCTGGTGCCTGGCTTTTACGGCCAATTGCTGGGATGGCAACCAGGGTATTGATATTTAGGCTATCTGCAATATAGAATTCGCTTCCGGTATGGTATCCTTTGTCATAAAGGGCAGTAAAGGTATTGTTTCTTAAAATAGTTTTTGCCCTTCTGAGCATTAGCCCCATTGCTTTTTTATCATTCTGATTAGTAATTTTGAAATCAATAAGGAATTTATTTTGTGCGTCTACCGTTGTCTGAGCTGTATAGCATACCTCGGTAACGGTACCGCGTACAATTTGATGCCGGCAATCGGGATCTGAAGTCGATCGTTGCGGGTTTTCAGAAGAAGTATCTTCATCAAGTTGTTTTTGTATCGCCTTGTATTTGTTTTTTTGCTGTTTGCGTGCTTTTATTTGATCTTCGATTTCTTCAGTTTTTTTCTGATCTCCATCCGCTGTGGCCAGTTGTTGGTTATGCTCTTCGAGTTTTTTATCGATATACTCTAAGTGGCGCTTTATTTTCTTTTTATTATAGTTGTTTTTCTTACTGTTCTGCGCCCTTAGCTTTGTAGAATCCCCTGCAATGAGGTTTCCCCCGATCAGGTTGAAGTTACGAGCAATAGCCACACTTTGACGGAATACCTTACGGATTGCTTTGGGATTTTCTTTTCTAAACCGGGCAATGGTATTATGGTCGGGTTTTAGGTTTTTGATCAGCCAGATCACTTCTATATTCCGGTGGCACTCTTTCTCCAGCCTTCGTGAAGAGCGCATACGGTTCATATAACCATAGATAAAGAGCTTGAGCAGGTCTGCCGGGTGATAGGGCGGTCTTCCCTGAGTGGCTATGGTCTGAAAGCCCATTTTTGATAAATCGAGCAAGTTTACAAATTGATCGATGAGCCGTACGCTATTCTCCCCAGGGATCATATCATCCAAACAGGTTGCGTAAAGGCTGAGCTGTTCCCGGTCTTGTCCTTGTTGATATTCCATACCTTAAAGATAAACATACCAAAGATCATATCCTGAAAAATGATCGGTAAAGATGGCATGGTTTTGAGACAGTCTGACGGTCTTGTATATTTTTCAGTTGTGGGAATTTAGGAACTAAAGATAGTAAAAAGAAATGACTTTGATGCGTGAGCATCTGTGTCCGCAGGACACAAAACCACAATTGGAAATATACATTGTTGGGCACAGTTTTTTAAAATTCTTCTAAAACAAATTCATTCAGATAATTTAATCGTGAATTCAGTTTGTGATATTCTTTTATAGCGTTTTCTTTAGTTGAACCTAATATATCAGTATTTTCTAATAAAATAGCTGTTCCAGACATACAGACCATTAAAATACCTTTGCCAGAACCTATTTCTGAATAATCAATGTCCGTAGCAATTACTGCATTTCCACCTAAATCAAGTGCTTGTTTTCTTAATTGAGCAAAACACATTTCTTCACCAGCTTTAATCTTTTGGTTATGCCTTCCTGATTGAGTACCGAATAAATCAGTAAAAGATGACGTAAACTCCGTTAGAAAACCTGTTCCTGTAGATGATTGACCAGTAACCATTTCTAAAATTTTATAATTCCAATTTAAAGGGGAATGAGTTGTAACTACTGGTATATGATTTATAATATCATTTAAACTATTTTTAATTGATATTTTTTCATTTTCTAGCTTAGATTTAAATTTAAAATAAATCTTATTCCCACACTTTTCGCAATAAGCTAATGATTTTTCATCAATATATTCATTAATTACTTTAGTTTTATTAATACTTATTAAATCGTTTTTTTTAAGTAATGAATTTTTCAAATCAGCATTGCAATTTGGACATTTGTCTAACTTTTCATTCATAGTTTTTTCTATTAAGGCCGGATGATTTTGTAAATTGTGCCCAACGGTCTTGTATAACAATCAG
>CAXPQP010000012.1:0-106294 GCA_964219495.1 Leeuwenhoekiella sp. | reverse complement strand
CCACGATATAAGGAAATTTAATCACCTTCTTATCTCTAAGAAAGCTCAAAATGGTCGTTCTAGTTTTAATTTCGATTCCAATCTAAAAGATTGAAACGCGTTGTCAATTCAATATGTCAAATAACTTTTCTCCTATATCTCAAGAAGAAATTTTCTTGCTAAGCGAAGAGGAATCGAACCTCAATCTCATTCCCAGATCACTCTATTTTCTTAAGTGCGTTGCTCTCCGTGAAAGCGGCTGCAAATATACAACCTTTTAATTTTAATAGAAAAACTTTTTTTCAATTATTTTTCTTTCGTTTTGCAACATTTTTAAGGAACGTAAACCGCTTTTTTATCAGCGATTTTGGAGCGGCAAATATAGAACGAATATCCAACCCCGCAAGCACTTTTTTAAAACTTTTTTTAAGATTTAAATCTTTCAACTCATTACCAAACACTTAAAGCCAAAAATAAATTTAAATTTTTCTAAAAAGTGCAGAGCCCTTAGACAAAATCAAAGCTTAAAAGCCTAGAAGAAACTTCAAAGAAGCAGATATTTTTGAAAAAAGACGTTGAAATGCAAGTGATGATTTTTCAATATAGATAACACAAAGAATGAAAAGCATTGAAATTGATGAATAAATTCCGAAGAGAAAACGCCAGACACCCATCATGCTGCTTGTAAATTTTTCTTCAACACCTCTTAAAATAATCTTCCCCTCTATGGCTTAGCGATCGAGCGGCGTGTTTGAGCTCTTTTTTACCTTCTACAAAGTAAAAAAAGCGAGTAGCGAGAGCGCGGTGGTTGCCTAAAGCAACCAAAGCCTCAAAATATCTTTAAAGAAATCTTATATACCGCACTAAAACACAACATATATATAAAGACATTACAGTTCATACTATATATATGACAGTTGGGTAATTTAAATCTAGATGTACTAAAGATGTTTTACGAGATTGCAGCGATCTCTCATACTATAATAATATAAGAGTCGTTATCGCTTGCTCAGCTTATGATTATTACAAAGAAGAGATCCTCTACTTGTCTCATTATTAACAATTGATATAACATTTCTTTTACTTGTACAAAATAAGCACAGCTATTCGTAAGTATATAGAGATCAGTTTATATCTAATTACAATTGGTTATTTCCTTAAAATTATGGACAAAAAACCGATTGGTCATTTTATTTTTGAGTCTTAATCCAGATCCATGACCATAACACAACTTAAATATGTTTTGGCAGTTGCCGAAAACCAAAATTTCACAAAGGCCGCAGAGAAGACTTTTGTAACACAGCCAACTCTGAGCATGCAAATTCAAAAATTAGAAGATGAGCTGGATATCTTAATTTTTGATCGAAGTAAAAAACCCATTGAACTTACAGACGTAGGTCAAAAAATAGTTCAACAAGCACGAAATATAGTTAACGAAGCTAATCGTATAAGCGATATTGTAGATCAACAGAAGGGTTTTATAGGTGGAGAATTTAAACTTGGCGTGATCCCAACAGTTATGCCTACTCTACTCCCAATGTTTCTACGCAATTTCATCAAGAAGTACCCTAAGGTAAAATTAAAAATCGAAGAGCTCCCCACCGAAACTATTCTAGAGCGCCTGGAAGAAGGTCATCTTGACGCAGCAATCGCAGCAACTCCTTTAATGCATCAAAATATAAAAGAGCGTCCTTTATATTACGAGCCTTTTGTGGCTTACATTCCCGAAAATCATAATCTGGAGGTTAATGAGAAAATAGACGTGTCTAGTCTTGATCTCGATCAAATGTTATTATTAGAAGATGGGCATTGTTTTAGAGATGGAGTAATAAACTTATGCAAGACTAACCGTAATTATGAGGACGAAGTATTTTCTCTTGAAAGCGGAAGTTTTGAAACCCTTGTTAAACTTGCAAATGAGGGATTGGGAATGACTTTACTTCCCTATTTGCATACTTTAGAGATTAAAGATGCCGAACGAAAGCATTTACATCATTTTAAAGATCCTGCACCTGCACGGGAGGTAAGTTTATTATACCATAAGAGCGAACTAAAAATGCAAATTATTGAGGCCTTACGCAACACCATTGCAGGTATTGTAAAAGGAGCGATCACTTTTCAAAATGTGCAAATAATTAGTCCGTTGCCACAAAGCAGATAATAACAGAATTAAAAAGAAAAGGCTTCTCGATTGAGAAGCCTTTTATAGTTATACATTAAGGTATATAATGCATTGATTTAATTCTGGATTAGCTTTGGTCAGGTCCTGAATCCAAACTCTTAATTCCTCAATTTCGTAAGGAAGTAATCGTTTTGCAGCTTTTTGTAATTCTTTGCAAAAAAGCACACTATCAAAACTCACTTTTTTCAAAACAGTTTTGGTGTACTCAAACATTGCTCTTGCCATATTTGAATTGTTTTTGGTTAAAGTATTGTTTAAGTAGTTTTGGGTCGAATAGGATTTTGTTATGTTTTAAATTCTCTTAAAAATAGTTTTTTAATTCTAAACAAATTGTTAAAGAATCAAAAACCTATCAACCAAATGGGAATTAAAATCGATTATCTCCATCTAATAAGTCTCCCAAACCCCCTAATATACTTCCTTCACCACGATCTTTACCTCCACCTTGAGGTGCAGCAGCCCAAACTCGCTTAGCAAGTCGACTGAAAGGTAAAGATTGAATGTAAACAGTTCCAGGACCAGTAAGTGTTGCAAAGAAGACACCTTCACCTCCAAAAAGGGTATTTTTAATTCCTCCCACAAATTCGATATCGTAATTAACCGTGTGATCAAAACCTATAATACAACCCGTATCAACCTTTAATTTTTCACCAGGCATTAACTCTCTCTTAAAGGTTGTACCCCCTGCATGTACAAAGGCCATTCCATCGCCATCAAGGCGTTGCATGATAAACCCTTCCCCTCCAAAGAGTCCTCTTCCTAACTTTCTGGAAAATTCTATACCTATTGAAACACCTTTGGCAGCACACAGAAATGCATCTTTCTGGCAAATAAAGCGACCGCCATTTTTAGACAAGTCTATCGGAATGATTTTACCGGGATAAGGAGAGGCAAAACTCACACGCTTTTTACCCATAACAGTATTATAGTATACCGTCATAAACATACTTTCTCCTGTAAGCAGACGCTTTCCTGCACCAAATATTTTATTTAAAAGACCTGAATCGTTTTTTGAGCCATCGCCAAAAATGGTTTCCATCTGGATGCCATCTTCCATCATCATAAAGGTCCCGACTTCTGCAATAACACCTTCCTGAGGATCGAGTTCGATCTCTACATATTGCATTTCTTCGCCAAAAATCTGATAGTCTATTTCATGTGATTCCATCGTATATTCGTTTTTGATTGAATTGATATTCTTATAGGTAGTGTCTGAAAGATAATTGTTACAAAAACATCCATTGTTGCGATTATAGATTTAAGACTTCACCCTCACTGTCCATTCAAAATCAAAGGTGCTCACCACTACTCCATCTTTATTTGTCCCTACGCTTTGCATCCAGAAGGTTTGACCTTCGCCGGTTTTTACTGTAGCGCGAATGGCCTCCTCAATCTTATACCCATCCTTACAAACAAAAGTGATTTTGCCCGTTGCTTTTTTAGTAAAGGAAGCTTTATTATTAGCCACGAGCATAGAGATTTTATGACCACTATTGCGTATTTGATCTATGACCATAGTGCCTGTACTAAGCTCGGCCGCCATACCCTGCACTGCCCAAAACATAGAGTTAAATGGATTTTGATTTATCCATCTATGAGTAACTGTGGTAGTACAACTTGTTGCTGATAGTTCTTTTACTCGTACCCCACATAACCATGCAGAAGGCAGTTTGAACATTAAGAATTTATTGAATTTACTGGGTGTAACAGCCATTTGAATAGAATTTAGTATTCAAAAATAAGGTTATGAATTGACTTTACCCACATTTTAAAAATGTTAAGTAAAAGTTAATTTTAAGTACTTTGCATTGCATAATACCTTTTTTTAGATATATATTTGCATAAGAAATTAATAAGCAATGGAAACTAGCATTACCACAAATCAAAAAAATACAGCGGCGTTTATTCATCTATCTGTGTTTAGTCAGTTTATTTTTCCTCTAGGAAATTTTATCGCACCTCTTATAATTTGGGCTGCTTTAAAAAGAGATTCACTGTTTGTAGATAACCACGGGAGACGTGCTCTCAACTTTCAGATGAGTACATTTCTTTATGCAATAGGTATCGTTCTTATTGCAATCCCATTTCTGGTTTGGCAAGGACTTAAACTAGCTGGTGAAAATGGATATATTGATGAAGAAGTATTTGAGCATTTTCCGTTTCCGGGTGAAGCCAGCGGATTACTAATTACCGCTCTCATATTTGCGGTACTTCTACTCGCTTTATTTGTAATTACACTGTTCTCTGTAATATCTGCTGCAGTAAGCGCCAGCAATGGAGAAGAATATAAATACCCGCTTACAATCAATTTTTTAAAACCGCTTTCAGTTTCTGAGTCAGAAACAGCTTCAGCCTCATCAACTGAAGTATAAGCAACATTCATCAATCAAATTTCCGCTCTGCGGAATAAAACGAACAGTTATTAATCGCTTAACAATGAGAATCTATGAAGATTGAAAACACAAAGGCGCAAATGCGTAAAGGTGTTTTGGAGTATTGCATTCTTTCTATCCTAAAGGATGAAGATGCCTACGTAGCCGAAATACTTGATACGCTTAAAGACGCCAAGCTCCTGGTAGTTGAAGGTACCATTTACCCACTTTTAACACGCCTTAAAAATGCTGGCTTACTTAATTACCGCTGGGAAGAATCTACCAGTGGACCACCACGTAAGTACTACGGTTTAACCGATACCGGCAAGCTCTTCTTAAATGAACTATCATCAACCTGGGACGAACTTCAAAAAGCCGTTACCCTGGTAACCAATCAAAAAGCAAAAAACAATGAATAAGACAATTAATATTAATCTCGCAGGCCTGTTTTTTCATATTGATGAAAACGCATATGCCAAGTTGCAACGCTATCTTGATGCCATAAAACGCTCATTCACTGATGCTCAGGGGCGTGATGAGATCATACAGGATATAGAAGCTCGTATCGCAGAATTATTTACCGAGCGTATAAAAACCGAAAGACAGGTTATTGGTCTAACCGATGTTGATGAAATCATCAATATTATGGGACAGCCAGAAGATTACCGTATTGACGAGGAACTTTTTGAAGACGAACCTGCGAAAAAGCAACGCTATACTGAAACCTCAGCTAAGAAACTGTACCGGGATACCGAAACATCCTATATAGGTGGTGTATGTGCCGGATTGGGTCATTACCTTAAAATCGACGCTTTATGGTTACGTATTGCTTTAGTACTACTTACCATATTTTCCTGGGGTGGATTTGTCTTAATCTATATCGCATTCTGGATTTTTGTTCCAGAAGCGCGTACAACCTCTGAAATACTTGAAATGCGGGGAAAGCCCGTCAACATAGACAATATTCAGCGTAAGGTCAAAGAAGGTTTTGACACGGTTGCCGAGTCGGTAAAAAATGTTGACTATGTTAAGTATGGAAATAAAGCACGTGAAGGAGCAGGGTCGGTTGCCAGTACGTTGGGCAAATTGATCTCCTTTATACTTAAAGTTTTTGTAAAATTTATAGGTATTTTACTAGTTTTAATAGGAGGTACTACTCTTATCGCACTATTTGTTGGGCTCTTTACTGCAGGAAGTCTTGATTTCTTTGGAGGTAGCCTGGCAGATTATGTAGAAATGGCCAATACCTCAGGAGCTCCTTTCTGGCTGTTGATTTTACTAGCTTTTATTGCGGTGGGAATCCCTTTCTTTATGTTGTTCTATCTGGGACTACGTATTTTGGTAACTACATTAAAGCGTATAAGCCTTACGGCGAAATTAAGTCTGCTTGGAGTTTGGCTAATAGCTCTTATTACTATTGCAGTTCTAGGAGTGCGACAAGGTATTGCTCAGGCAGTTGAAGGAGAATCTGTTACTACTGAAGTTTTAAATATTCAGACTACAGATACATTAACTGTTAAGATGAAAACACAAAACTCCTATGGTGCAGATAAATTTCACAACCGCAGCTGGAAAATACGTATGGATGCAGCAGGGAATAAAGTGATCTATAATCGTGACGTAGAGCTTAGTATTCAAAAAAGTGATTCACCGGAAGCCAAATTAATAATCAAAAAATTGGCTCAGGGAAGTTCCTACGATGAAGCTCAGGATCGTGCGGATAAAATCGTTTACAATTTTGAAATGGTTGAAAATGAACTGCTGTTGGACAACTTCTTTGTTACTGAACTAAAAAACAGATATCGTGATCAGCAGATCGATTTAATACTTGCCATTCCAGAAGGTATGACCTTATTGACTGACGAAAATATATCGAGTTACCATAGAAACTGGTATTCAGATTTATTAGATCGTAAATTCATAGGCTATCATACCCTTATGCAGGATGATAAATTAATCTGTACAGACTGTCCTCCGGAATTGTTGGAAGTAGAACCAGATGAATGGGAATATTCAGAATCAGTTGAAGATTCTACCGTAACAGCTACTCCTGCTGAATATCAGGAGGAAGTAGCTTCAGATCGCGATGGAGTTCAGGTAAAAGAAACTGTAACAGAAAAGGATTCTTTAGACTAACGAGATACGAAGCATTCATCAATCATAAAATCAATCAAAAATGACAACACTACTTAAATTTATCGTTACAGCATTGGCATCATTGCTAATGACTTCGTGCAACTTCAGCTTAGAAATGGGTCAAATCGAAGGTACTGGAAATGTACAAACAAGAGACCTAAATATGACTGAAGCTTTTACAAAGGTTCACAGCAGCAATGGCTGGGATGTAATTTTACAAAAAGGGTCTGCTCCTGCTGTTTCTGCAGAACTTGACGAAAATCTTTTTGAATACCTTGATGTTCATTATGAAGGAAACACACTTCGTATAGAGAGTACAGACAATTCAAATATTGGTAATGCAAGTTCGAGAAGAGTTTATGTAACTTATGTAGAGCCATTAGAAAGTTTGAAAGCCAGTAGCGCATCGAGCATCAGTTCAGAAACTACATTAAAAGGAAGTCATATCAATTTTGATGTTTCGAGTGCAGGAACCATTCGTTTACCTGTCGAGATCAGAGAGATAGACGCCGATGTAAGCAGTGCAGGAACTTTAAATTTAAATGGTGAAGCACATACTTTAAAGTTAGATGCCAGTTCTGCAGGTACCATCAACACAAAAGATCTAAAAGCACAGGTATGTGATGCTCAGGCATCAAGTGCCGGGACTATTAAAGTTTTTGTCACCAAATCCTTAGAAACAAATGCTTCAAGCGGTGGTGATATCGACTACTGGGGAGAGCCTGAAAAAGTTGCTGTTACCGAAAGTTCAGGTGGTGACGTGAGCAAACAATAATGAAAAACACATTAATCAAAAATCAATCAGGGAAAACCGTCTTAAATTTTAAGACGGTTTTCCTTTTTACCCAACTCCGAAAAATCCCATTCTAAGTGGGAAATTAGCAGGCGTCAAACTTCTATTTGATTATATTTGAAACTTACCTATTCAATACCATTGACGTTTTTCAAATTTATAAGAGCAAAGAACTTGCTGATGATTTTACTCACACAGGTTTTGATACACTTCGGTTTTTTAAAAGCGCTTGAAATTCCAACTGCGTTAAACAACCTACAGTTTACCCTTTTGGCTTTCGCAACATTATGTATTGCCGCTGCCGGCTATATTATAAATGATCTTAATGATATTGATAGTGACCGCATTAACAAACCCTATCGTGTTTATATACCAAATCCTTATTCAGAAACTCAGGCTTTTAATTTTTACCTGATTCTCAATATTGCTGGTGTTGGTCTTGGTTTTCTATTGAGTTATTTGATGGGCCTTACCAACTTTGCTACCTTCTTTATTCTGGTGAGCGCTCTCTTATATGTCTATGCAAACTTTTTAAAACGTGTGGTGATTGTTGGCAATCTCGTGGTAAGTATGGTTGTAGCAGCAGCTATTATAATTGTTATTTTATATGACATGGTGCCTTTGCTGCAACAGTATAGCAATGAATTAATGACGCCCATTCTTATTCTTAGAGATTATGCCATTTTTGCCTTGATGCTAAATTTTTTACGCGAAGTTGTAAAAGACATTGAAGACGCAAATGGAGACTATTCCGTCGGAATAAAATCCCTGCCTATACTAGTTGGCCTTGAGCGTACTTCGAAGCTTTCTGCATATGTAGCTGTAGTCTATATTTTTACAATACTTGGCTATATCTACCTATACTTACAAGAAAATGTATGGACCTCTATGTATTTGGTTGCTGCAGTAATTATTCCTCTGGTTTACTTCTGTATTAAAGCTCGTTATGCAGATAAAAAAGCACATTACTCGCACCTCTCATTTGTCTTAAAACTCATTATGCTATCTGGGATTCTAAGTCTGGGAGTATTAACGTTGACGCTAAAGTTTTAGGATGATAAAAAATGCCATCTTAATTACCATCATTCTTCATTCATTAATCCTAATCGCCATTCCTAAAGCGCATGGTTTTGGATTCATGATTTTCACAGACTTGATAAGCTTAGCTTCTATTTTTCGCTATCTAGTATTTTCTGAAAGTATAGACTATGACTTAACCATAATTCTAATGGGGTTAATCTCATTTTTTGGAAAAATTATATTGATAATTTCACTTTTTTCAACCAAGATGAAGTTTATATTCAGAGTAGCTGGATTACTCTTCCTATTTTGTTCATGGCTGATTCTATTTATTTACAATTGGGATTTCGGCATCCTTACCATAATCACTCTTGGATTTAGCGTTCCATTTTTGATGTATTTTGGAAGAGTTATTTACTGGATGATTAAACAACAAAAAAACTGATATATGCTCCAATACCTCTTAAAAAATAAAAAACTCATCCTCGCCTCTCAATCTCCACGCCGACAGGAATTATTGGCTGCATTGGAGGTTGATTTTGAAGTTCGCCTTAAACCTGTTGATGAATCCTACCCTTCCGGGATGAAACCGGGTGCCATTGCAGAATATGTTGCTCAAAAGAAAGCAGCTGCTTTCAGAGAAGACTTGAAACCCGATGAGATTTTAATCACGGGAGATACGCTGGTTTTTAAAGACCAAAAAGCTTTGGAAAAGCCAAAAGATCATAAGGAGGCTAAAGAAATGCTAGAGCTTTTGAGCGGCACCAGTCATAGCGTGATTTCATCGATTTGCGTGACAACTGTCAGCAAGCAGCTTACAAGTCATGACAAAGCCGTCGTGCATTTTAGAACTTTTACAGAACAGGAAATTGAGCATTACCTAACCACCTACAAACCTTTCGACAAAGCCGGTGCTTACGGCATACAGGAATGGATTGGTCATATTGCACTTCAAAAACTGGAAGGTTCATACAACACAGTTATGGGGTTGCCTACAAATCTACTTTATGACTTACTCAAGCGCATAAACGTGTAAAGACTTTTAGTAACTTAGAGGAAAAATACACCATGTGTAAGTCACTACTTTTCTTCCAGATTTTAGTTAGTTCTCTTGTAATTTATTCTATACATTCCTGTAAAAATCAGGAGAATTTTGAGTCGGTCGCACGGGCTGAAGATCGCCAACTCTCTCAGAATTTCAAAGATTATTGGTATTCTGGCGAAGCCGAAATCACATCCTATACGTTAGAACAGCCGCGTTATGGCGAATTACGTAGCGGTAAAGCAGTTTTAATTTTTGTTACGGAAGACTTTCTGCCTAAAATTCAGGTGAAAGCCAATAAATCTTTATCTGATAATATTCCGGTATTAAAACTGAATACGACCAAAAATTATACAACCGGTATCTATCCATACTCGATTATGACGAGCGCCTTTCTTCCTCTTAATGCCAAAAATCACGCGATTAAAATAACCAATAGTACTCAGGAATGGTGTGGTCAAATCTATACTCAACTTAATAACCGGGGAGAATATTATGTAGAAGGGCATTCGTATTTTGACGGCGAAGCCGATGAACGTTATACCCTTCCTCGTGGGACAGTAGAAGATGAAATTTGGGCATTACTGCGTGTTGATCCAAGCGAATTACCACAGGGTGCTAAAAAAATTATTCCATCAATAGAATATTTACGGTTAAATCATTTGGAGCTTAGACCTTACAAAGCTAATTGCACACAAACTCAGAACAGCTATAGTATCGAATATCCTGAGTTAAACCGAACACTTACTATAAATTTTGAAGCACAATTTCCATATCAAATTCTGGGTTGGACAGAACGTTTCGCTGACGGTGACCGTGTAATGACCGCAACTGCAACACGCATTAAATCGATTAAAACTCCATATTGGAAGCAAAATGCTGAAAAATACCATTCCTTACGCGATAGTTTGGGACTTTAGAATTGTTAAAGAAGCTTTAATAGAACAGGCTTAGATAGCGTTTTACCTATCTTTGAGAGCATCTCTAAAATCCATTTAATAAGTCCTAATCATGCGCTTTTTACTCGTTTTACTTTGTTGCATTTCCCTACAACTCAATGCTCAAAAACCCAAAAAGCCATCGTCTTCAGAAATATACGAGCAGCTGCAACAGCTCAATTTTTTAGGGACTGCATTATACCTTGCCGCACATCCCGATGATGAAAACACAGCATTAATTTCCTATCTCGCAAATGATGTTCACGCGCGCACGGGTTATCTGGCTCTAACACGTGGTGATGGAGGTCAAAATCTTATTGGTCCTGAAATTCGTGAGCTTTTGGGAGTAATACGCACACAGGAGCTTCTTGCCGCGCGTCGCATTGATGGTGGAGAACAACGTTTTACCCGAGCCAACGATTTTGGTTATTCCAAAAACCCTGGGGAAACTCTTGAATTTTGGGAAAAAGATGAAGTACTTCGTGATGTAGTCTGGGCGATACGCAAGTTTAAACCAGATGTTATTATCAATAGATTTGATCACCGCTCACCAGGTTCTACTCACGGGCATCACACCTTATCGGCAATGTTGAGTGTACAGGCTTTTGATTTAACCGGTGATGCTTCTGTTTTCCCAGATCAATTAGAACTTACTCAAACCTGGCAGCCCAAACGTTTGTTTTTTAATACTTCCTGGTGGTTTTATGGCAGTGCAGAAGCATTTGAAAAAGCTAATAAAGATAATCTGGTAAATGTAGATGTGGGCAGTTATTATCCTGCATACGGACTTAGTAATACCGAAATTTCGGCTCTTAGCCGTAGTCAGCATAAATCTCAAGGTTTTGGGAATACCGGTTCTCGAGGTGAGCAAATAGAATATCTCGAACTTTTGAAAGGTGATTTACCAGATGATGGAAATCTTTTTAGCGGTATTGACACTTCCTGGAATCGCGTTGAAGGTGGATCTGAAATTGGAAAAATTCTAGAAGAAGTTGTTTCTAATTATGATTTTGAAAATCCGGCCACCAGTTTACCCGGACTATTAGAAGCCTATCCTCTTATTAAAAATCTGAAAGACACCCATTGGCGTGAACTTAAATTAGAGCAAATCACCCAACTCATTAAAGCGTGCTCCGGGCTATACCTGGAAGCGGCTACCGGGCAACAAACCGCTGTTGCCAATGAAACCATAGACGTAAATTTTGAGGCCATAAATCGTAGTGATTTCCCTGTAGAAATTGAAAGTATTGTTTTGGAGCCTTCTGGCAAAAAATACAATGTACTCGAGCCACTTAAATCGCTAAACTTCAATAAACGTTATACTAAGCAAGAAAAACTCAATATCGGTGCTGCCGACTTAACAACGGCATATTGGCTTAAAGAGGAAGGTTCTGTCGGTATGTATAAGGTTTCTGATCCCGAATTAATCGGGTTGCCAGAAACTCCGCATCAGTTTAAGGCTATTTTCAATCTGAAAATTGGGGGAATTCTAATCCCGTTTCAAACCGATTTAGTTTATAAATACAACGATCGTGTAGATGGAGAAGTTTATGAACCTTTTGAAATTGTTCCAAAAGCTTCTGTTGCAGTTAAAGAGCCCGTTATCATTTTCGCGAATGCGCAACCCAAAACAATTACTGCTGATGTTACTTCGTACACTGCAAATCTTAATACCGAAGTTGCTTTAGAAGTTCCTGCAGGATGGTTGGTAAGTGCTCCGCAACAGGTTACTATTTCTCAAAAAGGAGAAACTAAAGGTGTTCAATTTACAGTAACACCTCCTGCAGCTGCCAGTGAAGGCGAACTAAAACCTTATCTAAAATTGAATGGAGAGCGTATCGACACTAAAACACTTCATATTGATTACGATCACATACCGTTACAAACTCTAGTTATGCCTTCTACCAATAAACTGGTTCGATTGGATATTGCCAAAAAAGGAAACTACATTGGTTATATAGCAGGTGCCGGAGATGTGATTCCTGAAAGTTTACAACAAATAGGTTATACGGTAGTTACCGTTGACCCTTCTCAAATAACTGCGGATAATCTTTCAGAATTTGATGCCGTGGTTATGGGAGTACGTGCATACAATGTGGTTGAAGAATTACAATACAAACAACCCATTTTACTGGATTACGTGAAAAATGGCGGAAATATGATAGTCCAATACAATACCGCGCGTGGTTTTGACTTTCCCAATTTGGGCCCCTATCCCCTACACCTCAGTAGTGATCGGGTTACTGACGAAACATCAAAAGTGAGCATTCTCGACCCAAATGCCGAAATTCTAAATTATCCAAACAAGATCACTCAGAATGATTTTGAAGGTTGGGTACAGGAACGCGGACTGTATTTTCCAGATACGTATGACGCGGCATATAAACCGGTTATAGCCATAAGTGATGAGGGTGAAAAAGCCAGCGAAGGCAGTTTACTGGTAGCTAAATACGGAGAAGGTCATTATATTTATACCGGTCTCAGCTTTTTTAGAGAATTACCAGCCGGAGTTTCGGGCGCATATCGCCTTTTTGCCAATATGCTCTCGGTTGGAAAGAATGACCAAAAAATCAAGAAATGATAGAACCCCAAAAAGAAGGTTGGTCTAATTTTTATACACTCGTTCTTGTATTGAATGTCGTATATATCCTTGTGTTTTTTTTACTTATGAATTTTTACGCCTCCTAATATGCAAGATATAGACTGGATTGTACTTGTTGCTACCCTCGCTTTTATTGTCTTGTATGGCGTTTACAAAACCCGTGGACGTAAAAATGTGCAGGATTACATACGAGGAGGTAATGAATCAAAATGGTGGACAGTTGGTCTTTCGGTAATGGCTACGCAAGCCAGTGCTATAACCTTTTTAAGCACTCCGGGACAGGCTTACAATGACGGGATGGGATTTGTTCAGTTCTATTTTGGACTTCCCATAGCTATGGTTATTATCTGCCTGTTTTTTATTCCCATTTACCATCGCTTAAATGTTTATACAGCCTATGAATATTTAGAAAACAGGTTTGATCAGCGCACGCGTTCTCTGGCATCCGGCTTGTTTTTACTCTCGCGTGGCCTTGCCGCCGGGATTACAATTTTTGCTCCATCAATTATCCTTTCAGCAGTTTTAGGTTGGGATCTCAATACCCTAAATATCATCATTGGTTCGCTGGTTGTAATTTATACGATTTCAGGTGGAACAAAAGCAGTAACAGTCACTCAGAAACAGCAAATGGCTGTTATCTTTTTAGGAATGTTTGTAGCCTTTTTTCTAATCATCAGTTACCTGCCGGCAGATATCAATTTCTCTAACGCCCTTGAAATTGCCGGAGCGAGTAATAAAATGGATATTCTTGATTTTTCATTTGATTTTGACAATCGTTATACGGTTTGGAGCGGTATTCTGGGAGGTACCTTTTTAATGCTTTCCTATTTTGGAACAGACCAAAGTCAGGTACAGCGTTACCTCAGTGGTAAATCGATGCGCGAAATGCAACTCGGGATGATCTTCAACGGTATTCTAAAAGTACCTATGCAGTTCTTCATATTGCTTGTGGGTGTTATGGTTTTTGTTTTTTATCAATTCAACCCAACACCTTTAAATTTTAATCCCGCTGCAGAACAAGCTATTACGGGTTCGCCTTATGAAAAAGAATACAATTTGCTTCAAAACGAACTCAATGAATTGCGTTCAGACAAATCTGAATTAAGTCATAAGGTTGTTGCTGCTCCCGAAAGCCAAATTATGCAAACCAACGGGAGACAGGTTCCTGTTGCTGAGGCCTTAAGTCAGATCAATGAAAAAGAAGATGTAATACGGGAAAAAGCCAGAATGTTGATCAATCAGGCTGATAAAAATATTGAGACCAACGATAAAGACTATGTTTTTATTCATTTTATACTCAACAATCTACCCCGTGGTCTTATCGGACTTTTGCTTGCCGTTATACTTTCAGCAGCGATGTCATCTACTGCATCAGAATTGAATGCGCTTGCGGCAACCACAACGGTAGATTTTTACCGTCGCAATCTGGATGAAGATAAAGACGAGGCACATTTTGTTGGTGCTACCAAATGGTTTACGCTAAGTTGGGGTATTCTGGCAATCTTAATAGCATGCACCGCAAACCTTTTTGACAACCTGATTCAATTGGTAAATATTATCGGGTCTATTTTCTACGGTACCATTCTGGGGATCTTCATGAGCGCCTTTTTCATTAAAACAATTAAAGCTAAAGCAGTTTTTGCTTCAGCATTAATCACACAATGTGTAGTTATCATTCTATTTAGTCTTGATTATTACGAAGTGATTAATCTACCTTACTTGTGGTTGAATTTTATCGGTTGTGGTTTAGTCATACTACTTGGGCTACTACTCCAATCATCAATGAGTGCTGAAGAAACACAAGCCATAAATTAGAAAAACACGATTTATCTTATGAGAACCATTCGCTGGGGAATACTAGGACTAGGAAAGATTGCAAACAGTTTTGCTACCGACTTACGTGGAGTAGCAGGCTCAGAATTATATGCGGTCGCCTCCCGATCTCAGGAAAAAGCAGATGAATTTGGCACACAGTATAAAGCAACCAAATGCTTTGATAATTATGAGGATTTAGCTAAAGATCCTCAGGTAGATGCAATCTATATCGCGACACCTCACGTACGACATCATCAGGATACCTCGATGTGTCTTAAGCACAGAAAGGCTGTTTTATGTGAAAAGCCTTTTGCCATGAATCTTTCGCAGGTTGAAGAAATGATTTCTACTGCAAAAGCCCATAATGTCTTGCTGATGGAAGCTTTATGGACGCGCTTTATGCCCCATTTTAAGTTTGTACAGGACGAACTGGCTTCCGGGAAATATGGTGCGGTTAAAAGCCTTACGGCCGACTTTTGCTTTGATGCACCTTATGATCCTGAAAAGCGCTTATTCAATAAAAATCTGGGTGGTGGTTCACTCCTAGATATTGGGATTTACCCGGCATTCCTGGCTTTGGCAACATTGGGAAAACCTCAAAACATATCAGCAAAAGCTCGAATAGGAAAAACCGGAGTTGATGAAGAAACTGAAATGACCTTTGAATATGCATCAGGAACTAAAGCACATCTCGCCTCTAGCTTAAAGATTAAAACTCCATCACTAGCTACGTTTATTTGTGAAAAAGGAATGATTGTAATGCACGGGCAATTTCACCGGGAAGATAAGGTTACAACTATTCTTGACGGGATTAAAGTAGAACACGACTTTAACTACACTGCTAAAGGATACAATTTTGAGATTCAACATTTCGCTGAATTATTACGAAACGATCAAAAGGAAAGTCCGGTGATGACTTACGATTTCAGTAGATTACTTATTAGCACACTCGACGAAGTTCGGGATCTTATAAGTCTGGATTACGCGATTTAGAAATCATAGAGCATAAAAAAACCGCCTGATGTTTGAACACAGGCGGTTTTTTATTTGGTAATTACCCAATTACATCGCTCCCCACTCTTTTAAAGAATCGGTATTCATTTTAATATAATCAGCATTTCCAGCAGCTTTTGCACCTTCAAGAGATTTTTTTGCAGCTTCGATAGCTTCTTTTTTATCTCCAGCCTTAGCCAAAATTAAAGATTGCTGACGGTATTGCCAGAAACCTGGACGCTCTGTCATAGACATTGCTTTATTCATCCATGATTTTGCTTTCTCTATATCTTTTCCGCTATTCAAATAATAAACCGCTGCATTGTAATAATCTCCTGCACCAGGACCTGCAAGTGCGCGATCGATATTACGCATCACTTCAGCATCTGTCATTACTTCAAACTTTATAGGCACAACCGTATTGGCCCAAAGAATATTAAGAACAGCACTTTCTGCCATAATCTCATCTATTACGATGGTAAAGGTTTCCATATTCATCGGCATTTGCATAGTTTCAACCATAGTGCGTAATGCCACCTTGTCCTCTTCAAATTCAGTAATAAGGGGGTTGCTGTCATCGGTATAAAATACCACTTCCCACATATCCTCACCAGGAACAGTATATAAACTGTAAGTACCCGGTTTTAATTCATTACCTGAAATTGAAATAGGTTTGTCAAAAGTGATTTTTGTTGTAGCGTTTGCTCCGGTTCTCCAGATCTTTCCATAAGGAACCAATTCGCCAAAAACTTCACGACCGCGCATATTGGGTCTTGAGTAATCTACACTAACCGTTGTAAGACCTACAACTTGCTCTAACGCACCGTGTGGACTTGCTGCCGGTGTTTGCACCTGAGCCTGCGTTTGAAGCGCCAATGCTAAAAGCCCTGCTAAAAATATTCGTTTCATTCTTAATAAGTATTTGATTATCAGATTCTAGTTAAATTACTAAAATGTTTTTGAAGTTACTTTATCTTAAGACATTATTTGTTAACAGATTCTTAATTATCTACAAGCTCTATAAATTGATTTTCCCAATCTCACTTGTTTACCGCCCAGTACAAAGGGAAATAATTGAACTTACACACAAATAACTTTAAACTTTGTTTAACGATTTCTACTTTTTCTTAGACAAAGCTACCCGTATCTTTACCTCACAACCTTAAGAGGTACTATAGAGCTGATTACTATGAAAATTTATACGCTGCACGAAACTCAAAAATTGCCTATTAATATTGACAAAGCCTGGAAATTTTTATCAGACCCGCGCAATTTAAAAGTAATAACCCCTGATTATATGGGTTTTAATATCGTATCTGGAGCCGACAGACCAATGTATGCCGGGCAATTGATACAATATGTAGTCACCCCAATTGCAGGGATTAAAACCAAATGGGTAACCGAAATAACCCATGTAAAAGATCACGAGTTTTTTGTTGATGAGCAGCGATTTGGTCCCTATGCCCTATGGCATCATAAGCATTTCATCAAAGAAATCCCCGGTGGGTTTGAGATGGAAGATTTAGTTCATTACAAATTACCTTTTGGAATTCTAGGTCAGCTTGCACATCCCATTTTAGTAAAGTCAAAACTTCAGGAAATTTTTGAATATCGAAAAAATAAACTTGTTGAGCTCTTTGGATCATATTCAGAAAATCAAGCCACAGATAAAGGAATTACCAGACACGACATTTTAAATTAACAATATGAAGAAGAATATTTTACTTATAGGTGGCTCACACGGTATTGGACGGGCTCTAGTTGAAAATCTGCATCAGGAGCACAACCTTTTTGTTGCTTCTCGTACCAGTGAAGATTTGAATGATCTTGAGGTAACACATATTGAGTATGATGTAAACAGTGGGAGTCTTGACACTTCTAACTTACCAGATTCTCTTGATGGTTTTGTGTACTGCCCCGGTAGCATAAACTTAAAACCCTTTAAAATGTTGAGCGAAGAAACTTTCGAAGCAGATATGCAGCTCAACTTTTTCGGATTGATCAAATCGCTCAAAACGGTTACCGATAGATTAAAAAAATCTGAACAGGCGAGTCTGGTTTTCTTTAGTACAGTAGCTGTAAAAGTGGGAATGCCGTTTCATACAAGCGTTGCAGCTTCTAAAGGTGCCATCGAAGGCTTTGCAAAAGCGCTAGCTGCGGAGTATGCACCAGCTTTCCGGGTAAACGTTATTGCGCCATCACTTACAGATACACCTTTAGCCGAAAAACTATTGGGTAACGATAAAAAAAGAGAGAAAATGGATGAGCGCCATCCGCTTAAACGCGTAGGAACAGCACAGGATATTGCCAAAATCGCTGGCTTTCTCTTAAGCGATGAAAGCAGCTGGGTAACCGGCCAAATTATTGGAGTAGATGGCGGAATGTCAACTCTAAAAGTAAATTAGATAGGTGTCCCTAAACCCAATCTGAACCAACCTAACCAAAACCAATATGATGAGTAACGTTTCTATTTTCTGGTTTCGTCGCGATTTGCGACTTGACGATAACGTGGGATTTCTTGAAGCATTAAAAGGAGAACATCCCGTTCTGCCCATATTCATTTTTGATAAAGAGATTTTAGATAAGTTACCAGAAGATGATGCACGCGTAACTTTTATTTACGAAACCTTGCAAAAAATGCGTAATACGTTACAGAAGGAACACGGCAGTTCTTTAGCTATGTATTATGGCAAGCCAGAGCAAATCTGGAAACAGCTTTTGAAAGATCACGATATTAAAAGTGTCTACACAAACCGGGACTATGAGCCTTATGCAAAGGAACGTGATTCTACAATCGAGAAACTTCTAAAGGATCAGGAAATCGAATTTAAAACTTTTAAAGATCAGGTTATTTTTGAGAAAGACGAGGTGGTCAAAAATGATGGGGATCCTTATATCGTTTATACACCTTACAAAAATAAATGGCAGGACATTTTTGATGCAGACAAACATCTCAAAATTCATTACACCAGTCAGCATCTGGATAATCTGATACAAAACAGCCGCCTACCTAATGTAGATCTTGGCGACATGGGTTTTAAAAAATCTAATTTAGAGGTGCCCAATTATGACGTTACGCCAAGTCTTATTTCCAATTATGAAGACACGCGTAACTTTCCGGCAAAGGAAGGTACTTCACGATTGGGACCACATCTTAGGTTTGGTACTGTGAGTGTACGAAAAATGGTTAAAAAAGCAATTGCCGAAAAAAATCACACCTTTTGGAGCGAACTGATTTGGCGGGAATTTTTTATGCAAATTCTCTATCATTTCCCGGAAACTGTAGATAAATCCTTTTATAAAAAATACGATCGTATTGAGTGGCGTAATAATGAAGATGAATTTGAAAAGTGGAAAAAAGGCGAAACTGGTTTTCTCCTTGTAGATGCTGGAATGCGCGAACTCAATTCTACAGGCTATATGCACAACCGCGTGCGTATGCTTGTTGCCAGTTTTTTATGCAAACATCTTCTTATAGACTGGCGCTGGGGGGAAGCTTATTTTGCCGAAAAGTTATTGGATTACGAGCAGGCAAGTAATATTGGCAACTGGCAATGGGCTGCTGGTAGCGGTGTAGATGCTGCACCTTATTTCCGCATTTTTAACCCCATGACTCAGGTTGACAAGTTTGACAAAGAGAAAAAATACATCAAACAATTTATACCCGAATTTGATACCGACTCGTATCCTGAAAAGATGGTAGATCACAAGGAAGCCCGCGAACGTTGCTTAAAAGTGTATAAAGCTGCGGTTTCTTAAAACCTGCTAAAGTTGTTTTAAGCTTTACTTAATGAGCTCGGCATCTTCTTTGTAGCTATGTAACTTTAAATTTCAAAATTAAAGCTATGAAGAAACTTATTCTAATCTTGAGTTTAGGAGGCTTTATCTTAACTGCATCTTCCTGCTCAAGTACATATGGAACCTATAGAACCAATACTGGAAATTCGCGAAATGCTGCACCCGGACAAGTAAAAAAATATTACGGAGTCCAAAGCGCTAAGGCTTTCGCTCCCGGTCAGCAAAAGAAACGCAAGAAAAATAAAAGGAATTAAATTCCTTATATAGGCAAAAATCCCGACTTTCAGGTCGGGATTTATGTTTTAAAAGGCTTTCCTATTCTCACCAATAATGGAAAATAGAAGCTGCGTGTTTTTATATCTCCCCAATTCGATTCAACTTGTTTACGAATTAAATCAATAGGGTTACTATTGAGTTGTTTCTGATAATGCTTTACTGCAGACCAGGTGTTTAGATAATTAAGAAACTGATCCTGAGACCAGACAATTTCCATCTCAAAATGAGGGACTTGTAGCTCCTCAAAAGGAAATGGGATCGTTAAATAACCCTCATCCAGATACTTGCGTTCCTCATCCCAATAGGCATCAATAATTTCTTTATAAAAATGTTGAATTACCGAATTGAGTTCGCCCTGCGATTTTAAAACGGAGTAGCCAATCACTGCTAGAATTCCATTTGTTTTAAATGCTGATAAACCTGCTTATAGAAAGCCTTAAAGTCAAACCAATGTATTGCCTGAGCAACTGTTATCAAATTAAATTGCTGGGTTTCATCAAAATCCTCTTCGGCAGTTTGTACCCGATATTCAATATTGGTTAAAAGAACTGCTTGTTTCAATTGCTTTTCACTCAAATCGGTTGCTAAAACTTTAGAAAAAACTTGAGCCAATTGAGTAGCAACCTGTCCATTTCCCGTAGCCACATCCCAGGCATAATTTTTAGAATCTACTAAACTGAAAAGGTAGTCATACAAAGCCTGTGGATAAACCGGCCGATATTTGGCATAGTCAGCTGCATGATTCGAAAAATTGTCTTTCATATATTAGTTTATACTTCGCAAATAACCTGCTTTTTGCAAATCCTCGAGTTGTTCAACGCTCGCCAGCTTTCCATCTTTCAGAAGCATTTTTCGATCTGCCAGTTGCCACACATCCTGATAATAATGATCGGTTACCAAAATGCCTTTTTTCGGTTTAAGCGAAATCAAAAAATCACGAATCAAATCTTTAAACAACGGTTCTACCATTGAAAAAGGTTCGTCTAGCAGTAAAAATGGATGATCCAAATTACCTAATAATAAAACTTCAAGATAACGTCGCTCCCCCATAGATAATTCACCTACCCTCCTACTTGCGATTTTTGGAATACGAGGCGCCTGAAAAATCAAATCCTGTTTTTGCCCTGTCAAATAGGTTGGTATGATATCCCAAACCTTTGCTCCCTGTGGTAAAAAACTGAATTGAGGCAGGTAGCCTATCAACTGACTTTCAATTACCGCAGATTTACTCCACCTAGTTTTACGTACCAGATACCGTGTTTCATTTACCTGAATCAATCCTGAAGAGGCTGTTTGGGTACCAAACAGAATTTTCAACAAGGTACTTTTACCGGTACCATTTCGCCCAAAAACACCTAAAATTTCACCGGTAGCCAGCTCAAAACCGACCTCATCAAGAACCTGATTTGTTCCAAAACGTTTAGAAATTGAATCAAGCTTTAAGAGCGCCAAGACTGAAAAGTTTTAAGATTAAAAACACTATTATAAGCATCACTGGAGATGCTATAAAAGTGACTAAATAGGTTCTGGTAATAAGATAAGACCTTGTAAAACCACGATTGTAATACCCATAATATTCGTGTTTATGAAAATAATTAAACATCAATAATCCTATTGGGGTTCCAAATACGCCAAACACCATTACAGCTCCATAAAGTCCTGCCAGAGGAATGCTTACCAGTGTAAACAGCAGGGCATAGAGGGTTACATCTTTATAAAATTTGAACATCTTAATAGGCTAGGTTTTTAAAAATACCCATTTAATAAGTCTCTTAACGTGCTTTGACTGGATTTTTAAGGAGAATTTAAAATGCATTTGAATTTGAAAACGTATTTTGGCAACTAACCTAAACTCCTAATAAATGACCCTATTTGTAGATATGGACGAGGTGATCGCAGACACCTACCAGGCACATATTGATTTATACAACAAAAAATACAATGCAGAATTAAAAAAAGAAGATTGCCTGGGATCTGAAGTTTGGCAGATGGTGCCCGAAGATCATCAGCATTATGTGCGCAATCACGCCAACGAACGCGGCTTTTTTATCGATCTGGATGTGATGAAAGATAGTCAGGAAGTATTGCGCGCGCTTCAGGACAAATACGATATTTATATTGCCTCTGCAGCTATGCAATTTAAAACCAGCCTTGAAGAAAAGTCAGACTGGTTAGACAAACACTTTCCGTTTATCCCCTGGCAAAACCGAATTTTATGCGGTCACAAACACATCTTAAAAGGTGATATTTTGATTGATGATCGCTCGTATAATCTGGACGCCTTTAATGGTAGAGGAATTCAGTTTACATCTCCTCATAATGTACATACAAAAGGTTATGACCGAGCAGATACCTGGGAAGAAATTGCCAAAAAATTGCTGTAAGCGAGAACTTGTTCTCTATAAATACCTCAAAACATATTCCAGAGCAGGATTACGATTGTTTTTCTTATAACAGGCGGAAAGTACAGCCTGCTGTGGAATATTTGGTATTTCTAGAAATTTCACACCGAGTGAAAATCCTAGCTGCAAAGAAGTAGGCACGATCGCTACCCCCAGTCCGCTTTCAACCAATTTGAAAATGGTTAATGCGTGTACCGATTTATAGGAAACTTTTGGTGTAAAACTTGCATCTTCACAAATACTGATTATCTGGTCGTAGTACAGCGAACTATAATCGGAAGAAAACAAGATAAAATCTTCAATGGCTACCTGAGCAATACTCTTAAAAGTTGAAGCGTCAAGTTGATGGTTTTCGGGTAAAACAAGTGAAAAACTATCTGTAAAAACTGGTCTTAGCCTCAAGCCTCGAGGTACACGCGCCAATCGTACAAATCCCAGATCTATCTGATCTTTTTCTAATGCTTCGATCTGAGCGGTGTTTGACATCTCTTCAAGACTAAATTGAACTTCTGGTAAATCGGTATTGGCTTTAAGCAATAATTGAGGTAAAACCGATTGCATTGCCGAACCCAAAAATCCAACTCGTATTTCCCCAAAGCTGCCCTGAGCCACGAGTTTGGTTTGTTTTAAGCTAAAATCGAGATGATTTAAAAGGTAATCTACCTCATTTTTTAAATACAACCCGGCAGGTGTGAGTTTTACATTACGCTTATCACGGCTAAATAACTCTACTTCAAGATTCTCTTCGAGCTGTTTTATTTGCCTGCTGAGACCAGGTTGTGAGATAAATAAACGTTCTGCAGCTTTTCTAAAATGCAATTCTTCTGCCACTGCCTTAAAATAAATAAGGTGTCTCAACTCTAACTGATAACTCATAAGCATCAATACTTGATTACAATGGTATTTCCAAGTATCAAATATAGCCTTTAACTTGTCGGTATCAAAAAACTGAATATGATTGAGAATAAAAGTGCCTTTCATCTTGGTAAAGATCATCTAACTGCCGGTAAAGCCCTTGCCATTGCTCGTGGCGCATTAGCCGTAACTCTAAGCGACGAAAGTTTAAATAAAATAAATGCCAGCTCTAAACTGGTACAGGAAATTGTAGCTAAAAACGAACCTGTTTATGGTATCAATACCGGTTTTGGCCCCTTATGCACAACTCGAATTTCAAAAGAAGAAACCCTTGCCCTACAGGAAAACATTATAAAAAGCCACAGCGTTGGTGTAGGTAAACCTATTGATGCTGAAATTTCAAGCTTGATGCTGGTGCTCAAAGCTCACGCATTAGCACAGGGATATTCGGGGATATCACTGAATACTCTCAAGCGAATCATTTGGTTTATAGACAATCAAATTGCCCCCGTCGTTCCCGAAAAGGGTTCGGTAGGCGCCAGTGGTGACCTGGCCCCACTTTCGCATTTATTTTTACCCTTGATAGGGCTAGGTGAAGTAATTGTTGATAGACAAACCTATCCTACTGCTACCCTACTCAAAAAACACGGACTTGAGCCCATTACATTAAGACCTAAAGAAGGTCTTGCGCTTATAAACGGTACGCAATTTATTGCTGCACACGCGGTAAAAGTGGTTGAAAAATTAAAAAGTTGCCTCGATCAGGCTGATATTATCGGAGCCTTAATGCTCGAAGCCTTACAAGGTTCAGTTAAACCATTTTATCCTGAACTTCACGCTTTGAGACCCTTTAAAGGAATTCGTTATGTTGCGGCTCGTATCAAATCATTTGTTGAAGGTTCTACTATTTTAGATTCACACAAAGATTGTGACCGGGTTCAGGACCCTTATTCCTTGCGATGTATGCCACAGGTTCACGGAGCTAGTCGCAATGCCTGGCTGCATCTTAAAGAATTACTCGAAGTCGAACTCAATTCGGTTACAGACAACCCGATTTTGATTGACGAGAATCTTACTATAAGCGGCGGTAACTTCCACGGGCAACCCCTTGCGATGGCTCTTGATTATGCAACAGTTGCGGCTAGCGAATTGGGTAATATTTCAGATCGCCGTATCTATCTGGCACTCGAAGGTAAATATGCCGGCGTTCCCAAATTATTGCTACGTGAAACAGGGATTAACTCCGGCTATATGATTTTGCAGTATACCACAGCTGCTCTAGCTAGCGAAAACAAAAGTCTCTGCTTTCCTGCAAGCGCAGACAGTATTCCAACTTCAATGGGACAGGAAGATCACGTAAGTATGGGATCTATTAGCGGTCGCAAGGCTATGCAGGTAATTCAAATTGTTGAACACATTCTGGCAATCGAAATGCTCACAGCTGCACAGGCATTTGACTTTAGAGACATATTAAAATCGAGCAGCTTTCTGGAACAGATTCACAGCGCCATTCGTAACGAGATCCCATTCGCAGAGGCCGATCGGGTATTTGCAGATGATATCGCTATTGCACATGCTTTTATTCAGGATGAAAAACTTCTGAAAGTATATAAGGAATGCATAAAGGATGGAAATCTCGAGCCGATACGCATATGCCAGGACGAATTTGAAAACTTATAATGATGAAAGAAACCTATACCTATATTGGTCCGTTTAAAGAATTGGCAACCTTGGCAGGTTTACCCATTCGCGGTGCATTGAAGGATGAGCAACTTAATCCTTCGGTAAATCAGGGAATTCTGATCAAAAATGATAGGATTGAAAAAATAGCAAATCACGAATTGCTTTTAACGGAAGCTAAACGTCTGGAAGCTGAAATCACAATTCTTGAAGGAGATTTTTGCGTATTGCCTGGTTTTATCGATTCGCATACGCACATTTGTTTTGCCGGTAATCGTGCGACCGATTATGCGATGCGCAATGCCGGAAAGTCTTATCTCGAGATCGCAAATGCCGGTGGCGGAATTCAGGATACAGTGACTGCTACTCGAAATGCCTCCGAAGAAGAATTGACTCAAAACGTAATTACACGTGCTAATCACTTACTTTCAAAAGGAATTACTACGATTGAAGTTAAAAGTGGTTATGGTTTAAGTATTGTTGAAGAACTGAAAATGCTTCGGGCAATACAAAAAGCTCAAAAGCACACAGCAGCAACTTTGATTCCCACCTGCCTTGCGGCACACACCCTTCCGAAGGAATATAAGAACAAGCCAGAGCAGTATATCGATTTAATTTCGCAGGAATTGCTTCCGCAGTTGAAAGAAGAAAACTTGACCAATCGGGTAGATGCGTTTATTGAACAAAGCGCTTTTACTTCGAAAACCATCATCCCTTATTTTGATAAAGCGGTAGAATTGGGGATGGACATTACTGTTCACGCCGATCAGTTTACCGCAGGAGGCAGTGCTGTGGCGGTTGAATATAATGCGGTAAGCGCCGATCATCTGGAAGCTAGTGGTACTGCCGAAATTCAACTTTTAGCTCAAAGTAATACGGTGGCTACTGCCCTACCCGGAGCCAGTCTGGGATTGGGTTGTGCCTTTACACCAGCCCGCAAACTACTTGATGCCGGGGCAATCGTAGCTATCGCCAGTGACTGGAATCCGGGCTCAGCTCCTATGGGTGATTTACTGACCCAAGCTGCCATCCTGGGAACTTTCCAAAAACTAAGCAATGCAGAAATATTAGCCGGGATGACTACCCGGGCAGCGAAGGCACTCAATCTAAAACATTCGGTAAGTCTGGAAACGAACAATCCTGCTGACCTGGTCATATTTAAAACAGATCAGGTTGCAAACATCCTTTATCATCAGGGACAACTACAACCAGATCGGGTCTACAAAAACGGAAAATTGGCATTTAAAACTTCAGCTTATGAACTTTAAAGAACAACTACTTCAGGGAATCCCAGACCAACTTCCAGCAAAGAAGTTGCTTGATTCTAATCGTAACCCTGCCCCAAAGCGTAAAGAAATTCTGGATAGTGAAGAAAAGAAACTCGCCATTCGCAATGCACTTCGTTATTTTCCTGAAGAATGGCACGCAGAGCTAGCTAAAGAATTCTATCAGGAATTACAGGAATACGGGCGCATTTATATGTATCGTTTTAAACCAGATTATGATATTTATGCACGACCTATTGATGCATATCCGGCGCAATGCCAGCAGGCAGCTGCGATTATGCTAATGATTCAAAACAATCTGGATCCTAAAGTTGCTCAACATCCTGATGAATTAATTACCTATGGAGGTAATGGAGCTGTTTTCCAAAACTGGGCGCAATACGTACTTACAATGAAGTATCTCGCGATGATGACCGAAGAACAAACCCTGCATATGTATAGCGGCCATCCTATGGGATTGTTTCCTTCCTCTCCAGATGCACCGCGAGTTGTAGTCACAAACGGAATGATGATTCCCAATTATTCAAAAGTTGATGATTGGGAACGCTATAATGCATTGGGAGTAACTCAATATGGCCAGATGACTGCAGGCTCCTATATGTATATTGGACCTCAGGGAATCGTTCACGGCACTACGATTACCGTGATGAATGCGTTTAGAAAACAACTAAAATCGGGTGAATCTTCAGCAGGTAAAATTTTCCTCACAGCGGGATTGGGCGGTATGAGCGGTGCGCAACCTAAAGCAGGCAATATTGCAGGTTGTATAACTATCTGTGCCGAAGTAAATGCGCACGCGGCCAAAAAGCGTCACGAACAAGGATGGGTAGACGAGTTGTTTGAAGATCTCAAAGCCTTAACGACACGTACCCGTAAAGCTCAGGAAAACAAAGAGGTCGTATCGCTCGCTTATATTGGTAATGTGGTTGAAATCTGGGAGCATTTTGATGTGGAAAACATTTTTATAAATCTGGGTTCAGATCAAACTTCCCTACACAATCCCTGGGCTGGAGGTTACTACCCTATCCGATTATCCTATGCTGAGGCAAACACTATGATGCGTAATAATCCTGAAAAGTTCAAAGAGCAGGTACAGGAATCACTCCGCAGACATGCTGCTGCAATAAACAGGCATACCGCAAAAGGCACCTATTTCTTTGATTATGGCAACGCTTTTTTATTAGAAGCTTCACGTGCTGGTGCCGAAGTAATGGCTGAAAATGATACAGACTTTAAATATCCGTCGTATGTACAGGATATTCTGGGGCCCATGTGTTTTGATTACGGTTTTGGTCCGTTTAGATGGGTTTGTACATCTGGTAAGTCTGAAGATTTAAAGCTTACCGATCAACTTGCAGTTGAAGTTTTAGAGGATATTAAACAGTCGGCTCCACCTGAGATAGACCAGCAAATGCAGGATAACATCACGTGGATTAAAGAAGCTGAAAAAAATAAATTAGTCGTGGGCTCACAAGCCAGAATCTTATATGCTGATGCCGAAGGAAGGCAAAAAATTGCTTTGGCTTTTAATCAAGCGGTGAAAGATCGCAGACTAAGGGGTCCGATTGTTCTAGGTCGCGATCATCACGATGTGAGCGGTACAGATTCTCCTTATCGCGAGACCAGCAATATTTATGACGGAAGTCGATTTACCGCAGATATGGCGATTCACAATGTGATAGGCGACAGTTTTAGGGGTGCAACCTGGGTATCTATTCATAATGGTGGCGGCGTAGGCTGGGGAGAAGTTGTTAACGGTGGTTTTGGGATGGTTTTAGATGGAAGCGATAAGGCTGTCAAACAAATCAAAAACATGCTTTTCTTTGATGTTAATAACGGAATTGCAAGACGTAGCTGGGCTCGTAACACCGAAGCGCGAGATGCTATAGAGCGCGAGATGCAGCGAACTCCCGGCCTGAAAGTAACCGTTCCATACCTGGTTGAAGATGCTATTCTAGATAATCTGAATTGAAATCTAATGGAAAACTACAAGCAAACTGATGCTTCAATTTGGCAGGGCCGAAAATCTGACGACAAACTTTATCTACACGAAAACGTAGCGTTTGGTCAGCTGGATGCTATTGAAAAAACGGAAGTAAAGGCGATCGCATTACTAGGTTATTGTTGTGATGAAGGCGTAAAACGAAATCAGGGGAGAGTTGGTGCAGCTGCCGGACCCAAAAGTATTCGGCAAATGTTGAGCGGACTGGCGAATCATTGGCGAGATTTTCAGATCACTGATTTTGGTAACCTTAACCTTACTACAGAAAAACTTGAAGCCTTTCAACTTCAGACGGCAAAGGCTATTGCCAGTATTCTAATAAAAGGATATTTCCCAATTCTTTTAGGAGGTGGACACGATTTAGCATACGCACATTTTAAAGGAATCCGCGATGCCTATCCGCATAAAAAAAAAGGGATTTTAAATCTGGATGCACATTTCGATTTACGAAATGGCAACCAACAAGCCACTTCTGGGACGCCATTTTGGCAAATTGCGCAAGAGGAAGATCACTTTAATTATTGCTGCCTGGGGATACAAAAGGCTGCAAACAATGCTGAGTTATTCAAAACCGCTGAAGAATATAATGTTCATTATTTATTGAATTCTGAATTCAATCTGAATAATTGGACTACTGTTCAGGATTGTCTTGATCGCCTACTCGATTCTTCAGACCTTGTTTATTTGAGTATAGATCTCGACGGCTTTTCGTCTGCTTATGCGCCCGGGGTAAGTGCTCCTTCACCAATGGGATTTCATCCCGATATTGCTGTTAAGGTAATTCAATATTTAGTAAAATCACAAAAACTCATCAGTACAGATCTGGTTGAATTAAACCCGCAGTTTGATCTGGATAACGCTACTGCACGCCTGGCTTCACGTCTTATATATGAGTTGATAGATAGTTTAAATACTATACCGCACTAAAACTTTCATCTTTAAAGAAGCCTCACAAATCTGCTGATTTGAGAGGCTTCTTTAATTTTTTGTAATCGGTATTAAGATACCCGAGTAATCTTCGCACCAATTGCGCGCAGACGCTCGTCTATATTTTCATAACCACGATCAATTTGTTCGATATTGTGAATGGTAGAAGTTCCTTTTGCACTCAAAGCAGCAATCAATAACGAGATACCTGCTCTAATATCTGGAGAGGTCATCGTTGTCGCTTTAAGGTTTGATTTAAAATTGTGACCTATAACAGTTGCTCGGTGTGGGTCGCAAAGAATGATTTTTGCCCCCATATCAATGAGTTTATCAACGAAGAACAGTCGGCTTTCAAACATTTTTTGATGTACCAACACTTCACCTTTAGCCTGGGTTGCAACTACCAAAATAATACTCAATAAATCTGGAGTAAATCCAGGCCAGGGAGCATCACTTATGGTCATAAATGAACCATCGATAAAAGTTTCTATCTCATAGCCTTCAGTATGAGCAGGAATGTAGATATCGTCACCCTGCTTTTGAACTTTAATCCCGAGTTTTCTAAAAGTTTCAGGTATTAGACCCAGGTCATTCCAGCTTACATTTTTGATAGTGATTTCGCTTCGCGTCATCGCAGCAAGACCTATCCATGAACCGATTTCAATCATATCGGGCAGGATGGTGTGTTCACAACCGCCAAGGCTTTCAACCCCTTCAATTTTCAGCATATTTGAACCTACACCACTTATTTTGGCACCCATTTTATTGAGCATCTTACACAGCTGTTGTAAATAAGGTTCACAAGCCGCATTGTAAATAGTGGTCTCTCCTTTTGCCATTACTGCTGCCATCAGGATGTTTGCAGTTCCGGTTACCGATGCTTCATCAAGTAACATAAAGGTTCCTTTTAGACCTTCAGGAGCTTCGACACCATAAAAACGCTCTTCTTTATTGTAACGAAATTTAGCCCCAAGCTTAATCATTCCTTCAAAGTGCGTATCCAGACGGCGACGTCCAATCTTATCGCCTCCCGGTCTCGGGATATAACCTTTTCCAAAACGAGCCAGTAACGGACCAACAATCATGATCGATCCGCGCAGACCTCCACCCTCTTTTTTGAAACGTTCACTCTCGAGGTATTCCAGGTTTAATTCGTCACTGATAAAGGAGTATTTTCCCTTGCCCAGCTTTTGAATCTTTACACCCAGATTGCTTAAAATATCGATGAGTTTATTAACGTCAACGATATCGGGGATGTTGTTAATTATAACTTTTTCTGGAGTGAGCAGAACTGCACAAAGAATCTGCAAAGCTTCATTTTTTGCACCCTGAGGTTGGATGGATCCTTTAAGCTGATGCCCTCCTTCTATCTGAAATGTTCCCATTGAATTGTAATACTAGAAATTAGTAACGCTTTTTACCACGTCCTGATTTTTTACGGTAATTAGATTTACCGCTATTTGATTTTCCTCCTTTTTTACTACGCATAAGTTTTTGCGCTTCTTTAAGGTCTTCATCCTTTTTAGCGAGGTTGATTTGCCCGTCGCTCAACTCATACAAATGCTTAAAAATTACTTCGTCATCAACCGTATCTTTATTCCAGTTGAGGAAGCATTTTTTCATGTGATTTGCGATCGTAAACTCTAGAGCTTCACGTTTCTGCCCCTTTTCCCATTGCACGGCTACATCAATCATACGCTTGATGTTATTCCCATAAAATCGGTATTTAGGGTGATTTTGAGGATAGTCTAACGGATCTGGATGTTCTTCAAGTTTTTCACGAGAAGGCTTTTCATATGGAGAAACCACATCCAGTTTAAAATCACTGATAATGAATAACTGATCCCAAAGCTTATGTTGAAAATCGGGCACATCACGCAAATGGGGTTGTAGATTTCCCATTACTGCTATAATACTACGAGCAATAATATTGCGCTTTTTCTCGTCTTCTTCGGCTATCGCCTGATTCACCATTTTCTGAAGATGACGACCATACTCAGGTATGATGAGCTTTTCACGCTCGGTATTGTATTCTAATTGATCTATCAATTGTAAGGTTTTAAATAAATTTCTCGGTATCAGCTCACCAATATAAAACTCAAATATAGCTTTTGAAGTGTTCCACCGGGCTTATAATCTCGTAAATCGAGTGAAGTAGGTTTCTAATAGAAACGTTTGGCAAAGTACTAAAAATTGTCTAAACGCCCACAAAGTGCACCAATTTTAGAATTCTTATAACGAAATTACTCCTTCAACGACAGCAACTTCCTTATATTTTGCAATCACAGCATCGGGATTTTCCATTTCTACGTGAATGGAAACACTTGTATATGTACCCTTGCTGGATTCTTTGGTATTGATAACTGCCCCCATATTGTCGAAAATAGCTTCAATCTCTGCTATTTTTTGATTATCTGAAGGAACAATAAATTTATAAAGATATTCCGTTGGCCAGCTTGATGTTGTTTCTTCCAATCTGCCTTTTAATTTGGCATAAAAATCTTCAGAATCTTTTGCGTTACTCATAGCATAATTTTAGAGCGCAAAGATACCATTCTCAAGCTAATTTTTGAATCGAAAGCTATTTGAGTATTTTTACCCCACCAAAAGGTAAGCATTCCTATTTTTTAACCTGCTGGTCAAAATCCTAAATCCTTAAAAATTTGATACCACAACGCATCGTGTTGATAGGCGGACCAAGCACCGGCAAAACCACACTCCTTAATGCCCTTAAAAGCAGGGGTTACCATTGTCTTGAAGAAGTATCTCGACAAGTTACGCTTGCTGCAAAAGAAGAAGGTATAGAACAACTTTTTCTTACAGAGCCTTTGCTTTTTAGCGACAGGTTGTTAGAAAGTCGAATCAAACAATATTTTGAAGCTGCAAATTCAAATGGCCAGGTAGTTTTTATAGATCGTGGGATTCCAGACGTTAGTGCCTATCTGGACCTTAACGGGCTCGAGTATCCTGCACATTATACTTCTGCCAATACAAATTACCGTTACGATCAGATCTTTGTGTTACCTATCTGGGAGGACATTTACACAACCGATAATGAGCGGTATGAAAGTTTTGATGAAGCAAAAAAAATTCAGGAAGCAATCTTAAAAACCTATAAAGATATAGGTTACGCGCCAATTGAAGTTCCTAAAACTTCAGTTGAAAACCGGGTAGATTTTATTTTACAAGAACTTAATTCATGATTAAATCACCCCAGGATGTTTTAAAGACCTATTGGGGTTACGATTCTTTTAGGCCTGCTCAGCAAGAAATCATCACTGCCGTTCTAAACGGTAAGGATGCTTTTGCACTGTTGCCTACAGGTGGAGGAAAATCTATTTGTTACCAGATTCCGGGGTTATTGAAAGAGGGTATTACTCTTGTCATATCGCCTTTGCTTTCCCTGATGCGTGATCAGGTAACCCAATTGCAAAAACGCAATATTAAAGCGCTTTATATACCTGGCGGAATTAAGTATAGCGAACTAGACACCTTACTCGACAATTGCATTTACGGCAATTATAAATTTTTATACCTGTCTCCGGAACGCTTGCAAAGTGAACTCGTTTTGGAACGTATTAAGCAAATGAATATTTCGCTAATTGCAGTAGACGAAGCGCACTGCATCTCACAATGGGGTCACGATTTTAGACCTGCTTACCGTGCTATATCTCGCTTTCGCGAAAATCTTCCCGAGGTAAACTGCATTGCACTAACTGCTACGGCTACCAAACAGGTACAGCAAGATATTCTTGAACAATTACAATTACAGGAACCGGCAGTTTTTAAAAATTCGTTTGAACGAAAAAATCTGGCCTATCGGGTATTATGGGAAGAGGATAAACACAACCGACTCGTAAGCCTCTTTAAAGGTGCTACCGGTAGTGGAATCGTTTATGTACGCAGTCGCAAAACTGCTGTGGATTATGCTGCATTTCTACATCAAAGTGGCATAACGGCTCATTATTATCACGGAGGTTTGAGCACCGGTGAGCGTCAACAACGCTTTGAAGCCTGGTCATCTAATCAAACTCAGGTAATGGTTGCTACAAGCGCTTTTGGGATGGGAATTGATAAGGCCGATGTTTCAACTGTTGTTCACGTAGAATTGCCTGAAAGTATGGAGAGCTATTTTCAGGAAGCAGGACGAGCAGGTAGAAATGGCGGACTTTCTCAAAGTCTGATTTTGGTAAATGCTTCAGATGAATCGAGATTGTCCAATCAATTTTTGAAGGTTTTACCTTCTGTTTCCTACGTTAAAAAAGTATATAAAAAATTGAATAGCTTTTTTCAGATTCCCTACGGTGGTGGCGAGCAGGAAACCTTCCGCTTTGATTTTAGTTCATTTTGCCATACGTATAATTTCAATACACTTATTACCTACAATGCCTTACAACTCCTTGACCGTAATAGTATCCTTATTCTGTCTCAGGAATTTTATCGAAAAGCAACCCTGCAATTACAGGTTACGCCAGTACAACTCACTTATTATTTAATACAGAATCCTGGCTTAGATAGTATTGTAAAAAGTATTCTGAGAACCTATGCCGGCATTTACGATCAACCTATTACAGTAGATCATGTATTGATTTCTAAAAAGGCCGGTGTACCGCTTGCCCAGATACATCAGGCCTTATTACAATTGGAAAAGGATGAGCTTGCGATTTATGAGCATACCCAATTTGACACGTCAATCACCTTCCTGGTTCAACGGGAAGATGAATTAAGTATCAATCCTATTGCACCAGCAATTAAGGCTCAAAATACTCGAAAGCTGGAACAAGTTCAATCTATCCTGTCCTATGTCAAGAATAAAGAGGTCTGTCGCAGTACACAATTGCTTGCTTACTTTGAAGAAAAACAGGATACGCCCTGCGGAATTTGTGATGTATGTCGTTCTAAAAAAGATAAAAACAAGCAAAGCATTACAGGTCTTTCAGAACGCATACTTTTGTTGTTACAGAAACAGAAATATTCGTCTCGTGAGTTAAGTGAAATTTTAAAAATTGAAGACGAAAAGGAATTGACTTTAGCTCTAAAGAGCTTATTAGTTTCTAAACAGATTACATTAACCCCAACTAACCGATATACCCTTTTATGAGAGATTTACGAATTGTATTTATGGGAACGCCCGATTTTGCCGTGGCCGGACTTAAAACACTTTTAGATAACAATTATACCATTGCCGGAGTTATTACCGCTCCCGATCGACCTGCGGGAAGAGGCCAAAAACTGAATGAAAGTGCCGTAAAACAATTTGCCAAAAACCGAAATTTAAAAATACTACAACCTACCAATCTTAAAGATCCTGAGTTTCTTGCAGAATTAAAATCTTTAAATGCCAACTTACAGATTGTGGTTGCTTTTAGAATGTTGCCTGAAGCGGTGTGGAAAATGCCGGAATACGGTACATTTAATTTACACGCTTCACTTCTACCCGATTATCGTGGAGCTGCACCAATTAACTGGGCGATAATAAATGGAGAAGCGGAAACCGGTGTTACCACATTCTTTATCGATGAAAAGATTGATACCGGCGCCATAATACTACAGGAGAAAACAAAAATTGATTTTGAAGAAAATGCCGGAAGCCTTCACGATCGCCTGATGCATCTCGGTAGCGATTTGATTTTGGAGACCGTAAAAAAGATCGAGGCTGGTACCGTTAGCACACAAATTCAAAATGATCACGGAAAACTACAAACAGCTTATAAGCTTAATCGAGACAACACGCGAGTCGACTGGTCAAAACCAGCTCAGGAAATATATAATCATATAAGAGGCTTGAGTCCGTATCCTGTAGCCTGGACCCTTTTTACAAATGGCGACGATAGCGAGCAGCAATTGAAAATTTATAAAGCCCATTTGGAGGAAACCGGAGAGGCAGATGAAAAATCAATCGGTAAACTCAAAGTAAATGGCGACAAACTGTATGTAACCTTAAAAAATGCACACCTAATTCTAGATGAAATTCAACTTCCGGGTAAGCGTAAAATGCCGGTAAAAGATTTACTAAATGGTTTTAGCTTTTCTGAAAGTGCAAAAGTTATCTAAGACCGCATCATTGCTAGGCTGGCTCAAATTTTGTTAAAATACGCAATCGTTATCAACAAAAAGTTAAAGTTATCAACATAATGCCCGATTTCCTGCGCTATTGCTTGCGTGGTTGAATTATCCGTCTAAATTTGTTCAGACAATAAACAAAAGTTTAACCGACAATTAATTTTTAAAATTCATTTACATTATGAACAAATCAGATTTAATCGACGCAATGGCAGAAGATGCTGGTATCACTAAAGCAGCAGCTAAAAAAGCCTTAGAATCTTTCTTAGGGAATGTTGAGAAATCACTAAAAGGTGGTGACCGTGTTTCTTTAGTAGGTTTTGGTTCTTGGTCTGTATCTAAACGTGCAGCTCGTGAAGGAAGAAACCCACAAACCGGAAAAACCATTCAAATAGCAGCTAAAAACGTTGTTAAGTTTAAAGCAGGTTCAGAATTATCTGATGCAGTAAACTAAGCATTTTAGCTTATAGAATTTTGAAAAGCCCTCAGTAGAGGGCTTTTTTTATGCATGTTATTTTTTTGTTAATAAAAAAAAATAGCTTAGTTTAGAAGAAATTGTTTCCCCATGACTACAAATAAACCTACAAAAGGCAATTTACTTATAGCCGAACCTGCAATAATCGGGGACATTTCATTCAATAGATCAGTTATTTTACTAGCCAATCACAACGAAGAAGGCTCTGTAGGATTTATTTTGAATAAACCCTTAAGCTTTACACTTAACGAACTTATCCCAGAGCTTGAAGTTGAAATGCAAATCTATAACGGCGGACCCGTTGAGCAGGACAATTTATACTTCATTCATAAAGTACCCGAATTGATTCCTGATAGCATCGAGATTTCAAGCGGTATTTACTGGGGTGGAAATTTTGACACCGTAGTTGAATTAATCACTGCCAAAAAACTTTCTGAAGATCAAATTCGATTTTTTCTGGGATATTCTGGCTGGGACAGCGATCAACTGGAGCTTGAGTTGAATGAAAATGCCTGGATTGTTGCTGAAAACAATTACCACAAGGAGATCATCAATAAATGCTTCCCGGATTTTTGGAAAGAAAAGATGATTGAGTTGGGTGGGGATTATGTCATCTGGTCAAATGCACCCGAAAATCCCAGCTACAATTAAAAATTATCCCAGACGCACTTTAGCATTTAGTTTACCTAACAGATCTTTGGCCACTTCATTGGCATAGGTTTTCTTTCGGTATTTGCTAATAGGCTGAATTCCTACAATCGTGTTGGTTATAAATAACTCATCTGCCTTTTGAAGCTCAAAAGGAGAGATTGATGTTTCTTCAAGAGTATAGGTATCTAACTTTCCTATAATTTCAATCAGCTGTTTACGAATAATTCCTCGTAAGCATCCATCAGTAAGCGGAGGTGTTTTGATTACCCTATCTTTTACCAAAAATAGATTTCCGTTAAGCGCTTCTGCAACCGACTTATTGGTATTTAAAAGCAGGCAGTTTTGGAAACCATTCTCTTTTGCAAAAATGCTTCCGGTAACATTGATAAGTTTATTTGCCGTTTTTAACGTAGAGAGTAAATCGGCGTTTAGATAATGATCTTTATACAATTCGACCTCGTAGGCTTCATCATTTAAGTTATAAAACGATTGCCCGAGTTCACTTGCCTGAGCAAAATAAAAAACACCATTATCTGCCGGCAGATAAGTTCCCCCGTCATTTCTAACAATCGTAAGCCTTACTCGTGCAGGTTTACCTTGGAGGTTACTTGCTTCAATCAGTTTTAATAGTTCTTCCTCTAAATATTCCGGAGTAAACTGCATTGGGATTTGCATACGCAAAATACGCATTGCAGCCATCAATCTAAAGTAATGATCTTCCCAAAATGCGATTTTATCGCCGGTGTAGCGAAGTGTTTCAAAAACCGCATCCCCATAAAACATACCGCGGTTGGTAGCAGAAAAATTAGGATTCTCTGTAAGTGTCCCGTTAAAATTAACCATAAAAAAAGTCCCTTTTTTTAAGAAGGGACAAATATACGTTTTATGTACTGCTTTCTAGTTAGAACCTATGATGTGTTTCAATTCTGCAATCTGGTTTTCCCAAAACATTTTACCTTCATCAATCTCATCAGATTCTGCAAAATCGGTTACGATAAGTGATACGTCTTTTGTAATCTCATCAACAACGATACGCAACTCAAAGAAATATAGATTTTCATCTTCTACATCGTCCATCCATCTGAACTTGATGCGCTCATCACTCTTCTTACCTAGTAGTTTTGCTTTCTCTTCACTCCCATTCCAGATGAATGTATAGTACTCTCCACGAGAGTTTACATTATCTGCAAACCACTCAGACATACCTGAAGGTGAAGACATATATTGATATAATAAAGACGGTGAGGCCTGTATAGGAAACTCGATTTCAAATTTTACTTTTTCTTCCATAGTACTATATTCGGTTGGGTCGCCAATATAATTATTAATTGTACAGTAAAAAAGATTAGCCCTATTTTTTTATTTTATAATTAAGTTACTTGCCAACTAAACAAATGTTATTATATTTGCACCCGCTTAGGAAAAACTAAGCCCTTTTAATTTCTGGCGAGGTAGCTCAGTTGGTTAGAGCGTCGGATTCATAACCCGGAGGTCGGGGGATCGTGCCCCCCTCTCGCTACAGACTAAAAAGCAGTTGTAAAAATTTACAACTGCTTTTTTTATGCGGTAATTTGAAGTTTTATTAGCATTACTTCTTAGCATTACTTCTCCTTATTTTAGAATTCTGAACAAGTATAGGAAGTCTGTATTTAAGTGAGATGATTACATCTAAAACTTTAGTTGTTCTCATAATTAGAGCTAATTATCAAATCATACAAATTTGAGCCTAATATCATCAGGAACAAACTACAAGCCAAATATGGCTGGATAAGTTATGATCAACAATTGAACTTTAAGAAACCATCTAACAGGCGTAGAAAATCACCCGTAAAATAAGTCTGTCATTTTAGTAGCTATTCAGATACCTGACCTTTAAAGAGGCAATTTGAAAATCTGTAAAATCTGCTTGGGTTTGAGTCAAAACTTTTGCGCTGCCGTCAAATGAATCCCCACTGTACACCGTAACTTCAAAATCAAACGGAATCATCATAGATCTTGAAGTTTTATAGAGCCCAAGGTTTTTTAATTGTATAGCATCATACTTAGCCGGTTGTAAGCGAGTGCCACTGCTATTATAGTAACTGTCTTTGTAAACTGCTATGGTCATGGGGTCTAAAATCGCGTCCCTTACCGGAATACCCGCTGCGTCTGAAGTGACATTAAACCATTTTTGGTTCTCATAATCGTAATACTTGTTTCCAGCATTTATAGACCAGGGTATTTGGGCTTCATCCAGCTGGCGAGTCATATAACTTGCAAAAGTTACTTGTTGGGGTATCGTAAAATCATTGCCCTTATTGTAGTTACCGGCCATCCAGGCACCAACCCAGGTTTTATATCCGGTTTTTTGCATCCAATTTAAGGCTGTTTGAATAGGTTCATTAATATTATTCCGCTCAGCCAGAGTTGAACCGTCATTCCAGTATTTTTTATTTCCCACAGTCGTATTTGGGCCTGCTGCATAAAAATGCCATTCAGCCATTGTATACTTATCTTCTTCCCCGGGAACAACTAAATTCTCTAGCTGCTCAGGATCTGATATTTTTACCGGTGGAAAAATTACAATACGATGTGGATTGGTCTCTCGAATGGCTTTTAGCACATCTACGTAAAACGAATTCATCGCAGTAAAGTTATCCTTATAGTTTCCGGATATTTCAATGAGAATATTAAATGTGAGCTCATCGGGATAGTCTTCAAAATACTCAGCCATAGTACGCCACCAGGTTACCAAATGTTCACGCGCCTCAACATCAGTCGCGGCCTCTTCTTCAAGAAATTTACCCTGATAGGCTAAAATGGGATAAATCCCGTGCTTCAAACAATGATCTACCTGCATTTTTAAACGGCTCATAAATTCGGCATCGGGATTACCTTCTCCCTTTCGAATACGTACATTCTTAAAACCTGCTTCAGCAAAATCAATCACAGCCTGCTCACTATACAGGTTCATATACTTTGTAAACTCAGACCAGGTAACATCAAAACCCTTACCCAAATCAGCCACAAAATCTTCGGGTAGTAAATGCGCTGCGGTATCTGATTGTGTTTCTTCGACTTGAGTAAACTGTGCGATTAAGGTAATGTTCTTTTTAACAGGTGTATTGAAATCAAAAAGAACCCCTTCTGAAAACCAACCATCAAAAGTAAATCCCTCTTTAACAGGATCTGCAGGTTTCGTGGCGCGACTTCCAGCTTCTAGTTCCTGCGCAGCAATTACATTCAGATTGCCCGCTACATTAAAGGTCAGCGTGACCAGAGGTGCTTCCGTTTCTTCTTCAGTTTCAGTGATAGATTCATCGGTAGAACAGGAGCAAAATACTAAGGACAAAAACAAAAAAAGGTAGCGAAAATAAAAGACTCGTTTCATGGGATACAATGAGGGATTACAAGGTCATAATTAACCATAAACGAAATGTAGTAACCGAAACCTGAAGAGCAAAAGTCTTTGATTATGAGCGGTAGCTTTTTGTCAATTTTTAAACCTTTTTAAACCGAATAGCTCAGTTCAACTGAAAAACTAACAGTTAAATCTAAAATAAAGAGATTTTAAAAAATTGATATTAAATGTAGCAATAAAGCACATAAACACTTGGTTTTTTGAAAGATAGACAAATCCTGAACGCTTTCTGACGAAAATTAAACCTCTCTGAAACCTGATAAAAGCACCTTTGTACCGAAGAACCGTGCAAATCACGACCCATTACGAAAACGTTGTACCCGGAGCTTCAACATTTAATTTGTAAATCAACTTTTAATTAAAACTAAAAATTATGAAGACACTTAAACGTTCTTTCTTAACCCTGGCAGTTTTTGCTTTTGTGCTCAATTCCTGCTCAAAAGATGATGGAGACTCAACAGGCGAAGTAAAAGGAATGGTAAACTTTGGCACCGTTCTGCAAAATTTAATTACTAAAAACAAAGGAGGTAAAAGTCCGCTAACCGATATCCCGGATTGTTCTGACGAAACTCCGGCTTATGCAATGGTCGTGGTTGAAGGTCCCGAAAATGTCGGAACTGTGGCAGAGCCCTACCGCGTAGATATCAACCCTACCCCTTTTGATCAGGATGGAGATGGTAATACCGAGTTTGTAACGGTAGAAACTACGCAGTTGAGCGTACGTGCAGGTAGTTATTCCCTAACCTATTTTGCCGTTTACGATGCTTCTGACAATCCGATCTGGGTTGCACCACAGGCAGAGACCGAACTGGCTAACTTCGTTCCGGAAGCTTTACCACTATCGTTTGAAGTAGCCGGTGGTGAAGATAATTATGTGCCGGTAGATGTATTGTGTTTTGACAATCGTAATCTGCTTGATTATGGTGCTATTTATTTCGCCCTGATCCCTAACCAGGCAATCGAGTTTTGTATTAAGGGAAATTATTGTGATGCCGGTACTACCTATGATGCCAATTTTAGTGTAAATATCTGGACCGGTACAGACAATACGGGAAACGTATTGTATGCTGCTGAAGCTAACGCGGCGGGTGCGCCTCTATGCCTGCCTATGCCAGACTTGAGCGGGGAAGATTCCTATTATTTAGAATTGACACTTGAAGATAATCTGGATACTTACGGTGATATTGAAAATGTTGTAATCAGACAGGGAGTTTTTACTGATGCTGACATCAAAGCTCTTTTTGAAGGAGATGCTGATGTGTATCCCTTTGTATTTAATCAGGGCTGCGGTTTAGATGACAAGCCTACACTCTTTGAAGTGGTAGATGCAGGAACAACACCTCCCGGAGATACTGATCCTTCAGGTTTAACCTTGCCTTACATTGAAGACTTTGAAGCTTATGATGCCACAAGTATTGTTGCTCCTTATGACAGCTACTTAACTTTTGTATTCCCGTCTCAATCTGCAGAAATAGGAAAAACCATTTCTTTAGATCGTAATACCGGTAACTATGCCGGCCCTATAGCCAACAGACCTAATATCAACGATGGTACCGCACCGGTTTCAAATGCAGGAATGGATTTCTTCTTCAATGCAGGTACAAACACCGGTACTGATGACACAGCCATAGGAAATACGTATGTGATTGATAACGCGATAGTAAGTCCGCAATTTGCAGCTACTGCAACAGATGTTATCGACTTTACTATGGAAATGCAATATACTTTTGGTGGCGGAGAAAACACCCAACAGGTTGAGTTTTGGTATTCTACAACTTATGATGGTAGCTCACAACCTGACCTTGCTACAAACTGGACACTTATCGACTTTACTGCTTTAGATAGCGGAAACTTTGATCCGGCCAACGACCCTTCCGGAACAGATGAGACTGCTGACGAAATGGCTTCTCAGGGGATTTCTGGTCAGATGTGGAAAGTTAAAGAAGCTTCTTTCACTCCAGGGGGATCATTCTATCTATTGGTTCGTTACAAAGGAGATATTATCAAAACTGCCTCAAACCGGAATCGAACCCGTTTCCGTTTTGATAACCTTACGGTTGAAAAACAGTAATATATTAGACTTTATAGATAAGCTGCCCGGTAATAAAGGGCAGCTTTTCTATTTAAACCCCAAATACAAAAACCTTTCGTTTCAAATCAAAAAGTCTCTTTAACTAATCTTTTTTATTATGAACATTAAATTACCACTCAAACGATTGAAATTTCCTTTAATAGTTGCGGGAATCTTTAGCATTTACTCCTGCCAACCTGAAGAAGACTTAAATCTGGAAAGCTCAGAAATGGTTACGCAACAGGACAGCGCAGAACTGCGTAAAGGAAATGGAACCCGGACAGCCGTTTACGTATCAGGATTTCAACAAATCATACCCAACCATTTCATAAAAATGACTTTGAACGACGGCTTTAGCAGTCTGTATTACATAGCAGAAGATTTTAATGAAACTCAGGGCGGTAATTATGTCTTAGACTATGTGGATGCCGGTGGTACGGGTATGGACGCTTACCCTAATATCACGATAGGTAGCAGTAAAGCCTCAGGTACGTATTATGTTTCTGACCCCGAAGCTGTTGGAATGCCGGTTCAAATCCAGGACATTCCAGCTACGATGAATTTTGTGTTCGAAACCTCACAGGCAAACGCTTTAGACGCTGAAGATAAATGGATGGCCTCTATCAATTTTATTTTTGATAGTTATGGTACTGCAGACTCAGAACCCGATAATTCCCTACGGGATTATGATCTGGTTGTGATGCACGAATCGCATAATTTTAATGATAGTATTGAAGACAATCCGAAAATTGAAACTACCGAACGCCTCACCTATTGGTATTTTGCACGCAATGCTGATTTAAGTATCAAGCCTTACATCATCAGATACAAAGGGAAAGATTACACCTATGCTGTACGTTATAAATTCTTTGCCAATCAGGGATCTAAAGACGAAAAAGTACACGTTAAGTTTATCCCTTACGGACCAAATGGTACACCTCCACTCGTACGGGTCAACGTTAAAGATATTGTTGCTGCGAGTAAATCTTATTATCAATACGCTAACCTTCCACAAGCGGAACGTGATTTAGCCGATGCAAAAGTGGCGAAACCCGACGCCTGGATTAAATCAATTAATTTGGGATATGAAGTCTACAAAGGTGAGTCTCAATTGCGTATCGATCAGTTTAAAGTAAATCTTTAAAAGAATTCCCGTTCACCTCTAAATTTAAAACCCGGACTTATTGCCGGGTTTTTCCTGCTTATTCCCCAACCGCTTTAGAGCAAAGTAATCAGTACGTGCCTTTATATTTCCTCTTTACATTTCCCCATACTTAGATACTAAGGCATAAAAAAACCTCCCGTTTCCGGAAGGTTCTTCTTCAATTAAAAATATAAGTAATCAAACTTATTCATCTTTACCAGCTCTGCGAGCTTTGCGCTGTTCTTTGGTCAATATTTCACCAAAAATACGCTTGTTGTATTCCTTTCGAGCCTCTTTCATTTCCTCCTGATCCCCGTCGTTTTTCCGCACCTTTTTCATAGCTGTAAGCATTTCGGTATAAACGGCAGTTAATTGCTCCTTTTGTTCATCAGACAAAGCCAGTGAAACATCTCCTGCAATGATCTGTGCATTAAGTTCTTCGGTCTTTTCTGCTGCTTTTTCTTTGATCTTGTCAGATTGTGCGTGAGCGCTAATACTCATTCCTCCAATTAGTAATAAGGTAAAAAGTAATTTTTTCATAATTCGTTGTTTTTAATGTGTTATTAATTTAATTCAAGATTTCTACTGTAAAATCATCAAACCAGTAATTACCGGCCTGACTTCCACAAATCAACTGAAATTGAATTTCCTGAAGATCTGCAGGTACATCATAGTCAAAACTATAAGTCTGGTACGCGTTACTGAGATTAAGCGTAGGTGAACCGTTGTAGGTGGTTACTGTAACTCCTGTTGCCTTTAAACGCATTTTAAATACCTGAGCGGCCGTCTCTGCTTTTGCGGTGCAACTTATGCGCAAGCGCTTACCAGCCCATTCCTGTCCGGCACTAGTTGTGTTATTTAGGATGACATCATTCAGATTTGCAGTACTGCTGACCTGCAAAATTATTGTTGTGCTTCCCTGGGCTACATCCTGTGGCTCTGCAGACTGTAGAATAGCATCGGCGCCGTTTTTGACAAGTAGAGACCAACCTGTATCAGTTCCACATTCTATATCTGCATTGGCAATAAACTGTGATGCGGTACAAGACTCCGGTATACCAAGCACTGCATTTTTTACTGAATTTACCCAGCTTCGATCATCGGCCCGGTAAATGGTCTTGTTTGATTTATGCCCGGCGTCCCAAACGGTGCAGGCAAATCCGCGTGCCAGTGCAGCATCTGCAATATACCTGTGGTATGCTTCCCGTGCGGCTTCAGTGGGACCACCGAAAGCACCGCACTGCCCGGTGTCATAATTAAAACCACATACGTTATCAGCCCCAAATTCTCCTAAAAGCACCGGCTTATTTACTGTTTGTGCCCAACTTTCAACCGCATCAAAATGCGTGTTGACTAAATTGATATCAGCTTGAGATCCCCAGTCAAACACATTATTATTTTCTTTTGAAGAACTGGTGAATTTAAACGGAATGTAATAATGGAAGGTTGCAATGAGATGCTCATCGCTGTTTAAAAAGCTGTTATTCATTTGCAAAGGAGCTTCCCAGCTATTTTTACCCCCACCGGTCACAACGACGTTACGCGTAGGGTTTGTCTCCCTGATAATACGAAGCATTTCGCTATTGATAAAATCAACTTCCTGAGCACTCATGGAGAAATACGCCTCATTCATAATTTCAAAAAGCAGATTTTCAGAATAGCAGGCAAAGCGGTTTGAAATCGCCTTCCAGATCGCCCTGAAACGATCTTCGGCAGCGAGACGCTCATTACCCGTTTTGTAATACGTACTTCCCGCATCATAACTTTCCCAAAACCAGTGATCCCCATGCACATCAATTATTGCGATAAGGTTTTCGTCCATAGCCCAGGTGATAATCTGTTCGATACGGTCTAAATAGGCGCTGTCAACCTGAAAACTATCAGGCGAAGCAATATACTTTCCACCATTATTTTCGTAATTCACATCTGCGAGGGCAGTCGTGTAGGTATCAAAACGAATGGGAATACGCACCGTTTTAAAACCAGCTGCCGCAACATCCTGAAAGTAAGTTTGCTCAACAGGCAGTGCCCAATTCCCTTCAACAGGAGCACTGAGTACATTACCCAGATTAATCCCTCTGCCCATACGGGCTACCATATCAAATGGATTAATGTCAGGAACACTACACGCGGGTTCCTGAGGCTGGTTTCTCGCTTTTGCAGATGCATCCTCAACGTTAGAATCTGCTAAAGATTCAGAAGATTCCGGTGTTGAACATCCAAAGGATAACAGCAGCACAACAAGACACCAAAATATATTGAAAGCGTTTTTCATAGTTTGAGGTTTAGCCTTTTATTACTTAGAGTTTACCTGAAAATTATCGCAACGCCATTGTACCACATCATTGGCATCGGTTACCTCCTGTCTTATGCGTACCGCAACGTAAAAATTAGCTGAAGGATTTATATCGAATGCTCTTCTTGAAAATTGTGTACGCCCTACCCCTTCTCCCTCTAAACTAGCAGCTGTAACTGTTTCCAGAGCATTCCATTCGTTCTCATTCCAGGTACCGTTACCGGTATAGCTATCAGACCAATAGACCGTTACCTCAGAGATATTCTTATTAGACCCTGTTACAAAAGCCACATCATAAGAAATGCTCATCGCTCCCTGGGCTTCCTGAACAGGAGTAATGGTTGCGTTATCTAACAGACCATTTCCTTCCTGATCATTACGGTAAAAGATTTGTATACCATAGTCGCTAGAACCACTCACATCTGCAAGAGCAGGATATTCGCCGGCACGATTGTGTGTGTCAAAGACCTTGCTGGTACTAAAGTCCTGATCAATAAGTACAGTCTGGAATCCCAGATCTGCCAGAGGCGACCCACTCTCAAAATCCTCCGCAAAGCTGTACGGTGTAGCGGCATCATTATCTGTTAGGGTAAACGTTTGTTGCTGAAGGTCTACTCCCGCACCTAAGCCTCCAGTAATATTGGTTATGGTCAACGTAATTTCTTCGTCGTCTTCGGTAGCGGTATCGTCAACCAGTTCAAGATCGATGCTTGCAGAAGTCGCTCCTGCAGGAATTATCAGGTCATAAGGTGAAGTAGATGACCCATTAAGGGTATAGTCAGTTCCAATAGTGGCAGAACCACCTGTGGTAATCGTAACTGTACTTTCGGTAGTGGTCGCTTCTGATAATACAAAGTTTAACGTAACGGTTCCGTCTGCTTCAGTAAAGCTTGCAGGGTTAGCGTTATTAAAATCAATAACCGGGTTGGGCGCCGCATCATCGTTCACTATGGTTACTTCGATGGAATTTACCGTACCTATGGAAAGACCACCGGTAACTTTGGTTACTTCAAAAGTGACCATTTTATCGGCATCAAACGTCGTGTTATCAATAGGCACTAATTCAAAGGAAGCCGAAGTCGCCCCAGCAGGTACATCAATTGTAAAATTTGAAGCATCCTCACCGGCTATGGTATAATCGGTTCCGTAGACTGCATCGCCAGACCCACTAACAGTTATGCTACCTCCATTTGTAGTAGCCTGATCAAAAGTGAAGTTTAAAACCAGATTACTCGTTGAATTTTCTGCAATACTTGCGGTTTCGGTTTCAAAATCTATAAAAGCCACCAGTGGATCATCATCGTCTAAAATGGTAAAATTGATTTGGGTGGACTCACCTAAACTCAAACTACCGGTAGCATTACTGAGTTGTATCGTTAAATTCTTATTGGCTCCTATGTTTTCATCGTCTACAGGCGAAATGGTAAACGTAGAAACCAGCGAACCTGGTTCAATATCTACCGTAAAATTAGCGCTACCGGCGTTGGTTGTAAAATCGTTGCCGTAATCTGCTCCGGTAATCGATACGTCAACCGTACCGCCACCATGAAGCGGATTGTCTAAACCAATATTTAGAGCTAATGCCTGACTGGCGTTTTCAACTTCGCGTATCTCCGAAATGGTGAAAAACACTTCAGCGGTACCGTTAGTTTCCTGCGTAAATTCGTCTTCACAGGAATACAAGATGCTTGCAAAAATTGATAATATAAGTAAAAATCTAAAGTTCATAATTGTCGTTTGTATTAATTGAACACACTCAAATTTCTTAATTCAAAGCTTGAAGAGGGTTTAAAAAGCATCAGGATAGGTTCGTTTTGCGTAATTCTGATTTATATTACTGTATTTCAGTTATTTATACCTTAAAAAATAATTTTTAAATTATACGTAAGTTCTAATCTATAACGAAATAGTATACCTATCAGAAATCAATGCAGGCGAATTAAGCATAATACTAACTCAAACGTTTGAAGAAAAAACCAACCCAGATATTTTTTTACCTTTTATCATACGCCGGGTTTCGTAACGGTTTCTCGTATGATGTTTCATTTTTCCAGCGCTCCAAACGTTGTTGTAATTGTTTTAATTTAGCCGGGAACTCGGAAACAACATTGTTTTGTTCATAGGGGTCTGTATTCAGATTAAAGAGTGTGTAGTTGCCGGTTTCGATGTCTTCGGTCATTTTATAACCATCCATCTGAATAACATTTACCCAGCTTGAAGCAAATGTCTCACTACGCTCACTCCAGCGCGCGTAATTGGTATACTCCCAAATTAAGGCATCTCTCAAGCTTTTTTGACTGCTGCCATAGAGTATGGGTGTAAAGTCCTCTCCGTCTAAAATATAATTCTGAGGAGTATTCACTCCAGTAAGACCTAAAATTGTTGGATAGAGATCGACATGGATTATAGGCTGAGCACTTGACGAACCGGGTTTGATTTGACCGGGCCATTTAAAAATGTAAGGGACACGTATTCCCCCTTCAAGAGTCTCGCCCTTTGAACCGCGATAAGGCTTGGTAAAAAGATTGCCTTCGGTGCGATAGTGACCATTATCACTCACAAATAGAACTATTGTATTTTCTTCAATACCTAAAGTCTTTAAACCATTGAGCAATTGTCCCACGCTTTCATCAAGGCTTTTTATCATGGCCAAAACTTTAATTTCATCAACACCTAAATCCTCAGTTTTGTATTTCGATTTAAAATAAGAAAGGTATTCGGGCTTAGGTTCTAAAGGCTTATGCACTAGATAGTACGGTACATAAGCGAAAAATGGCTTATTCTGTTCAACACTTTGGTTTATAAAAGAAAGGGTTTGTTGCGTAATAAAATCTGAAGAATATGCTGAATGATCTACTCCCTCTTGATGAGGAGTTGTTTTAAAATTATAATGCCCGGTAATCTCATAGCCTACGTCAAAACCCTGATTTTGTGGAAGAAGTTCATTCTTACCTAAATGCCACTTACCGAATGATGCGGTAAGGTAACCTGCCTGCTTTAAGGTTTCGGCTATTGTGACTTTATCGAGACTTAAGCCTTTACCACTACCTTTTACCGAATTTATGGGCGGTGGTAAAAAGCGCATGTTTTTGAGCGTTTCGTGGTCATTTTTATAGCGGTCTGTCACGCGATACACTTTATGCCGCGGTACATACTGCCCAGACAGTATACTTGCTCGTGATGGCGCACAGGATGGGTCATTAGAATAGCCATTTGTAAAGTGCATTCCTTCATTGAAAAGTTTATCAATATTTGGAGATTCAATGAGAGGATTACCATAACAGTTTAGGGCGTTGATACCAAGGTCATCTGCAAGAATGAACAATACATTGGGCTTGTACTTATCTTGAGCCAAAAGCATCTGGGAAAACAGTACTAAAAAATGAATGAAACTCTTATTCATAAATATTGAAAGCGGTTATCTGAGTCTGATATTTCGATTCTAATATGCGCAGTTGAATCCCCATAAACCGGATTCCCATTTAACTTGATACGCAAACCTTCTCCTATGTAATTTCCTTTATAAATTGTAGACCATTTGTCATTTTGGTCTTTAGAAAGCAGCTCAAATTTTGAAACAGAATGCGAGCGCATATTTTCACTAATGAGAACCGTTTCGATGGGTTTGGGTTTATTTAAATGAAGCTTAAGAGCAGGATTCTGATCAGATTGATGTGGTTGCCACCAGGATTTTAGATGAATACCCTCGCTAAAAATATTTCCTTCCACTTCATAAATTACCTCAGGTTCATTTCCTGACTTAGCAAAAGAGGAAGCCTCTATTTGAAAATTTTCAGAACCTATAGCTTTTGCTTCCCAGGTTTTAATTCGTTCCAGGTTTTCTGGATTTTTGGTCAGTACGAGTTTTACGATATTATCTGTATTTCGGCTAAAGGCTTCCGGCTCAAAATACAGTTTTAATTCAGTATCGCTTATTTCAAATCCTTGGTAGCCCGGTGTCACACCTTCTACTGATTTTAATGAAACTGGCAAAGCGGGTAAACTAATTACTGGTTTCGTATTGGTTGCGAATTTTTGAAGCACGTGAATATAGAGGGTATCACCTGCTTGCGTAGAAGCTCCATAATCTCCGCCCACATAAATTCCACGTCGAGTATTTTTGAGGGTTTCCCCATATTCTTTAATCCAGTCTCCTACCCGCCTTGCCTGTGCTACTTCTTCAGCTACAAATTCTCCTTTACCATTAGGCCCAAGATTTAATAATAAATTACCTCCGTTACCGGCAACCTGAATCAACATTCCTAATATGGTCTCAGCAGGTTTAATGGGTCCTTTGGGGCTGTAAAGCCATTTATCGGTCATCGTAAGACAAGCTTCCCAATACCTGTGATGGTCTATAGGACCCAAACTTTGTTCTGGTGTATCATAATCCCCGCGATCTGCTAATGGCCAATCAAAACCTGTACGGGCATTACTAATAATTCCCGGTTGCCAAAACTTCATATCTTTAAGCACGTGATACGAATCCCATTGCCAGTATTTGGTGGCCAAATGATCCCAAAAAACACCATCTATCTTTCCATATTCGGTGAAGAGCTGCTTAATGTGAGATTTCATGTAAGGCAAATAATTTTCGTAATGCTTCTCTCGTAAATTATCAGGATGCACCCAATCTGGCTGTGAATAGTACCAGAATAGTTTAACCCCGGCTCTGTGAGCAGCATCTGCCAGCTCTTTACATATATCCTTGCCATATGGGGTATGCATTATGGTATAATCCGTATTATGGGCGTCAAAAAAAGCGAACCCATCATGATGCTTTGCTGTAAAGACAATATATTCTGCTCCCCAGTCCTTTACATATTGCATCCATTTATCGGCATCAAAATTTACAGGATTAAATCGCTTGTATAAATTATCATAGATATCGGGATCTATACCTTTATTTGCAGGTTTACCGGCTCCCGGTCTCTCCCCATTTCTTCCCCAACTCAAAACATTAGTTTCGAGTAATGCAGGTCCCCAATGCACGAAGATTCCCAGCTTTGCATCTTTAAACCAGTTCATCTCATCCTCTGTAGCATACAATTCCTTTTGTTGATTTTCAGTGACATAAAAGGAAGAATCTGGTGCAGGAAATTGCCACTGCTCTTTGTAACCGGCTTTTTTCTGTCCAAAGGCAAGGCTGATACAAAGTAGTAAACAAGAGAAAGTATAGCTGAGTTTCATTTTTTAATGAGATTAATCAAATTTGCAGCTGTCTTATTCATATAGTTCTTTAAGCCTATTTATAGTCCACTCGAATCAAAACTGCTCGCTTTTTATTTCGCTTTCGCGGAAACCAATACGTTGCGCCATCGTGTACAACACCTGTCCTTTTTCGACCATTAAAGGCTCAGAATACACCTGCCAGCCGCTGTTAAAATTCAGATTAGTGATTGGCTCATCTGAAAGGATGTAGGCAATGGAAGCGCCCTGCGTTTCTGAAGCAAGCGTTACTTTGGTATTTCCGTTTTTATTTGTGGTAGTCAGGCTTACAGCTTCCGTCACGGGTTGTTCAAAACCGGGCCACATTTGCTCGATCAATTGGGCTTCGGGCATCATCCCATAATCCATATGTTGATCTCTAAATTCCAGCAAGGCTGCGCGCATACGCTTGCGTACCTCAGCATATGTGGGATCGTCAATCAGGTTATTCATGGTATGTGGGTCCGCATGTACGTCGTACAACTCATCGGCAGTACGGGTATTGAACCAGGCTTCCTGAGCTTCGTTTAAGCCTTTAGACCTATGTAATTTCAGTAATTCCTGCATCATCGGGATCTGCAGGCGGTAGCTGATGTCCTTATACCAGGTTTTTTCCGGAAAATCATTCATCACATACAAATATTGCTTGTCAAAAACTGCCCGCGAACGATCGGTGATCTCATCAAAGCGGTCTGAAGTTCCAAAAACATACCGCCGTGGCGCTTCATCCTGCGTTCCCATAAAGGCTTTACCCTGTATATAATCGGGAATCTCAACACCGGCAAGACTTAGCACGGTTGGTGCCAAATCGACAAAAGAAATCAACCGATCTGTGCGACCGGTGGTTCCGCTGACGTTTTTGACCATAAACGGTACGTGGAGGCCGCTCTCGTAAATTTCACGCTTTTGACGTGGTAAAGGTCCGCCGTGATCGCTGTAGAAGAAAATGATGGTGTTATCATACAGTCCGTCTTCTTTAAGCTGAGCGATGAGTTTACCTACCTGCTTATCCAGCAATTCGATGTTGCTGTAATTGCGTGCCACATCGGTACGGGAAGTTTCGGTATCGGGATAATACGGCGGTAAAGGCACGCTGTCTGTATTTACAGTCAGCGGTAATTCGGCATTTTTCCAGATCTTACTTTCGTGAGTTACATCGTAATTGAAGACTGAGAAAAACGGCTGCCCTTCTCCCCGATTGCGCCAGTGCGCATCGTTGCTGTTTTGGTCCCAGACCGTAACCGGAATGGCAAACTGATAATCGGTTTTTTGATGGTTTGTGGTGAAATAGCCTGCTTTTCTCAGGTATTCGGGAAAGCCGCGTACGTATTCCGGAATAACCGCAGCATACTCCCTAATCGAATCCCCTGCCAGGTCTACCCGATCAACAGATTTGCTATACTCCCGTGTACCCCAGGATTGAATGTCTCGACCGGTACGCATATGCATAGTTCCCAGACTTGTAGGATACATCCCGGTAACGATAGCCGAGCGTGACGGGGCACACACTCCAACTACTGAATAGGCCTTGTCGTAAATCAAGCTCTCTTTAGCCAGCGCATCCAGATTAGGCGTCTGCGCGGTAGAATCGCCGTACATAGACAATGTAGGGCTGATGTCTTCAGTTACGATCCATAGAATATTGGGACGTTGTATTGCAGATACTTCTTCAACTCTTGTTTCAGTCTGCGATTTGCAGGAAACAAACAGTATAAGCGCTGTAATGAGCGAAAAAAGTTTCAGCGGTTTACTATTTATCCGGTTAATAATGAAAATGTGTTCCATAAGAAAGCTTCCGTAGGGTTACAATTGAATCTCTAATGCTTCAGGCATTCCCGGCAGGTTTTTAAAAGTACCAATCAGCTCTTTTCCGTTATGTTTCAGTTTAAAAACATAGAGCCCATAAAAGCCGCGTCCGTACAGTAATCCTTCGGCATTCGTTTTTGCCTTAAACTCGGTATGCCACTCCTCGCGTATCAGTGAAAAATATGCTTTTCCCATAGCGCCCACGCTTCCGTCCTGCTTGTAGATGTCAACCTTCCTGTTATCGTCTTCCTCAAAGCCCCAGAACATAAATTCAGAAACATTGGGATGGCTGAATGCTGCCCGCATAAAATCGCGGGTATATCGCTCACGAATTTCAGGCTCCTGAACATCCATGGTAAACTCAGAAATGCTTATGGGTTTACCCAAAGTCGCATAGTAAGACAAAATGCTCAGGACTTTTTCGGGCGGTGTCAAATCGCTGCCCATATGCGATTGTATGCCTACGCCCTGCACGGCACCGGGCACATGAGCATCTACACGTTTAATATACTCATAATACCATTGTTGCTTTTGCTCGTCAATACCTCCCTTGCTAATGATACCATATTCGTTAGTAAAGCGACGTACCTCAGGCGCACGTTCCTTAGTAATTTCAAAAGCCTCATACAGAAAATCTTCGCCGCCCATCAGGTTTTGAAAATCTTTATTGGTATAGGTTTCATTAACCACATCCCAATGTGATACTTTTCCTTTTGTAGCATCGAGAATGCTGTACATATGCTCCCGAACGATCTTCTTTACGGCTTCGGGATTGTTTTTATTGGCCTTTACCTCATCGGTATTGTATTGAAATCCCGGCCACATCAGGACATGACCTTTTACCGTGATGCCATCCTGATTGAGCATAGTGAGTACATTCAACGTCTTTTTGTGAGTTCGCTTTTGAGCCCAACGCTTTATTTTAAGATCGTTACCCAGCACGGTGAGTGAAAACGCATCTTTAAAACGGTCGTAAAGTTGCGGATTGTTCAAAACACTGTCAGCGTGAAGCATTGCTCCAAAGGGAAATGCGTGACGTACCAAACTGATTTCTAAATCGGTGGCAGGCACAGGTTTACCGTCTTTTGTAAATTTCAGTTGAAAATCGCCCTTACGGATGCGCTCGATACGGTCATTTGCTGCTTTACGCCAGGCCGCATCTGCTTCCATCCCGGCATAGGTGATTGCTGTTTTTGGCAAGGCCGAAAGCGCCGTTCCCGGTTCAAAAACTTCCACATTTATATTTTTAAGGCGGAAGGATTGCGGAGAAAAGCCATATTGCAAGACTACGGCAAGATCATCTTTTGAAATGTTACGGGTTGACTCAAACGGAAGATAATACCGCTGCCAGTGCGAACTGATGTTTATCGAATGTTCCAGGTTGTCTTTATAGCTGTCGGATTGCTTCAGCTGAATGAGGAGCTTCGCCTCTCCGGTTTCTTCGCTTGATTTCTCAGTAAGTGCATCAAAAGAAACCAGAAATACGCGGCCCGCTTTAAAATTTTCAGTCTCTAGCGGTAAACGGCTGGCCAGATTGTAAATGAATTTGGGCTGCTCAATAGTTTCAAAAAGAACTTCAAGCGTATCTCCGGCTTCAGCTACCGAAACATAACCTTCTTTGTTATTGTTTTTTAAAAATTGAAGTCGCTCTGCCTTGAGAATACTTCGACCTTCAGGAACAGTTTGCTGCCCGAAAACTGAAAGATTCAGAAGGATTAGAAAATAGAGGATTATGTGTTTCATTTATAAGTTTGCTTTCCAGTCGTTAAGGGCCTGTGCCAATTCATTTACTTTATCAGGCATTGTTTTGCTTAAATCGGTTTGCTCATAAGGATCCTGTTTGAGATTGTATAATTCAAAACGGCCTTCTTTATACCAGTTAATCAGCTTGTAATCGCCCACCCGTATAGCTGAAGACGGAGTATCACCGGTATTTGCAGGCCGTGCATTGGGCGAATGCCAGTACACCAAGCGATTTGCTTCAGATTCCTGACCCTGAAGAGCAGGTAAAAAACTCTTCCCGTCTGTTTCTAAAGTTTTGCCCTGAGTGAGATCGAGCAACGTGGGAAATACATCCATCAGTAGCGTGAGCCGGTCTGTAGTATGGGGTTGTAATTTGCTTTTCCAGCGTGCAAAAAGCGGAACCTTAATTCCCCCTTCATACAGCCAGCCTTTACCTGCCCGCAGCGGATAATTTGAGGTCGCCAACTGGCGCTTTTTGGTCCCGTCATTAGAAAGACCGCCGTGGTCTGAAGATAGCAGCACCAAAGTGTTTTCGTCCAGATTGAGTTCGTCAAGCAACTTTAAAATACGCCCTACATTAGCATCCATATTTTCAACCATCGCGGCGTATTCGGCATTGTCCTGACGCATTTTGGTGCGCCCGGTGCCTTCTTCAATGTATTCGGGCAGGTTACCAAAATCGTGAGCAGCAATCTCTGCCTGATTGCGTTGCGTATCGGCTTCTTTAGCTTCAATAGGCTGATGCACGGCATAAAATGCAAGCATTGCCATAAACGGTTGCTTCGTATCTCTGTTTTTAATATAGTCTAAAACCTGATCGGTCAATAAATCGGTAAGGTAATCGCCTTCCTGTTCGAGCGCATCCACTTCCGGGATGGGTTCTTTTTTAGGCTGACCTTTACCTTTAGGGGTATTTATGGGATACAGGTAACTCATAGGCGAACCTGCTGCTCCTGCAGCAACTGAGGTATCAAATCCAAATCCCTGAGGATTGTTAGCACCACCCCCCAAATGCCATTTTCCGAAATAAGCAGTCTGATAACCGGAAGCATCTATTTGCTTGATGTAGTTCTTCGTATCAGAAACGGTATTCATTTCAAAACCATCATCAGGCACATCACCGTCTTTAATGGGATAACCACCTGTCATCATCGCATACCGCGAGGGCACGCAACGCGGATAATTGGCGTAAGCGTTAGTAAATACCACGGCTTCTTCAGCAAATGCGTCAATATTAGGCGTCTGGTAAATCTCGGAACCGGTAAAACTCAAATCGTGGTAGCCCAGATCATCTACGTGAATAATCAGGATGTTAGGTTTTGCAGCTGAAGCCTCATCAGTTATGGGCTGCTCTCCTGCGCTTTTACAAGCGGTAGTTAGCAAACCCGCTACTAACAAACCATATACGACTCTGAATTTCATCCCGGCTGTTTGCTTTTATTTGTCGGCCTTTTCCGCCTTGCGGTGATTCTTCCACATATCCATTTTTTCGGGAACCAAGTATTCCTTTTTCCAGTCTTTAAGCAATTTCAAAAGCTCTTTCGCTTTTTTGGGTTCCCGCTCACTTAGATCATAGGTTTCGCTGATGTCTTCCTTTACGTTATAGAGTTCGGTATGATCTTTAAATTGCAACAATTTGTAATCACCGCTGCGTACCGCCGAAGTTTTAGGGTCTCCGGTAGAATGGGGTCTCGCTTTGTTGGAATGCCAAAAAACAGTACGATTTTCCCAAGTGTTTTTGCCTCTTAAAACATCGGCATAACTCATTCCATCTATGCCAGTCACTTTTTTACCGGTTGCCAGATCAAGCAGGGTTGGAAATACATCCATCCCCAAAAAAATAGATTTATCATCCTGGTTGGGTTTCAATTCATCAGCCCATTTTACAAATAGAGGCACACGTATTCCGCCTTCATACAACCAGCCCTTTCCGGCTCTAAGTGGATTATTTGAAGTAGCCAGGTGACGCTCGCGCTTGTTACCGTCATTACTTAAACCGCCGTGGTCTGATGAAAATACAATGATGGTATTTCGGTCAATACCCATTGCTTTAAGCTCTTTTAAGATTCGTCCTACATTCTCATCTACATTTTCTACCATACCCGCATATACCGGATCATCCTGATGCATTTTGCGACGGCCGCCACCTTCTTCAATATAACCGGGACCGTCAAAAGTGATATTTTCCAATTGGGCTTTATTGCGCTTGATATCCTCCTTTTTAGCCTCAATTGGCGTATGTACTGCATAAAAAGCCAAAACTCCCAGGAAGGGTTTTCCTTTTGGACTGGTTTTAATCAGATCTAAAGTTTTTGAAGTCATCAGGTCTGAAACATAATCTCCGGGTTTACCATCCTCTTTAACGTTGGGTACAGGAGCTTTATCTCCTTTCTGTATTTTCTCGGAATTGAAGGGATAGAATCGCGTATGAATACCACCGGTTTCCCCCGCAGCATACGAACGGTCGTAACCAAAACCTACCGGACTGCTTTCTTCATCTCCCAAATGCCATTTGCCCACATAAAACGTGCTGTATCCCGCATTTTTAAATTGTCTGATAAAATTTTTAGATTCATCAATTCCGCCTAAATAGCCTTTATCCTCATTTACGGGATAGGTACCGGTCATCATTCCATAACGGGAAGGCGTACAGCGTGGGTAACTGCTGTAGGCATTTGAAAAGGAAACCGATTCTTTAGCCAGCGCATCGATATTAGGCGTGTCATACAATTGCGAACCTGTAAAACTTAGATCGTGATACCCCAAATCATCGGTATGAATGATTAAGATATTTGGTTTATCCTGCCCGGTAACAACAAAGGTCACCATTAAGGCAAGTAGCATTAGGTATTTCATTTATACTTATTTTTTAGTTTCGTGAACAGCCATCAAATGCGCCTTCAATTTTTCGTGAAGTTGCTCTTTGATTGCGTTATAGCTTTTGTCTTTAGCCCAGTTAACCGTTTCCAGCGGATCTTTATCGTAATCGTATAATTCGGTTGCTATAAGCTTGCTCCCATCGTAAGGCTGTGTGCTGCGGTAGTCGTCGTCAAACCATTCGGTAAGGCGGTAACGGTCTGTACGTACCGAATATCCCATACGTTTACCACGGGCATACTGATGAAAGGCGTAATCCTGATCAATTGTTGTTGAAGGGTCTGAATCTAAAAGCGGAACCAGAGATTTCCCTTCGGTTTGAGCTGACTGCTTCACATGAGCCAATTCAAAAACTGTTGGAAACAGATCAACCAGATTTACCGGGTTGTCCACCATTTTATCTTTAGCCACGCCGGGACCTGCAAACATAAAGGGGATGCGAGTAGCCTGCTCAAAATTAGAGTGCTTATTCCACTCGGTATGATCACCCAAATGGTAGCCGTGATCTCCCCAAAGTACAATCACTGTGTCATCGAGAATTCCCTTGGTTTCAAGCGCATCAAGCAATTTACCCAGTTGGGCATCTATATAGGAAACACAGGCCATATATCCGTGCACGAGTTCGCGTTGCTTGGCTTCGTCTATTTTATCGCCAATATTTAAATCATCATCTATGTCTGAAAAAGCACGCAGCTCTCCGAAGGAATGGTATGCGAACTTGGGCGTTCCTTTACCCAACTCCTGGAATTCTGCTAACGGCACTTCAGCTCTGTCGTATAAATCCCAGTATTTTTGAGGGGCTACAAAGGGTAAATGCGGCTTTTGCCAGCCAACAGCGAGCATCCAGGGTTTGTTTCCGGCTGTTAAAATATCCAGCTTTTTAAGCGCTTCCTGAGTATATAAACCGTCCTGATAAGCTTCGTCTGAAACATCGGCACTTTCGGTACTGGGTTTTAATTGTTTGAATACATAATTACGAAGCTGCCCGCGTTTTTTTCCTTTGGCTTCTGCCTCTGCAATCAAAGCATTCATTTTAGCTTTGGTTTCGGGATTCTGATAGTATTCAAAAGCCGCATCACCGTATGTGGGATCGTAATTATCGGGCTGACTGTGCGGGATACTCCAGCTTTTGCCATCATGGCCTTCTGCCGAAGAACCCTTGTGGTAAATCTTACCTATCGCCGTTGTCTCATATCCCTGCTGAATCAGGTATTCGGGCATCGAAATCAAATCGGGTGCGCTTTTACGAAAATCGGTATGTAAATCCCATACTTTAGTACGGTCAGGAAACGTACCGGTCATTACACTGGCGCGTGATGGTCCGCATACTGCGTATTGCACGTGCGCATTGGTAAAACTCACACCCATTTTTGCCAGACGGTCAAAGTTAGGGGTGATCATATAATCAGCTCCATAATGATTTAGCAGGGGCTTCAAATCATCAATAGCGATAAATAAAATATTATTTTGCTTAGGTTCTGAAGATTTTTTTTGTTGTGCCTTACAACTCCATAAAGCAAGGAGCGACAGAACAATAAGGCTTTTATTTTTAATGAATTTCATAGCTAATTCTTTAGTCTTTAGTTAAAACGTCCTGTACAGAAGTTTCCTCATCATCACGGTCAACAATCGAACCAAAATCGGCATCGGTAATTTCGCGGAATTCGGCCAGTGAACGGTCATCCCCGTATTTCTTTTGAAGTCTGTTGAGCTGGTCTTTTAAATCTGAAACCACTCCTGCATATTGAGGATCGTCAATCAAATTTTGCATCTGATTTGGATCTTTTTCCAGATCATACAATTCCCATACATCAATATTGTAATAAAAATGGGCCAGTGTGTACTTCTGGGTGCGAATGCCGTAATGTGGCTGCACATGATGCCAGTAGGGCCATTCGTAATAGTGATAGTACATCGCCTGCTCCCAGTCTGCAGGAGTTTCTCCCTTCAATAAAGGCACAAAACTTTCCCCCTGCATTTCAGCATCTGTTTGAATACCCGCAAGTTCCAGTAACGTGGGCGCGAAGTCAATATTGGTCACAATATCGGTGTTGACGCTGCCCGGTTTTACCATTTTTGGATATTTTACCATAAACGGCATTCGCAGCGATTCTTCATAGATAAAACGCTTATCAAAGAAACCGTGATCTCCCAGGTAAAAGCCCTGATCTGATGTAAGTACGATAACCGTGTTGTCTGTCAATCCATTTTTGTCTAAATAATCCAAAACCCTCCCAATATTATCGTCAACCGATTTAACACAGGCCAGATAATCTTTAATATAATGCTGATACCTCCATTTTTTGCCTTCTTCTGCGGTCATCCCCTCGGGTTGTACCACTTCATCATTTTTTGCCCCGTAAAAATCCCAGGCGATTTTGTCTTTGCCTTTTAAACCTTCGGGTGTAGGCAATTTCATATCGCGACGGCTCAAGTGTTGCATGGTCATTTCGGTATCACCTGCCGTTAGTTCACGACCTTCATAATCATCATTAAAAGTTACCGGATACGGCATTTCAACATCGTCCCAAAGGGTCTCGTATTTATGATCGGGTTCCCAGGGGCGGTGTGGCGCCTTGTATTGCAACACCATCATAAAAGGCTTGTCGCTCTTGCGATCGCTTTCTAACCAGTTTAGTGCAAAATCTGTAGTAAGATTAGTGGCATAACCTTCTTCCTTAACGTCTTTCCCGTTTTCGTTGAAAATCGGGTTCCAATAATGACCCTGCTGCCCTGCGGAATTGTGGTACTTAAACACATCAAACCCCTGAGGTTCTGTACCTAAGTGCCATTTTCCAAACAAACTGGTAGCATAGCCGTTATTCTGAAATTCCTGCGGAAAGGTCCATTGTGAATCATCAAATTTTCCACCGCTTTCGTTTTTATAATAGCCGTTTTCATTGCTGTAGTTCCCTGTAAGGATTGCTGCCCGGCTGGGACCGCAAATCGCGTTGGTACATAACACATCCTGAAAAAGCATTCCCGCTTCGGCAATACGATCAATATTAGGCGTAGGCGCGATGTCTTTATAAATTCCGCCGTAGGCGCTAATGGCCTGAGTAGTTAGATCATCGGCCATGATGTAAATAATATTGGGGCGTTCGGCTACCGCAGCTGTCTCTTCTGCTTTCTTTTCTTTAGCCTTTAAGGCACATCCCAACAGGGTCGCACTCAGCGCGACAGCGGCAAGCCGGGGAAGTCTTTTAAACAAGTGATGTATCATAACGGATTTTTTTCTAACATTAAAAATTGGGTGGACTCCAGACTCGTTTTCTGAAGGTCTTTATCTGCGGAAGAATTTCCGGTCATGATGCTAAACGTACCGGGTTCTATTACATAATTGTAGTCTTTATCGTAAAAGCCAAAAGCATCTGCATCAAGCGGAATCTGAACGGTTTTAGTTTCACCGGCTTCGAGCGAAACGCGCCTGTATCCTTTTAATTCTTTTACCGGACGCGTAAAGGAACTGACCTCATCGCGTATATACACCTGTACCACTTCTTCCCCAGCTAGTTTTCCGGTATTGGTTACCTCAACAGAAACGGTAACGGCATCTGTTGCGCTGTCAAAAGTTGCTTTAGAGAGTTGTGGTGCTCCCAGTTTAAAACTGGTATAGCTTAAGCCAAAACCAAAGGGGTGTAAAGGCACTTTTTTCTCGGTATTGTATTTATGTATGTAGGCTGTGGGCTTATGGTTATACACCATTTGCAGCTGACCTACACTACGCGGAATGGTAAGGGGTAGTTTTCCGCCGGGGTTGAGATCGCCAAATAAAGCTTCGGCAGTGGCCTGCCCCGCAAATGCACCGGCTTCCCAGGTATTGATCACGGCAGATGCCTGCTCTTCCAGCTCAGGCTCTGCGATGGGGCTTCCGCTTACATAAATAACAATCACAGGTTTATTGAGTTCAAGCATGGCTTCTGCCAGTTGTAGTTGATTCCCTGAGAGTTTTAAGGTTGCGCGGTCGATATTCTCACCGGTAGTTTTGCGCGACCAATCGTGGCGGAAGGAGTTTTCGCCCAAAACCAGCACGATATAATCTGCATCCTGTGCTTTTGCAGCGGCATTCTTGATATTAGCTGCTGTGATTTCTTTAGAACGGTCACCAGAGTCAAAGAACTCCACTTCATATCCACTTTGCTCGCCCAGGTTTTTGATGCCTTCAAACATGGTCACCACATTTTCTTCCGGCTGCGGAGAAACCCAGTCACCCAGAGTGGTCTGGTTGTCTGCATTGGGACCTGTGATAAAAATTTTCTTTCCGTTACCTGATTTTGAAAGCGGAAGTGTATTTTTTTCGTTTTTAAGCAAGGTAATTGCTTTACGCGACTGGGCTAAAGCATTGCGTTGATGAGCTTCCGAAAAGTTTACAGCTTTAGCTTTTTGCCCATCAACAAACGGATTTTCAAAAAGACCGAGTTTGAACTTGGCAGTCAGAATCTTTTCGCAGGCTTCATTAACGCGGTCTACAGGGAGTTTGCCTTCGTTAACCAATTCGATAACGTACTGGTCAAAAAGGGGTCCGTGCATATTCATATCCATCCCCGCCTCTACCGAAAATAGTATAGCTTCTTTAAAATCGCGGGCTACGTGATGCCAGATAGCGATACGCGAAACATCATTCCAGTCGCTTACATAAAAACCATCAAAGCCCCAGCGATCGCGCATCAAATCGGTCATCATATATTTATCCATATGACCCGGCATTCCGGCTACTTCGTTATGTGCTGCCATTATTGAATAAACATTAGCTTCCTGAACCGCTCTGCGATAGGGAGGTAAAAAGATTTCAAACAGGGTGCGTTTGGAAACATCTGTGGGAGAAGCGTTGAGCCCATTGATAGATGAGCTACCGGCAATAAGGTGTTTGGCACAGGCAATCACATTTTCTGCACCTCTAAAATCATCACCCTGTAAACCGGTTATGGTGGCAATACCCATATTACCTACGAGATAGGGATCTTCGCCATAGGTCTCACCGGTGCGGCCCCATCTGGGATCGCACAGCACGTCTATATTAGGAGTGAAAGACCAGTGCATACCGTTTGCACGCATCTCTGCGGCAGTTTGTTTACTGCCTTCTTTAATAAGTGCATCATCAAAAGTTGCTGCCTGCGTGATTGGTGACGGATAAATAGTAGAACCGCTCACCAGACCATTACCGTGTATGGCATCAATCCCGATTAAAAGGGGAATCGCTAATCGGGATTTTTGTGCCAGTTTTTGAAGTTTATTGGCTTCTTCAGGGGTGACGACATGTAAAAATGATCCTATTTTTCCTGCTTCGGTAAGGCGTGCTACATCATCGCTGCGCATCCCGGGATAAAAACCCAGCGCGTCATTTTTCTCCAGTTCTTCGGGAGAAATTTTAGACTCGGCCGCTTTCATATGCTCCAAACCTACATATTGGCACATTTGGAACACTTTTTCTTCAAGCGTCATCTGTGACATCAGGTTTTTAACCCGCTGTTCTACCGATAAACCAGCATCCATATAGGTTTTATCTAGCTTCTGCGCGTGTATAGCTGCCGTAGAAAAAACTACAAGCAAACTGAAGTAGTGTTTTTTAAATTTCAATTTCATCATTAATTTTTATTCGGTGTTTTTAGTAACCGGGATTTTGATCTGCCGGACTCAATTCGCGGTTTGCTGCCAGTTCATCAGAAGGAATGGGTAAAAGCATATTTTTTACACTTACCGGGTAGACATAATCTGTGCGGTCGTCAAATGTGGGATGGGTGTTATGTTCTTCAACCACTTCTTCCAGGAAGTACTCGTAGCCTCTTCTGCGGGTATCATACCACTCGTGACCTTCGCCAAGAAGTTCATACTGACGCTCTTTAAGAATACGGGTTCTAAATTCTTCTTGAGAAAGCCCGGCAAAGTCAGCAGGCTGATCTGCAGTCCCATCTGCCGTATTGCGGGCACGGGCCAACACTTCATTTACATATTGATAGGCATTATCCGGACCGTTAAGTTCGTTTTCAATTTCAGCAAGCATCAATAACAAATCTGCATAACGAAGCTTAAGCATATTGCGGCTGGTGGCAGTACCGTTGAAGGTGGGATCTAAATATTTTCTTAGGAACGTATACCCAAAATTACCGGTTAGCTGATTGGGATAGATTGCCTGTGGCTGAATTCTACCGCCACGTAAACGATCGTATGAGTTATAAATAAATGTCGCATCAATGCGTGGATCGCCGGGATACTGATTTGTATGGCTGTCAAATACTTCTTTATTGGGTTTTACACGACCAAAAGTAGTTTGCTCTGGTGGGGCAAATAAACTCTGTTGAGGTGTGTAAAAACGCACCACATCTGAATTCCGTATCGCACCATTCTGCCCGTACTGAATTTCAAATATAGACTCTGATGTATTCTCGTTTCCGGGTTCAAAAAGTTTAGCATAAGTAGGTGTTAGGCTGTATTTATCGAGCACCACGATAGCCTCGTCGTATGCGTTCTGCCAAAGGGATGAGTTGCCGCTATCTTCTCCTGCCAGAGTCATATAAACTTTAGCCAAAAACATATTAGCTGCATATTTTGCCGGTCTTCCCGGAGTTACTGTTCCCGGTTCTCCTAACAATTCTTTTGCGCGATTAAAGTCGGCAATAACTAAATCGTAAACTTCCTGTTTGGTGTTACGCGGAAGGTACAGGGTTTCCTTGTTCACACTTTCGGTACGAATGGGAACTCCGCCAAACAGGCGAACCATATCAAAATAAGTTGCCGCACGTATAAAATAAGCCTGACCTAAAACAGAGTCTCCGTTAGCAAATGCATCTTGGGTAGCCGTTTCAATATTGCTGATAATTACATTTGCAATATTAATGGTCTCGTACATTGAAGGCCATAAACGGGTTAACCAGGTATTAATTGGCGTACAATTAAGGGATGTGGCATCTTCACTGGCTCCCTGATTGGAATAGAATTTTCCTGAAATTGGGGCAAGCAAACCGTGATAGGCAGACCCGTGATAGGCTCCGCCGGAATAGCTCACATAAAGTCCGTTTAAAGCCGATTCCAGTCCTTCTTCACTGGAGAAGACCTGCTCCTCACTAAAGCCGGTTTGCAGTTCTTCATCTAGCGTTTGCTCACAACCGGTTAATACAAACAGGCCAAGCATTAAACTGTATACTAGTATATTTTTCATTGCTGATATTTTATAATGATGTTGTCTTGTCGTTTTCATAGCTCTAAAAAGTTAGGTTTAGAGATACCGAATACGAGCGCTGGTTGGGGAAAGAGTTATAATCAATTCCCACACGGCCGGGGTCAAAAGAATAGCTGTTAACTTCCGGATCAAAACCACTGTATTTGGTAAACAACAGAAGATTTTGCCCGGAAACAGACAAATAAGCGCTGTCAAAAATGGAAGTTTCCTTAACCGGCACCTGATAGCCCAGTGTGATATAACTCAACCTCAGAAAGCTGCCATCTTCTACGATACGATCTGTAAAGCCGGTATCTGCTGCCAGATCATAACCAACACGTGGATAGGCTCCGTCTGCATTAGTCTCGCGCCAGGCATCAAAATAAGCCTCGCGGCGGATGTTATTATTACTGTTATCTGCATAGGCTTCCCGTAGCAGGTTTCCGTTTGCGATCTCATTACCATAAACCCCGTTGAAAAAGAAGTTGAGGGAAAGATCTTTATAGGTAAAGCCCGAGCCAAAGCCATAATTAAAATCAGGATTGGGGTCTCCAATGATGGTCAAATCGCGATCAGTAATGTTACCATCACCATCCTGGTCTACTAAAAACACATCACCCAGCTGCGGATCGTTTCCTCTAAACTGGGGTGCCTGCGCCAGTTCGGTCACACTGCTGATAATACCATTGGTTTCAAAACCGTAAAATAATCCGGGCGCTTCACCTTCAATAAAGATGTTTGCAGGGACTTTAAAGAAGTTACCACCAGAAACGGCATTTCCTAAAAACGCGCTATAGGTTTGGTTTCCAAACGTAGAAGGCTGAATACCCAGCTCTCCTACCCGGTTTCGGTTAAATGCGATGTTTCCATACACATTCCACTGAAAATCCTTTCCATCAATAATATCTCCCGAAAAGCCAAACTCAATCCCTTTATTAAAGAGTTCGCCCTGATTGGCATAATAAGTTGGGAATGCCGCAGATCCCGGAAGCTGTACACGCAGTAACAAATCATAAATACGTTTGTAATAGACATCTATGGTTCCTTGAAAGCGGTCTTCCTTAAAACCAAAGTCTAAACCGGCGTTGTACTGGCTGGTTGTTTCCCAGGTCAAATCAGGATTGGCAAGACTGGTAGGCGTTATACCCACAAGGGCACCACCTTGCGCATCAGAATAAGGTACTTCAGTATTATTAAAAGGTACGATGGTTTGATAATTGGGAATACCCTGATTACCGGTAAGACCCCAGCCCAGACGCAGTTTAAGATTTGAGATGGTTTCAGACTTACGTAAGAATTTTTCGTTCTGCATTTTCCAGGCAAAGCCAAAAGCCGGAAAGTAACCCCATCGATTACCGGGTGCAAATTTGCTGCTTCCATCAGCTCTGAATGTACCTGTAAACAGGTATTTATTCATCAGGGTGTAGTTAAGTCGACCCAGGAAGGAAACAATAGACTCTCCTTCTTTGTTGAAGAATACCGGTTGTTGCACGCTTCCGAAGGAAATACCGTCTGCGCGTAAATCCTTATTAGCAAAATTTGCTGCCTGATTGGATTGTTGTTGTATATCGCGCTGATCTAAAACCACTCCCAATGTACCATTGATACGGTGATCTTTATTAAAACGCTTGTTAAACATTAGCGTATTATCCAGGTTATACCGGAAACGATTTAGCGTCGCTATTCCTGCTTCCCCATTAGATTGTCTTCCTCTAAAAAGTCCGGTACCATACCACACTTTGCGTTCTTTAGTTCGGTAATCGCCACCAAATTGAACTTTATAATCAAAAACGTCTGAGATTTCATATTGCAAAGACATCGATGCCAAGAGACGAGTTTCTTTAGAAAGATCATCATAATCTGTTATCCAGGCACGGGGACCATCAACCGCTTCTTCCAGTTCGGCAGTAGCGGCATCATCTTCATTGAAATCAAGCAAGGGTGCTCCACTTATGATTTGACGTATTAAACTATTATTTGTAGAACCTAAATTTTCGGTTCCCTTTGATGCCGAATTATTAGCATGCTCTGCTGAAACCCTTAAGTTCATTTTTAGCTTATCGGTAAGCTCAAAATTGAACTTGGTGTTGATGTCGGCACTTTTAGCATACGTATTGGGAACAACTCCCTGGCTGCTAATTATTCCTCCAGAAATATAATAGTCAGATAGATCTGAACCTCCTGAGATTGCTAAACGATGGGTTGTAGTAACAGTGGTACGATAGGTATCTTTACTCCAATCTACAGGCTGTAAACGAGTAATGGTATCTGAATTTTGGAGCATAAACTCTTCTGAATTAGTATAAAGAGCTATACTCCCATTCGGGTATTGATAAAAAGTAGGGTTGAATTCCCGATTCGCCCGGGATTCGTTGATATAATCGATATAACTATCGGTTTTTAAAACAGGAATATCTCGTGCTATACTTCCTACACGTGTAGTGGTGGTATAATTAAATTTGGTCGCTCCTTTTTTACCGCTTTTGGTAGTGATGATAATTACCCCATTTGCACCACGTGAACCGTAAATGGCAGTTGCAGAAGCATCTTTAAGAATTTCAATACTTTCAATATCTCTGGGGTTAATACCTGAAATACCTCCCTGAGGCGCCAGGTAGCTATTTCCTCCTGAAAGCGGATCGTTAGTATCTTCGGTAGCTGAGTCAACAATAACCCCATCAATAACATACAATGGTTCTGTATTACTGGTTAGTGAGTTTAAACCTCGTATGCGAATACTGGAGGGCGCCCCCGGCTCAAAACCATTTGCAGAAACAACCACACCTGGCGCTCTACCCTGAAGCAGTTGTTCTACACTTTGATTTTGTGCAACCGCATCTTCTTTAGGATCTACTGTAGCGACAGATCCTGTTAAGTCTTCACGCTCTACTGCACCGTAGCCTATAAGTACGATCTGATCGAGCACTTCACTTGCTTCATCAAGAGCCACATTAACTTCAGTTTGATCTTTAAGATCTATATATTGAGTTTCAAAACCTACATAGCTAAAGATCAGTGTTACCCCATCTTCTTTAACATTAATAGTATATAGTCCGTCAAAATCTGTAACAGCACCATTCGTTGTTCCTTCTACCAAAACTGAAGCTCCGGGAAGCGGAAGGCCCGACCTATCGGTAACTTTTCCTGTTATGGTTTGTTGCGCCCAAATGGTTAGCGGCAACAACATAAAAAGCAATGTAAGTTTGTTAAAGTGTTTCATAATGGAAATAACATTTATGCTAAACTACACAGATATAACGTTTTCGTGTTTTGCTCAGCATCATAAAAGGTATACTTATCGTCAAAGCCAGTATTTACAAGCCTTACGCAAGGTTAAAACGGTAGTAAAAAAACTGTTTTGACAGAAATTGAACCCCGAAATACGACAAAAAAGCAATGATATAGCTCTGAATTTTGAGCTGTATAATGGGTTACGAAGCGTCTCCCTGAAGGCTACTTACAAACTTAGAAGGAGACATTCCGTAGAATTTTTTAAAGGAAGTACTAAAGTATTTGGGGTTTGAGAAACCAGAGCTGTATGCAACTTCTTTGATACTGATATCTCCCCGAATGAGTAGGGTTTTGGCATGCTTGAGCCGTGTGTGGATGATGAAATCCTGAGGAGAAAGGTCAACCAGATTTTTGAGCTTCATATATAAAGACGTGCGGCTCATTCCAAAATGCTGGGCAAGTTCATTTACCGAAAAAGTATTGTTTTCCAGATTCTCAAGCACGGTTGCTTCCAGACTGTTTATAAATTCCTGATCGTTTTTGTTCTTAAATAAAGCTGCCGACTCACTATCGCTTTCATGAACGTATTTCTCACGTAGTTTTTTCTGCCACTTGAGTGCATTGATAATTTTGGCCTTAAGCAATTGCATATCTAAGGGCTTCTCAATATACTCTGCAACTCCGCTCTCAATACTCTCAAGCTTTTGAGTTGAATTCTGAAGCACCGTCATCATAAATACGGGAATGTGATTGAGGTTGATGTCGTCTTTTACAGCTTTTGCAAACTCGAGACCGTCCATTTCTGGCATGATCAAATCGGTTAGTATCAAATCTGGAAAGAGCTCCTGCGCAAGATCAAAACCAGCCTGGCCGTTTATGGCCTCGTGCACATCAAAATAATGCGAAAGGTTTTCTACAATAAGATCACGCAACTGGTCATTATCTTCCACAACCAGAATCTTACTATCTGCAAACTGACTGATCAGTTCAGGCTCCAGCGTATATTTCGGTTCCTTTTCTTCAAAAGCTCTACGCAGTCGCTCCTGCTTGTCAAACAACTCTTCTCTGGATTTTAAAATCAACGTAAAGGTTGTTCCCCGATTCTCCTGACTTTCAAAACTAATGTCACCATCCAGTTTATCAATAAGCTTTTTGACCATAATCAACCCCAAACCGGTACCCGGACGTTGGCTGTTAATGACATTGCGAGCTCGATAATACCGTTTTAAAATAAATTTCTGCTGATCCTGCGGAATACCCATTCCTTCATCGGCAACAATCACTTTCAACGTATTGTTGTATAACTGAGAAAGTCTTACCTGTATAATGCCACCTTCAAAAGAATACTTAATTGCGTTTGAGATTAGGTTGAGTACTATTTTGTTAAAAACCTCAATATCCTGATAATAGGGTGCACTTCCCCACTTGTTCTCGATCTCTATGTGCAGATCACGCTCTTCGAGTAAAGGCTCGAGATCTTTTTGTAAACGATTGAAGTATTTTACCAGATTTATTTTTTCAATGTTTTCTGTGACGTTGTTCTGAGAAGTTACTTTATGAAAATTAAGCATTTGCTCAAACAGGGAGTTAATGCGCTTAACCGTGGCTTTTACCCGTTTGTTTGATTTTTTATCACTATCACTTTCGGCAGAAACCGAATCTAAAGAAGAAAGCAATACGGTAAGTGGAGTCTTTATCTCGTGAGTAATATTATTGAAAAAGGCTATCTGCTCTTCAGCATTGCGTTTATTAACTACAATACGGGTTATATGAATCAGGAGTATTATTAAACCTATTAACAACAGAATATACAAGACATAAGCCTGTGCTGTTGCCCACCAGGGAGATAAAATAATAACCTCTACGCTACGTACAGGACCATATTGACCAAATTTATTGGCCGCCTTTATTTCAAAAGTATAATCCCCGGGATTGAGATTGGTATACGTAGTCGTTGTAATGGATACCGGCTCGGTCCATTCTTCTTCAAAACCTTTAAGTCGCCAACTGTATTTTACTTTAGAAGCGTTATGCAAAATTCCTGTAAAATCAAATGCGATGCTGTTTTGAGTATGCAGTAGAATTAGCTTCTGAGTCTCATTGATATGTTTGAAAAGGGGTTTTTCACCAGGCGTAACACTTTTATTAAAAAGTTTAAAATCGGTGAAAACAATTTTAGGTGCTGCATCTTTAGCTTCAATGCGCGCAGGGTCAAAAATACTAACCCCCTTGGTTCCGCCAAAAGCAAATCTTCCATCCGATAAAAGCGCAAAGCTTCCGTAATTAAACTCTGTACCCGCAAGACCATCATTACTATCATAAACATTAATCAGGGTATCTGTCGGAGTCATTTCTATATGCGCCAGACCATTTGCGGTACCCGCCCAAATGCTTTGTTCATCCTGTAATAAAAGACCCTGTACAATATCTGAAGGTAAGCCGCTACTAATGTCTAATCGTTTAACCCTTTTAGTATCTAGATCGTAAATAAGAACACCCGCACCATTAGTACCAATGTAATATCGATTCTGGGATGGCTGTAAAACATTAATTGTAGAGTAGGCTAAGGTATTTTCATCAGGTTTAATCGCTTCAATTAATGTAAACTCATAAGTTTTTGGATTTATACGGTAAACGCCATTACGGCCTGAGGCTAAAATCATACCCTCATCATCCTGAACCAGATTTTTAATCTGGCGAATTGGTAATGTTTTAGCTACCCGGTCATTTTTAATTTGGGTAAGTGTACCATCTACGCCACCTAACCAAACAGAACCATCAGTAGCTTTAAGGATTGCGTATACTTTATCTACACCTACTTCAGGTTTGATTGCGGGATTGTAAGAAGTGCTTTGTAAGCTATTAATAGCTACTTTATAAGCACCGTCATTATAAGTGCCCACCCACATAAAATTTCCGTCGGGTTCAAATGCCAGTACGATATCTGCATTTAGATTAGATTGACTGCCCAACTTTTTGATGTGTCGCCAGGTTTGGCTTTGCTCATTATAAATACTCAGTCCTTTTTTGGTACCAAACCATAAATTTCCCTGTTGGTCCTGAGCGATAGCGCGGGTAAAATTGGAAATGATACTATTAGGATCGTTTATACGATGGCGTATTTTCTCAAAAGAACGTGCGCTGCTATCATAATAATTTACCCCTCCACCGTAGGTTGCTATCCATAAAATATTCTGATCTCCCAGCAGTAAATCATATACCCCGTTACTGCTTAAGGAATTAGGATTGTTATCGTCATCTTTATATTGAGCAATAATCTCAAAAACTGGATTTGTGTACAGTATTCCTAATCCATCAGTAGCTATATAATAATTAGTGTCTGCATCTTTGATAACATCAGTAATATTCACTTTTCCGGGACAGCTGAAAGCAGTCTGTTCGAGACGGTTTAGATCGGCAGTCGCTCGATAAAGTTCACCTGTACGATTGCCTACATACAGTCTGCCATCCAGAAGACCCGTATAGGTTATACTGCTATTTTTCAGGTCTGAAAATGCAGTAGTAACTTCACTATCCCCAGCAGCTTTAAATAGACCTGATGTTGTGCCAATGAAAAGTGTGTTTTCAACAGCAACAAGGCTCTGTACCCCTGTGGCTTCAAAATACTGTTTGAGTTTTCGGGTTTGTTTATTGAATTTCCAGACACCATTAAAAGCTCCCACCCATAAGGTACCGTCTGCAGTCTGAGCAAAGGCTTTAACCACCGCGGGGTTGATAGCATCCTCAAGGTCAACTGCATCAAACCGATCTAAGTCTTTATTGTAAAAGCAAATTCCTTTATCTGTACCTGCCCATAAGTTTCCAGAACGGTCTATAAAAAGACTTTGACTACGGTTGCTAAGCGATTCTGGCAGCCCGTTATAGGTGTTATAAATTTTTGAATTATTAGAATCGTGACGTAGAATACCCTCTTCGGTGGCTACCCAGATTATTCCCAAACTGTCTTGCTCAACCCGGTATGTAATGCTTTGTGTAGGTACATTTCCTGCAGAGAGTTGGGTGAACTCAAGATCGCTTTGTGCCATTGCAGGCAATAAAAACCAACCGTAAAATAAGAGAATAATGAATTTTTTCACGTTGGATTTTATGAAATTAGCAATTGATAGTGCCTGCGAATATAAATATAAGAATGCGTTATGCCAATTTTTGATTTTGAAATTGTGAGCAAATGAGGTTTCAGAACTGATTTAAATTTGGAATACTCCAATAACTATTTAGTCACCTGGATGATTTTAAATAATCGTAAACAGAAACCTGCCTTATACGTTAGCGCAACTACTGAATATCAGTTTCAGGGTTTGAAACAAACTTCCCTTCACACGTGTATTATGGTTTTTTAGTGACAGGCTGATCTTTTAGACCAAAAACCTCAACCCCCTAAAAAAACATCCCTAACTGCCTGGTATATTGCTTATTCTATTATCTTAGTTATGTCGCAAGTGCTACTACACTCCAACCGTAGTGCTACCACACTCTAACCACACTTCACCACAGATTTTGTAGGTGAAACAGGTAGGTATAAGGTAGCATTTTTATATAATGTAAAACTTAATACCTGTATGCTATGGCAGAACTCGACTCTAAGACCGGCCTTAAAGGTAATATCGGTAATCTCGTATTCCGGAATGTGAATGGAAAAACCATTGTTCAGTCCAGGCCTGATACCGCAGGTAAAGCCCGGAAAGGACGTGCAAAACAAACGGCTACCGATTTTGGGCACGCCTCACAAACCACCAGCAGCCTTATGAGAGGGTTACGTCCTTTTCTAAGCACGATGTACGATTCTCAATTTTTTAATCGCTTTCGCAAAGCGGTTTATCTGGGGATGAAAATGAATGATACCCTTTCCCAAGGCAATTTAGATCTATGGCAGGGAGAGCCTACCGTATTGGAAGGTCTGGAAGCCGACCTGAAAAATCAATATCCGCAATATGTGCAAATACCCGGACTGACTTTGAACCTTGAAGCAGGAAGTTTGGAAATCAACCTACCTGAATTTAAAGCCAACAACCACCTCTCATGGCCGTCAAAAACCAATGAAGCTGAACTTTGCTATTGGATAAGTGTCTATGACTCCAAAACCTATATGGTTTTGCGGCACGAACTCTTTCGTATCCCCATTCCGCACAGGACGCAAAGCATCCCTGCTACGTGCTATACTGTGACCGCATTGCCTGCTGAGGCTCTGCTTTTGGTAACGACCGGGGTGTTGTACTATACGGCAGACCTTCGACTTGGGAAGGTATGTATCAATTCAAAAGCCTTTAATCCTACGCAGGTGCTGAAGGTGTTTAGGACTTAATCTTGTAGGTTATCTTTAAAACCTTACCTGGCTCCTTGATTAGAGTTTAAGGGTGATTTAATGGACCTATGGATAAGCATTTAAAAATTAAATATTATTTAATTTACAAGCACCACAAGTAAAGACTAGTGGGAGCAGGGTAATCAATTCCAATTATCAGTCAAATTAATATTATATCTTGACTCAATTAAATCGTTCACAACTTTGGTATCCTTTTCATTAATGATTGTTTCTTTATCCTCGTCTGTAAAATTAAATATTCCAAAATTCTTAATATAGTTTCGACTCAACGAAAAGTATCCTGAACCATAAGGTTTGCTAGAATTTGTAATATAAAACCAAAAAAGTCTAGAACTCATTAACTTTTTAAGAAAGACTAATTTTCGCCTCTCGTCCGAGACAGCAGCAAGACCATTATAAAACAAAAGATTCTCATCTGCACTCAGGGAGTAATTGGGAAGATGAGGAGTGATATGAGGAAAAAACAACTTAAAGTTATACCGCTCCAAAGATTGATTTCGTCCATATGCATACCAGTTTTCTTCATTACTATTTTTAAAATCTCTCTTCTCAAGAATTCCCTTCTTAGCTTCTAAATAATTAAAGGCTTGTGGGTACTCTGTTCTGAAATCTTCTATACTTATTAAAGCTGGATTATTATCTGCATCATATTGATAAGGAAAAATGGCTTTTTTCCGAAGTAGATCAATATTATCAATTTTGGTAAGCTTATTAGGATTGATAATTTCTTGACAAATTCCCTTTTCAATAGGATAAACATTACCGTTTTGAAGATAAAAATAGTCGTCATCTTCTCTTATTGGGTCAAAAATATAGATATGGTTTTTAAGAGTTGCTATTCCATTTCTGGTTCGGAACATTTCCCCAAGTGGAGTTCCTGTATTCTCTATCTTATTTAGTAAATCAATACTTTGCAGATTCCATCCATTTTTGTGGTTTAATTTTATGTATGGAATAGCTTTAAAGGCTATTCCATTAGATAGCGAGTCATCATCTCCTTTAGCATACTCAACAAACTCAGATTTTTTCTTTTGAATGATACAAATACAGGTATAAGTAGATTTGCTTTGAAAAACTTGATTACTTCCGAAGTCCAGTATTTTTAGTGATAAGTCCTCATCATCAAAATACTGCCTTAATGCCCTCCCATTTACACTTTTAAAAAAAGTATTCATTGTTATATAACCTAATACGCCAAACTCTTTCAAATTATCAACTCCGATCTGAAAAAATGGAATGTATAAATCCGGATGCCCCGAACTACTTACTTTCCAATCAATAATATATTGTTTGGATTCCTCATCAATGTTTCTAGAACACACATAAGGTGGATTCCCCACAATTACATCAAAGCCTTTGTGCCCTTGAAGGGTATTACCCCAACTAAAATTTAGAGCATTGCCCTGAAACAGATTAAACTCAAAATCTTCATCTTCGCCTTTTGAAAGTGCAAATAAGCTCAGCAGTAGCTTAGACCTGGTTATTGAAAATTCCTGTATATCCAAGCCGAATATATTCTTCTTAAAAATTTCATAGTAACTTAAATCAGTTCTATTCTTTATATACTCCGCAGCCGTATAAAGGAATCCAGAACATCCGCAAGCGGGATCACAGATTTTGATCACTTCAAAATCTGTGATCCCCTTAAAGCACTGCTCAATAATATATTCACGAATGTGTTTTGGAGTGTAAACAGCACCAGTAACTACTTTTTCTTCTGGTGAAATAACAAATTCAAAAACCTCTATTAACTCCTCAATATTTGAAAATTGATGAATTGCTATAAACTCTTTTAAGTTATTATATTCTTCATCAGTTAGGTCAATTATAAAAGGTCTTAAAAATCTATTATTCGTTTTTTCTAAATTGTAGGAATATAAAAAAGCAGATACAATAAGGCGATTGACCTTTTTGGGATCAACTGAGTATGAACGGAGATATGAAAATAATTCTTTATTCATTTTCAACAAAGATTCCTTTTTGAATTTCCCTCCAGCTCTTTAGAAGTTTGTAATGAATAGCCTCAGCTGCTTTTTTTGCTGCTTGGTCTTTCACCTTTCCCAATCTCAATTCAATTTGTTCAATTAGATGATTTATCTTTTCAAACTTCCACATCCGTTCGTGTATCGGTTGCCATAGTTTCAACTCAGCGATGATATGATGAGACAATGCATTCTCCTTGTCTATAGGTTCAATCCTACCTGACACTGTCCTTCTGTAGAGATCAGTGTAGTCTTGCTCAACAGGGTCAATAAAGCCTTGAGAGCCATCATTGTGAACCTTTTCATCATTAGTTGGCCATTTATTAGTTTTAGAAGTGTTACAGTATCTACAAGAATAGACAAGATTGTAGTAGTAATTCGAAGCAATTGTGGTCTGGAATTCTTCAGGATTTTGAGGAACAAAGTGATCAATTGTAAAGCTTCTGATACGATACCTGTCTGAGTCATTACAATACCCACACCTTTGGGTAAAGTCTTCACGGAGTGTTTTGAGATACGAATTATAGTGCTTACATTCAGCTCTATTAGGCCTTCTTACTGGAGTATTCTCTCTAAATGGGTGCATTACTCTTGATCTGGCATTTTGTTTAACATCTGTTCAGCCAGCCCAATCAAGTCATCAAGCTTCTTGTTAGTATCTTCTGAATAGAAACTCCTTGACATCCTTACTTTTGCAGATATAGTTTGGTCTAAAAAGCTGCACAGTTCCACATATCGATCTTCTCCTCTTGAATCAAGGCCTCCATTTATTCTTTTCTCCTCTAGTCCCTTTAACTCAGTTTCCGCACTTTCAATTTTTTTCTTATAATCTAAGGCTATACTCTTGAGCTTCTGCTTAAAAATTTCAACTTTCGAGTCTAACATGTCATCTTTTCCATTGACTAAGTGTGCATTTTCCAGATGATCGAGGGCATCTACTTCATAAGAAGTAAGGACAACCATAGGATAGAACAAGTTTATAGCTTGAATGCCCTCAACTATTGTATCCGCATTAAAATCAACCAAGCCATTTTCGTCTAACCTGAAGTCAAGTACTAAGACGTCAAGAGCCGACTTGAATACCTCATCAATCAAATTTTCCTCAGTGGTATCTTCCGTCAAGTCAAATAATTCAACTTTAAACTCCTCCTTAAATTGATGAAAGAAAGTGTTTTTTTGCCCTTCATCTTCATCTATGTAGCCTATTCTAAGCATCTGTATTCTTTTTTCGTTTTGGTAGGATTATTTTAATAGCAAAACCTTCCTTAACTGATCCTAATTCCAATTTAGCATTATGATAATCGTCAATAACTAAATTTACAATATATAAGCCCATACCAGTGCCTATAAGATTTCCCTTTCTATCCCTTTTGGAAGACTCTTTATATTCAAATATTCTATTGGGTTCAGATTGATATTCAGGAGCAAGCCCGGAACCATTATCCTGAAAAATTATCTCTATTGTGTCATTCACTACTTTCCAATCGACTGTGACCTGCTTTTTATAGTCACCCTTTCGTTCCTTAAAGGCATTTAGGGAGTTGGATAAAAGATTGTTGAAAATTGCATCAAGGTCGACCTCAAAAGCTCTGATTACATTTGTAGAGTCCTTCCTTCCTTTCCTAACAATTCGAACTTTCCTCTGCTTTAAGGCATTATTCCAAATTGCCTCGAACTTTTCAAAGTACTCACCAATATTCACATTTGTTCTGGTTCGCTTATCTCTTTTTAGTGTGCTAAGAGAATATTCGAGCCAGTGCTTAAGCTTTAAGTCTTCCTCTTTCATCAATTGAAGCATGAAAAAAGGATCCTCCTGCTTATTGACGTCCTTTAAATCTTCTTTGGTGATATACTTTTTGAGCTCGCCAGCAAGAAAATCAGTTCTTGGAGTTAATCTCGTCCTTAGGCTCTTTAGTTCATGAGCAAAAGATGAAATAATTAGCCCAACACTTGCTAAACCTCTTAAAAACCTGATCTCCTCATCCTTTTCTTCAATTTCTTGTTCGAGAACCTTCGTATTGCGCGCAAAAAGCCTTTCACGCTCCGTAGGGCCAGAAATGTCAGGTTCGGAATCATCATTTGCATCATTTAAGCCGTCAGATTGATCACCCGATTTATTTTTATCTTCTTCGTTTAATATTTTATCCGCTTCTTCTTTTGCTTTCTGCTTATCCGCCTCAATCTTATTCCTTTCTTTTTCAAGCTCATTGAGGTTATACATCACAACATTACGATCACGCTCGAAAATAGCAATGATCTCGATTATAATGTTTCTAAACAACTCAAAGGCATCATTCTCCTGAATACCTTCTCGTCCAGATTTGTCTTGAAAACTAGCGTTAGCAATTCTTGATATGGAAACAGTTCCAGCAATTTGATCCGGGCCGATTCTGTAACCCCCTAAGGTTTGTCCTGGTCCTCCGGGACTTCTAGACTCTCTTTTTCCAAGATCTAGCCAATCTTGCCCATCTTCACCATATGGCCTGACCCTAAAATCATCTCTAAAAATCTTTACTCCGCCAAATTTCTTTAGCCAAGCTCTCCTATTCGCATCAGAAATACCCTTATATGGGAATCTTTTTAAATCCCCTTTTTTAAAGCTCTTTTTAAGAAAATAAAATGTGAATTCGAATTGGCCAATTTGTTTAATCAATTCTGGGTCTACTTTAGAGAAGCCGGGCAACTTGAGAAGGGGACGATTTATTATTAACTTCTCCTTTTTAAAGTCCTCAAGTCGATAAGGGAACTCCTTCATAATGTCGTATTCAAAAACTTCGCTAAAATTCTCTTCAAGTCTATTTACATCCAGTTCATTCCTAGTAATTTCAACTTCAACATTGTTATCATCATCCGCCTTGTACTTAGCTGAAATTTTGTAGTCAAAATCATCATAGTAAGCACTGTTGACTTCACCAAAATCGTCTGGTTGATGTGTTGCGAAAAGATGTACGGAAAATTCTGGCTGCTCCTGAGGAGGAATCAAAACCTCCAGATTATCGAAAAGGCTTTTTATCGACTCCTCATTCCAATCATCCTTGAGAGGTGATATTTTGAGAACAGTACCTGAATCAAATCCTGTTTCATCAAGAACCTTTGTGATATGGTGAAACTTCTGGAATTCTCTTTTTAATTCAGCTTTAATATCTAATTCAGTGTCTTCATCCAAATCAGCCTCAACTTGATGAATGGCTACTCCTATCTGTCCAAAATCAGTCCATCTGACCTTCCAAACCGACTTTTCAATTGGCTCCTCTCTGGAAACGGTTTTCATTTCCGACTCCAAGCCCAGTCTATCTAATGCAAACCTTCCAATTCCTTTTGCCCCAGTTTTTACACGGCCACCTGTTGAAAGGTAATTTTGAAGTTTATCATCGGTTCCAATTTTCATCCAGTGATCCTGAATTACTTTACTAGTCATTCCTACTCCATTGTCAATAATATAAAGAACTGGCTCCTGAGAAAAACTATCGTGATTTTGAAAAATTATGACACAATTCTTAGCATCAGCGTCATAACCATTTTTGACTAACTCTACAATAGCTCCTTCTGCTGTCGCAAAATTTTCTTGTCCTATTAACTTGGCTGTTCTTGCAGATACTGTAAATGAAACTTTTGGCATTTGAATGTTTGATAAAAAATAAACTATCTATAAAAGGAATTCGACATAATATTTAGAATAATAACTTCCGAAAAGTTTTCAATATCTTCTTTAGTCACCCCCAATACCTTAGCTTCTTCCTCCAGCTTGCTGTCTTCGAGGCTTTCGCTTTGCTCTATATGCAAAACGCTTAGCTGGCTGATGCCGAAATCGTGCACCAGGGCTTCCTGTTTCATCCCACGCAATTCGCGAATGCGGGCGAAATTTCTACCGATGTGATTGGGTTTAGTTGTGGTCATAGTCTCAAAAAAAAAGAATTCCGTTGTAGCCTGTTGGACAACTTTACGAGTAAAATACTAGCCGCAATGGGTAGTTTATTAGACGTAAGGGTAAGGTTACGCAGGGGGAGCACGATACTTTTAAAGTATAACAGAAACCTGTATTGCCGAAAGCTATTCAAAAGTAAGGCAATTTTTCAAACCTATGGTTACAAACACAGCACTCAAAATATATTTTGGTCTGAACGACATCATACCTCTCCTTTGCTCCCTGAGCCGTCTTAAACTGCAGGTTTACTATTCTGTAAATGAAGCAACAGGTTTATGCTTACCAAATGTGAATACAAAACAATGGGTACAATCACAGCAGGAAGCCAAACAAAAGGAAAGTAGGTTACACCGATATTGGGTTGGTCAAATGCTACTTGCTGAAGTGGGGTTTGGGCACTCAAAACGGCTATAGTCAAAATATTAACCAGCAGTCCTAAACAAATGAAATTCCATATTAAAAGCCCTCTTGTTCCAATCCAGTTCTTCACAAATACGGCATAGTACATTACTGGGGCTGAAATACCAGATAGAATATCAAAATTATAGCCTTCAAATGTCATTAAATCTGGTATAAGACCTTCTATATAGATGCAGTACAAAACGATTTCTACAGGAATTCTAATTGTATGGACTAACGTCAGCCATTTTAAATTTCCCGCATTGCTGGTGCTATTCTTTCTAGTGAATAAAAAATATCCAATAACAAATAGGATACCCGGAGCCAAAAGAAAAACAAATCGCGGTGGCGTCGTATTTTGAACCCGGTAAAACCCAAAATATCCCAGGATTCCGACTACAGCCATCCAGATGAGGATAGCTGCAAGTTGCTTTCTACTCTTATGGGTTTGATATAAACACCACACAGTAACTAAGGTGGTAAAAATGAAAAATAGTGTGATTGAATTAGAAATTGCTGCCATGCCCATTAAACTTTTACGCAAAGTTCAAGAGGTGCAACTCAAATCTACTTGACAAAAGGCAAGAATTAAAAATTCTATATTTTTTTCCGCAATCGGCTCAAGGTACTATCGGTAACACCTAAATAAGAAGCGACATACTTTAAAGGCGCATAGTGCAGTATTTGAGGTTCGGTGCTTAAAAGGTTCTGATACCGCTCTTTAGCGGTTCGATTTATCATTCCATAATTTCTGCTTTGAGAAGCCATAAATTCTTTTACCAAAATGGCTCTGCCAAAATCTCGGAAAGCAGGTTTATCGTGAAATAAGGTATTTAATTCTTCGTACGAAATTCTAAAGCCTTTACAATTTGTAATAGCCTGTATATAGGCCTCTGAACGAATTCGATTAAAGAATGAAGTTACTTCAAATACGATGTTATTTTCTGTAAAGAAGTCTATGGTAATTTCTTCACCTTCCAGGTTGTAGAGAAACGTTCGCATTAACCCACGTTCCAGATAGAAGTAATCATCACTTACTTCATGCTCCTTTAGCAAATAGTTTTTTTCCTCTATTTCAATAGGATGAAATGTGTTTGCAATTTGCTCGGCATCATTTTTTGAAATTTTAACGACACTTAAAATGAAGTTTACTAAAGACGCTCTATTATTCATTTCTTCAAATTACAGTTAATGGCATAGCTAGGAGTATTGTCCTGAAAGGCATTGCGTATAGGTGTTGTGTCTGTTGCAAAGCTTCAATCTATCACTACAGGTTCTAAAAACGTATAGTCTAAGATGCCCTTTGCCTTATGAACCAACTCATTTTTGAGTTTGCCGTTTTTCCAGCTTAATTGAGTAAGGCTGTAATTTCCCTTTTGATAATCAAAGGTTTTTCCGTCATCTAAAAACAAATTCGTAGGTCTTGGGGAATCCCCATAAATATGACATTTTATCTCAAATGTGGTAGATTGATCTATATACTGCACCGGTTCTGCGAGTGGTAAAATACTACCTGATTTTACAAAAAGTGGCACCTCATCCAGTTTAAAACTCACGGTATAGGTTTTGTTACCCTCGTATTTTTCATTGGTATTGAAATTATACCAGGTTCCTGCCGGTAAATACACCTCGCGTTCCATCGCTTCGTTGGTAATAGGTGCCGCGAGTAAATCGGTTCCTATGAGATATTCATTGTCTATTTTCCAGACATTTTCATCGTTTGGATAATCAACCACCAGGCCCCTAAAAGGCGCAGTCCCTTCTGTATGATAATGATAAAATGCTGAATACAGATAAGGAACCAGACTCATTCTGTGATTGAGCAACTTTCGAATAACCGCTTCATTTGCTGCGGCTTCCGGAAGCAACTCTCCTGCGTTATTCTTTCCTTTATCATATTGCAACCAGGGTGGGTTTTGCAGATACCAACTGTTGAATAAGGTTTGAGCAGAAAGAACAGCGGTTTGTGTTCGTCTGGCAAGTTCTCTAAAAGAGCCCGACTCGCGAACTTCGGGTGACCATAATAAACCTGAAAAACCAGAATTTGCGATCATACGCACATATTCCTGCTGATCGTAGGTATCGCTGTATAAAGATGCCGGATAGGGAGATGCAAAAGCATTGGAAGAGCGCACATCCAGATAGGTACGCAGGTTTTCTTCTTTAAAAATGGAATAGATCGATTTTTGATACAACAAGCCAAACAATTGATGCATTTGTTCTCCATTAATCCCGGATGGAAATGAAGAATGCTCAGGGAAACTCCAGTGCGCACTGCCGTGAGTTAAATCGGAATTATCACACTCATCCATCTTAAAACCGGTTACACCCAGATCTACCAGGTTCGTTTTATGAAAATCTGAGAAAATACCGCGCACAGCCTCATCAGCAAAATCAGGCACGAGTCCATAAAAACCCAGGTAATCTCCCGACTTTTCATAAAGCGGCTCATATAAAGGCGACTGGTTAGACACAAAGGCGTGCTCCCATAAATTGATTTGATAGCCATTTTTGGCTAAATCACCTATCATCTGTTCCGGATCGGGGAAGAATTCCTCATTCCATACAAAAGAACAGGGATATGCTGCAGTTTGCCACCTGGGTTCTAACCCCAGAGTACTTACCGGTATTTTATGCTCGCGCATATAGGCTGCAGTTTCCTCCACATCTTTCTGATGAAAATCGGCTTTCACACGATATTTTACACCAAGCCCCCATAAGGCAGGCAATGCACCTCCACCGGCGAACAGGTTATAGCGTTGTATTGCATTAGACATCGACGGACCAGCAAATACAAAAACTTCGATTCCTTCAGCACCTTCAATATCTACCACTACTTCCCCATCTGATTTTCCAGGCTTAATTTCATAGAGTTCTTCAGCAGATAATACGGTTTCCTGCTTTTTACTACTTTCGGCTTCTGGCCGGTTTTTTAACTGATTTGCTCCACAATAAAAAGTTGTGTATCGGGAAGTATTTACCAGCACCGCATAGCCTTTATTAGAGGTATAATAGGGTAATGGAGCGTGGGTATAACCCAGATTATTTAGTGGATAATCATTGACGATGGGTCGTTTCTTCAATCCGTTTTGATTGAAAGAACCTATTTGAAGGCCAAAACCATACAGCTGCTCATTTTGAGTGAGTGGAAGATTTAGAACAATTCCACGTGAATTTTTAGATATGTTGATTGCACTTAAATCGAAAGGAAGAACGGGAGCCGGAAGTTTTGCCAGAGCGTCATCTTTTGGTGCTTCCTCCCTAAAAGAAGATGGTGTAAAGGTGTCTGGAGTACCGTAGGTAATCTTAAAAACACCAGGAGCAACCTGCTCAATTTCTTGTGAGTGTACTGAAAAACACGTGAATAATGCGAAAAAAACTAAAATGGAATACTTAATCATAACTCTAAGATTATAATAAAAAGCTATTGGCACCAGTCTCCTTATCGATACTAACTCAATCTGGTTTTAAACTGAATGCCAATAGCCTAACACACACTATTCAGCTTTAATGCTTTCTACTTGTTTTCTAAAATAAGCGACACTTTGTATAATTTCTGGTACGTTATTTTCCCATTTGTATTCATATTCTACTGAAAAAAGACCTTCAAAATCCTGAATGGCCAATTGTTGCATAATGCCTTTGATGTTAGAAACACCAGTTCCCCAGGGCACATCATGGGCGTCTTTGGCTTGTTGATGCAAATCTTTAAAATGAAGCGAGACGATTCGCCCATCTAATTTTTTAATACACTCCACCGGATCGAGGCCAGATCTAACCCAATGCCCTACATCTGCACAGGCTCCTACTCTATCGCTTAAGCCAGCAATTGCATCTAAAACAATATTGGGATCCCAGTAACGGGATGGATTGGGATGGTTGTGGATGGCTAGTTTTATTTTAAATTCATCGCAAAGTTTGGAGATAAAAGGTAAATCTTCAGGTTTTGGCTCTGAGGTGATGCTTTTGATCTTCATATCTTTTGCAAATTCAAACAGCTCGCGCCATTTTTCTTCGCTATCAGGTACCACAACGCCAAAAGCCATTAACGTGACACCTCGTTTTTTCAATTCCTTTAAAATAGCCTTCCGCTTTTCTTTCGGCATTTCAAATTCCATTTTGCCTTCTATCCCGCCGCCAATTGTTTGACCGGGATAGGCTTCAATATATTTAAGTCCGCTAGCTACCGTTTTATCTACCGCTTCAAAAAAAGTAAATTGGTTGAAGGTAAAAGCCTGTGTTCCCAATTTCCAATCGAGCTTACTTTCCGGATATTGCGCGTGCACAACTGAGGTTAAACTCAGGATTAGTAAAAGGCTTAATGTTTTCAATAGTTTCATTTTAGTCTGGTATTTTTATTTATTTGGATTCCAATTGGTGGTTACCACGCCTACGCGTGAGTCTGCGCAACCATAGTACAAATAGAAGGTGTCATTTAAATAGGCTAAACCTTCTACAAATACAGTTCCTGCAGGGTATTGCCCGCTCTTTTCAAAATCGGCTGTAGGTATTAAAAAGGGTTTGTCTAATCGATCTTTAAATTGGGTAGGATCGTTTTTATCGAAAAGTGCCTGTCCTGCGCAATACGTATTCGGTGTAAAATCTGGCGCGCCATTTTCTCCGGGTAAATTTTTACCGTTGTAAATAAGGACAACACCTTCATCGGTAAGCAATGCCGGCGGGCCACATTCAGTTAAATGGCTATCGAAAAAGCCCTCTCTTGGAGACATCAACTGTAAAAGTTCGCCGTTTTCATCTTCTAAAGGTTTCCAATTCTTCAAATCTGGTGAAGTCGCCGCATACACGTGATGCTCACCCCAATACATAAAATACTCCCCGTTAGTTTTAGCAATGGTTATTTTACCATCTTTCAATTGGGTTAAAATCGAAGCAGATTTACTGGCAATATTCAGGTATTTACCATCATAGGCTTCTTCAAAAGCCGGTCCGTGCTTATCCCAATCACGGAGGTTTTTAGAGGTAGCAACACCAATTCGTGGAGTGTCATTATTCCACTGGGTGTACAGCATCACATAGGTACCGTCTTCGGTTACTGCAACACGTGGATCTTCACAGCCGCCCTTCCATTCGTATTTTTGTTGATCATCAACTTTAGGATACATCACAGGAGCCTTAGCCCTGCTCATGGTAAAACCATCGTGAGTAGCAGCCAGACCTATGCGTGAAGTACGCATTCCGATCCCTACTCCCGATTTGTCTTCTGCACGGTAGAGTACATAAATACTATCTCCCATTACCGTTGCCGCAGGGTTAAAAACGTCGTTAGATTCCCAGGCGATATTGGTTTTGTTCATTTCGGAATAAAAACTGGAAGTAGAATCTGGAGCCAAAACCGGATTTACAGAGCCGGCTGGTCGCTCAAAGCCTGAAATCATCCAGGGTTTCAGATCGGCAGTTTCTTGCTCAACAGCTTCCTCCGCTACCAGTTCAGTAGATTCTTTAGTGTCTTTACAACTGTTTAATCCTAACAGGCAGATAAATGCGAGATTAGCATAAGGTCTAAAATTCATAAAAATAGAGGTGTTAATTATCATAAGATGGAGGTTCATTGGTTTGCCCCCAGGTTAAGTTAGGATTTTCTGAAAGTTTAAATTCTAAATTCTTGGCATCGGTTAATTGTTCCAAGGAAATCCATGGCGTATCCCAGCTTTCTCCATCTAACTCTAAAGAAGAAATATAGGTCTTGTCTGAATCTCCTCCGGTGATGGTAACCACCGAGTCGTCACCAAGTCGAAGTTCGATTTCATCAAAAACCGGACTGCTGATAGTAAAACCTCCTACTCCCGGAACCATAGGATATAAGCCCATATTTGCGAAAACATACCAGGCACCCATTGCTCCCAGATCTTCGTTACCCGGTAGTCCGCTGGCAGCATTCTGGTATTTTTCATCTAAAATTCGTCTTACGATTGCCTGAGCTTTATAAGGTTTATTGGTCCAGTTATAAATCCATGGTACTTGAAAATCGGGTTCATTACCCGCGGCAAACCAATCCTGATAGTAGGTAGCGTCAAGACGCACAAACAGTGAATCGAGTCGGGCTTCAGCCTTGTTTTTGCCTCCCATAGTTTCTATAAGTCCTTTTAAATTGTAGGGCACCATCCAGAAATAATTGGTGTATGAAGCTTCTCTCCAGTCATCATTCTGTCCTTTCCAGCTACCGTCCTGATTGCGGGAGTTGAGCCAGGTGGTTTCTGGGTTGTAGAGCTTTTTCCAGTTTTGAGATCGGTTTAAGTATTTCTTATAGGCCGCCTCGTCGCCCAAAGCCTGCAACGCAAATTGACCAATCGCAAAATCTGCATTTTCAAATTCGAGGGCTATCGAGGCTCCCATGTGATCCCAGATGTATCCCTTTTCTAAATACTGATCTAAAAAAGTACGGGTGGTTGTGTTCTGAGTTTTCAGTCCTACTTCATTTGCACCCCGATTCATAATATCATAAGCCTTTTGAAGGTCAAAATCCTGAGCTCCAAAAGCATAGGCATTCGCAATCAAGGCCGAACTGGGATCTCCCTGCATAATACCGGTCGCAAAACTGGCGAGCACCCAGCGTGGTAGTCCGCCGCCAGAACGTTCTGCAAATAGCAAATGAGATTGCACAACATCTGAAGTAACTTCTGGCGCGAGCATAGCGATAAGCTGGGTTTGTGTTCTGTAGGTATCCCAATTGCTAAAAGCGGTATAATAGTCAAAACCTTCCGCTTTATAGGTTTTTTGATCTGAACCCACATACTCTCCATTTACATCACTAAAAATACTGGGATGTTTTAGCGTATTGTACAGGTGCGTATAAAACTGTTGGGTTTCATCTTTGCTTCCACCCTTCACTTTTATTTTAGACAAATAGGAATTCCATTGATCCTGAGCAGCATCTTTAACCTTATCAAAATCAAAAGAAGGATTTTCGGTCTTCAGGTTTTCCTGAGCATTTGCTATAGAAACATAAGAAATGGCAAATTTGTAATTGACATCTTTATCTGAAGACACATCAAAAGTTAAGAAGGCGCCTGTATTTTCACTTACAACTTTAGATTCTCCTGCTTTTATAGAATCTCCACTCCAGGTTCCCGATTTTGTAAAAGGCCTGTCAAACTCTGCAACAAAATATACCATATACGGTGTTGGAGACCCGCAAAACGACCCACCATCTGCATAACCTACCAATTTATGATCATCTATAATCTCGATAGAACCAACTCGGGTTTTATTGGCATTAATACCAGAACCGATGAGCACTGTGCCGGTTTGATCATCTTCAGAAAATGTAAAACGAGCCATTCCGGTACGTGGCGTAGCCGTCAATTCGGCTATAATGCCTGAATTGATTTTGGTTTTGTAATAACCTGCCTGAGTTACCTGATTGTCATATGTGGTTTTAAGTCCCAACATATCTTTTGGAGATTCTTTCAAATCTCCTGAAAGCACCGTGGTTGGAAAATTCCCCATATTGGGACAACCCGCTCCACTAAGTTGGTTCACCACAAAACCGCGTTGGGGCTGAAAAAAAGTCTGGGTAAACTGTACCATTCCAAAGGGTGTGGTAGCTCCGGGAAAGGTAAAACCCGCTTCAAATTGCAGTTCGGTTTCACTCACGCCTTTACCTTCATTGCCTATTTCGGTATTTACCCATTGCGCATAGTTATCCGCTTCAAATGTAACAGCCTCTTCTTTAGACAAACCAGAATCACGACCCGAGTTACAGGAACTCAGCACACCCAATACAGCAAGTACACAGGCTTTTTTTGAGATGGAATAAACAAGTTTGCTATTCCATATTTTAATAAAGACCATATGCTATTAATTTTGAAGCGTTGATTGAGTTGCTGTTGAAACAGAATAGGGTTTATCTTCTTCCTTAGTTCCGCGCTCTTTGTTAGGTTTTGATCCCATTTCTAATCGAAAAACACCTCCATTGGTAATATCGTTGTGCGTAATGAAGTTTTTCTCATAATTCTTTCCATTCAGCGTAGCTGATTGTATATAGACGTTCTCATCGCTGTTATTTGCAGCTTCAATAATGAACTTTTTACCATTCTCAAGGGTGATCGTAGCCTTTTCAAAAACCGGACTACCTACATTGTATTGTACTGTTCCCGGGGTTACGCTATAAATTCCTAGTGCGCTCAATACATACCAGGAAGACATTCCGCCCTGATCCTCATCTCCCGGATAACCTTTAGGTGTGGCATTGTATAACTGACTGATAATTTTACGTACGCGCTCCTGTGTTTTCCAGGGTTGACCTACATAATTGTATAAATACGAAACGTGTAAAACCGGCTGATTTCCGTGGGCATATTGCCCCATATTTGCTAATTCCATTTCGCGCATTTCGTGAATCACGTGACCATAACTCCCCACATCGTAGGTAGATTCCATATTGAAAAAGGTGTCGAGTTTATTGGTAAAGGTTTCCTTTCCGCCCATAAGATCAACCAGTCCTTCCACATCGTGAAAAACAGACCAGGTATATTGCCAGGCGTTTGCTTCAGTAAAAGGATCTCCCCAGGCTAGCGGGTTGAAATCAGGTTTCCACTCCCCACTTTGTAATTTCCCTCGCATAAATCCTTCGGAAGCATCATATACATTCTTATAATTGTACATCTGTCTCGAGAACATATTGGCATAATGCTCATTCCCTACCGCTTCTGCCAGAAAATATCCACAAAAATCATCGTAAGCATATTCCAGTGTTTTTGCGGCACTTTCCCCAACTGCAGGATAGGGAATATACCCAAGCTCAAACCAATCTTTATGCGCTTCTCTACCATTTGAACCACCCCAGGGACCTTTATTGGTGATTTCGTGAGCGTAGGCTGCCAAGGCCTCCTGGGGGTCAAAACCTTTAATTCCTTTTACATAAGCATCTGTAAGCAAAGAAATCGCGTGATTACCTATCATAATCCCGCTCATTCCCGGGCAGGACCAGGTTGGTAAAAATCCGCTTTGCTCCTGAGCGTCCAGCAACGATTGCATATAACGTCCTTGCATTGTAGGATGTAAAATATTGGTTAGCGGAAATTGAGAACGGAATGTATCCCAAAATCCATTATCGGTAAACATATAGCCGTCATGTATTTTCCCGTCATACGGACTGAAATAATAAGGATCTCCGTTTTCTTTCAGTTCGTAGAATTTATGCGAAAACAGATTTGCACGGAATAAACACGAGTAAAAGGTTGCTTTATCTTCTTCTGAACCACCTTCAACTAAAACACGATTGAATAAGTCATTCCAGGTGTTTTTAGCATTTTTCTTTGTCGCTTCAAACGATTTATGATCTGCCAGTTCCTGCTTATAATTAAGATGAGCCTGCTCTGGACTTATGTAAGAAGAAGCAATTTTAGCCGTAACCTTTACACCGCTTTTAAACTGAAGATAAGCACCCTTACCATCACCTTCTGCTTCTGTATTGTTTTTTTGAACCGTGTTCTCCCGGTTCTCCCAGGTTCCAAATGCCTCAAATGGCTGATCAAATTGAATTTCAAAATACCCTTTAAATTCTCCCGGAATCAACAAACCGTTATGCACCCAACCTGTAATTTTTCGTTCTTTAGGATGAATCTTAATGCTGCTTTGTTTAGTATAACCATCCAGTACCAGAAAAGCTTTTTCGCCTTTAGGAAACGAAAATCGCATCTGCCCTCCACGAGTCACCGGGCTCATTTCTGCCTGAATGCCGTTATCAAAAGTCACTGAATAGTAATAAGGTTTAGCTGTTTCATTATCGTGACTAAAAGCCAATGCGCGCTTATCTTCGTTAACTTCTAAACTGCCCAGTTGAGGCATTAAAGAAAAAACTGCATAATCGTTTACCCAGGGACTGCACTGATGCACCTGTTGAAAACCGCGTATGGTTGTAGCCTGATATTGATACTTCCATCCTTCTCCATTTTTACCGGTTTGTGGGGAAAACGAATGCACCGGATACGGCATTGCCACTGTTGGATAGGTATTACCGTAGCTCAACTCTGGGGTAGAAAATGTTCCCTGTAATGTATTTACATAATCAACAAGGTTTTGCTTCTGACCGAAAGAAATGCTGCTCAGAAAAAAAAGAAAAAATGGAATAGGGTAAAATTTCATAAATGATAAATTCTATAGGTAGTTTACTGTGTGTTAAAAGCCTATTTGAAGACCCAGGTTTACAACGCGCTGATTAAGATACGAGTCACCTGAAGTATTTGAATTGATTTCAGGATCCTGCTGATACTTATCATAACTCGTCCACGTAAGTAAGTTGAACGCGTTTACGTAAAAACGGGCGTTGTTTATCCCAAAAGGAATTAAGCGCTCTGGCAATTGATACGAAATATCAACTGTTTTTAAACGTATATACCAGGCATCGATCAACCAGAAATCAGACATATATGCTCCCGGGCTGTTTACCGTCGTAGGATTACTTGTTAATCTTGGGAATTCTGCTGTGGCTGCCGTTTCAGGTGTCCAGCGATTTAAGTGAATGGGTTGAAACTGACTCTTGAATGGTTCAATACCGGTACCGATCACACTAAAACTATAATCAAACGATCCCTGAAACAGAATCTTTGCACTGAAGTTTTTATAATTCACCCCAAGAGAAAGACCGGCTGTGGTGGTTGGTAAATTAGGCATCCCAATAGGTCCTCTGTCAAAATTATCGATCACACCATCACCGTTAAGGTCTTTGTATTTAAGGTCTCCCGCCTGGATTGGAATATCATTAAGCGGCACCGGCACGTCATTGTCTGCATTGCCGTCGTTGTTGCGGGCAATGTCATCTTCAGAATAAAAGCCGATGAAGGTATAACCAAATGGCTGCCCGATTGCTCTGCCGGTTTCCTGTAAGAATGGAAATGCTTTTTGAGCTTCGGCCTTATAAAGGATTTTGTTTTTGGCATATGAAAATACTAGGTTGGAATTAAACTGAACCTCACCAAATTGTTTTTGGTACGAAATCTCACCATCAAAACCCTGATTCTGCGTTTCTGCTACGTTGTTAGGAGAAATCCCAATCCCCAGAATATCGGGAATGTCTTCTCGGGTAACCAACTGGTCGTAGCGGTAATCGTAGAAATAATCAACAGATAAAGACAGGTTGTTGTCGAAAATGTTTAAATCAAGTCCCACATCAAACTTTCTCGATTTTTCCCAGGTTACCTTGTTATTCCCCAGGCTTCCTTCGTAAATGGAAGGAAATCCTGTATAACCAAAATAATAACCACCTCCATTTTGATAGACCTGCTGATACAGGTATCGGTTTCCGAAAGTAGCATCAGATCCCACTAAACCGTACGAACTTCTCAATTTTAGCAGCTGCACATCTGGGAATAACTCTTTGAAAAATTCTTCATTGGAGATGTTATACCCAACCCCGATTGCAGGGAAAAAACCGAAGCGTTTATCGGCTTCAAATCGGTCGGTACCGTTATAGGCCCCGTTAATGTCTAAAAGGTATTTTTCCTTATAATCATACGTCAGTTTTAAGGTATAACCCTTAAAGTTTGCTGGTACACCGGCTCCAGAAGTACTACTCTGGCGGTTGTATAAAAAGGTACTTTTAAAATTATGATCTGTACCGAAAGTGCGGTTGTAGTTTAAGAATCCCTGAATATTCAAATTCTGATTTGAAATATTTTGTCCGCCGGTAACTGTATACGAACCATAAGCATAATTCCCTCGGGGATCTATAGAATAACTGTCGTTATCAGGATTGTAGTAATAGGTTGGGAAGGTGCTTCGGGTTACACTTCTATAGGTTTCATCAACGCTGGAGTAAGCCAGGCGTACTGTTGCTGATAAGCCTTCAATAGACTTGCTAAAATCCTGAGTAGCTCCTAAAAGAATGTTTGAATCGGTACGACGTATTCTATCATAGCCTCCATTGGCCAATCGGGCATTGATTGTAGGCAAATTTTCGCGGGTATCAATCGCGTACGAATAGGTTCCGTTAGGATTTAAGAAAGGCGCCGAGTATGGATGTATTTTGGTGAAATCGTAAATCTCAGACACCACATTCTGATTGTTTGGCTGGTTGATATTTCCAAATCTGGAAGTCATATCGAGTCTTAAAGACAAACTTTCTGAAACATCATAATCTATGTTTGCGCGATAGTTGAATCGTCTATAGAAATAGTTGTTGTCGATTTCTGCATTGGCATTTGAGAAGTCTTTTACAAGACCATTCTGCGAAAAAGCTCCACCAGAAAGGAAGTATTTCAATTTTTCTGTTCCTCCGGAAATATCAACATTGGCATTGGTTTGATAAGCGATCTTTTTGAAAATCTCGTTGTACCAGTCAACATCTGGATGCCCGTATGGGTCATCACCCAGTCTGAAACGCTCCAGGTCATCATCTGAAAACTGAGGTTGTAAGCCATCATTTCTATAGGCTTCATTTACCAATAATGCTGTTTGGTACGATTGCAGGAAATCTGGCTCCCGAATAGGCGTTTGTATCCCGCTTTCCATTCTTAAATTTACTTTAGGACGACCCGATTTACCACGTCTGGTTTTGATTACCAATACTCCGTTTGCTCCTTTAATACCATAGATTGCAGTGGTCGAAGCATCTTTCAAAATCGAAATACTTTCAATCTCATTCACATTGATTTGCTGCAATTGCTCGTAAGAGTATTCAATATCATCAACAATGATTAAGGGTTGGTTACCAGCACCGTTCAACGAACTAACCCCTCTGATAAAAAAGTCTGCTGCATCACGACCAGGTTGACCAGAACGTTGCTGACTAAAGAAACCAGGTAATCTACCCGTAAGTGCATTTTGAACAGAAGCGGTAGGTACATATTTTATTTCTTCGGCCTTAATAGAACTCACGGCACCGGTGTTCGTTATACGCTTGGTCTCACCATAACCGATAACCACTACCTCATCTAAAGCTCCCTGATCTATAGACATAATGATATTTAAAAACTCCTGATCGCCTACCACTACCTCCTGTGTTACAAAACCCACGTAAGAAACAATCAGGGTATCCTGAGGAGAGACATTGATATCAAAGCGACCAAATTGATTAGAAAGCGTTCCTCGTGCCTGACCTTTAACCAATATGTTCACACTAAATAGTGCTTCGCCGTCTGAGGAAACGATCTTTCCTTCCACACGTCGTCCCTGTGCAAAGGCACTAAAACTTAAATGAACCAATAAAAAAAGTAATACTATTTTTCTCATAATAACGTATCTAAATATTATAGAGGTCAGACCTACCAACCCGGGTTTTGAATCATATTGCTGTTTTTAACAACTTCTGAATACGGAATGGGGTAGAGATATCTGTTTTCCTGAAAGGAAGGCTGTAAGACTTCCTGTAAATTGTAGTTTAAAGAACCTGCGCTTCGGGTTATTAATAGGCCATTTAGCGGATTGTTGTAAACTTTATTAGCCAGCTTCCAACGTCTTAAATCCCAGTAGCGTTGCTCTTCAAAAGCCATTTCAATACGACGCTCATTTTGAATGATCCCGCGCATTTCTTCCAGCGTCATTCCTGTATCTAAACCATACATAGAATCTGCTCCGGCATCAATACCTGCACGGGCACGCAGTTGTTTGATCGCGTCATAAACCTCCTGAGTAGGTCCGGCAGCTTCATTAAGCGCTTCGGCATAGTTGAGTATAATTTCAGCATATCTAAAAATTACCCAATCGTGTCTTACATCGGTATAATCATCAGCATTTTCAAAGAAGCCCATAAACTTGCGCATATAGTAACTGGTCTTTGTTTTTTGAACAGCTGCATTGGGATTGTCTTTTCCACCCAGGAATGTTTCAACATCTGCATTTAACCACAGGGCATTGTTGTGCAAAATGGTAAGCTTCAACCGTGGATCACGATTGCGGTACTGATCCTGAAAAGTATAGGGATACACCGAAGTATTATCGGTAATTGCCTTACCATCAAGCATTGGGAAGGCATCTACCAGGTTCTGAGTAGGACTGGTTCTGCCATCGGCATCATTGGGAGCCGAATAGCCTATGGGAGCATTGGTAAGTTCAACACCTCTACCTCTTCCTCCCTGCCTGAAGAAAATAACTTCAGGGTTTCCTTCCTCGATAAAAACATTACCGAAGTTGGGACTTAGCTGGTAATAAGGTAGCTCATCCATAAACTCCATAGCAGCATCTGCCGCTCTTGCCCAGCGTTGTTGGGAATAGTCGGTATAACCAGTCAATTCATTTTGTGCATCGATGTTTCCACCATTAAACAACGGACTCGCTGCATACAATAAGACTCTGGATTTTAAAGCGAGTGCAGCTCCCTTGGTAACCACATGAGCATCTGACTGTGGGTTATCAACTGGTCTTGTGCGCAAACTATCTTTAATTGCATCAAGTTCTTCCACAATATATTCCACACACTCTGAAAAGGAGCTTCTGGGTATTTCTACATTGTCACCCAAAATAAAAGGGTCTTCAGGTACGATTGGCACTCCGCCATAGCGCTTCAGTAAGTTGAAATAATGATACGCTCTGAAGAAACGGGCTTCAGCCTTCCATGCCTTATTCATTTTTTGCCCACCATTGTAGGTCATAATCAACGGTACGCGGTCAATATTGTTTACAAATGTGTTAACCTCTCTAAAGGTGCGGTAATATTCCCCCCATTCCATATCTGATGTAATACGATTCATGGAATTGTAATTACCCATTGCAAGGTTGAACACGTCATTCTGAGTAAGAGAAGACGAGATCGCATCATCTGTAGCTGCATCGAGGTAATCACCTCCTATGCGATTGTGACCATTTTGCATAGAAGAATAAATATTGTTTAAAAACTCTTTAGCTTTTTCACCAATAGAATCTGTTTCTGAAAAGACAAACTCCTGAGTGAACTGCTCTACCGGTACAGTCTCGTAATCTGTAGAACAAGATGCCAGTGTGAGTGTTAAAAATCCGGCGCAAAGTAGTGTATATGATTTCATAATCTTAGATTCTAAAATTTGACATTAAGTCCTCCACTTATCACCCGTTGTATGGGGTAACTTGTAAATGAAGTCACTTCCGGATCTCCTAAATCGAAAGCAGATTCTGTGAAAAGGTTGGTTCCGTTAGCGAATATGCGAAGTTGCATACCTGCCAGGTAGTTGGTAATTTCGTCTGGAAAGGTGTAGCCTATGCTTACATTCTTCAGCCTCACATAGTCTCCTGAAAACACAAAGAGCGATGAATTTTGCTGCAGGTTAGGCGACTGATTGAAGAATGAAGTTCCCGGGCGAACACGTGGCAAAGTGGCTGTTGCTGCAGTTTCGGGCGTCCATCTGTTAAGTATAGGCGCATAAGCCTGGCCGTAGGTTTGAGCAATCCCGGTAAAACCTCCCAGCAATACATCGTTATTGAAATAAATATCCCGATTGTAAACACCCTGAATCAGAAAGCTGAAGTCAATACCTCTATACTTGAAACCCGCGTTGATTCCATAATACGACAAGGGCTTGGTGTTACCAATTGGAGTAAGGTCAAAGTCGTTGATAATGCCGTCGTTATTGAGATCTTTGAATTTGATATCCCCAGGCCCTACGTTACTGCTATAAGTCGTTGCACTGTTGGCAATTTCTTCTTCGCTTTCGAAAAAGCCATCAGCGACATATCCAAATATGGTATTTACCGGTTTACCGGTGAGCTTGTTGTATTCCTCAGGTCTAAATTGCTCATCGAGAAATACTCGCTCCGACTTTTGTTGAGACCAGTTTCCGGTAACGAAATAATTAAAATCGCCTATGTTGTTTTGATAGGTAACCGAAAGTTCAAGTCCCTGATATCTGTTTTTACCAATATTCTCATTGGGATATGAAATACCCAACAATTCGATACTCTTTCCGCGTTGCTGAAGCAGGTCATAATAGTTATCAATGTAGTAATCACCCGTAATCTGAAGCTTGTTTTGAAAAGCTAAAAAGTCAAGACCTACATTCAGTTTATGAGCTTTTTCCCAGCTGATATTTGGATTGTAAAGCGGTTCATTTTCTACCACCGCACGACCTACTGCGTAAGAATATCCCTGAGGGTATGCTCTGCCGTCAAACTGACTTACTGTTGAATACGACTGTCTCCAGATATAGTAGCCTGCATTGTCAATACCATTACCCGTTTTGCCATAAACTCCGCGAAGTTTCAGGCTGTTTAACCAGTCCTGATCAGCAAATAGATTTTCTTTGGCAATATCCCAACCAAGTCCAAAAGCATAAAATAAGCCCCACTGCTGCCCGGGCGCGTAGCCGTTAAAGTAGCTCTCCACTGCAGCGGCTTCCGCAAAATACTTTTCGTCAAAATTGTATTTCACGCTAAGTGCAATATCTGCAGGTCGATTTGGCAAATCAAAATTGGTACTCACCACATATTGATCTCCAAAAAACTCTGCATCTATGTTATGCTTATCAAATGATCGCTCGTATTGAAAACCAGCCTGCCCATACCAGTAATTTGAATTTGCCGAAGCGATAAAATCATTGCTCTGTGGTGATAAAGTACCATAAGTGTCGTAGGTACCTCCTTCCCCTTCATCTGCCGGGGTAAAATCATAAACAAGATTTTGTCGTGCACGACGAATGGCAGTCCTGTTTTGAACAGATACGCTTGAAATTCCCTTAAACGACAATCCGTTTACGAATTTGCTCATATCATATTCCAGGTTTACCGTTGCCAGAACATCTTTTTTAATATCTTTTATATAGCCCGAGTTAAGCGTTGAGGCATATAAGTTTCTGGTAAACGATCGCGTCCCCCCATAACTTCCGTTAGGATTGAAAATAGGATATGCGTTGTTTGGCGTAGTGTATAAATCCTGTAGGATTTGGTTGGTTGTTGCACCGGGTTGATTTCCTTCCTCGATTCTTCCGAAGAGACTCAACTTAACTTTAAACTCATCGGTTACATCAACATCAAGCTTGGTATTTACCAAATATCTATCAAGACCTTCGTTAGTATTATAGCTGTTAAGGCTTGAGGTTTTAAAGAAACCTTCCTGCGTAAAGTAACCCAGACTTAAAAAGTATTTTGCGCTTTCATTACCGCCTCTCATATTGATATTATAAAGTGAAATGGGCGCATTCTTTTTCAACACTTCATCATACCAATTCACATTGGGATGATTAATGGGGTCGGTACCATTGCGATAGGCGTTAAAATCTGCCTGTGTATAAACCGGTGAATTACCATCTTGCAACAAACCTTCGTTCAACAAATATGCATATTGGTATGCAGGCAGAGGATCGGGCATATTCAAAGAGTTTTGAAAACCGGTTTCCTGAGTAAATGAAAGTTTAAAACCTGTGGCATCTGCCTCCTTGGTAGTTACAACTAAAACTCCGCGTGAGCTGCGCATTCCTAGGAACAAACTAGACAATGCATCCTTTTGAATGGAAATCGACTCGATATTCTGAGGATCGATTGAAGATAAATCACGCTGCACCCCGTCAATAACCACTACAGGTCCCTGACCGCGAGAAGAAATGAAAAATTGTGTATTGTCTGAAGCTACTGATCCTGCACCAATATTAGGAATCGAATTGAGAAACACCGATGTGGTATTGGCATTGGTTTGAGCAGATCGAATACCACGGTATTGTTCGGTATACAAACCTGTTAATCTACCTGGCAATGCGTGCACATAGGTCTGCGCCAGTGTTGTTGTGAGCTGATCTGTATAAATAGTAGATTGTGAACCTAAAAAAGCTTTTTTACTTCGGGAGTCATAAATGGTATGAATCTCATCGGTAACCTTGAGTAATCGGCTATCCAGACGTATTTCAATCGGGTTAAAACGATTTACTGGATCGAAATAATACGTTTCGGTATAGAACTCAGGATGTGCAATGACGGTCTTTAAAGTTTCAGTCACTTCCAGCTTAAAAGAACCATCGGCAGCCGAAGTAGTCAAAGAATCATTAGCCACTGTGGTGAGTGTCGCATTTTCTACAGGATTCCCGTATTCATCAAGGATAAAACCTTTAATCTGGTAACCCATTTCAGAACCCGTTTGTTGAGCCCAACTCGTTGTTGCAAAAGCCATAACTGTAAGAAGCAGGCCAAGCGAACGTGTTATCTTAAAATTTGAATAATTATCAAGCATAGTTAACATTTTAAGGATTCTCTGATTCTAGTTGCATTTGGGTACGTAGGCATACGGCTCTGTATCATCCTGTATTACAACAGTACCATCCTCATTAGTAAAGGAGTACTCTATTCTGACCAAAGTCTCATTTGCAGGAATGTTGAAGTATTGACCCGGCCATAACGTAAGAGCGTACGAGTTGCTAAAAGCACTGGCTTTGGTCATTTGAGCTTTGGCCTCCATCCCACAAACCTCATATTCTGCTCCCGTATCTGTAATCGCTTTTGCGCACAAATACACTTCCTGTGCCTCAATGAGTGGATTGGGAGCGATATCTCCCTGGAAGCTGAAAGTCAAAAAGTCATTTTTGGTAGCATTTATAGGCTGTACCACGTTAAATTGCAATTCGCAATAATCGGTAACCAGTCCTTCTCCATCCAGTACATCAATACAGTCGCTGTATTGCACTTTCCAGTTATCTGGATTGGTGCTTAAACCATCGCTCGAATGGTTTACAAAAAATCCGATTTTTGCTCTCAAATTGTCTTCTGCAACAAGCGTATTGATGGTTACCGATGCAGAAACATATTCCCCGCCACCTATATTATAACTCTTATCACTTTGAAAGGTTACCCATTTCATATCGCTTAGCACGTTTGGCCCGACTCCTAATCTGTTTTTAAGATGGGCTCCCCAGGTTAAACCACCACCATTTACAGGCAGTACGTTATCGGGAACAACAGACATCGTTTGAGTTCCTTCATCAACACTGCTGGTATAAGTAACAACAGATTCGGTTTCGGTTTCCCAACTGTTAGGAACCAGAAGCGCAATGATTAATTTTTCGCCATTGGCCGCTCCGCCCACCGGCTGCACGTGAATCTCCATTTTAAAAGTAGCCATCTCGCCAGCTGTTACTGTTTCAGGATATTCTTTACTATCTAAAAACACACATGAGTACACCACTACAAAGAGCAGGAACAACGATATACGTTTTAGAACAGGTATCTTTTTCTCAATCGTTTTCATTAAAAATCATTTTAAAAATTATTCAACCCGTTCGATGGTATAGGCATAAATGTTGCTGGAACAGCCTGTGCTGAATGAAAGCTGAATCTGGCGCTTACCGGCAACAATGGGATAACTAAAAGGAACCTCCTGTGGGTCTGAAGTCTCACTTGAGAAGGTAATCGTAAAAGGATATTGCGGGTCATCAAGCGACCAGGTACCTCCCTGAGCAGTTACAAAAGGCACGTAATTTTCATAAGTAAAAGTACCATCTGCACTGAAGTTGATTCTGAAATCCTGAAAGTCAAAAACTTCAGTTATATCCTGACCATTACGTGACACACTCACAATTTGCCAGCTTCCGCTTATATCCTTTACCGGTTCGTCAAAAGAAAGCGCGGCATTGTCATCTACATTGGTACACGCCTGAACGAGACACAAAAGCAGAATTAGTTTAACTACAATTTTCATAAAGCTTAAGTATTAGTATATCAGTAAAGTGGGTTTTGTAATAATTCTGGTGATTTTGCGATCTCGTCGTAGGGAATTGGCCAGAAATACTGTGCTTCTCTAAACACGTGCTTACGTACATTAAAAGGTCTGTATTCTACACTATTTCCATCTCTAAACACTTCAAGACCGGTCATCATGCGGTTTTCGGTTTGAGAAGCGATCTTCCAGCGACGCACATCCCAAAAGCGGTGTCCTTCAATCGCAAATTCAACCTGACGTTCATTGCGTATTAAGGTTCGCATTTCTTCCTGAGTTAAAGTGCGCTCCAGTTGATACGGATTTAAGCCGGCACGCTGGCGAATGAGTTCCAGAGCCTGGTAAACGGTTTCATCAGGACCAGAAAATTCATTTCGTGCTTCGGCATAGTTCAGCAGAATTTCGGCATAGCGAATAAGTGGTCGCTCCTGCGAGGTTGTGATACCGCTATTCCCAGATATATTTCGGTTTCTGAATTTGTTGATGTAATATCCCGTTGGTGTACCTGAACGTACCGCATCCTGACCTGCAGGAATACCATTAAAACTACCGAGGTAAATATTTACAGGCTCCAGGTTGTTACTGTTGTTACGCAACTGCGACTGATCGTAAATAATCGTATTGTAAAAACGTGGATCCCGGTTTTGATAGGGGTTTTGTGCATCATACAGCGGATTTTGATCTCCAATGGGCATACCGTTATTCATACCAAAACTTGCCACAAGTTCCTGATACGGGTAGCCTCCTGCCCCACTACCTCCACGAGAAGGTGGATTGAATAGCTGCTCAAAACCAGCACCACCACCAGACATACGCTCGAGAATGGTACCTACCGTGATTTGTGCAGCAGAAGCACGGACATCTCCGGTTCCTGAATTGGCATTAAAAATGGCATAGAAACCAAAACCTGGCTCGGGATTATTATCTACATATAACTCGTAAGCATTAGTCTCAATAAGAGCTAAAGCCGCATTCATCGCCAGTTGCCAGCGGTTAATGTCATAGCTTGGATAACCGAGTAATTCATTGAAGGGAGCTTCATAGTCTGAGCCGTTGTGCAGCGGACTTGCAGCGTATAATAAGACACGTGATTTTAATGCCATACAAGCGCCAGCTCCTATACGCCCATACTCCCGGTTGATTGGTTTTATGGTAAGGTCTTCTGCCGCCGCATCTACTTCGCTAACGATGTAGTTAACTACTTCCGCATAGGTATTGCGCTCTGCAGAAATTTCATCATCGGGAGCATAAATAGTATCTCCAACAAGAGGAACACCCCCGTAATGTTTTAATAGAATAGAATAGTACCAGGCTCTAAGAAATCGGGCTTCTGCTGCAAAACGTGTTTTACGTGTTTGTGAGAGTGGTGTCTCCGGAAGGTGTTTTAAAAACTGATTTACCTTTCTAATATAGGTATAACATAATCCCCAAGGTCTGTCACTAACGGTAACCGCATTTAAGGTACCCGTTATAAACTGAAGATCTGTAGTAATGTCTGGAGAAACACGAGGCTCTGCTTCATCAGAAGCGGTTTGCAAGCCGCCCGTTGTCCCTGAAAATCCACCAAATCTCGAGGGTTCACTGCTAAAACCTATAGCGGTGTAAATATCTGTCAAAAAGGCGGTGGTGTAGGTACTGTCTGCAAAGACAGTAGTTTCATCTAAATCGGTGGTTTCTGTTTGATCTAGAAAGCCTTCCTGAGAACAGGAAATGCAGAGGGTTAAAACTCCGGCTAAAATGTAAACGTAATATTTCATAACTCAAATACGATATCGTTATAGTAAATCGGTAAACATTAAGTAAAACGTTTTACTTATAATACCAAATTAAACAATTTTTGGTTTTTATTCTGATATTATTAAAATAATTTATGTTAATATTTTTCATATACCTATTTTTTGGCATCATTTTCTATCCAATCATCACTTCGGAATGGATTTGCAGGTATTTCTGCCTCATTTACAAGATTTGTAACCGGATAATTGGTAAAAGCGTACCGCACCGCAACCGCATTTTTAACTTCTTTTGAAGTCACTATAATGGTCTTTCCTTCGATTTTTGCATCTGCCCAATGAAACGTTCCATCCCTACCTGCCAGTTGAAAATAACGGGGAGCTTTTCCATCGGTTGTTTTCAATCCGCCAGTTAGCGTTTCGGGCTCAAAATGCACTATTGTTTTCTTATCCAAAAATTCGGCATATTTAAAAACCGGTCCTTTATAAGGCACCTCTAGAAAATCATAGGTTCGATTGAGAGCCGTTGCTGCCAGTCTCAATCCTATAGGTTTTTTATTCTTGGGATGCAGGTCTTCAGGATCACCCACATCAACCGTTGTAACCATCTCGGTATGATCTAATGCTGCTACAGCTTCCTGTGCTTCTCTGAAATAGCCATCTTCAGCATAAAAATCTTCTTTCTTATCGTAGTCGTATGGTGCAATCTGCACATAATAAAAAGGGAAGTCTCCCTGACTGAATGCGGTTCTCCACGAGTTAATCATGGCATACATTAGTTGGGTATATTCCGTTCTACCTTTTCGGTTTGCTTCACCCTGATACCAGATTACTCCGCGCATCGATAAATTTCTAAATGGGTGAATCATCGCATTGTAAAGTAAATAAGGTCGGGTTACTTTTTCAAACGAAAAACCGCCATCAATTTTTTCTTTTGATTTTTCAGAATCCAAATAAGGTTTTAAATAGGTTTGGTTTAATAATTCATCAGCGGCTAAAACAGGTTTAGGCACATAAGCCTGAGCCGCAGAAGCCCCAATTCCTGTAAATAAAAGCCCGATAGGAATGTTGAGTTTTTCTTTCAGTTTTGTTCCAAAATAATAGCCTACCGCAGAAAATTTAGAGGCGGTTTCCGGAGTACAAACCTTCCATTCTCCTTGCACTGTTTCTATTGGTGTATCGCTAAAATTTAATCCGGTATTGAATAGGCGAATATTAGAATCGGTGGCTTGCTTTAATTCTTCTTCAGCATTTACTACTTCGTGCATAGCGAATTGCATGTTCGATTGCCCGCTGCAAATCCACACTTCACCGATAAGTAAATTACTGAGGGTTGCACTTTCGGTGCCCGATGTGATTTCGATTTGATGACTCGTATAATCTCCCTGTTGAGCAACAGGCACAGGAATGTAGCCTATAAATTTTCCTGAATTATCTGCGGTAACCGTAATTTTTTCAGACCAATCTGCCTCTATGCCTACTATTGAATTACGTGCTGCGGTTCCCCAAACTGCAAAAGGTTTATTTTGTTGCACCACCATATTACTGCCCAGCGCATCAGCTACAATTAATTGTGTACTGGTATTCTGCGCAAAAGCAAAACTTAGTTGAAGCCCAATAATAATGCAAAGGTAATTTAGCTTCATAGTCTTATTTTGAGAGTTCGAATGAAGATGCGGGCAATCCTGCCTTATTGAATAGTTGCGCCTCTGCCTTATCCGTAAAGGCATAACGCACATAAACCGGATTGTTTACGCCTTCAGCAGTTAAGATTATGGTATCGCCATCTAGTTTAGCTTGAGCCTTTACAAACTTGCGATCGGCTCCTGCAATTTCAAAAGCGGTAAGTTCACCAGAAGTAACCAATCCACCGTCTAGATTCTCAAAATGTAATTCCAGATTATTATCTTTTACTTTAATCTTATTAACTGTAGGGCCTGAAGAAGTTCGTGATTTATCATAGGTTTTATCAAGAGCTAAAAGCGCCAACCTGTGCCCTACTTCGCCTTTATTAGAAGGATGAATAGTTGCCAAAGAACCTATATCGAGTAAAACTGCCATCCCTGTATTATCTAACTTTTGGGATTTGCGTTGCGCATCTCGCAATTGAGCTGAAGCGGTGCCATCACCCGGATAACCAAAAGGTGCAATCTGTGCGAAATAAAATGGAAAATCTCCCTGATCCCAGTCAGCTCTCCAGTTTCTAATCATTTGCGGGAACAGACGCTCATACTGTTCTGCTCGTCCCACATTTGATTCTCCCTGATACCAAATTGCACCGCGAATGGAATAAGGAACTAGAGGCGCAATCATCGCATTGTACAACACAGTTGGAGTATTTGCATTTTCTGAATAGGCAGGTCTTGGAGCCCGCTTTTCAACTAAAAACTTCCAATTTCCTGCAAGTGAGATGGTATTTTGATCTGCTCCTTCCTTTAGACTAAGCTTTACCTGTTCTGGCGAACCGTAGAGACCTCCATTACCTCCAGTATCTAGTACTCGAATGCTTATAGCGTTCTTTCCGGCTTTAACCAGATTACCCGGAATTGTATAGGTTCTTTCAGCCGCCCAATAAAACCCTTCTTCTTTAGATTTACCCACCTCAACTCCATTAAACCAGGTGATATCAAGATCATCAATAGGTCCGAGTTCCAGAACTAAATCTTTACCTGCCCACTCCGCCGGTATATTTATGATTTTACGATACCAGGCAATTCCATCCAGATTAGGATAACCAGCATCTTCCCAAATTTTTGGGGTTTCTATATTTTTCCAATAGGAGTCGTCAAAATTAGCTGCTGCATAAGACTCATTGATCTGGTTTACCGATTTTTCCCAGATAGTGGATTTTAATTTATCTGCTACTATAACCTCTTTCAAAACGGGGCGAATGGAATCTATTCTATCGAGATCCTTGTTAAAATCCCCCAATTCACGTAAGGCCTTTTCACTGGTCCAGGCTTCTGCCACGGTACCACCCCAACTGCTATGAATTAGACCTACCGGTACTTCAAGTACTTTATTAAGCTCTTTGCCAAAGAAATAGGCGGTAGCACTGAATTTTGCTACAGTTTCCGGACTGGCAATCTCCCAGCTTCCTGTTACATCCTCCTGCGGACTTAAAGCTGTTTTTTTAGTAACCGTAAATAAGCGAATCTGGTTGTTTGCAGCATTTTTAATGGTTTCTTCTGAATTGTCAATCGGCTGATTAAACCAGCCTTCAACGGGCATTTCCATATTTGACTGACCGCTACACACCCAGACCTCTCCAACAAGAATATTTTTGATAGTTACTTGTTCTCCAGAACTTTGAATAGTGAGTTCGTATGCCTGTCCGGCTTCAGGAGTTTTAAGCTTTACCTGCCAGCGCCCTTGTGAATCTGCCTGGGTCTCTACGGATGCTTTCTCATCCCAATTTGTTTTGACTGTAATTGTTGACCCGGGATTAGCCCAGCCCCAAAGCGGAGCCTGAGTTTCCTGCTGCAACACCATATTATCACTTAAGATTTCAGGGAGCTTCAATTGTGCCAATGCCGTAGAGGAGAGTACTAATCCTAAAAGGATACTCAGGTAATTTTTAATCATAATTCAGTTCAGTTCAATTTGGTAAAACGTTTTAGTATAACGTTTGCGTAAAATAATAGATTTTTATTCAAATTCACAAAATATAAATGTTAAATACCTGGTCCTAAGAGTATCCACGTATTTAAAATCTTAATTAATCGTGTTTTCCAGAATGTGCTTCATCACCTCATAGCCTTTGATATTGGGATGCACCCCATCTTCTGTATATAGTTTTTGCAGTCCCTGTTCTTCATCTAGCATTTGAGAATAATAATCTACATAAATCAGATCCTCCTGTTGTGCATAATTTTTAAGAAGTCTGTTGAGTTCTTTAATCTTTTCAATCGGATCAATATCAGGATTCCAGAGAAAACCTTTAGCTGGTAGTACGGAACATAAAACCGGTTCAATGTTATTAATCAGTGCCAGTTGAGCCATTGATACAATATTGCCGAAAATAGTCTCCACTTCCATGGGACCTGTGTTTTGAGCAATATCATTAATCCCTGCCAGAATGATAACACGAGCCGGTTTTAAATCAATAACATCTTCCCGAAAGCGCACCAACATTTGTGGTGTGGTTTGTCCTCCAATACCCCGGTTGATGTAGTTGTTTTGTTTAAAATACTCAGGCACTTGCATTCCCCAACCTTCTGTGATCGAATTTCCCAGAAAAACAACACGATCGGGATCATCGGTTTCCTCTTGTAACTTATCATTATCCCCGGCATAGCGGTTAAGCCACGCCCAATCGTTTTTCACTCGGTCTTCGATCATTTTCTGGAAATTTTTCCAGTTCTCGGCCTGCTTTTGAGCTTCGGTCTTTTCTGAATAAAGTGGTTCATGACCATAAAGCATATCGATATAGGAATACAATGATTGTTGAATCTTGTCTCGAAAAGCCGTAGCATTATCTGGAAAATCAGTTGTATCGAGTAATTCAAGACTAACCTTTTTGCCAGCGGCTACTGCCTTAGTGTACGACTTTAAAATAGCTTTTACTGTTTCTCGATCTTTAGACTCGCTCAACACATAAAGTGGTAGTTCTTCAGGTAAATTGTTCAAATCTAGTTGCTCTGACTTTTGAAGAATCGATGCGCAGAAAGCTCCCGTGTTTGCATTGCTTAAAAAACCAGAACTACCGCCAAAACCCACAATGCCAATTTTATTTGGATCCAGCCTAAAATGACTATCCCGCTCTTTAATGAATTGAATGCTTTTGGGAAGCAAATCAGGCTGAGTGGTTACGAATACATTAATCCCAAGATTGGTAAAATAGGAATAATCCAGTTTTGGCTGTTCGGTTACTTCCGGTATAACAAAAAGCAGACTTGTCCCTATACTTCGGGTTTCGGGATGCACGGCAACGTGCTTAAGCACCTGCTGCTCGTAGATAACAAATTCTTCCGTTTGCGCCTGTAAACTTAGAGTGCTTAGTAAGCAGAAAGCGGAGAATAGGACTTTAAATCCTCTGTAAAAACCAAAACTTTTCATCTTTTAAAAATTAAATTTTCAGTCCCATAGCTTTTTGCTCTTTCTGCCCGTAGGGTTTAATCAGAATAGATGCAGCTTTATTTAAATACTCTTTCTTAACTTCTACCTGTATACTGCGCTCTTCTCCTGGTAATAGTGTAAAATAACCTTCAGACATAAATACCGGTAGAATGCGCTCTTTAGTTTTAGCATCTACTAACCTCAACCTATTCCCGAAAGAAACGGCATCAGAGGTATTTTTAACTTTCAGTGTAAAGCTATAATCCTCACCTGATGTTTGTTCTTCATCTAAAGTATAGCTTAGTTTAGCTTTAGGCAGTGAATTTAATGCCTGATAATTATATGGCTCAGCCCCATTTCTCCAATAGAAGTTATGTGACAAAACCTTACCATCCTGATCTTTTAATAGCAATTTGATAAAATGTAAACCGGCAGGTTCATTGCTGAAATCGAGTTTAAATGCTTCAGTCTTATCACTTGAAGCAACGTTTACTGAAGCTTTTTGGGTATAGGCATCAAGCAACTTTCCGTTTAAATCATAAATCAGCGCTTCAACCTGAGCGTTTTCCAAATTTTCACTGGTGGTATTGATCGCCTTTACACTATTCGTAGCCGAATTCCACTGTACGTGCAGGGGTTCACAAGCTTGCTTTGCTCCCCAGTATGCCCCGGTGAGATCGTAGTAATAATCATAGGTTTGCCATACAAACGAAGGATATGCAGACTGACTCATCCAGATCAGTATTCCGCTGGCGTCGTCCCACATATGATCATTCCACGCCTCATACATACCGCGCATCACATTGAGATTAAGCAGCTGCGCCTTTTCGGCAAAGGCTTCTAAATCTTTTGAAGTACCGTAATGCTCATTAACGGCAGTTTTATAGGCTACAGGATTTGCGTTGGAAGCTTCTTTACCAAAGAAATGCTTGTTGTACACATTATCATCCTGCTCCTTCAGCTCTTCATCTGTTGGTAATGGCCACAACTCATCTTTAGGAATAAATTCTTTGAGATCGGAAGAGCACACGTCTGAACTCCAGTCACCTTGATCAATCTCGTATGCCGTC
>CAXPQP010000011.1:0-7418 GCA_964219495.1 Leeuwenhoekiella sp. | reverse complement strand
ACCTGTTGAGGTCGCTTTTTTTTATTAGATAAGTTTATAATTAAGTAACTGCTTTTTTGATGCGAGCTAAAGCTTCTTTGATCTGATCCTGACTAGCTGCATAAGAAATTCGGATACAGTTAGGATTACCAAAAGCTTCACCAGTTACGGTAGCAACATTTGCCTCTTCAAGTAGGTAAATTGCAAAGTCAGAAGCATTGTTAATGGTTTTGCCATTGAATGCTTTACCAATGAAGTGTGTGATGTTTGGGAACACATAAAATGCACCTTCTGGCTCCACACATTCAAATCCTTCAATATCTGCTAATAAGTCTAAAATAAGTTTTCTACGCTCTTTAAACTCATCAACCATATATTGAATTTTGCTTACCGGCGCTTCAAGAGCAGTAATTACGGCACGCTGAGCAATACAGTTAGCACCACTGGTTACCTGTCCCTGAATTTTGTTGCACGCACGGGCGATGTATGAAGGAGCTCCAATGTATCCTATACGCCATCCAGTCATTGCAAATGCTTTTGCAACTCCATTTACGGTTACAGTACGATCGTACATGTCTTCAAACTGAGCCATACTGGCGTGACCACCTACATAGTTGATATGCTCGTAAATCTCGTCACTTACTACCACAATGTGTGGGTATTTTTGCAGTACATCTGCTAAGGCCCGTAATTCTTCTTTGCTATAAATTGATCCACTTGGATTGCAAGGAGAACTGTACCAAAGCATTTTGGTTTTTGGAGTAATTGCAGCTTCAAGTTGCTCAGGAGTCATTTTGAAGTTGGTATCGATAGATGTTTGTACTTCTACAGGAACACCTTCCGCTAATTGAACGATATCTGCATAACTTACCCAATATGGGCAAGGTAGTATTACTTCGTCACCCGGGTTGATACATACCTGTGCTATATTGTATAAAGACTGTTTTGCGCCGGTTGATACTACAATCTGGCTACGATCGTAAGTTAGGTTATTGTCGCGCTTAAATTTGGTGATTATAGCGTCTTTTAACTCCACATACCCATCTACTGGGGAGTAGGAGTTGTAGTTATCATTAATTGCCTGTATTGCGGCATCTTTAATGAAATCTGGAGTGTTGAAGTCGGGTTCACCAAGGCTTAAGCCTATGATGTCTTTTCCTTCTGCACGCAATTCACGTGCTTTTGCAGCCATTGCAAGTGTTGCAGAGGCTGCTAGATTATTGATTCGGTCAGATAATTGATTGGTAAGTGTTTCCATTAAAAAGAAAATAATTAAGCAGATTGTAAATTGGGTTGCGCGCCCATTTCTTTTAGATATCTAAAGTGCGCAATTATAGCTTTACGCGTGGTTTGATATTCGTTATAGGGTAAATTGAATTCCTGAGCAGTTTCACGCACTATTTTTGAAATTTTAGTATAGTGAATGTGACTGATGTGAGGGAATATATGGTGTTCTACCTGATGATTTAATCCACCAGTAAACCAGTTTACAATTCGATTTTTAGTTGAAAAGTTAACCGTTGTAAACAACTGGTGAATAGCCCAGGTATTTTTCATGGTACCCGACTTGTCCGGTAACGGCATATCAGCCTCATCAATAACGTGCGCTAATTGAAATACCACGCTAAGAATTACTCCAGCGGTGTAGTGCATCACAAAAAATCCGATTAATACTTTCCACCACGCGATATCTAAAATCAAAAGCGGAAGTACTATCCAGATGGCGACATAAATGAGCTTGGTAATGACCAGCTTAGTCCATTCAATTTTTGGATTTGGAAATTCTCCGTAAGACAATTTGCGTTTCAGATAGCGTTTCATTTGAAGGAAATCTGTAGTGATCGCCCAGTTAAAGGTTAGCAATCCATAAAGAAAAATAGAATAGTAATGTTGAAAACGGTGGTGTTTATACCATGGGGCATGTTTTGAGAAGCGTAAAATGCGACCTGCTTCCAAATCCTCATCGTGCCCGTGAATATTGGTATACGTATGATGCAACACATTATGTTGTACCTGCCAGTTATATACATTACCGGCAAGAATGTAAATACTGCTACCCATCATTTTATTAACCCATTTTTTTTTCGAAAAGGAACCGTGATTCCCGTCGTGCATCACATTCATTCCTACACCGGCCATACCCACACCCATAACAATGGTGAGTAGAAGTTGAGCCCATCCCGGAAGGTTAAGCGTAAGAATCAAAAAATAGGGAGCCAAAAACAGGGAGAACATCACTGCGGTTTTCAGATAGAGTTTCCAATTACCAGTGCGTTCAACGTTGTTTTCTTTAAAGTAGGCGTTCACGCGCTTATTAAGGGTGCGGAAAAATTTAGCCGAATCGACCCTTGAGAATTTTATAGTTTTAATATTTTCCATAGAAATAATGCTTAGCAAAACCTCAGAACAGAGGTGTTTGTAATGCAACCTCAAAAATAAGATTTATATCTTTTTAAGGTCTGTAAATACTGCAATTTAACGCGGTAAAACTTAATTTTGTTGCTGTAATTCACAATTATGGAACTTGTAAAGCAGTATTTCCCCAATTTAACTGAAAATCAACTTCACCAATTTGAGAAACTCAACGAGTTATATCAGGATTGGAACTTGAAAATCAATGTTGTATCCCGTAAGGATATCGATGAAATTTATTTACGCCACGTGGTTCATTCTCTTGGTATTGCAAAGGTGCAGGCTTTTAATCCAGGTGCTCATATTCTGGATGTGGGTACAGGTGGTGGTTTTCCTGGTGTTCCATTAGCTATTTTATTTCCGGAAACTCATTTTCATCTGGTAGATAGTATTGGAAAGAAAATAAAAGTAGTTGATGAGGTTGTAGCTGGTTTAGGATTGACTAATGTAAAGACGACCAATGATCGCGTCGAGAATACTACAGGAACTTATGACTTTATCGTAAGTCGGGCAGTCGCTCAGATGGAAACTTTTGTACATTGGACAAAAGGAAAGATTGCTAAAAAAAGCAATCACGAATTGAAAAACGGAATCTTGTATTTAAAAGGTGGCGACTTAACTGAAGAATTGCAGTCTTATCCCAAAGCTGTTATTTACGAATTGTCTGATTATTTTGAAGAAGAGTTTTTTGACACCAAAAGAGTTGTTCATCTTCCATTGAAGTTTAAAGGATAATTAAAAAAGCGACTGTAAAGTCGCTTTAATAACTTAAGTACGTAGCATATTAAAATATGTACGGTTGCATCGATTGCCAAAACTTTTCAAAAATTCCTGGGCACGGTTAAGAAGTGTTGTGCGTTCTTCCTGATCAATTTCAAGGAGAGAATCCTCAAGTTCTTTAAGTTTTTCATCAATGCTTTCCGGGTCTCTAACGAGATATAGTTTTTCTTTTTTACGGGTTATTTTTCGATTTCGTTTCTTCTTTGATACATCAATAACGGAGTATTTTACCTTTAAGACGTACATTTTCTGTTCTTCATTCATCATAATTCCTCGATTTAAAAGTAAAGTTACTAAAATAATATTTGGTAACATTAAATTTACATTTGCGTAACATTTACTTAATATGTTAAAGTTGTCTCAAAAAAAATGCCACTCTTGATAAAGTGGCATTTCATTGTATAGTCATAAGCTTTTTTTAGCCTAAAAACGGGTATCTGTAATCTGTTGGAGTTACAAATGTTTCTTTAATCAATCGAGGTGATACCCAGCGTAGTAAATTTAATGCACTACCGGCTTTATCATTGGTTCCTGAAGCACGTGCACCACCAAATGGCTGTTGACCAACAACTGCACCAGTTGGTTTATCATTGATGTAGAAGTTACCTGCAGCATTTTGAAGTGCCTGGGTAGCTTCAGTAATTGCATATCGATCTGTTGCAAGAACAGCACCCGTTAATGCATATTCACTGGTAGTATCTACCAGTTTTAAGGTTTCACTCCAGTTTTCATCTTCATATACATAAACCGTTACGACAGGTCCAAAAAGCTCTGTGGTCATCGTAGTATATTGTGGGTCTGTAGTTAGTATAACCGTTGGCTCTATAAAATATCCTTTAGACTTGTCATAATTACCTCCCGCAATGATTTCTGCATTCGCATCACTTTTAGCCTGATCGATATATTTAGCCAACTTGTCAAAAGAACCTTCGTGGATTACCGCAGTAATAAAATTGCTCATATCTTCTGGAGATCCCATTTTGAATGATTTGATGTCTTCTAAAACAAGCTCCTGTACTTTTGGCCACATTGATTTTGGAATGTAAACACGGCTGGCAGCGCTACATTTTTGCCCTTGAAATTCAAAAGCACCTCTAGAAATTGCTGTCGCAACCTGTTTGGGGTTCGCAGTAGGGTGTGCCAAGATGAAATCCTTACCGCCTGTCTCACCTACAATTCGAGGATAGGTTTTGTATTTGTGGATATTCGTACCGATTTTAGCCCAAATGTCTTTAAAAACAGTGGTCGAACCAGTAAAGTGAATACCAGCAAAATCTGGACTGTCTAAAATAGTATCAGTTATCATAACTGGATCACCCATTACCATGTTGATAACACCAGCAGGTACACCAGCTTCTTCAAAAACTTCCATAATAACCTGAGCAGAATAAACCTGACTATCACTTGGTTTCCAAACTACAGTGTTACCCATTAGCGCGGCAGAAGCAGGTAAATTCCCGGCAATTGCGGTAAAGTTGAATGGAGTTATTGCGTAAACAAAACCTTCAAGAGGGCGGTATTCAACGCGATTCCAGGCAGCAGAAGATGATTCTGGTTGATCAGCATAGATCTCACTCATATATTGCACGTTAAAACGCAAAAAGTCTATAAGTTCACAAGCTGAGTCGATTTCAGCTTGATAAATATTTTTAGACTGAGCAAGCATCGTAGCAGCATTGATTTTTGCACGGTAAGGGCCCTGAATTAATTCAGCAGCCTTTAAAAAGATAGCTGCACGATGTTCCCAGGGCATTTGCGACCATTTTTTACGCGCCTCTAATGCTGAAGCTATTGCTGCTTCCACGTGGGTTTTCTCAGCCAGGTGATACGTGCCAAGCTCGTGCTTGTGCTCGTGTGGCGGAGACATAGTGCGTGTATTTTTGGTTTCTATTTTTTTGCCATCTATATAAAGTGGCACATTGATGGTACTTTTGTATAGTTTCTTATAAGCACTTAAAACCTCTTCGCGTTCCGGACTTCCGGGAGCATATGATTTTACGGGCTCGTTAATAGCTACGGGTACTTCAAAAAATCCTGTTGACATGCTTAGTTCTTTTTGTTTTTATCACAAGGTGAATACGAATGAAGGTTCAAACGGTATGTAAACACCTCTATATTTTTAATGGCGCGAAAGTTACAAAAAAAGCCAGCGACACCCTAGAGTTAAGGCGATAGTGTTTAGTTTGATTTATTAGGGATTTTGAATGTTGATTTTAACTGGCAACTATCAGTTCAAATTGAATTTAGAATTCAATTTAAAAGTGGGAATACCGACCTGGAATTGTGTGGAGCTAGTGAAATTAATCATCGTATAATAGCCATTCATAGCGCCAAAAGGAGACTTAAGCAAACAACCTGAAGTGTATTGATGGCTATTGCCCGGCTGAAGCACCGGTTTTTTACCAATAACACCTTCTCCGGTAACTTGCTCTATGTCATTCAATGAGTCGTAAATCGTCCAGCATCTGCTTAATAATTTGACGGTATCTCTGCTAGTATTGGTAATTGTAATGGTATAGCCAAAAGCATAAAAAACCTCACTGTTTTTTGAAAACGCACCTTCAAAATGGGTTTCTACTGAAACTTTAATGCCTTTTGTAACTTGCTCTACCATACTTAATAGGTTGCTGCAGTGATGAGTAAAAAGATTACCGTGCTCACTCCAGATAAAACTAAAAATACAAAATTCAGTATTAAAAATTTAAGCAACGTACGCAGGCGTCTTTCTTTGTAAAAATTGCGCAGCGCTTTATAAAAGTAAAATGGGCAAACAAAGAAAACGAAAAGGGATGTGAGAATAGAAGTGCCGATTGCGAAATCAGGTAAAGCCAATAAAAGCATTCCTAAAAACATAAAAGAGAAGATGTGAAATATAAAAATGACATGTTCTATATAATTATGCTTTGCAGAAGGGTATAAAAAGCGTCTAAACGTAGCGAGAATTATTGCAATTGCCTCTCCCAGATAGGGTACTTTAAGCACGCTTTGAAACCAGTTGTATTTTGTGTTTTTTACATTGCTAAAAGCTGTGCTAAAGGATTCTTTTTTTAGATAAAGTGGAATGAAAACCATCGCAAAAAATGGAGTGAAAAAGAAGATAAAAAACGGAGTTTTATCTACCATATAATCCCAGAAATCTAGCGGGTTATCTATGATTTTATTGAGTGTTGTGCTCTTTTTATATAGGTAAATGTTGGTGCGAGTTTTGGGATATTTTAAACTGTCTAGTCCGGTTTCTGGTCTCTCAATAGCTGTTGATGAACTGAATTTTCTGAAAAGTGTTATTTTAAGTTTGGTGCGGTTATAAAACCCCATTGTATCTACCTCTGCGGGTGAAACATAGTCAAAAGGTTTGGTTTCAGAAGTATCACGATTAGCGGTCTGACTCTCTTTAATATAGTAAGCGATTGAATCTACAGGTATTTTTTTGTCGATTCCCTTTTTAGCATCGGTTATGAAATTATTCCAATCTATCGTATTGAGTGCATTTTCTTTGTTTTCAAAAAATTCAAGAATTCCGCTTAAAAGAAAAAACAAGATACTGACGCTTAGGTAAAACCGAAAAGGATTGGCGTAAGTAAGACGTTTTCCGTTTACGTAATTGCGGGTTATGGTTCCAGGTTTAAAGAGTAAATCTTTAATGGTATATCTAAATCTGGAATCGTAATTAAAGATGCTTCCGGCAAATTCCTGAAAGTAATTCCCTAGTGATAGTTTTTCCCTGGAATTAATTTGGCCGCAATAGGAGCAGAAGCGGTCGCTTAGTTCAAGTGGGTGTCCGCAATTAAGGCATTCGTTTCCTCTGTGATTAATGGGGACTTTTGGATTTCGCTCTATCGGTTTTTCCACTGCCTGGTTGTTGTTTAACTAGATGTGCGATTGTGAGCCAAGTTATTACATTTTATGAAATAGCTCTAAAACCGATTGAGTTTATTCACGTCTAACATTTGAAATGCTTGTTGATAGTGCTTTTCCAATACCTATTAGTTCATCAAATCGTGCTCCGGGAGGTCTGTAATACACCAGAACATCATATTCATTTTCAGTTTCCCAGAAGTCTCCGCTTATGGGATTTTCAGGAAGTTTTTGACCCTTTTTAGCAACTACATATTTATAGTTGTAATATCCTTGTTTCATTAAAAGCGCAGTCTCATATCTGCCATTATCTGCATTGTCATGAAACAAGGATATTACACCTCTAAATATGTAGTTGCTACAAAGGGTCAAAAACTTCCTGAAAATCCCAT
>CAXPQP010000010.1:0-5024 GCA_964219495.1 Leeuwenhoekiella sp. | reverse complement strand
ATACTTTATTCCTTGAAGGACAATTAGTACACAAGGATGAATTCATCAAAGAGAATGATGCTATTTTCGGGATGAAGGTAGTAGAGGATGCTGGTGAGTCTGAGAATCTCAAGGCTGGTCAGCTCGTCTCGGTGCGTCAATTAAGAGATGAAAACTCCTTGTTGAAGCGTCAAGATAAAACGCTAGTTAGTGCTCGTGAAGCGATTGCAGCTACAGCAACTCCAATTCTTCAGGGTATCACGAGAGCTTCATTACAGACGAAGTCATTTATATCAGCCGCATCGTTCCAGGAAACTACTAAGGTTCTTAACGAGGCAGCTGTTAGCGGTAAAGTTGATGAGCTTGAAGGTCTTAAGGAGAATGTAATTGTAGGTCATAGAATTCCTGCTGGTACCGGTCTAAGACGTTACGATAGAATTATTGTAGGTAGCAAACAGGAGTTAGAAGAACTCAATGCAGCTCGAGAAGAAGTAAACTTTAATTAATAAATCTAGGAAACAGCTTCATTGTAAAATGAAGCTGTTTTTTTATACCCAAAAGTCAAATGGTATGGCTGAAGACGATAATAATCAAAATCCGCAATTAAATATTGAATTAGACGAAGCGACCGCACAGGGGCAATATTCTAATCTTGCTATTATCAATCACTCGATTTCTGAGTTTGTGGTAGACTTTATAAATATTATGCCAGGAACTCCAAAGAGTAAAGTAAAGTCTCGTATAATTTTAACTCCGCAACATGCAAAACGTCTTGCAAAGGCTTTGCAGGAAAATGTAAAGCGTTTTGAACAAGCGCATGGTGAAATTAAGGACTATGAAAAGCAGCCCATTCCATTAAATTTTGGGCCTACCGGACAGGCATAACTTTAGTCTTTATATTTTATATTGAAAATCTATGATTAGATATAAAAGAATAGATCGAAGTTATATATGACAAAAAAGAGGCTTTAAATCAAGCGATTTAAAGCCTCTTTTTTGTTCTTCCAGCTATATGATTATAAATGTCTTTCTGAGCTCTTAAATAGTTTCTAATGAATTTAAAATTCTGAAACGAAGTGTAATTTGACATTGGGATACTTCTGCTGGGTCATTTGTAATGTAAATTGTGAATCAGCAAAAAATACTAATTGACCATGTTTATCTTTGGCCATAAAGCGTTGTTTCACACGTAAGAATTCTTTGAATTCTTCACTTTTTGAATCTTTTGGTTCTACCCAACAAGCTTTATAAACGCTTAAGGGCTCATAAGTACATTTAGCGCCATATTCGTGTTCCAAACGATATTGAATTACCTCATATTGAAGCGCTCCAACAGTGCCAATTACCTTTCGCCCATTCAATTCCAGAGTAAAAAGCTGGGCTACACCTTCATCCATCAATTGGTCAATACCTTTTTCCAATTGCTTGGATTTCATTGGGTCTGCATTATTGATATACCTAAAATGTTCCGGTGAGAATGCAGGAATACCTTTATAATGTATTTCTTCCCCTTCAGTAAGCGTATCGCCAATTTTAAAGTTCCCGGTATCGTGAAGCCCTACAATATCACCTGGGTAGGAGATATCTACGATTTCTTTTCGCTCTGCAAAAAATGCATTCGGACTTGAGAATTTCATTTTCTTTCCATTCCTAACGTGCAGATAAGGTGTGTTTCGTTCAAATACACCAGATACGATCTTCACAAATGCCAGACGATCCCGGTGTTTAGGATCCATATTTGCGTGAATTTTAAAGACAAATCCTGTAAAATCTTTTTCATCAGGTTTAACAAGTCGTTCTTCACTTTCCTTCGGTCGTGGAGGAGGGGCGATACTAATAAAGCAATCTAAAAGCTCACGAACACCGAAGTTATTAAGTGCAGAACCAAAGAAAACCGGCTGTTGTTCAGCTTGTAGATAAGCCTCACGATCAAAATCAGGATAAACTCCGGAGACCAATTCAAGTTCTTCTCTTAGATCGTCTGCAGACTTATTTCCGATTAATTTGTCAAGTTCTGGAGATTCTAAATCTTCAATTTCAACTGTTTCCTCTATATTTTTTCTACTATCACCACTAAATAGGTTTACATTTTTCTCCCAAATATTGTAAATACCTTTAAAATCATAGCCCATCCCGATAGGAAAACTGAGCGGAGTTACATTAAGATTGAGTTTCTGTTCGATTTCGTCCAGAAGTTCAAAGGCATCTTTACCTTCTCTATCTAATTTATTTATGAATACAATCATTGGTATTTTCCGCATTCTACATACTTCTACCAATTTTTCAGTCTGTTCCTCAACCCCTTTTGCAACATCTACAACTACAATTACACTGTCAACAGCGGTAAGCGTTCTAAAGGTATCTTCAGCAAAATCCTTGTGACCAGGGGTGTCAAGAATGTTGATTTTTGTGCCATTATATTCAAAGGCAAGAACAGATGTTGCTACCGAAATTCCACGTTGTCGTTCAATTTCCATGAAGTCACTTGTAGCACCTTTCTTGATTTTATTTGATTTTACGGCTCCTGCTTCCTGTATTGCACCTCCAAAGAGGAGTAATTTCTCAGTTAAGGTTGTTTTTCCAGCATCTGGATGCGATACAATACCAAAGGTACGTCTACGTGCTATTTCCTTTTTTACGTTCATTTAGGTCCATTTTAACGGCTGGCAAATATACAGCATAGGATTTTATAATAAATAACCTTGTAGGGCAAAGCTTTAACAGTCTGTTAAAATATCTGAATTCTTAGATAAAGTGCAAATGTCTGAAATAGAGACTGCTACAAAGTTGCTTTTGGGCTAAATAAATTCAAGTTTTATCCAAAATCGAATGTTTTGTTAAAAATCCGGCTTTAGGGCAGTCTATATTTGTCTTATCCCAACTTTAACAATTTGTTCTATAAATCACTAAGCTTCAATCCCCTAATGGAGTAAAGTGTGTTAAAGTCATTCTTATGAATCAGGGGTATCCATATTTAAAATTTTTTGAGGAGTTCTTCTCAATTGTTCCCTTTTCATTATTCCGTTCTCAATTAAGAACTAAAAAGCCTTTGCAAGTTTATGCTTTGGCTTTGTGTCATTTACAACAAAGTTAATATGAAACAACAAACTACTTTTTTAACATGGGGAAATAAGTATTTTAAGCAAGTCATCTTAGGATTATTGCTTATTACTACCAGTACGACATTCTCGCAGACTGCACCTGTAGCTTTCCCAAATGGAGGCTTCGCAATTGATGGTGATTTAGATTCTGATGCGACAACAGGAGATTGGACAGGAACTAGACTCAATAGCTTTGTTTTTGATATTAACAATGCTTTTCCATTAGGAGACGCTCAAAGAGCAGTAGCTATAGATGGCGTTACAACATTTAGAACTATTGATGCCTGGGATGGAAATGATGATATTTTTCAGGGTGGAGGTAAATACAATGATGATCCATCGACTTGGTCATTAAATCCTAGCGCTAAATCAGGCGGTAAAGGAGATATAAATAACGTTTTGCTTCATGTGGGGCAGGATGGCTCTGGTGATCAGTGGGTTATGGTTGCGAGTGATCGTTTGGTTACTACAGGGACTAGTTATATTGATTTTGAATTTCTTCAAAATGAATTGAGATACAGCACAACTCAAACTGGTTTTGAATCAGATGGGCCTCACGGTGGTAGAACTCTAGGTGATATCTTGATCTCTGTATCGTATACAAATGGTGGTTCTGTAGCTACTGTAAAATATTACGAATGGGAAGTAGATGGAACTGCTTCAATTGGTTATAGTTATATAGAGAATACAACGCCATCGCCATCTCGTTTTGGAGCTAGTAATGTTTCTACAATTTCTACTAATATTGGTGCATATGGTGTAAATCAATACACAGGTAATCAATTTGTTGAGGCTGCAATTAATATTAGTGCATTCTTTCAGACCGGAGATCCTTGCGACGGACTAACCATCGGAACTATTTTAGTTAAAACAAAATCTTCAGATGCACCAACTGCTGCTTTAGATGATGTGGTAGCTCCAATACCAGTACGCTTGAATTTAGGTACTGCTGAAATTGATTATGCTTCTGCCGATTTTTGTTCACCTACAGCTAGCGTAAATCTTTCTGGTGTTACTGGTGGTACATTTAGTGCTTCACCTGGTGGTTTAGTAATAAACTCAACGACAGGTGAAATAGATGTTGAAAATAGTACTCCAGGTACTTATACGATATCATATAGTTTTACAACAGGAACCTGCCCAAAAGTGGTAACTACAACTGTTATTGTTCCTGAAACTTCGCCAATTCCTGAAATTCTGAATGAAAATTTTTGCAAGAATACAGGTGTAAAGAATTATAATGTTACTGCTGCAGCTGGATATACCCTCATCTATTATGCTTCAAACGATGCTGCAGCATCTCCTTTAACCACTGTACCTACAGTTGATACCGATGCGATTCCTGCAGGAGTTTACACTGTTTACGTAAGTCAAAATAAAGCAGGTTCTTGTGAAAGTGATCGTGTTGCTGTAAGCATAGAAGTAGCTCCTGCGATTGAAGTTGTTGAAGAGATCACGAATGTAAGCTGTTATGGAGATTCTAATGGTGCAATTAATATTGCTGTTACTGGAGGTAGTGGGACATATGTTTTTGAATGGAAAGATGCAACGAATACTGTTATTGCTTCTACTGAAGATTTAAGCAACCTTACTGTTGGTGATTATACTGTTACAGTGACTTCCGATAGTAACTGTTCATTCACCCAGACTTATAGTGTTATTGAGCCAATCGCAGTAACGGTTTCAGCAACAGCTACTAATGTAAGTTGTAATGGAGCGGCAGACGGTACCATCACTGTAAGTGGATTAAGTGCCGGAGCAACCTATACTATAACACTTGATGGCGGTGATGGCAGTGACCTAAGCGGTCAAAGCGCATTTGTCCCAGGAGATTATACTATTACTGCCAGTGCAGCCGATGGAAATGGAACTGGTGCTTGTGAGGCTACTTCTTCAGTAACCATCACTGAACCACTGGAAGTAGTCCTTAGCACTTCATCAACC
>CAXPQP010000009.1:0-16074 GCA_964219495.1 Leeuwenhoekiella sp. | reverse complement strand
AAATGGGCTTACATCGAGTTATGCTCTTGGAGATCCTTTTCAAAGTACTGAAAATACCTACTTTGTGAAAAACACGACTGAGTTTTTTGCTTATTTACGCTATCCGCTTGCCAAAAACCTATTCTTAAAAGCTAAAGCCGGTTACAGCATAACTCGTACCTATAAAGTTTTTGAAGAGAATGATCAGGTTGATTTAGGCCTGAGTTTATTCTTCATTGGGGATGATCGCAACCAACTTAATACACCTCTCGATAAAGGAGCTTTATTTAAGCTTGAGCTGCTCTATCGATTTCCACTTTAGAGTATAAAAAAAAGCAGCCCTAAAGCTGCTTTTTTTTGTCAAATTGATTCAAGGACGGCATTGCTTTTATTCAAATCCTTCATAATAATTTAGGGGTATGAAAGGCTCGAATTATTTGGTAACCACATCAATCAAAAAATCTTTGAACATATATTTGACAACACTTTTTCTAACAGGTTTAATATTGAAAATCAAAAAAAATTAGGGTATCATTTACAGGGAGCAAATATCATACAGCAGTATTTATAATGCATTGACATTTGTCAAATAATTGAAATAGATGTAGTTAAAATATTGATAATTAAATTTTTGCACGAATTCTACTTAGAGTCTCCTGAGTGATGCCCAAGTAGGAAGCCACGTGAGCGAGTGCCACTTTGTTTAATATAGCCGGCTTGGTTTTTAGAAGATATCTATATCGATCTAGAGCCGTTTCAAACAATACACTATTCATACGTTCCTGGGAGAAAATCAAGGATCTTGAAATCATACTAATCGCCAATTGCGCAATTTCACTATTGGTTTTGCTTAATTCCAGAAGAGCATTTCGATGTAATTGAATAACGGTACTGTTTTCAACTGCTTCAATGACAAGATTACTGGGTTCGTTTTCAAAATAGCTGGTGATTGAAAAGCAAAATTCGCCAGAACCTGCAAACCATTCGGTTATGTCCTTGCCATTTTTAAAGTAATATTGACGTGCAAATCCTGAATGTATATAATAGATATGATGGCAGATATCCTGATTTTCCAGAATATGTTCGCCTTTAGATACTGAAATTACAGAGATTTGTTGCTGCAATTGTACACGTGAAGCTTCGCTTAACGGAGCAAATTCTTGTAATTTTTCTAAATATAATGGTATCAAATCGCTTTACTATTGAGACAAATGCTCATTTAATCAGGTAATTTAGCATATAAAAAAAGCCTTCACAAGGAAGGCTTTACTATTTTTTTAAAATAGGAATTTAGTCAATAACGCGTACGTTAATTGCATTGATCCCTTTTTTACCTCTTTCAGTTTCAAACTCCACGCGATCATTTTCACGTACCTCGTCTATTAAACCACTTGAGTGTACAAAAATATCTTCGTTAGATCCTTCAGGATTTATAAATCCAAATCCTTTTGAATTATTAAAAAATTTTACTGTTCCTTCTTTCATTGTAGTAATCCTATTATTAATTAATTTATTTAAAAAGCGTTTTAGTGCATTCATATGTAACGTATTACGTTTTGGTAAAGCAAACTGAAATCCAGATTATACAGATGTACTTAAATCTTATAATACAGTTAAAGAAGAAGTAGGATTTTGAAGAGTTTCGTGAAAGAATTCACGTTTCAGAATGGAACTTGCCTCAAGAGCGGTAATAACTTAATAACAGCGCTGAATTATCAGCAAAGCAAACTAATGATTTGCATTTACGGGGTAAAGGTAGACTAATTAAAAGTCTTAGCATCAATATATCTGATTATCTTTAAATGACTTACATGATTTGGTTCTCAAAGCCTCTACGGTAAGCTTTATTCTTTATTTAACGAGCTCTTTACCCCTTCTTTTATAACTTTAAAACTGAGGCCATTTTGGGTGTCCACACATAATTCAAACTAATTAAATACTACAGATACTTATGATAAATCCCTTAATTCCTGAAAATCAAAAAAATTGGTATAAAGACGCGGTCATTTATGAATTACATATAAAGGCATTTTTTGACAGTAATGGAGACGGAATTGGGGATTTTGATGGATTATTACAGAAACTGGATTATTTGGAGGAATTGGGAATTACTGCAATCTGGCTGCTTCCCTTCTACCCTTCGCCCTTACGTGATGACGGTTATGATATCGCAGATTATTACAGTATCAATCCATCTTACGGTGAAATTGAAGATTTTAAACGATTTATTGAAGAAGCGCATAAGCGCGGTTTAAAAGTAATTACCGAGCTGGTAATAAATCATACTTCTGATCAGCACGAATGGTTTCAAAGGGCGCGAAAAGCTCCAGCAGGATCAAAATACCGGGATTATTATGTGTGGAGTGATTCCGTAGAAAAATATAAAGATGCACGGATTATATTTACAGATACCGAACCTTCAAACTGGAGCTGGGATCCTGTTGCAGGAGCTTATTACTGGCACCGATTTTTTGCGCATCAGCCCGATTTAAATTTTGACAATACAGATGTACAGGAAGAAGTTTTTAATATCATGGATTTCTGGTGCGAACTGGGGGTTGATGGTTTTAGACTAGACGCAGTGCCTTATCTCTTCGAACGCGACGGCACTAATTGTGAAAACCTACCGGAAACACATGTTTTCCTGAAAAAACTTCGCAAACGTATTGATGATAAATACGATGATAAACTACTTCTGGCAGAAGCCAATATGTGGCCGGAAGATTCTGCTGCATATTTTGGTGATGGAGACGAGTGCCATATGAATTACCACTTCCCAATTATGCCACGTATGTTTATGGCCGTAAAGATGGAAGACCGCTACCCTATTATTGATATTATAGATCAAACTCCCGAAATTCCTGAGAGCTGCCAATGGGCGATTTTTCTTAGAAATCACGATGAATTAACTCTTGAAATGGTTACCGATGAAGAGCGTGATTATATGTACAAGGTATATTCTCAGGATCCTAAAGCTAAAATAAATGTGGGTATACGCCGTAGACTAGCCCCTTTGATGGATAATAACCGCAGTAAGATTGAATTGATGAATGTCCTGTTGTTTTCGCTCCCAGGAACTCCGGTGATGTATTACGGTGATGAAATTGGGATGGGAGATAATTTTTATCTCGGAGATCGCGATGGCGTGCGCACCCCGATGCAGTGGACTGCTGATCGCAATGCCGGTTTCTCGATGGCAAATCCGCAAAAGCTTTATTTACCAACGATTATCGATCCGCAGTATAATTCACAAACGGTGAATGTTGAGTCGCAGCAAATTAATCCCTCTTCTCTGCTTTGGTGGATGAAGCGCATTTTGAATATGCGTAAAAACTTTAAGGCATTTGGACGCGGAACTATTAAATTCTTTTCTCCTTCAAATTCCAAAATTCTGGCTTTTACCCGGAGTTATGGTGACGAAAATATACTGGTTATCGCAAACCTGTCTCGTTTCTCACAGGCGGTTGAACTGGAGTTGGATGAGTTTGTAGATTATATTCCGGTGGAAGTTTTTAGTCATAACAAATTCCCACGCATAACCAACCGCCCTTATTTGTTTACGATGGCACCACACGGGTATTACTGGTTCTCATTAACAAAAACAGATAGTATCTCTCAGGATGGTCCAATTCCTGAACTTAAAACTATTTCGTGGGAAACCGCTTTCAGCAATAAATCTCTTCAGGTATTAGAATCGAAAGTATTCCCGGGCTATTTTCAGTCTCAATATTGGTTTACAGGTCAAAACCGAATTGTTCAGTCTATTTCAGTAGATAATATTCTGGACCTGGATGTACGTGAATTTCCGGTCAAAAATTTGATTGCAGAGGTTACTTATAATGAAGGCCTGCCAGAAATCTACCAATTGCCGCTTGCTTTCGTAGCAGATTACCACGAGAAACTATTAGAAGAAATACCAGAAAAGAGTCGAATTGCGAGATTGACAATCGGAGAAGAAATGGGCTATTTAATTGATGCTGTTCACATACCAGCATTTAGAGAATTTCTATTTTTTAATTTACAACAAGGCAATACGATTAAATCGGGTAAAGAACTGATGGTTTTTGAAAAAGGAATAACGGCTCCCGATAGCGAACTAAAAACGGTTTCTTCCCGCTTGATTGAAACCCGTCGCAGCAATACTTCAATCATTTATGATCATCGTTATTTCTTAAAACTGTATCGCAGATTAGACAGCACGATTAATCCGGATGCTGAAATATCAAAATTCCTTACCGAAACAGTACAATTTGATAATACGCCCCTTTATATGGGTAGTATTCGGTTTAAAACACCCCGCAACAGTGATCCTGTTTTAGGAATGATGCAGGATCTGGTTACCAATTCAGGTACAGCGTGGGAAAATGCAAAAGATGCTGCTCATCGCTATATGGAACGGGTAGAAACTTCAAATCTGGAAGAAAACCCTGATTTTGACAGTCATTCCCGACTGGAAAAATTAGCTTTTGAAGACCTAAATGAACGCGATCAGGAATTGGTTGACAGCCTTTTACCGGAGCGTATCAGCCTATTGGGACAACGCAGTGCCGAAATGCATCAGGCCCTTGCCAGTAATAAAGATCATAAAGGTTTTGAGCACGAAGAATTCTCGTTGCATTATCAGCGTTCTTTATACTCTTCTTTGCAAAGTCTAACCCGGGAAACCTTTGAAAAACTAAGAAAGTCTATCTCAAGTTTACCAAAAGGCATTCAGGAAGAAGCAGAAACTGTATTGAAGCGTAAAAATGAAGTGAGCAGTTGTTTTAAAAGAGTATTCGCCCACAAATTAGACACCTTTAAAATACGTACCCACGGCAATTACCATTTGGAGCAATTATTATGGACCGGTAAAGACTATGTGATCATAAATTTTGAAGGAGAACCAACGCGCCCTTTTAGTGAGCGACGTATTTTAAGATCTGGATTACGCGATGTAGCTTCGATGATACGTTCACTACATTATGCAGCTTATACACCACTAATGCAGTTTAATTATGCAGATGAATACCGGGAATCAGATTTAGAAAACTGGTCTGAATTGTGGTATTATTATATGACGCGATTCTTTTTAAATGGTTATGTCAATACCCTTGGCGAATCCAATTTAATTCCTTCAGATAAGAATGATTTTAGAGTTTTACTGGAAACCTTTATGCTTGAAAAGGCAGTTATGGAATTGAATTACGAACTCAATAACAGACCACATTGGGCTTTGGTTCCGCTACGAGGAATACAGGCGATTTTAGATGCATCTAAGGAATGATTATTCTGAAAATCTTTAAATCGAAATGTAGTTCTATACTTTAGGATATAATCTTAAATTAAGTACTTTGCCCACTTATTTAAGAATTACCCGAATGAATTTCCTTAAGCGCATTTCAATTGTTTCAGCTCTTCTCCTATCAACTTTAGGTTTTGGTCAAACAGACAGTATTGTAACTCCTCCAGACAGTACTTTGCAAATAACCTCAGGAGATGATTTTGCCCGAAAACTTGCCGAACTTGAAAAGCAACGTTTTGCAGATTCCATACGTCGCGCAGATCTTGAGGCCCGCCTTAATGATGTCAGCTCGATCAATACTCGGGAGCGCAGCGAACTCGAAGCGCAGTTAAAGGAGTTTGAAGAAAAGGAGAGTCAGTTATTACAGCGTAAAAAAGATCAAATCGCCGCGTTGAAAGAAACGACGATTGGATATCCAGTTGCCGGTTTTAAAGAAGATACCCTGTTTTTAATTTATAACCGCTTAGGAAGTTTTTCTCCACAAGAACGCGCCAATGCGATAACAGGGCGTATTCAGCGACTTCCTGATGCTATTGAATTTTATGCTGATTCGCTTAAAATAGCCGAAAACGAAGCAACGGTAGACGTAACCTACGGAAACCAAACCATAATAAGTGTTACCGAAATAGATGCTTTATGGTTTGAGACTACTCAGCTTACCCTGGCCGATAAGTACAAACAAATTATAGGTGATGCCGTTACAAAGTATAAGGAAGAAAACAGTTTAGTCAATTTGCTGAAAAGTATCGGGCTAGCTGTTCTGGTTCTTATTGTAATGGGAATCATTGTAAAATACGTCTTACGCCTCTTTAGATGGACTGCCTTAAAAATCAAAAGGCAGAAGAATAATCGTTTGAAAGCTTTTACGGTTAAGAACTACACGCTTCTGGATACTGAACGCCAGGTACACGTTTTACTATTACTTAATCGAATAGCAAAATGGACAATGGTATTATTGGCTATGTACGTTGCTTTGCCAGTAATCTTTGGATTTTTCCCACAGACACAGGACTTTGCACACGCATTGTTTGGATACATAATCAACCCGATAAAAGGTATATTCTTGGCAATCTGGAATTATTTGCCCAATATCTTTGCAATCCTGGTAATCATAGTTGTATTCCGATTATTACTAAAGTTTCTACACTTTCTAAAAGTTGAAATTGCCGAAGGTCGTCTTTCATTCAATGGCTTTTATCCTGATTGGGCAAATCCAACGTATCAACTGGTGCGTGTACTGGTTATTGCTTTTGCCTTTGTGGTGATTTTCCCCTATTTACCGGGTAGTAATTCGCCTGTTTTTCAAGGGATTTCGGTGTTTTTAGGATTCTTGTTCACCTTTGGTTCTGCCGGTTCGCTGTCTAATGTTATTGCCGGTTTAGTACTCACGTATATGCGTTTATTCAAAATTGGAGACCGAGTTAAAATCGGTGATATCGTAGGTGACGTGATCGAAAAATCTTCTTTGGTAACTCGGGTACGAACTCCAAAAAACGAGATTATTTCGATTCCAAATTCCACAGTAATGAGTAGTCACACCATAAATTACAGCAGTGACGCTCCCGAAAAAGGATTGATTATTCATACAACAGTAACCATTGGTTATGACGTTCCGTGGAAAGATATGCACCAAACCTTGATCGATGCGGCATTACGTACCGAGCTGGTTTTAAAAGACCCACAACCCTTTGTGTTGCAGACCAGTCTTGAAGATTTTTATGTGGCCTATCAGATTAATGCTTACGTGCGTGAGGCCAATAAACAAGCTGCGATCTACTCTAACCTGCATCAGAATATTCAGGATGTTTGTAACGAAAACGGAATCGAGATTCTTTCGCCGCATTACCGCGCTGCACGCGATGGAAACCAAAGCACGATCCCTGCAGATTATTTACCTAAAGATTATGAAGCGCCCAGTTTTAATGTAAAGTCTAAAAAGTAAATGGTTTATCTTTAGTACACCGTATTTAATTCAAATCTTATGAAGTTATATACCCGTTTACCCAAAGAATTAAAAGCTTATTACGATCACGAATTAGATTTGTATACCGAAGCTTATGGCAACGGATATCTACAAGCTGCGTGGCAACATCTGGAACGTGCGCATATAATTGGGCAGCGATATCTTTTTGCGCATAGTTATGTGCACTGGAAAATGCTTCAGTTCGGTTTTAAAATAAAAAGCGCAAAAGAAGTATTCGGGCAGATTCCAAGATTGGTTTTTGGAGGTGTAAAATCTTTTGTGGGTAAAGTTCCTGTGGGAAATCCCGGGGGTGCAAATGTCCCACCTTTAAAGCCCTTTCCTATTGCTGAAGATATTCAGGAAATTTTTAAACAAGCTGGAGTTGCTTATTAGATATCAGCATTTAAAACGACAAATCCGTTAGAGAAACTCCAACGGATTTTAAATTATTCGGAATGTCTATTCAGATTAGTTTCTCAAAGACTCCATATCAATTACGAAACGGTATTTTACATCACCATTAACTACGCGTTCATAAGCGTCGTTGATGGTGTTGATGTCAATCATCTCGATATCGCTCACGATATTGTGCTCCCCACAAAAGTCAAGCATGTCCTGAGTTTCTTTAATACCACCAATTAATGAACCGGCAACATTTTTCCTACCCATAATTAGATTACCACCGTGTACTGCATCTAGAGGCTCTACAGCTCCTACCATACACATCGTAGAATCAATTTTCAATAGACTTAAATACGGATTGATATCGTGACCAACAGGAACCGTATTCAGTAAGAAATCGAAAGAATTGGCGTGCTTTTTCATAGCTTCCTCATCTTTAGAGATCAATACTTCATCAGCACCCAGACGCTTGGCATCTTCTGCTTTGCCGGGACTTGTAGTGATCATTACCACGTGTGCTCCCATTGCGTGAGCAAATTTGATTCCCATATGGCCAAGACCACCTAGTCCAATTACTCCCACTTTATCTCCTTTACCTACTTTCCAGTGGTTTAAAGGTGAAAACGTAGTGATTCCTGCGCATAGCAACGGCGCTACAGCATTCTCATCCAAATTTTCAGGCACATTAAGTACATAATAGTTATCAACTATAATTTCTTCAGAATAACCACCGTAAGTGTGACCTCCTAAATGTTTGTCTTTCCCATTATAGGTGCCTACCATTCCCTGCTCACAAAATTGCTCCAGGTCGTGTTTACATGGCTCGCACTCTCTACAAGAATCTACCATACATCCTACTCCAACAGTATCTCCAACTTTCACATTAGAAACCTCACTACCTACTTCAAGTACTTTACCAATGATTTCGTGCCCAGGTACAACTGGGTATTTTGAACCTCCCCAATCATCGCGTACCGTATGAATATCACTGTGGCACACACCGCAATAGGTTATTTTAATTTTCACATCGCGCGGAGTGACATCACGACGTTCAATGTTGATTTGTTTTAGGTCTGCTTTAGGGTCAGCAGCACCGTATGCTTTTACTTCGCTCATAGTTTTTGTTTTGTTACAAAATAAGCGATCAGCGCCCGTATGTCAAGGGATTGATTAAGGATTGGCTTAAGTTTAACGCCAGACAAATATTAACGTTAAAAACCCCTAAATTATTCCGTTTTTGGAGGGTTCACGACTTTTCTATTAAGTCTGGAAATAAAAAAGCTGCTTATCAAGATCAAGGCGCCACCTACATAAGTATTCCAGCTTAGTTCTTCTTTCAGAATAAAAAAGCTCAGCACGACCGCACTCAACACTTCTAAGTACATCAGTGAAGCAGCTGTGGTTGCATTTAAATTTTTTAAGCCGAAGAAAAACAGACTGAAAACTACAATCCCGATCAACAAAGCATAAAAGACAGCTACCCCTATTTCTGAAGGTACTGCCGTCTCTATTCCGAATAAAAACGGAAGAAATAAAACCGCTCCGGCGATATTTTGGTAAAACAGCAATTGATTGCGGCTACAATGTTGGGTTTGTCGTTTAAATAAGCTTACAAAAAAAGCATACCCTACCGCTGCAAGCAGCGCAGCAAGCATTCCCACAAAATCTTTAGATTCAAAACTAAAGGTTTTATTAGCATAGGTAAACCCGATGCCCACAAAGGCTAGAAGCATCAAGTAAAGTTGATTGCGTCTAATACGCGTTTTGTAGAGTGTAAATTCAATTATTGGGATGAATAATGGATAGATATAAAACAGTACAACGGCGTTACCAATTGAGGTATAAATAAACGCAATTAGGTAAAAATACATCCGCAAGGCATTGATCACTGAAGCCAGAATCAACATCTTATGATTGCCTTCAACTTTAAATCCTTTATTGCGAATGAGCCTTGGCAACAAGAACAATACAGGAATCCCGGCTCTAAACCAACCAATAGCACCGGTAGTAAGACTTGGCATTCCTTTTATGAGTATCCCATTAAGACCTGCTATAAAGGCTGCCAGGATAACCGCATACACTGCTTTTTTCTCCATATTAAGACTGAACGTTCCACCAGGATTGCTTTTGAGGCTCTTGATTTAAATGCATCAACTGCCCCAATCGCGGAAGCGTAACTTCAAGATTTTGTTTTTTGGCTTCAGCAGTAAAAAGATCAGCGGGTTCTGTCCAGTCGTGAAAAGCGAGTTTAAAACCGCCCCAATGATAAGGCGTAGCTCTTTTAACTCCGGCTTCAAGTGCAGCTTTAACCGCCTCATCGGGCAACATATGAATCGCCTGCCAGCGCACATTATACTGCCCGCATTCTACAAAACCGAGATCAAACGGGCCAAGACGCTCCCCTATTTCTTTAAAGTGCGCTCCATAACCACCATCGCCGGTATGAAAAATAGAAGTTTTAGCAGATTTTATAACCCATCCACCCCAAAGTGATTTAGCTCTGTCGCGTAATCCTCTACCGGAAAAATGTCTGCTCGGAGTAAATGTAATTTCAAGTCCGTCAAAAGTATGTGTATCCCACCAGTCAAACTCGGTGATGGTTTGTTTTGCAGCGCCCCAGGCTTCTAGATGACGCCCGCAACCTAAAGCCACATAGTAGTTTTTTACTTTTGGAAGCAATTTTTTGATGCTCGCATAATCCAGGTGATCATAGTGGTCGTGGGTTAGCAACATCAAATCAATCTGCGGAAAATCATCAATCAAATTCAGCGTATTCTCAGAAAAGCGTTTGGATTTTGTGGGCGCTATAGGTGCTGCATCAGGACCTAGCATTGGGTCGATCAAAATTGTCTTGCCCGCGATACGCAGTAAATACACGCCGTGCCCATACCAAATGTACTTTATAGCTTCATCAGGCGCCAAAAAAGCCGATTTGTCGAAAGTCTCGATGGGTAAATTATGATCAGGAATCGAATTTCCTTTACCAAAAAACATTTTCCAAAGCATTCCCGGCATTTCAGCAAGGCCAATATCCATCGTGGTTTCTTCCAGATTCTGGAAACATCCACCCTTCCAATTGGGAGATTGCTCGTAGCGTTTTTTTAATTCGGGCGTGATTTTGCCACCAAATTGTTTCAGCATAATTAGGGGTTTACAATTTTATTTTCGGCCTTTACGCATCTGTTTCGGCCCGTACCACAACCAAAAACCTGTAATGGTAAACAGCAACAGCGCAATACTCATAACCACCGTATACACCAGCTTGATATAGCCGCCGGTGCCCAGATAAGTATCAAGTATAGAACCGTCGTGAATGTTCTCGATCACGTCAGAACGTCGCTTGCCAATACTCAAAACCTCGCCGCTAGCACCATCTAGCTGAATACCGTAAAAATGGCCGTCAAAGATGAATTTGACGATTCCTTTTTCATTCCTTACATCGATGCGGTCTAATTTGGTCGATAAATCTGGAGAAACCGAATCGTGCAATACTTTAAAGGCTTTTTCTTTGAGATCTTCTAACGGAAGCCACTGCGTTAGATCACTCGTGGTTCCCTTTTGGGTTTTGGGATGCAACAGGTCACCGCTGTTTTTCTTAATTCCCAGCAATAAACCGCTTACAGAAATCACAAAAAAGAAGATAAATAAAACTGCGCCCATTGCCCGGTGAACGCTTCTAAACTGTCTGAGGATTTTGGCTTGCTGCTTGCGCTTCTGTTGTTCGCTCATAAAAGCTGAAAAAGAATGTATTTAGTGTTGAAGTATCCAAAAATAAGCTATTGCAGGCTAAACTTCTTGTGTTGATGGCTAAAGCTTCCCAGCCCAATCTGTTACTATTTTCTTACTTTCGCAAAGCAAAAAAAATCACTTTCTTGACCAATCATCAACATTTCCTGCTTTACAAACCCTATGGCTACATCAGTCAGCTGAGCAGTAATGATTTACGCCAAAAGCGGAAGAAAAAATTTCTTGCAGAGCTATACGATTGGCCGGAAGGAATTATGCCTATTGGACGCTTGGATGAAAAGTCGGAAGGGTTGTTACTGATGACCACCGATGGCAAACTGTGCGATCACATCAACCGAAGCGGAATCGAAAAGGAATATTATGCGCTTGTTGACGGTGATCCTACCGAAACCGAACTTGACCAATTGCGTGAAGGAATTAAAATAGGTTTAGATGGTTCTAAATACAAAACCAAAGAAGCTCGTGTAGAGCGCCTGCAAACCCTTCCTAATCTCCCAGATCGCGGCAAAAAAATACGCGATGCGCGCCACGGCCCAACAACCTGGCTCAGTATTACCATTGAAGAAGGGAAATTCAGGCAGGTGCGCAAAATGACTTCAGCAATCAATTGCCCTACCCTGCGACTAGTGCGTTTACGTATTGGTGATTTAAAATTAAATGCAATGCAGCCTGGGGACGTTTTAGTTTGGGATGGGGAACTATAGTTAATTGCAGGAAACGACAGGATGCAACCTCTGATTTATAAGATTAGATTTGATGGAAAATAAATTCGTTCTGTATGCTTAAAAACCTGGCTTTTATCGCTTTGTGCATTCTTTCTTCTTGTAAAGATGCTCCTGTTAATCAAATCGCATTTTTATCTACTGAAGTTGAAACTCCGTTTGAAAATTTTACGGTTTCCGCTCCCGGTTTTAAGGCCTGTGATTCCCTGTTCATAACCGATTTTGGTGCAGCTAAAACTGATAAAGACGCCAATTCAAAAGCTATACAAGATGCAATGACAACAGCTAGCAACACCGGTTGTGGTGTTGTTGTAATACCCGAAGGAGTTTGGGAAACCAAAAAAATACACTTTAAAAGCAATGTCAATCTTCATTTAAAAGAAGGCGCTGTTTTACAGTTTTCAGAAGATCCTCAGGACTATTTACCAGCCGTGCATACTACCTGGGAAGGAATGGAATGCTATAACTATTCTCCGCTCATTTATGCTTACGAGTGTGAGAACATCGCGATAACAGGAAATGGGACTTTAAAAGCAAAAATGGACGTTTGGAAAACATGGTTTTCGCGTCCGGAGGCGCATATGCAAAGTTTAAAACGTTTGTATCATCTTGCAGCTTCAGATGCTCCTGTAGAAAGCCGAAATATGGTTAACGATACCTCAAATCTTCGCCCTCAATTCATTCAGTTTAATCGAAGTAAAACGATTTTGATAGAAGGTATTTCTATTGAGAATAGTCCTTTTTGGACCATACATCCCTATCTATCAAAAGATGTGACAATTCGAGATATAAATGTTTTTGCTCACGGACATAATAATGATGGTGTTGATCCTGAAATGAGTGAAAATGTTTTGATTGAAAACTGTGTTTTTGATCAGGGAGATGATGCTCTGGCTGTAAAATCTGGTCGCAATCAGGATGCGTGGAGGCTCAACACCCCTTCGAAAAATATTGTGATGCGTAAGTGTACGGTTAAAAATGGTCATCAGTTAATGGCAATCGGCAGTGAACTTTCTGGCGGAATTGAGAATGTTTTTGTGACAGATTGTAACGTAGATCCGCAAGCTAAAATGTTTCATCTGGCTTTTATCAAAACCAATGAGCGCCGTGGAGGTTATGTAAAAAATATTGCGATGGCAACTATTAATGCCGGAACTATTGAAAAGGGAATATTTGGAATTGAGACTGATGTTCTATATCAATGGCGTGACCTCGTCCCTACTCTGGAACGCAGATTGACTCCAATTGAAAACATTCAATTAAAAGATATTCATGTGACCAATACCGGGTATATTTCTTCAATTCTGGGACAGGAAGAATTACCGGTACGAGCTGTTGAACTTACCAACGTCACTGCAGATAGTATTTCAGCAGAAAAGCATATTCACGAAAATGCTTTAGAAATAGAAATCAATACTACTATTGATTAATTTTTTCCTGAACTTCTTAAAGGACAAATGTGATTAATCATTAAAGAAATTAGGTCAATTTTATCTATTTGTATTAACGATAACTTCAAATCAAATGTCTTACTCTGATTCTAATTAACCTATGATAGAAGGATTAAATGCAGCCCGGAGAGGTTTTAGTTTGGGGTGGGGATATTTAATTCAATTACAAATAATTAAGCTTCTTTTTTCCGAAATAATTCACTGATTGGTAATTGGGAAGCAAGAAGCAAAAATGCTGGTACCATAAATGCCTTAATTGTCATTTCAGCATTTATAATATTTGTAAAGTATAATACAATTCCTAACAAGAGAATAATATTTCCTAATGCTGTTGCTATTTTAGTTTTCGTCATTTCTTAGTTTTTTAAAAGTTAATTTCAAACACTCAAATAAGAGAACAACTACTACAGCTCCCCTTTTTTAATTTGCTTATCAGCATAATCCACTGCTCGTGCAGTTAGTGCCATATACGTGATACTTGGATTTTGCGTTCCGCTGCTGGTCATACACGAACCATCGGTTACAAAAACGTTTGGCACCGCGTTAATTTGATTCCATTTATTGAGTACGCTTGTTTTAGGATCGTTACCCATACGTGCTGTTCCCATCTCGTGAATACAGGCTCCGGGAGCGGTAACATCATTGTACGTCCACACATTTTTACAACCAGCTGCTTCCAGCATTTCTACAGCACATTTTACACCGTCCTCCCGTAGTTTCATCTCATTATCACGCAGCTTGGCATCAAACGTAATTATGGGAAGTCCGTGTTTATCGCGTTTTTCAAAATTTAGAAACATGCGGTTTTCGTGATATGGCAGCATCTCCCCAAAACAGGCAACTGAAATTTGATACGGACCAGGCTTGAAAATTTCCTCTTTCAACTCCTCGCCTATGGTTTCTTCAGCGATTGATGGTTGGCGCCATACCTGTCCCTGATACCCAAATCCTCTCAGGTAATCTGAACGTTCACTATCTGCATCTATATTTCTAAAACGCGGAATGTAAAATCCGTTAGGCTTTCGACCTTTGTAGTAGGTATCTTCAAAGCCTTCAAAGACTGCTCCTGCACCCATCCCATAATGATGATCCATCAGGTTATGCCCTAATTCACCGCTATCATTTCCCATTCCGTTAGGGAAACGTTCTGATCTGCTATTTAAAAGCAAAGCAGTAGTTCCTACTGTACTGGCATTACAAAATATAATTCGCGCATTAAAAATATGCTCGGTACCAGTTTCTGCATCTATTACTTTAACTCCGCTGGCTTTACCACTGGCTTCATCGTAAATAATTTCTGCAGCAACGCTAAAAGGTCTTATGGTAAGATTCCCGGTCTCTTTGGCAACCGGAAAAGTAGCAGACTGACTACTGAAATACGCTCCAAATGGACAACCACGCCAGCAACGGTTACGTGTTTGGCACTGTCCACGGGTTCCTAAATGGATTTCGGGATTGTATTCTGAAAGATTTGCAACACGACCTGGTGTAACCACCCGATCTGGATATTTCTCCAATACACGCTCTCTAAACGCCTGTTCTGCACAATTAAGTTCGAAAGGTTTCAAGAAAACTCCATCAGGGACCTGTTTTAAGCCTTCAGCCTGCCCGCTAACCCCTACAAAAGTTTCTACCTGCGTGTACCAGGGTTCAATATCTGCATATCGAATAGGCCAGTCGATGGCAATTCCTTCTTTGGCATTTGCCTCAAAATCAATATCACTCCAGCGGTAGCAATGTCTTCCCCACATAAGTGATCTTCCACCCACGTGATGTCCACGAATCCAATCAAAGCGGGAGATTTCATCATATGGATACTCATCGTCTTTATTGATAAAGGCTTTGTTATCCTGATTCACCCACCAATTGAGTCGGTTTTGCTTTGAATAATGCTCATCAATCTCTTTTACAGGAACCTCACCGTTGTAAGGTAAGTCCCAAACATCATCATGAGCAGTGGTATAATCTTCAATATGCGTTACATCACGACCACGTTCTAGCACCAGAGTTTTATATCCCTTTTTACACAGTTCCATTGCAGCATAACCACCGCTTATTCCTGAACCTATTACAATAGCATCGTAAGTAGTAGGTATTTCTATAGGTTTGCTCATATTGCCCAGGCTTTTCCGTTTAATTCATCAATTGAGATACAGGGAACAAATGGTCCCGGTACTGGCAGATAATTCATATAGGTTTTTGCTATGTTTTCTGTGTTTAAATAATATCTAATCGATTGATTTTTAATAGTTAAAATAGCTTTACGTGCAACGATACTTAAGTCTTTATTTTTTATAAGTTCTTGAATTAATGCCTTGCGTTTATCTGTTGCCAAATCATTAAAAGCCCCAGATTCAGAACTATTTAAATAGGTTTTTAATTCTGAAAAGTGTCGCATAAACTCTTCTTGTTGTTCTGAAGTATAAACCCCAGAAATCATATGATCGAGTTGTTGAGGAACGCCAGCAGCTGATCCAGACGGACTATCACCTTCCGGTAAAATGGTATCGATAAGTGCAGTTAAAAGAA
>CAXPQP010000008.1:0-21187 GCA_964219495.1 Leeuwenhoekiella sp. | reverse complement strand
CACCTTCAATATTCCTGTAAACCAACTTGAAGTTCGTAATTCTAAGGTATCGCTAAGCCTTCAGCTTTCCATTTTCAACACTAATAAAAAACAAAAAATAACTCCGATAACCCAATCCTTCCGTCTAACCAAGCAAACCGATACCCTGCAAATCACCGCTAACCTTGGTAATAGCGTTCAGCTGTGGGATGAATTCGACCCTGCTTTATACCGGGCTGATTTCAGCTTAAAGTCCAAAAAAGGAACAGATCAACAGCAGATTGAATTTGGTGTTCGGGATTTTAAAGCGGAAAGAAGATCCTTTACGATCAATGAACGACCTGTTTTTCTTAGGGGTACTCTCGATAATGCGATTTTCCCGCTTACCGGCTATCCGCCGATGGATGTGCCCGCCTGGGAACGCATCTTCAACATCATGAAAAACCATGGACTCAATCACGTGCGCTACCATTCCTGGTGTCCTCCGGAAGCTGCTTTTAAAGCGGCAGACAGGCTTGGGGTCTATCTGCAACCCGAAGGTCCCAGCTGGGCCAATCACGGTACTGCGCTGGGTACGGGCCGTAACATTGACCGCTATATTTACGAGGAGACCAACCGTATGATGCAGCAGTATGGCAATTATGCGTCGTATGTGATGATGGCTTACGGCAATGAACCCCGCGGCAGGCAGGTGGAATATCTCAAAGCATTTAACGAATACTGGAAACAAAAAGACACACGCCGCCTGTATACTGGAGCCTCTGTGGGTGGCAGCTGGCCGGTGATCCCCAACAACGAATTTATGGTACGTGGCGGTGCCCGCGATCTGGACTGGAAAAACCGAGCACCGCAGTCGATGGCTGATTTTAGCGAAAATATCAAAGATTTCAATGTGCCTTTTGTTTCTCACGAGACCGGGCAGTATTGTGTCTTCCCCAATTTTGACGAAATTAAAAAATACACTGGCGCCTACGAAGCCAAAAACTTTGAGCTCTTTCAGGAAGATTTGGCCGATCATCATATGCTTGATCAGGCAGATGCCTTTTTTAAGGCTTCCGGAAAATTGCAGGTGCTGGCCTACAAATACAGTATTGAAAAAGCGATGCGCACGCCTGGCTATTCGGGCTATCAATTGCTTTCGCTAAATGATTATTCCGGACAGGGAACCGCGCTGGTAGGGATTTTAGATGCTTTTTGGGATCCCAAATCGTATGTAAATGCCGAAGAATGGCGAGAATTTAGCAGCGAAACCGTACCGCTGGCCGAGCTGCCCAAATTTGTTTATACCCAGACCGAAGCCTTTCATGCTCCTGTAAAAATTGCCCATTACGGGGGCCAAAAACTGCAAACCCCGGTTAACTGGCACATTACCAATGTAGAGGGTATGGAGTTGGCAACAGGAAGCTTCGATCAGGGCGAAATAGACTTTGGACTTTCGACCCTGGGAGCTGTAACAGTTCCGCTTCGCGAAATAGATAAAGCCCAAAAATTGACACTAACCGTTGCGGTTGATGCTACCGAATTTAAAAACCACTGGGATTTTTGGGTGTATCCGGAAACACTTCCGGAGGTAAAAAGCAGCGTGTATGAGTGCACGGCTTTGGATGAAAAGGCACTTCAAGTGCTTGATGAGGGCGGCAGCGTGTTGCTGAATGCAGCCGGTAAAATCGTCAAAGGTGCCGAGGTCGCGCAGACCTTTCTCCCCGTTTTTTGGAACACCTCCTGGTTTCAGATGCGGCCGCCACACACCCTGGGTTTTGTAGTAGATCCAGCGCATCCGCTTTTTAAGGACTTCCCTACCGATTCCCACAGCGACCTGCAGTGGTGGAGTATCGTGAATAAAGAACAGGTGATGCATTTGGAAGACTTTCCACCCGATTTCAAACCGCTGATTCAGCCTATAGACACCTGGTTTATGAACCGCAGACTGGCGATGGCTTTTGAAGCCAAAGTAGGCAACGGCAAGCTGCTTATGCTCAGCGTTGATCTCAACAATCCGGATAAGAACGCCGCCGCGCACCAACTCTATTACAGCCTGAAAACCTATATGAATTCGCCGGAATTCAATCCACAAACCCAATTGGACGCAGCTTTAATTCAGGATTTATTGACAACCCCTTCGCGTCAACAGTTTGATAAATACACCAAAGACAGCCCCGATGAGTTAAAACCGGAGCATAATGGGAATTAGACTTTAGTTGCTATATACCTCCTGAATCTGCTTCAACTCCGCAGGAGAAACCCGTATTGCAGTTCCGTGTCTAATTCCATCCGGAAAGAAAACCTGATCAGAAATATCAGTCCAGTTTTTTAAATCGGCTGAAGTTACCGCTCCGTATTGATGCTCGGTGTATTTATCAAAATAAACCATCCATTTCCCTTCAATTAGCAAAGCTGTTGGTCCTTCTGCCCAGTAATTCCCAGTGATAGGTTCGCTGGCTTCAGAATAGGGTCCGGTAAGGTTTTGCGCAGTAGCGACTTTTAAGTTTTTACGGGCAGGCTCACGGGTTTCATCCTTCAGGATCATCACATACTGCTTCCCATCCCATTGAATCGTAGCATCGATAGAATTAAAACCGGGTTCATACAATACCCGGGCTTCCGTAAATTCTTTAAAATCTTTGGTAAGTGTATAATACATACGGTGGTTGTAACCGGCATCTTTCTCCGATTGCGTTTCAGGATACAATCCCGGGATGGTTGTAGCCCAATAGATCATATATTCATCATTCTGAGCGTCATACGTGATTTCAGGAGCCCAGCAATTTCGGGCAGTTTCTTCGTGTTGCATTACCGGAATTAGCTGTTGCTCAGACCAGTTTATCAGATCTTTAGAAGACGCATAGCCAATTCCACGTTCGGTCCAGCCTGTGGTCCAGACCATATGATAGTTCCCGTCACCGCCTTTGATAACCGCAGGATCGCGCATCAGTTTTTGTTCACCAACTTCGGGAGTTAAAATCGGATCGTCATTGTTCAACGCCTTCCAATTTAAAGCATCTGTACTGTAGGCTAAATGCAAACCATCTTCGCCATTTCCTTTGAAATAAGTAAAAATATAAGCGGAATCCTGGGCTTTGCAGGATGAGAATCCTAGCACAATTAGTAGAAAGGCAAAAAGATTTTTGAGCATAATTAAAAACTTGACTTTGTAGTTTAAACTATAAAAGAGACTGTCCCCTCGAGCGCAGTCGAGAGGCTATCAAATTCCATATTATTTAAAGCATTGGGTCTCGTCCTGACAACATTCTAGAGTAATCTTACTAAGATCTGATTCTTACTCCGTAATCAGACTGTGCTTCTTCATCCACAGGCTTAAAGCTGCTGGCCAGCTATTCTCAGTAGATGAAGTTCCCATCCCAAAACCGTGACCCCCGTCTTCATAGAGATGCATTTCTACAGGCACATCAGCATCTTTTAAAGCTGAATAATACCGAATACTGTTTTCAACCGGCACCGCATGATCATCGGTTGCGTGAACCAAAAAGGTCATTGGAGTTTCTGGGGTAACCTGATACTCGCCGCTATAATTATACACATCGGCCTGCACCGCTTTTTTGCCTAAAAGATTATCGCGGGAACCCTGATGGGTAATCCCGGTCTGCATACTAATAACCGGATAAATCAGAATTGAAAAATCGGGTCTGGCAGAAACATCTTCAGTGGTTTGATAGACACGATCTTCATAATGCGTAGAAGCCGTTACGGCTAAATGCCCCCCGGCTGAGAAGCCCATAATTCCTACTTTAGCCGTATCAATACCTAACTGTGAAGCGTTTTCCCTAACGTATCGAATGGCACGCTGCACATCCTGTAGCGGACCAATGCGTTTATCTTTCATAATACGGTCGTGTGGCAGGCGGTATTTCAATACTATTCCGGTTACGCCCTGCTCTGCAAACCAGGCCGCGAGTTTATAACCTTCTTTATTGATGGCTAAGTGTCCATAACCTCCACCCGGACAAATTACTACTGCTGCACCGTTAGACTTTCCTGCTTCCGGAGCGAAAATGGTTAATGTGGGCACGCTCACCCGATTGTAGCCCCGTATCTCATCCCCATCCATCTGTTTTTCTTCCAGATACTCTGCGTCTGCAATACTTCCGGGAATTTCATCCCATAAATTAACTTCCTGTTGCTGGGCAATTAAAGCATTGCTTACAAATAAGCTCATTATGAATAGTTTTATTTTGTTCATACTGTAATTTACTTAAAGTTTTAAACTACTCCTTTTCTGTGCTTATTATTCATATGTGATTCGATACATTTCGGCTCCTGCCAGGAGAAAACAACCCAGACCATAATCTTCAAAATCAGGTATTTTCTCATAAGAAAGTGGCTGCCCGTCTTTTGGTTCCTTTCCGGTGGACTGTAGCCAGCCCAAAAAGCCGTTTTCGTGCAGGCTGTCTGAGATCATCGCATTCCAGGCCTTGGTAACTATGGGGAGGTATTTTTCAGGATCGAGCAGGTTGTTGTTAATTCCATAAGCCATCCCGTACACAAACAAAGCAGTCCCCGATGTCTCTTTACCGCCAAAATGCGTGGGATCGTGCAGACTCACATTCCAAAACCCATCTTCTCGCTGCACTTTTGCGAGCGCTTCGGCCATTGCCTGTAAGTCCTGAATATAAATTTCCCGATGCGGAGCGTCTTCAGGAATAATGGAAAGTGTCTTGGCTAAAGCTGCGATCACCCAGCCATTACCGCGACTCCAATACGAGTCTTCACCGTTAGGCTCAGTATACGGCGGATCAAAATCTGCATCCCGCCACCAGAGTCCGTCTTCCGGATTAAACAATCCGTTTTCACCAATTACATTTCGGCTTTCGATGTACATTTCATACATCTTTTCAAAATAACGCTCGTCGTTTTCTAAAACACCCATTTTTGCAAAAACAGGCATTCCCATTTGAATGGCATCAATCCAATCCCAGTCATCGTTTTGAGGGGTAACGAGAAACTTCTGCATACAGGCTCTGGTATTCTTCAGTTTTTCAGGATCGGGTTGCAGGTTGTATAAATCGATATAGGTTTGTGCCGCATCATAATCATCGGCATTACGGGTCTCATTCCCACTACGAAAACCCCACTGGTGAAAGTTAGCCCAGTCTAATGCATACTGGTAATATTCTTTTTTAGGATAGATCTCCTGAAGTGCCATAAGCCCTTCATAGTAAACACCGCGTGTCCAGATATTGCTTGGCCGTTCTTTATTGGTTATGATGGTTTTGCCCACATCAGGCCATTTTTGCATAAAATAGGCATTGGCAAGTTCCATTTTTGCCAATACATCATCGCGGTTTATGGGTTGCTGAGCGGCACAGTTATAATTGAATGCCGCCAAAAAAGCTAAAACCAGTATTTTTTTCATCTACTAAAAATTTAAATATCTGTTTATTGCGTATCTATCTGAAGCGGAATGAGTTTTACAGGGCCCAAAAGTCCAGATGCTGTTGGCTTCCAGACTGAAGCATCAAAGGGTTTATAATCTTTATTAACCATATTGATCTCATAAAAATTCTTCCACTCCTCTCCTCTAATTTCTTTGGCTCTTATACGGTTTGCGCCCAGATTAATCACCTTAATTTGTAGGGTATTTGTACCAGCTTGCAATTTGCCCAGCTGAATCTGGTAAGGAACAGACCAGGTGGTGCCCAGATAGGTATCGTTAAGCCAAACCTCAGCACTTTCACGCAGATCTCCCAAATCAAGCATCCAGGAATCAGCTGGAGTATCGGGCTTTTGAAAGCTAATGCTATAGGTTGCAGTCCCTGAAAAATTTTCGGCATCAGCCCCGAGTTCGGTCCAGGAAGAGAGTCTAACTAACCCTGTAGATTCTGGCAAAACAGGTCCACCTTCTTCAAATCGAATATTCCATCCGTTTGTTAGAGCTACTCCTTCATTAATTGGAGTTCTATATTCCCAGTCTTGGGTGTTTACCTTCCCGGTTTTTAAAATAAGGGCATCTCCAGAAGCGATTTGCACTCGCACCTGTGTTTTACCGCTTCCCAACCGGGTTTGTGCAGCCCCTGCTTTTCGGGTAAGAGGATCTAGAATCACGATATTCTGAGAGGTTTCATTTAGTGGAATATAGGTATCCACAGCATCGGCAGTATGGTTAACGAGGTAATAGGTTTTAGAATTTCCATTTGAGCGGCGTATAAACTTTAATCCTGTGTTTACCAAAGTTTCCGGAAAGACGCCTACCTCCTGCAAGCCGGCTTCAAGCGGAGTGGTTGTAAGAGCTTCGTCGGTTATTAATTTTTGGAGTTCTTCGGTTTGCTTTTCATACTCAAAAAAGCCCGGTACACTTTGCGGAAGACCTTGAAATAGGATATTGGCTCCCTGCTCCTTCAGTTTAAGAAGGTTTTGCATCGTAGCAAGCGGCATAAATGCCATTTCTGGGATCACCAGTGATTTATAAGTACCTCCCGGTAATTCAATGCTACCATTTACCACTTTGGCTTTTGCCAGAAAAGCATCAGAAAGAAAGTCAACGCCATAACCCTTTTTCATCAGGGTATTTGTGGTCTCATAGAATGGCGTGTCGAGTAACCACTCGTTTAACGAATGAATTTTAAACTGAAAAAACAATTGCCCGTCTTTAAAACTGTTGTACTGATCGTAGATTGGCCAATACAACAATACCTCATTATCAGGTTTCCCTTCCTGAAGCACGCTTTGCACATTGGTGAGGTAGGAGAACAATGCCGGTGCATCCTTCCAGATGGTATTTTTTGGACTAAAGTTTACCGAGGCATAAAACTTCCAGCCGGGCCAACCCGCTTCTTCCGGAGAATAGGTTGAACCGTGAAGAAATATGTGATTTACGCCATTAAGCAAAAGCTCTTCAGCTTCTGGTTTTGTTTGCGATAAGGCCGTTTTAAAATGCTCTCTAAGCCAGGTAAAGGTTTCCGAAGAAATGAGCGGTTTCCCTGAAATATGTCCGGCTGAGGAAGAAAACTTCAGCATAACAGGATCTGCATCTCCCGTACGTATATTTTCAGCCTCGCGTCTAAATCCTTTGATATCGTAGGGCATAGAACCAAAAGTCTCACACTCGGGGATGTCGGCAGAGGCATACAAATCGATAAGATTTCCCGGTGAACCGTGCGCCTGTAGTTTGGTTTTAAATCCGTGCTCGTTAGACCAGGCCGTCCAGGATTCATTAAAACGATGCAGTAATAAATCAGACAAGGTTTCCCGGTAATCACTCTTAACCCGGTTTCCTAAATCGTTGTCGCTGTCACTCAACAAAAGTTGAATGTGTGGTCTCAGATCATAACCGCGGTATTGCTGAAAAAACTCAAAGAATCTGGGTGTAAAATCGGTACCATAAACCTCGTAGCTGTCATTAAAAATGGAGCGCAGTTTTCCTTCCAGTTGGGCAAAAGCAGTGTCATAGGGTTGTACATAATCTTCAAAAGCTTCCTGCGAATAATGATCTAAGGTAAAACCAGCACCACCCGGAGCAGACCGCTTTACTTGTTGTCCTGTTTTACCGGTAAATAAAGCATAAACAGTATAAGCCGATTCTTCAGAAGTAAAATCGAGCTTTTGATCTATAACCTGGTTGGTTAGATCTGTAAAGTTATTTGATGCATCATAACCCAATACTGCAATGAGTGTGGCGGGTTGACGCTCTTTAGGGTCGGGTTTTAATTCCTGACTAAAACGGGTACCCTTATCGATTTCATATTTCTCCACTACCAGTTTGGTAGCTGCATATTCGGCCTCTACCTGAGGACCGCCATAAGGCCATCCTGTTCCCAAAACCATATCCACTCCCAGATCGAGGCTGTCTGCCGTTTGAAGCGTATAATCGAGCATATCGAGCCATTTTGGTGATAGGTGATCTAAAAAAAGAGCTTCAGCTCCCTTGGCTCCGTAAATAGGCGTGATCTCTACTCCACCTAAACCAGCTTGCTGGAAAGCGATAAGATGCTGTTTGATATTGGGTTTATCTACTGCGCTACCCATCCACCACCAGCGGGTCCAGGGTTTTGAAGTCTGACTGATTTCTGGCCAGATATTCTGAGTATCCATCACTGGCTCTGCCGGCTCCTGAGATTTACACGCCAGTATCATATAACTCAAGCTTAGAAAAAACAGTGATCTTAAAATTAAGGGCATTCAGAAAATATTAGGGTTTAACAGATAGGTATTCTAATTGATGTTCGGTTAAAAATAGACCGAAGCCCCATAAAACCTATCCTGTGCCGTCCTGTGAAAGACACAAACCTTTACCATTTTAATAGAAGGTAAGTACAGGATAGCCATAAACGAGCTAGCCCTTAATTTTAGCTATAAATATTTAAACTATGCGTCGCTTAGTATTCTTTCTTTTAATAGGTATTACCAGTTCACTACAAGCACAAAAGGATCCTGGAGATTTTGTATTAATCGAATCTCAAACTGATCAGATTTTTCAAATTAAAACTCAAAATGCGCATTTGCGTATTGAATTTTGTACGGATGAAATCATACGTTTTCGAACTTCGTGGGATGGAACTTTTGAAGCCAACGAACCCTATATGGTGGTTAAATACGATTGGCCAAAAACGAATTATACGTTTGAAGAAACAGAAGATGCAGTAAACCTGACTACCAGCAAATTGCGAATCAGAATAGCTAAGAAGGACTCACAAATTCAAATTAAAGATTTGGGAGACCAAATAATCCAGGCAGATGCAGCAACGGGAGCTTACTTAAATCAGGATGCAGTAGGCGTCACAAAACAACTTTTCCCCGATGAGCATTTCTTCGGCCTGGGAGAGCGTATGGACTTTTTAGACCGAAGAGGTAAAAAAACCAGGCTTAGCGTGGGGCGCGGTGAGGGTTTGCCGCATTTCATCGGGGCTTACAATGTCCTGGAAGCTAATTACAGTCCGGTGCCTTTTATGATGAGTACACGCGGATATGGCCTATTCTTCCATACGCCTTTTACCTCAACCTGGGATTTGGGATATTCTGACACCAGTACCTATAGTCTTGAAGCTGCCGGAGGGGAACTCGATTACTATTTTATTTACGGTCCAGACTTTCCTGCTATTTTAGACGGATATACTGATATAACCGGTAAATCTCCGCTCTTACCCAAATCCGCTCTCGGATTACACGTGGGTACTTACAGTGGTGGAACATGGGGTTATGAAGAATTGACATCCGATCAATATCCGGTCGCTCTGGTTCAAAAATTCAGAGCCCTGAATATTCCTATAGATATACTTCATCTCGACTCCACCTGGCGCATCTTTGGTAAAAATGGAGGTAGCGGTGCCACAACCTTTGAATGGCGGGAAACTTTTACAAATCCTGAAGCTATGTTTGATAACTTATATGCCGAAGGACTCAGTATGGTGGGCGTACACGTACGCCCACGTTTTGATAACGGTAATACACTAAATCTACTTGATCAGGCAAGGGAGGCTAAGCTGGTTTACCCAGAACCTAACGATACAGGTGAATTTGTAAACTTCTTTGATGAGAAAGCTGTTGACTGGTGGTGGGATAATGGAGCTAGTCGTCTTGCAGATATAGGCGCAATGTTTTTTAAAACCGATGAAGGAAGCGCCTTTGGTCGCAAAGCTAATGAAAGTGATAAAACCGGACCTCAAGGCCCGGAGATCAAACGCCTGCATAACCTCTTCCCGCTCGCCTATGCTAAAGCGCCTTATGAGAAATTTGAAGAATATAATGGAATGCGCGGAATGAATCATACCCGGGAAGGTTATGCCGGCATACAGCGTTATCCCTTTATTTTTGCAGGCGACTGGCCCAGCGAATGGCAGTATTTCGAACCGGTAATTAAAGCCGGATTAAATATCGGTCTTTCGGGAGTAAGCAATTGGGCGCATTGCATGGGTGGTTTTGAACATGTGGCAGATCCCGAATTGTACATCCGCTGGACGCAGTTTGGTCTGTTGAGTCCTATCGCTCACCTTTTTGGGATGGAACACCCCAACTATAAAGAGCCCTGGGCATATGGTGATGAAGCTTTGGCCAACTTTAAAAAATATGATGAAATGCGCTATCGCCTGGCTCCTTACCTCTATAGCGCGATGTATGAAAATCACCTCACTGGTAAACCCCTGATGCGCGCGTTGGTTTTAGAGTATCAGGATAACCCAAATGTATATTCAATTACAGATCAATACCTCTTAGGAAATGATATTATGGTGTGCCCGGTGGTAACTAAAGGAGCAAAGACACGAACTGTTTACCTTCCGGAAGGTAACTGGATTAATTATTGGACAGGTAAAAAGCATTCCGGTAAATCCTATATCAATGTGTTATGCCCACTAGACGAACTTCCAATTTTTATAAAAGAAGGTGCCCTTATTCCAACTCAAAAGTTGGTTGAAACCTTAGCCTTCAATACCCCAAAGGAAATTCAACTGGATATCTACCCGGGTATAAACAATTCATTCGATCTTTATGATGATGATGGTAAAACCCTTGACTATACGAGCGGTAATTTTACAAAGACCCAATTTTCGCTTCAATCCGATCTCGATCAAACTATTCTAACAGTCCAAAAATTGCAGAACAACTATAATCTTGAAGACAGAATGTACGTTTATAACATACATTTAGATCAAAAGCCGGAGATGATTTGGATTAATGAAGAAGAGCTTAATAGTAAAGATCAAAACTCTAATAATGTAGAAGTAAATTATCAGGATCATATACTGCAGATCAAACCTAAAAATAGTAAACCTATTTACAGGATACAGATCAGGCATTAAAAGTTAATATCTTATATATTTTCGCTAAATTTTTAAAAGTTTTTAAGATACAGCACAAGACTGGCTTTTGTATTTTTACACCCCCTAAAACAGCTAATATTGAGCCCTAAAGACTTTTTAAGAGTAAAAAAACTTGCCGATCTTGATTTTGATTATCTGGAATTGAAAGATGATCTTACACCTCTCAGTAAACTGGCTGCAAAAATTGCAGGTACCGAGTTATCTGAAGTTAATTTTATTGACAATTTTACACAATGGACGGTGGCAAACTCGTATGGTGGAATCAATCAAAAACCTAGAGAAGAGGCTATCTGTAATTTCACCGTTGAAAAAGAAGAAGACTTACTCATTCATCTGGCTGAGGATCCGTATTTTAAAAACTCAACTTATGTAGTTGATGAAGGCTTGAAGATGTATTACGGCATTCCTTTAAAGTTTGCAGATAATATTGCCATAGGAGCCTTATGTGTTGCCGGAAAAACTGCTGAAGAGCTCGATGACTTACAAATCGAGCAATTACACCTCATTGCAAAACAGATTATCAGACAACTGGAGCTCAAATTTGAATTGAAGAAAAATCAGGAAGCGGTTTTACAGGAACGCAAGTTAAAACGTCAATTGGCTCACGATGTGCGCAGTCCGCTTAGCGGAATTTCACAGCTGGTTGAGCTTACCGATTTTGAAGATTCGTCCAAAGAAGAATTGGCTCACGTCATTCAATTGATTGCGTCAAGCGCAGATTCGGTTCTTGAACTTACCGATGAAATTCTGAAAGAAATATTGATTAAAGACGAACTTAAAAAGAGTAAATCGGTATTTACCTTTGAAGGTTTGGGTACAAAATTGCTTAATCTGTATAAACCACAGGCCGAAGCAAAACAAATAAACTTCAAAGTTCATTACGACCATCTTACCCGGGAGTTTACCGGTAAAAATTTACTTCCGCTTATAGGCAACCTTATTTCTAATGCCATTAAATTTACGGAACAAGGCGGAAATGTAAATGTATATTTGAATCTGGTAGGCCTTACGCCAAAAGACGAAAAAATCAAGGTTCGTGTTGAAGATACCGGGATTGGGATGACTCCTGAACAAATTGAAGCTATCTCCCTGACTGACACTAAAGAACGCCTGGAAAGTTCAGGAGCAAACGGTTTTGGAATGGGGTTACTCTTTGTGCGTGAATTAACCGAAGATTTGGGTGGAGATTTAGAAATTAGTTCCAGACCAGGCCGAGGTACTCAAATCACCATTACCCTGCCTCTGACGCTGGAGTAAGCAAAGAGACACAACGTTTGGTTACGTGTTATACCGGTTTGACGGGTCTTGTTGAGAAATGTTAATTGTTAATCGTTAATGGGGTTATTTAAACAATTGTACTTCCCTAAATAGCGTTGACCTTTAACTCGCAACCCGCAACCTCAATTAGATATGATTCCTCGTCGCTTTGGGCCCCTTCAAAATGACTAAAAACTGCCCACTGAGACTGCCCACTAATTCTGAATGTGGAGTACAGAATGAAGAGTATGATGGTATTATTCAATTCTCTTTGCTTTTTTCTCTTTGTTCTCTGTTAGTTGCTCTTTGCTCTTTATTCGTTGTCCTCTTTTCAACACAAAAACTCAGCACGCTTGACTCCGAACTTTGTACTAATTGCGTATTTTGTATTTCGTATTTTAATCATCAGGCATAAAAAAAGACGCCGCAGCGTCTTTTTTTTATCTAATATCTGATGTCTTAAATCTGGCGTTTATCTAAAAACTTTTCTTAAACCGCTCCCAGAAAGAAGGTTTCTCCTGCCCATAGGCATAGCCATATTTATTACCATACCCAAAATTGGCGGTTTTTACATCATTAATCACAAAACTCACATCGTGAAGTTTCCCATCATTTTGGGAATCTACAGCAAAATTAAGCAGCTTTTTTTCGGTATAGCCGGCACGGGTAACGTAGAGGATCAAATCGGCATATTTGCTAATCAGGAAGGTATCAGCTACCAGCATCGATGGTGCCGTATCTACAATCACATAATCATAGTGCTCCCGCATTTCTTCAATCATCCTTCCAAATTTAGACTGACGCAACAATTCGGATGGATTAGGTGGGATACTTCCCGAAAGAAACAGTTTCAGATTTGGATGGAATTTCGAGTCGTGAACCATATCCTCTAGTTTACGATCGTTACTTACCAGATAATCACTTACCCCCAGTAAACTCTTGGATTCTGCATCATAACGCTGCAACTGCGGGTTACGAAGATCAGCCCCAATAATCACCACCTTCTTTCCGGTATTGGCCAGCGTGACCGCAAGATTGATCGAGGTAAAGGTTTTTCCCTCTCCCTTAACAGTAGAGGTGGTATAAATACAAAAGCCCTTGCCATCGGTATCCGCATTCACCAGCAAATACTGCAGATTGGTGGTTAAAATCCGAAAGGACTCCGCCAATACCGAACGGTCGTTTTCAGTAATGAGATCAGACTCTCCCTTGGCAACTCTGGGGAGTTCACCTACAATAGGAATTTGCTTGGTTACTTTTTCAATATCTTCCCGGCGCTCAATTTTATTATTGAGTAAGCGGCTGATATAAATAATACCAAATGGTATAAGTAAACCTCCTAATATTGCTCCTAAAAAGATGCTACGACGATTGGGAGAAATAACCTGAGCTCCATAGGCTTCATCAACTACTTTAGCTTTAGGAACCTGTATAGCCTGCTTTAATGCATTTTCCTCTCGCTTTTCTAATAAGAACAAATAAAGCTCTTCTTTAATCTCTTGATTTCTAACCTTTACGCGGTATTGTCGCTCATTGGCTGGTACTTGCCGTATATTGCCATCTATTCGGGCAGCCTGCCTGTTCAAATCTACCTGAGTCACCCTTAGATTATCGCGAAGATTAACTAAACTTTGATTAATATTTGATTTAAGAGCTTCTAGTTGACTTTCAAGCTTAATAACTACGGGATTCTGAGCCCCTCCACCTTTCAATAATTTATTTCGCTCAAGCACTAGCGCATTATATTCACCAATGAGTGAATTTACACTAGTTTCATCAATTCCTAAGTTCGCAGGTAGTAGCTTATCAATATCCGTACTTTGCACATAATCTAACATTAAATTTGCAAGTTCTATTTGTGTAGAAATTTCCCGCTGACTTGTTTCAAATTCCTGAGCACTACTTAAGAATAGCTCGGCTTCGCTTTCAATATTGGTGAGCCTGCGCTCTTCTTTAAAATCTTCTATATCGCCCTCTACCACATCCAGATCTTCCAGAATAATATCCAGGCGTTCCTGAATAAATTCACCAGTATTCACTGCCACCAGATTTTCATCGGCAATGGCATCTTTATTGTATTCTATAACCAATTGATTTAATACATCCCGGGCTTTTTGGGGTACATTATCCTCCATACTCAACTGAAGGAGTGAAGCCGATTTATCCGGAAGGTTGATGTTAAGCTTTGAACGATAATAATTAGCAACCGCTGCGACCGGTAAAAATTGAACCTGCAGATCAAATGGAGCACCTGCACTTTCAGTCTCCCGATACGAAACTACGACCGTGGCAAACTCGAGGTCTATAGGGCTATCCAAATTGCCTCGTACTTCCTGGCCAACCTCAGGCTTAAACAAAACGCCACTTGTTCCCAATTGACTAACGCGAAAACGCTGTGATGTTGTGGGGAGTTTTTCAAGCTGACTTTCATTAAGACTAACTACAGTTAATTTAATTGGACTATTGGTATAGAGCTCAACATCTTTTACATTGCCTTCTGATGTATATTGAATATTTAGATTTAGTGCCTTTACAACATTCTCCATCAAACGACGTGAACTTAAGATCCCCACCTCATTTGCTATAGAATTACCTCCAGCACCCGTAACCCCCAATTGTTCCAAAGCGGCCAATTCAGATGAACCACTTTGATCATCCTTAATTAAGATCATCGATGAGGTAGTGTAAACCGGAGTCGCGTATCTGAGATAGGTAAAAGCTAATAAGAGAAGTATAAGAACCGAAATTATAAACCAGGGCCAGTACCTTAGGTATTTATTCAATTCTTCACGTAAATCCAGGCTTTGTTCAGTACTGTTAAGGCTGTTCTGACTCATATTTTATCTGGTAAAAATTAAAGCTAATGAAATAACTACAGACGCGACTCCCAGGTATGTGGAAATAGTACTTAACATACCCGCCCGCTGTCGCTGTCCCGCATTGGGCTCGACATAGATCACATCGTTTTGCTGCAAATAATAATAGGGAGATTGGGTAATGCCAGCATCGGTAAGATCTACATAATTATAGGTCATCTGCCCGTTTTCCTCTCGCATAATTAAAACATTTTCTCTCCTTCCGGTGATCAGCAAATCCCCACCCAAACTTAAGGCCTGAGGCAGGCTTAGTTGATTATTGGGTACCATATACGTTCCGGGTGCACGTACTTCTCCTAAAATACTTACCTGATAATTTAAAACGTGAACGGTCACCAGTGGATCATCCAGAAACGGGCGTAATTCTTCTTCAATCTTGCGTGCAAGTTCGATATTAGAATAACCAGCTACTTTAATACTACCCAGCTCAGGGAATTGTATATTTCCGGAAGCATCTACCGTATACGATTCCAATTGCACATTTGCAGCCTGTGCACCCTCAAGACCTGCTACAGATTGTGTAAGATTAAAAGGAGTTGCTAATTTCTGTTCAGGAGCTGAAACTCGTATCGTTAATTGATTATTGGGTTGTATTTTAAAGCTTGAAGCTTGATTTACAGGTATTGTATTAATTTCCTGAGCATTATTAAAATAAACCACTTCTTTTCTGGACACACAGGAACTTAAAAGTAGAGACAATACGAGTAACGCAAGATTAGTTGTAGTGAAAGATTTAATTTTCATGAAAATTCTTTAAGTAAGCAAATATAAACTTTCTTTAGGCTAGGTAAAGTCAATACGCCTTTTCCTCCCCGCGAATTGCATTCAGCACCGTTTTAATGATGATTTTAACATCCAGCCATAAGGACCATTTTTCCACATAAAAAATATCCAGGCGGGTACGGTTTACGATATCGGCCTGTTCCATAATTTCCCCCCGGTAGCCACGTATCTGGGCGAGGCCGGTTATCCCCGGTTTTACAAAATGCCGCACCAGGTACTTATCTACAGAGCTTTGGTATTGCTCGGTATGGAACTCCATATGAGGCCGGGGTCCCACAACGCTCATTCCTCCCAATAGCACGTTGAAGAATTGGGGCAATTCATCTATACTGGTTCTCCTTAAAATACGCCCAAGACGGGTCACCCGATTATCGCTTTTAGTCATCATTTTTCGGTCTGCATCTGCTGTGGTGATCATAGATCGAAATTTATAACACCAGAAGACTCTTTTATTTACGCCATGCCTCTTTTGCTTAAAAAATACAGGCCCTGGAGACTCCAGTTGCATAAGTAAGGCAATGATCGGCGTAAGCCAACTCAAAACAAAGACTATTACAATAAGCGAGAAAAAAACATCAAAACTTCGTTTCAAAGCTTTGGCGTATGGCGTATCTAGTGGCAATTCGCGGAGATTAAGAACCGGAATATTCTCAAACAGCTCAATGCTCATAGCACGCGTAAAAACTTCTTTATTATCGGGTATAATCTTCAGCTTTTTCAGGTTATTATCAGCAAAGGCCATCAGATTAAAAAGTTGAGCCTGATTCAAACGGGAGGCGATACAAAAGACCTCATGTACATCATTTTTGATCATATAAGTGAACGCTTCTTCGACTTTACCTAAGTAAGTAGGACTGGGAGAAGATGCATTGTCAAAATAACCCAGATAGCGATACCCCAAATCGGGTTCATCAAAAACCTTACGAATCTTTTTAAGATTACGATCTCTTCCAATAACCACCACATTTACAGCATTCCCGCCTTCTTCCCTATACTTTGCCCTTGCTGTATAAAAAAGAACTCGATAGAGCATTAGAAGTGTAAACAGTCCTGTCAAAACACCAATCTGCCTGGTTACACTTTCAACGACTATACCCGCCAGACTAAACCATGCAAAATAAGAAAGACTAAACAATACATACAACTGCAAAGGCTTATGTATTTTTGTAAAAAACCGCTCTTTTCGGGCAGTAGGATAATAATTAAGGGCATAAGCGGCCAATAACCAACTCCCGTTATACACCAGTAGAGAACCTGAGTGCAGATAGGTTTCCGGGGTAAACCAAAACAACACTCCATTAATGATTAACAGGTGTATTACTATGGATATGGGAACAATATAGAGCGAACGCTTCATAACAGGTGTTGAACTGACCGCAAAGCTAAAGGCTTTTAGCTAAAGTTTTTAAATTTAGGGATTAGATATTGAGGGATTTTACGTCCAATTTTAGAAAATAAGGTCAAATAGCCAGGCAATTTATAGCTACGAATAATTTGCAGATCTTCTGCCGATTTCCGTTTTTGCAGGCTGGCGGTTGTGCTCTTACCTCCCAGACGCATCTTCACCAGCCAGGTATTCAGAAAATAACTTTTTAATGCGGGTGCTTTAAACCAGCGCAACGAAATCTCATAGTCACTGGCTATACGATAATCTTCTTTATAAAGCCCGTAGGTGTCAAAAACCTCCCTTTTGACGTAAATGGTGGTGTGTAAGGGAATCCATCCCCAGTTTAAATATCGCTTCTTATAAGGTTTACTACGATATATACGTTTAACCGTGTTGATATCATCCCGGTCAACATACATCCCATTGGCATAAACCAAATCAGCCCCGCTTTGCTCAAAGGCTTTTGCCACCTGTGCCAGGGTATCGGCACTATAAAATAGGTCATCTGAATGCAAGATACCGATTACATCTCCCGAGGCCTTTTGAATCCCTTTATTCAGCGCGTTATAAAGTCCTTTATCAGGCTCAGATATATAGTACCCCAATTGATCAGCATAGGCTTCAATCACCTCCTGCGTCCCGTCTGTAGAACCCCCGTCAATAACCAGGTGCTCCACACCGGTATAGGTCTGTCCCAATACACTCTCGATACACGAAGCAATATGCTCCCGGTTATTATAGACTATGGTTATGATAGATATTTTCAAGAATCAGGTTATTAGTTATTCATTAATGGTTAATGGTTAATGGTTAATAGTTTACTTGAAAACTAGATTATAAAATTAGAAATGGAAGATTATTTCTGTACTTCTAACTTCTAACCTCTAACCACATACTTCTTACTTCTAACTTAAAACATTCTCGCTTCAATACAAATTTCACTCCGCTTCGCTCTGTAAAATTCACTCAGCCAACACGGAAGTAATTTTGAACTTAGAGCGATGAGTCGTTTTTTATTTCGTATTTCTAATTTCGTATTTATCAGAATAGAGATTGATTTGACTTTATTACCATTTACAAAGGGGAACCCGAAACCAGAAATAAAGAATAAAAGGGATGCGATTTCTCGTCGCAAAAAGCTCCTTCGAAATGACTGAGTTCTTTCAACTGAGACAATCGACCAATTTCGTATTTCTACGTTCCGATTTTTATCAAGCTGAATTGAAAGGATTCCAACAAGTAATAATTATATCAATAAGTGAGTTTTTATTTAATAGATTTCTCACTTCTCACTTCTCACTTCTCACTTCTCACTTCTCACCTCTCACTTCTTACTTCTTACTTCTTACTTCTTACTTCTTACTTCTTACTTCTCACCTCCCACTTATAACTTCTAACTAATAAAGCCATTTAACAGCTAACAGATAACAATTAACTACGAAGTACGAAGTACCCCGTCAAAATAAGCAATCGTCTTCTCCAGTCCATCCCTTAACTTCACCGTCGACTCCCAGCCATTAAGCTTTTCATAGGCCAATGAAGTATCTGGCTTACGTTGTTTAGGATCATCTTGTGGTAAAGGCATAAACTTGAGTTGAGATTTAGAGCCTACCAAATCCAAAACATTCTGAGCCAGTTCAAGCATGGTGAACTCTCCCGGATTCCCAAGATTCACAGGCCCTGTAAAGCCTTGTTCTGAACCCATCATGCGATAAAAACCTTCTATCAAATCATCAACATATTGAAACGATCGGGTTTGAGTCCCATCTCCGAAGATGGTGATATCCTCTCCTTTTAAAGCCTGCACGATAAAGTTTGAAACCACACGCCCGTCTTCCGGGTTCATTTTAGGGCCGTAGGTATTAAAAATGCGTACGATTTTGATATCCACCCCATTTTGATTGTGATAGTCCATAAACAGGGTTTCCGCACAGCGTTTCCCTTCATCATAACAGGAGCGTAAGCCAATCGGGTTTACATTCCCCCAATAGCCTTCAGGCTGTGGGTGTACAGCAGGATCTCCATAAACTTCAGAAGTACTGGCCTGTAAAATTCTGGCTTTTACACGCTTGGCAAGACCCAGCATATTAATAGCTCCCATCACCGAGGTCTTTATGGTCTTGATAGGATTGTATTGATAATGCACCGGACTGGCAGGACAGGCAAGATTGTAGATCTCATCCACCTCGGCATAATAGGGCTCGGTCACATCATGGCGCACCAGTTCAAAATACGGGTTATCTAAAAACTCCACGATATTCTGCTTGCTTCCGGTAAAATAGTTATCCAGACAGATCACTTCATTTCCTTCCTTTAACAGACGTTCACACAAATGTGAACCCAAAAACCCGGCGCCGCCGGTGACTAAAATACGTTTCATAGTTTGTTGATTATATTATGATAAAAATTTTTGATAGTGATAAAGTGTATTGGTAAGGTCTGTAGGTTGCTCCAGAATCTCCAGATCAAAATAAAGTTTACTGCCTACAATCTGAGGAGCTGCAAAGACTAGAGGCGTTTTTTTTAAAAGTCCGATTTTAAATACAGCCAGCGATACCCGCATCAGACCAAATCGGGTTACAATCATAGTGGTTTGCTTAGTTTCCTGCAAGGTATCAGCCATAACAGCTACTATCTTACCCTGGTCGAGTGCCGTATGCATTTTTTTTAGAAACATATATTCAGGCTGAATGCGGTTTTCAAAACTTCGGCCAAAGACGAGCTCCGTTTTACGAACCCCAACACTTACAATTTCTTTATAACGATCAAGCAGGCTTAAATTTAAAAAGGGCATCAGGATACTGTGATAGCCAATCAAAAGTATGCCTCGCTTTTGCGCAACTAATTTGTCTAATTTTCTAATTTGCTCAGGTTCTATAATTACATCAGGTTGCAGAGCAATTTTGGTTAGGGGAAAAAGCAACCAGATCAAACTCAGGGGTAATCCCTGCTCAAGACGGTATTTCCTGATTTGCTCAGGATCGTATTTAAGAAACAAGCTATGAATGGGTCGTGCAAAAGTTGCTATAAGCGTCAGAGTAGAAAACCGCTTCCTAACCGGAAGGCATCGTATACTTCCTGTGTACCCTGATCTTAAAATGCTAAATAGCTGTGCTTTCAACAAGTTAACGGGATTCTAAATACTCCTTAATTTTAGTTTGTATCTGAAAGAAGTATTGGGCTTTATATTTGGAAAAATAATACCCCGCACGTCCATCTAAAAATCCCAGTTTTAAAAAATAATTCCCCCAGAAATATGCATAAGGCATAATCCCCCAACTGATCAGACGGTACTTCAACCGTTGCCGGGAGTTTAAACCTGCAAAGCCCGTCTCCTGAAGTTTGATAAAGCGCCTGGCCTCCCAGCTGCTGTAACTGTTATGCTTGGCGATATAATGCTCCAGACCCTTATAATCATTATGATCAATATGGGCTTTAAACGTACCTACTTTCCCTTCCAGTATGGGATGCTCGTGCACTTCCATATCCAGATGGCTCCAGCTGTCTTCGGCTATACGTTCGTATTCCCCGGCAGTCTTTCTAAACAACGGCAGCTTTTTAAAAACATCACCTTGTTTCAATTGCCTGCCCATAAAGTAGTTGCGGAAGGGAATCCAATACCCCACATATCCGGGCCTGCTAATGGCTTCCCGCAGCTCGTTCAGGAATTCGGGAGTCACATACTCATCAGCATCCAGAAACAGGACCCATTCATTTCGCAATTCGATGTTGCGTAGCGCCCAGTTTCGCTTTTTGGGAAATTGCCCGTTCCAATAAAATTGCTCCACCCTAACGTTATACTGCTCCGCCAATTTTAGGGAAGCATCGGTGCTTTGCGAATCGAGTATAATGACCTCATCAAAATCGCTGAGCAAAGGCAGCGATTGCTTCAGATTGCGTTCCTCATTTTTAATGGGCACGAGTACACTTACAGGTATTTTACTCATAGTTTTTGATTACGCGTTTTTTAATTACTTGTGCAGGATTACCCCCTGCAACTGTCCACGACTCTACATCCTTAAATACAGCAGCACGTGCGCCCACTACCGCCCCTTCACCAATGTGTACCCCGGGGCCTACAAACGCATCCGCTGCTACCCAAACCGAATCTCCAATGAGAATAGGTTTACAAATTA
>CAXPQP010000007.1:0-74880 GCA_964219495.1 Leeuwenhoekiella sp. | reverse complement strand
AGACGTGTGCTCTTCCGATCTACTCGATGTAAGCCCATTTACATCACCTCCCAGATTTAATTTATCGGTAAGCATATAATTCAAATCCCCATTAATGGTTGTTATATAGGCTTCAAAACGTTTGCTCGGACTCAGATAATAAAATCCTGCGTAGGGCACGAGGAAGGGGCCAAATTCTTCACTATTTGCATACAGTCCCAACTTCCAATTAAAATTTTCATTCTTTTTAAGTGTTGCCAAAGCCAGTGCTCCAAGTTGAAAACCTCGCCCGGTCATCGCATTTAAATCGGTAGCTAATTTCGGAATTACTAAATAGGTTATTGCCAATCTATCTGAATACCTATGATTAAAGCCCAATGCCAATCCCAGTGAAGCCAGTGTAGTTTTGGAATCGAGAGTCGGATCAAGTCTTAAAGAATTTGATTCTAATAAAAGTGTAGAGATAAAGGTATTCTTATCATCCAGAACCTTTGGAAAGGTAAATTGAAACTCCAGTTCTTCTACAGATGTTGACTGATTACTGTTTTCAAAATTACTCTGTGGGGTGATGCTGTATGACAGGTTTGCGATATCAAGATAATTCTGTGAGTGAACTACTGAAATAGTACCAATTAACAAGAGCAAAAGGAGGGATTTTCTCATATAACGAATATAGCTAAAAGTAAACTACCACAAATCAAGTCTTTAATACATTAGCCAGACAGTAATAGTCACGAATGAATACATTTGGATTTGAATTCATTGAAGGTATCTATTCAATGTCGCCCACAAATTTATAATACAAAAAAAGCGACCCAAAGGGCCGCTTTATGAAACGTCTATAAATAGTTGCTTAGTTGGCAATTTTCTCAACCTCGCGTTCTACATCTTTCTGAAACTTCTTGGTATCATTACCGGTAATTTTATGCTCAACTTCATCGTAAGCTTCTTTTACCTTGATTTCCGCTTCATTGTAAGTATCTTTTAATTTAGTGCCCAGATCATTGATCTTTCCTTTGATACGAGCTTTTTCTTCCTCACTTGCATTTTTATATTTCCACCAGGCAAAAACTCCACCTGCTAAACCTAAAACTGCTGCTGCTATTCCTGTATTCTGTCTTCTAGTTGTCATAATCAATTGTTTTAATGTTATGCTCTAAGTTAGTCAAAGGTTATTCCAAGAGCCTAATTGTCAGACAACTTTAAAATAACTTTAATACAACTTGCCTTTACATTGCCATTTGTCTTAATTTTTTAAGAGGAAAATCTGATGAGCTTGTCACAGACTACCTGTCAGTAATTCATCAATATTAAATTAGACTCTCTCAGCAATTATCAAAGCTTTAAAAATTAGGATTTTCCCCCTCAAAATAGGGTTAAGTTACTTGGTAAATGATGCTAAAACCAACTTATTTTAGCTTTAAAACCACTGTATATAACCTATTCTAATTCTTATGAAAACATTTTTCAAACTTGCAGTATTCTTTTTAGCAACCGCTGCTTTACAGGCTCAAACTCAATTGTACTTAGAAATCCCAGGTTTAGATGGGGAGTCAACCCGCTCGAATTTTGAAGATCAAATCATTGTTGATTCGTATACATTTTCCGTATCGAGCCCAAAGTCTAAAATTCCAACTGGTAGAATGCGAAGTGTTGTTCAATTTTCAGGTTTAACAATTTCCAAGAAAGTCGATATCGCTACAAATCCTTTAATGAGTGCACTTACCAAAGGACAACGTTTGGATCGTATTACTCTTAGACTGGTATCATCTGTTGGTGGACAGGCATCTCAGGCATATCTAACGTATACTTTAAATAATGTGGTTGTAAGCGATTATAATGTTGAAGGAAATACTGAAGACAACAAACCTCGAGAAGAATGGGTGTTTGATTTTGAAAGCATCGAAAGTGTGTATACTCGTGTGGAACGTGATGGTTCGGTCAGAGAAACCAATGAATTTAGATACAGTCTAAAATCGGGTATTTAGCAACCTATAAATTATTACCATAAATTCCCTGTCAGAACATCTGTAAGGGAATTTTTCTTTTAGATAGGAATGGGTTAAGGCACCGACAAAGTTTTAAACCTTTAGCTTTGTAAAAAATGCCTGTTATGCAATTTAAATTGAATAATACCTTTACAGATAAACTTCCGGCAGATCCTAATAGCGAAAATTCACGCCGGCAGGTAACACAGGGCTTTTATTCATTTGTTACTCCAAAGAAAACGTCAAATCCTCAACTCCTGCACGTTTCAGAAGAAATGGCAACAGAACTGGGTTTGTCTAAAGAAGATATTCAATCTGAAGAATTCCTAAATTTTATGACTGGTAATACGGTATTGGAAGGTTCTAAGCCTTTTGCAATGCTTTATGGAGGTCACCAATTTGGTAATTGGGCAGGGCAATTAGGTGACGGGCGAGCACTCAATCTTTTTGAAGTTGAAGGAAATTCAGCTCACTGGGCAGTTCAACTTAAAGGAGCAGGGGAGACACCCTATTCGCGAAATGCAGACGGACTGGCTGTTTTGCGTTCTTCCATCAGAGAATATTTAATGAGTGAAGCGATGTTTCATTTGGGAATCCCAACCACTCGGGCTTTATCTCTGGCTATTACGGGGGATGCAGTTCTTCGCGATGTGATGTATGATGGTAATCCTGCTTATGAAAAAGGAGCGATCGTATCCCGGCTTGCTCCATCTTTTTTACGCTTTGGTAATTATCAAATTTTCACTGCACGTAATGATCTAAAAAGCTTGCAACAACTTGTAGATTATACCATTGAAGTTCATTTTCCGCATTTAGGTAAACCTTCAAAAGCGGTTTATCTCCAGTTTTTTAATGAAATTACCCAGCGAACACTTGAGATGATTATTAATTGGCAACGTGTAGGCTTTGTGCACGGCGTGATGAATACCGACAATATGAGTATTCTTGGATTAACTATTGATTACGGTCCGTATGGTTGGCTCGAAGGTTTTGATTGGGGTTGGACACCTAATACTACAGATCGTCAACACAAACGCTACCGTTATGGCAATCAACCCAATATGGGTTTATGGAATCTGTACCAACTCGCTAATGCATGGTATCCTCTGGTAGATAATGCTGATGGATTTGAGGAAATTCTGGACAGTTACAAAACCGGTTATGCTGTCAAATCTTTAGAAATGATGGCTTCAAAACTCGGTTTAGTTAATCCCGGTGAGTCCGATTTGCAGCTCATTTCTGATCTGGAAGAATGTTTGCAATCAGCAGAGACCGATATGACAATATTCTTCCGAAAACTAGGCGATTTTAAGAAGGATGAATCCATTTCTGGTTATGAACTTATTGCTGATGCGTTTTATACTATAGAAGAACATACCGAAGCAAATAAATCAAAATGGAATGCCTGGTTTTCTGATTACGCGAAACGGATTCAAAATCAAAACCTGTCTGATGCAGCTCGTAAGTCTGCAATGAATCTGGTAAATCCTAAGTATGTGTTGCGTAATTATATGGCACAACTCGCCATAAATGCAGCAGATAAAGGGGATTACAGTTTGATTGACGAACTGTTTCAATTATTTAAAAAACCGTATGACGAGCAACCTGAAAGCGAAAAATGGTTTGCAAAACGACCTGAATGGGCGCGTGATAAAGTGGGTTGCTCTATGCTTTCTTGCAGTTCGTAATGAAACTTAAGACTTTTATTTCTCGTATTCCTGAAGGATATTCGGAAGGGATTTATAACAACCTGAAGTACGGCATTACCTATACCGAATTCAATGCCGGTAAAAGTTTAAAAATCTATGCAAAGGAGTTGGGAGGTACCGACTTTGTAAGTCTGAATTACTACGAAACGAGGAAAGGAGAAATGCTCAAACCTTGCGAAATGCCTGAATCAAAAGTGATTCAGTTTTTAAATGAAGTGAAAATCATTGACTAAATCAGCAGTGAAAATAGCATTAGGAGGCGGTTGCCATTGGTGTACCGAAGCGGTGTTTCAATCTTTTATAGGAGTGAGCAGTGTAGAACAGGGCTATGTAGCTTCTACTGGTGATGAATCGTGGTTTTCAGAAGGAGTTATTGTGCATTTTGAAGCTGAAAAGATTCCAATAGAAGTATTAATCGAAATACATTTACACACGCACAGAAGTACTTCAGCACATAGTTTTAGAGACCGATACCGTTCTGCGGTTTATACCTTTTCAGATTCTCAAAAGCGGGCTGCTGAACGTATTCTAAAAGACCTTCAGACTCAATTCGATAAGCCGCTTATAACTCAGGTTTTAGACTTTAAAACCTTTGAATCTTCACGTGAAGGCCTACAGGATTATTACATCTCAAATCCATATAAACCATTCTGTATAAACTATATAAATCCAAAACTTAAACTGTTACTTCAACAATTTGGCAACTATACAAATACAGAATTCATTAAAGATTAATTCCCTAAATTCTTAGACAAGAATAAGAATACAAAACGTTTAGTTTTAGTACTGGTAATTACACGCATATTCCAATAAAATAGCAGATTTTTGCAGCTTTAAATTACAACCGTGCTGTCCCAAAAGAAATCGTTTATTATCCTGTCGTTTATTGCTATTTATGTGTTTTGGGGATCTACCTATCTCTGGAATAAAATGGCAGTTACCGAGTTACCTCCTTTTATGATTGGAGGTATGCGTTTTTGTACAGCAGGGTTACTCATTTTTGCACTTGCTGCTAGCCTGGGTCATTCGTTACGCATTACCTGGAAACAATTGGGAAATTCTATCCTTGCAGGAATATTATTTCTTTCCATCGGTAATGGGGTATTTGTATGGGCTTTAAAATATATTGACAGTGGTTTTGGTTCGCTAATCGCTTCAATGTATCCCTTGTTTACCATTTTGATCATGTTGTTTGTTCAAAAGCGTAAACTCAAGAAAATGACCATACTCGGAGTAATTCTGGGGCTTTGCGGGATGATTTTGCTCATCAGTCAGCGCGAACTTGCCGTTGAATCTACATTTTGGTTAGGAGTTTCGCTTGCCATAACTGCTATTTTCAGCTGGAGTTGCGGTAGTTTGATGGTCGCTCAGGTAGATACTCCTAAAAATCATTTCGTAAGTACCGCATATCAGATGACTGCAGCCGGACTTATTTTGATTCTGGCTAGTTTAATATTGGGTGAGGAGTGGAGCAGTCCGCTAAACTGGCAATCCCGTACACAGATTGCGATGCTGTGTCTGGTATTTTTTGGAAGTATCGCTGCGTTTTCAGCCTTCAATTACCTGCTTAAAAATGTGGCTACCGAGCAGGTTACTACTTCGGCCTATGTAAATCCGGTTATTGCGCTCTTTCTAGGCTGGTATTTTTTGGGCGAAAAGATCACTACTCAATCAGCCATTGCTGCAGCCATTTTGATTACCGGTGTTTATTTTATTAATACTGGAAGAAGTAAAAATAAGGTTGAAAATGAACGTTTGAAAAAGTGATGAAGGTTCGTTATTCCTGATTCCCGATTTCTAATTTCTGATTTCTTGTTTCTTATTTATATAAGAAAGTAAATCGTTGATAGGTGGTTTCCTATTACGTTATACAGCAAACCCACAAATACGTCAATTGCCCTATTGAATGTGGTTGTCTTCAGCTACTACTTTTAGATCGTAAAAACCACGATCTATGAGAATTTTAATTCTAATGCTTGTCTTTAGCTCTTCGCTATGGGCTCAGGAGACTGTGCCTTTAGACATCAATAAAAATCAGGATTTTGTAAAATTTAATTCGCTTAAAAAGGCAGGTAATAATCGGGAAGCTTTTAAAGTAGGTTATGAATTGCTGGAATTATATTTCACCAATACAGATCTATATTATGAGCTTGGTAAAACGCGGGCTTCAATTCCCCAGGACGCTGTAGTTGGTGCTCAATTTGTTCAAACGGCATACGATCTGGAGCCCATTTACGATGAGCTTGCGCAATCTGCCATATCCTATGCATTTTTCTCTAAAGACCTAAACAGAGCTAAACAACTACTTTGGGAATACAGTTTTTTACCGCGGCCACCAGAAGAATTTCATGGTGCATTTAACTACCTTACGAGGTCCTATAACGCCTATAAAACCTCATTTACCCCTGCACAGCAGCAAGAGATTCAAACTATGCTTAATGAGCATAAGGCGCAGGGACCTCTAAATATGAAGCTTTTCTGGGAGCAATTTAATCCGGTTTATAGCGCTTCTGCAGAAGAAATGATAACCAAGGGTCCAGCCCATTTTTTAGAATTACTTCAACCCGTTAAAGAACATATGCAAGCAGGCAACTTCCCTGTAAGTTATTATAATCAAAGTTTGGAAACCCTCGCTAAACGTACATTTTGGAATAATTGGAAACAATCGCATATTCTAATTCCGGCATTGAAAGAGCAGTTTAATAATCCTAAAACTGCCTTTATGATGAAGTTTAAAATCTATGATATTCTTTCTAAAATAAATGAAGTCAACCGCAATTATGAAGAAAACATTATTCTGTCGAATATTATGGTTGTTGACTTAAAGAAGTCTTCTTATACCGCTTCAACCTTAATGCTCGCTGTTAACAATTATATCTTTTCTCTGGTACAGTTAGAACGTTTTAAAGAAGCTTATGACATCGCAGATGGTTGGCAAAAAAACCTGGGAAGAGTGACAAACCCTGAAGTCAAAATGAATGCCTATTACAATATTTCAAGAGCTTTAGCTTATGGCGGAAATAAACAAAAAGGGCTGGAACTTGCCGAACAGGGAGTAAACTATATGAATCAAAATGGTTTTGCAAATCATCCCCAATTTGGAAAAACCCTGCCTGAGAATCTTAAGACACTGCAATTATTTCAGGATAAATCAGCATTTGTGGAAACTAATATCAATTCTACCGATGTTAGCCAATTGTATGATTACGGTGTTCAGTTAGGAATGCAAAAAAAATATGCTGAAGCTGTTCCCTTCTATGAGAAAGCGTTTGAACTTTATAAACCTAATGTGAAAGCTTCCAGCGGTTCGCAGCGTATCGCAGCACTTGACTTATATACTAAAATTGGAGGTAATCTTATTGGCTGCCTCTTTGAAAGCAAGCAAACACAGAAAATCTTCCCCATAATGGAGGAATTGAAATCAAATGGACTTATTGCTTCTGAAGCTGAAGTAACTCCATTAAGTCTTTCTAAAATTCAGCAAACCTTAAAACCAGACGAAGCCCTCATATACTATACCGACGTGATGCGTGGCAACACTAAAGAAGGGGTTTATATGGCTGCTGTGATTACCAAAACAGACATCAATTTTAAGTACATCAATACGATTGGTGCCTTAATGCGGGTTTATGTAGATCGCAACAAAGATATTGGTGAGATCGAAGCTAAAATGGCCGAACGCGAATTCAGAAGTCCGGAATATACGGTGTATCAGAACCTGGAAGAAGCGGGGTTCAATCAGTATAAAAAAGGCGAATTTGTATTGGTAGCCGAGTTGTATCGACATTTTCTAAACCCGACTGAAGGTGGGCAAGTTCAGCAAAAATATACCGATGAAGCGTATCGCAATTATATAGCCAATTCCTTCTATTTAGATTTGATAAGCCGTATTGAGCCCTGGTTTAAAGGCAAAAAGCGTATTTATATAGCTGCAGACGGAGTGCTTAATTTTCTGCCTTTTGAAAGCTTTAGAAATGCTGAGGGGCGCTATCTCGTTGAGGATTATGAAATAGGATATGTAATGGGAGGAAGCATGCTCGCAGACTTGCGAAAGCGCCCCGCATCCGGCTTTGAAAAAAATGTACTCGCTTTTGGAGATGCCAAATATGAAAAATTAGCACACCCCGGGAGGAAAATCACAACTTCTGCAGATATAGATCGAATCAAACTTGATGTAGAAATTTCACTACAGAAAAATGAACCGCTCGATTATGCCATTGCAACTTTCTCAAGTGAAGCCATGAAGTATTTAAAAGGTGCTAAAGCGGAAGTTTTGGCAATTCATGAACTTGTTCCAAAGACCGATTTACGCCTGGATAAAGACATGACCGAAAATGAATTTAAGCGTATGAGTAAGGCCGGAGATTTACATAAATACAGAACCATTCACCTGTCTAGCCACGCATCGGTGCATCCCTATATTTTTGATCTGAGCGGGATTGCATTTTCAGTCTTCGCAACGCCTCAGGGGGGTGAAGATGGTAGCCTTACGGTTAAGGAAATGGCAAAACTCGATATTCATACCGATTTTATGTTTTTAAGTGCCTGTCAAACAGGATTGGGTAAACTGGTTGCAGGAGATGGGGTGCAGGGTCTTAATCAATCTATGTTGCTGGCAGGAGCCAATTCAACCCTAACCACACTTTGGTCTGTGAACGATTATGGCACCAGCATTTTCACTATGAATCTGTATAACAAAATCTTCAATGAGAATAAAGATTATTTAACAGCCGCTACCGAAGTGAAACGGGCTTTTATACGCGGGGATTATAATCAGCATGCAAATCTGTCCAGTCCGCAATACTGGGCGCCTTTTATCTATACCGGTAAATAAATAAAACGATGATAAACAAGATACACATCTTAATTCTGTTAGCCCTTTTAAGTGGAATTACTTTCGCGAAAGCACAATGCCTTAATGGCGATTGCGAAAATGGTTTTGGTGAACTAAAAACTGAAAATGAATCTTTCAGTGGTTTTTTTAAAGATGGTAAATACAACGGAAGCGGCATTTTACAAAATGCTGAAGGCGTACACTGGGGTGCCTTTAAAAATGGATTAAAACACGGTTTTGGTGTACTTAGCAAAGAGGATCGTTACCAAACAGGCCATTGGGTAAATGGTAAAATATTCGATTATATCCTTGAAGTTTATAAAAACATATCTATAAAATTGGCAAGCTATACCCCAGACGGTCGTTTTAAAGATTACACTATTTTTCCCAGTATGCCTCTTAATGCAGATGGTTCGGGCTGCAAATTTGGCGATTGCAAAGACGGCTGGTCTCAACGTATTTTTACAGATAAAGGCTATTCCATCACTTCAAAGATGAACAACTACCAGTTTAGTGAGATTATGATTTTGCAGGAAGACAATGGCAATATGGGGTTTCTGAGTTATCGCCTTGATGAAAACGGGCATAGAATGGCAGTTATCCTAAATACCAAAAACTGGTACATCGGTATGTTTGATAACAATTCTGCCAAAGATGGTCTGGGAGCTGAGTATGAATTTGGTCAACTCAAGCAGGCAGGTCTCTTTGAGAAAAACAGCATTAAAGAAGTGTATCATAAACAATAAGTTATAAAGCCCGTTCGTCAAAATAGGGCAATTGCCCTATGGTTTTAAAAACGCTACTCAGGTAATTTTGACAGTGTAAAAAACCTCAATTATGAAAACATTTATTCTAAGCAGTTTATTTTTTCTGTGCGCTGTAAGCTTCGCACAAGAATCTCCCTGTTCTAAAGGGGATTGCCAAAACGGTTATGGCTTTTATTACAACAAAGAAACCGGTGAAATGTATCACGGCTTCTTTAAAGAAGGTAAATACAACGGTGTTGGCTATACCGAAAATAAGGATCACGATTACTGGTGGTCAAACTTTAAGGATGGTAAAGCTGAAGGATTCACGGTATATGACGAAGGCGAGGGGAGAACCTGGGGAGTTTTTAGTCAGGGATTAAAAATAGGAGATCACGTTCGAGAAGTTCGTGGTAACGGTGGCGTACAACGCGAACTAATCGCTTATGAAAACGGTAAGGAAGTTTCCAGAAAAATGTTCACACACCAGCAAATTACTGAAGCTACCTGCATAAGTGGTGATTGCAAAAATGGCTTTGGCATGTACTATCAAAACCGAACTTTAATTATTGGTAAATTCACTGATGGTCTGTTTACTGTAGGCGAAATGTTTAATGTTGACAATAACTCTTCAGACTTTTTTATGCCTCCTAATGAAGTAGAACAGGTAAACCCATATTTTAAGGTAGTTGTTGCCCAAACCGATAATGGTGTAAATGAATTTGGCTATATGGCCATAGGGCCAAAAGCAAACGGAGAATATGTATTGATAAATGCCAAGCAAAATCTTTTTGCAGCAGCACGATTCAAAGACAATGAAATGGTCGAACGGTTTTAAATAGGGGTAGGACCGTAAACGATCAAAGCCTGCATTCTTTTAGGGATGCAGGCTTTTTAGTTCTGTGCAATTCTATGTTAAACTCTTATTTCTGATTTAATAATCAATACTTAAGTTTAAAAAATGATTTAAAAATATACATGTCAAATCATTAACCCAAAGAAACCTTCTGAATCTTCATCATATGAAATCAAACCGTATTCAGTACTTTAAGGAGATTCAATTTAGAGGTTATACAGGAATCCTTTAAAAAACAAGTTTTATATAAGAAAGTGCTTTAAGCATTAATAACAATTTAACCTCATTCGTTCTGCTAGCTTGCTGAGAAGCCCGTAACTTTAACGAAAAGTAACTATTATAATGAAAGCAATAGGATTTAAACAATCACTTCCCATAAACGACTCTAATAGTTTTATAGCCTTTGAGACCGAAAAACCCTCTCCTTCAGGTCGGGATTTATTAGTGCAGATTCAGGCAATTTCGGTGAATCCTGTAGATTATAAAATACGTCAGAATGCCGCTAAAGATCAGCAACTGGATACGCCTAAAATTATAGGTTGGGATGCCGTGGGTATTGTAGAAGAAGTGGGAGAAGAGACAAGTCTTTTTAAAGCTGGCGATGTCGTTTTTTATGCTGGAGATCTTACTCGTAGCGGCTGCAACGCCGAATATCAACTCGTTGACGAGCGCATCGTGGGTCGTAAACCCAAAAACCTGAGCCTTGCGGAAGCCGTAGCAATGCCCCTGACAACCTTAACGGCCTGGGAAAGTATCTTTGATCGAATTAAATATAACGAAATAACAGACAAGGGTAAAAGTATTTTATTCCTCAACGGAGCCGGTGGTGTGGGTTCAATCGCGATTCAGTTGGCTAAAAAACTCACCGATCTTACCGTGATTACTACCGCTTCACGTGACGAGACCCGGGACTGGTGCAAAAAAATGGGGGCAGATTTCGTAATAAATCACCACAATTTAAAAGAAGAACTGGAAGGCATTGGCCACTCTCAGATTGACTACATCCTTGATTTTGTTGATTTAAAGGAATACTGGCAACAACTGGCAGATCTTATCAAACCTCAGGGACACATTTTGTCAATCACCGGAAGCAGTGATCCACTTAATCTGAACCTGCTTAAAAATAAAAGCGTTACTTTTTCATGGGAGCTGATGTATACCCGCTCTATGTACCAAACACTCGATATGCAACGCCAGCACGATATTTTAAACCGGGCAGCAGATTTGTTTGAGAATGGAACCTTACAACCCACAGTAACCACCCTATTTGAAGGCTTTACAGTAGAAAACTTAAAAAAAGCACACCAACTTCAGGAAAGTGGAACCAGCATTGGAAAGAATGTGATTGTATTTTAAAACCTAATAAACCTGAGTGATGCGTTGGAAAAGCTGTACATTTTTAATTCTTTTGGTAGCATTCACACTGCAGGCTTTCCAAAGTTGTAAAACTCAAACTTCAGAGGCCAGGCAGGAAGGGAGTGATACGTATACCTACAAGCCGGGAAGTGTCAACGGAATTGGGAAATGGTTTATGGGTCGTGAAATCGCACACGTAATGGGTTTTCAGGGAATGGAATGGCTCAATAGACCCGAACGTGAACAGGAAGAAAATGTTTCACGCCTGCTTAAAAATATGAATATTCAACCTACAGATGTTATTGCAGACATTGGTGCAGGCTCCGGATATCACGTGTTTAAAATGACGCCTCAGGTTCCTGAAGGTACTGTTTATGCAGTAGATATACAGGAAGAAATGTTGGCTGAAATGAGACGTATACAGCAAAATACCGGGATCACCAATCTTAATTTGGTGAAGGGAACTTCACAAAGTGTCAATTTACCAAAAAACACGATTGATAAGGTCTTGATGGTAGATGTATATCATGAGTTTGACTTCCCGTTAGAAATGCTTGAATCCATTGCAAAAGCTATGAAGCCTGAAGCCAAACTCTACCTGATTGAATACCGGGGTGAAGATCCCAGCATTCCTATTAAAACCATTCACAAAATGACCCGGGTTCAGGCTGTAAAAGAACTTAATGCAGCAGGATTTACACTTTTAGAAAACAAATCAAATCTACCCTGGCAACATTGCATGATCTTTCAAAAGAAAAATAAGAGTTAACTGTAAATCGTTCAATGGCATTGTAATAATGGGTAACCAGAAAACACACCTTTTAAATTTTACAGCTAAAAAACCTATTCTGTAAGGGAGTCTTTAAGAGCCAATGATTCATCTTCCTCGTCATAAGTAGGTACCGAAGCTTTTATACGATTAAATTCTTCCATACGCTCGGTATCATCTTCTTCACCCGTAAAATACGGGAATACATCTACCACAGGAGACTCGGTAATAGCAGGAATGGTATATTCACCCATCGTATCACGCATAACGTGTACGGTGTTTTCAAAAGCTTCTTTAACATCGTTTGCCTGAACCAGCAGATACTGATTCATTTTACGTTCTTTCCCGCTGTTTTCGTCGTAAGCGATTAAAGCCACTTTAGCCTTAAACCAACGATCAGCATTCTCAAACGGATGAATTTCTGCAAAGTTTGCCACCTTAATATTGGTAATTAACATCCCCTCATCTTCATTAAGAAAAGGGCGCATCTCCTCGGTAATTCGTTTTTCTGCCTCTGTATAAGATACCGCATCAACCAGAAAAGGCTCCGTTTTTAACTTTCTTAGACCAGAAGCCTCATCAAATTTGGCATATTTCACTTTGCATTCATACCAGGTTACGCTCATCGTTTGGGATTTAAAAAATTAATGGGTGCCAAAAATAGGATTTCGCAAAAGCCATGCAAGACTTTAAAGCAGATAGATATTCACAATTTAAAGTAGAATAGGGTAGTGGACTTATTCTGAACGCCTTAGCAGTTTGAGATTCTAATGGAATAGGAGCTGATTAAATTCTAACTTTACAAAGCTTCAAAAAATTACATAATCGTGCTTGAAAAAAGAACTCAGGTTCCTCAGGAATACACCGACAATCCCGACAAATTTATTTATTGCTTGGAAGGAGTTCCTGATGTTGATGCAAATCAAATTACTGAAGTCCAAAAAAGTCTGGAAGAGCTGGCTTTGCAATTTGGCGTTGCCAGTATTTATCAAACCTGCGATACCATTGAGGCTCTGGAAGCGAGCTTAAATACGCTGATCGTGGACGATCACTATTTTAAGGAATACGAAATAATTTATCTTGTAATGACTGGGAAAGCTAACAGCATTTGTTTAAATAACTACTATTATAGTTTTCAGGAGATCGCCGAATTGTTTGAAGGGAAATTGAGAGGGAAAATTCTGCATTTTTCCAATGCTAAAATCCTGGATCTCGACGAGGAAGAAGCGCAGTATTTTCTCGACATCACCAACGCAAAAGCAGTTTCCGGCTATGGAAATGTATACAGAGGATTAAGTAGTGCCAATCTGGATAAAGTGTTTTTTAACCTGTTTAATGAAGATGACGATCTGTTTAATGTGGTTGAGGAGCTGCACCAAAAGCATTACACCGCCTGCAAAGTTTTAGATTTTAGAATGTATTATTAGTCTTTAACCTCTTTACTTTTCTTTGCTCGTCCAAAGAAAAGTAACAAAAGAAAAGACACTTTTTCTTAGGTATTTTTGCCCTAAGGGGCAAAACCGCAATAAGTCCCCTAAATTTTCTCCAAGGTTTCGAAAATTTTTAACGGGGACTCATTGCTATACTGAAGAAAAAGAAGTCTAAAGAATAAAATTTATAGTAACCAATGAATATATCTTAAATAGTAGAATTTTTAGGTGGTTTTATTTATATGAATTCGGAATTATCTATTTCAAATAATTCCTATTAAAACGTCAGCATCGGCCTATCAGAAGGTTCTCGTTAAATTTGCAGTGAACGAAGCGTAGCAGGCGATTCTGTTTGAGTCCAGCGGCCGAGTTAAGCGCATGCAGCGTAGAGAACAAAAAATTTAGAGAAGCTTCTGTAAGCCTAGCGTTTTTTGTTTCTTTTTTGGGCGATGCAAAAAAGAAACAAAAAGATCAATAGAACTTACACTTTTCCGTTTACCCGTATCTTTACAAAAAACAAACTCAAAAAATGACTGACGAAAACTTTATGCTCGAAGCCGTAAACGCAGCTTTAAAAGGAATGCAAAACAACGAGGGCGGACCTTTTGGCTGTGTGATCGTTAAAGACGGAAAAATTGTAGGCAAGAGCAATAATAAAGTAACTTCAACCAATGATCCTACCGCACATGCAGAAGTAACTGCCATTCGTGATGCGTGTAAAAATCTTGGTTCGTTTCAATTAGAGGGTTGCACCATTTACACCTCTTGCGAACCGTGTCCTATGTGTCTGGGCGCAATCTACTGGGCAAGACCAGAAAAAGTTTATTACGGCAGTACCAAAACCGATGCAGCAAACATAGGTTTTGACGATGATTTTATCTACGAAGAATTAAAATTACCTTATACCGAAAGAAGCATCCCATTTGAACAATTAGCTCCCGAAGTTGCGATCAAACCTTTTCAGGAATGGGCGGAAAAAGAGGATAAAACGCAGTATTAGAAATTTTAGAAAAGTTGAATTCCTTTTAAAGGATCTCAGTATATAGAGTATTAAGATTTGTAAAATCTATAAGTTGGCCAAAGCGATTAGCTATTCTAATTAGTTTCCTAATTTTATTCTTGGAATTTTCTTTTATAGCCTGGTATTTTGAGTTTTAATTATATGAGAAACCTAGTTTTTATATAATTAGTTAAATTTCGAGTTAAGTTGTAGTAATGCAGTTTGTTTAAGATTTTTAAAAATATACTTTTGTCCTATAATTTATATTATGTAAAATAGAAATTATAATCACAATGAAAATCCTGATTCTTAAAGTCAAACCCTTTTATATCGATATCCTGTAAATTTCTCATCCTTCTACTCTGATACTATAATAATCCAATTTCTAAAATGGGAATTCAAAGCAGCCTATCCTAAAAGAATTGCTTAATACATTTAATTCTAATGTGTTTAAGATTTCTCCTTATCAGTCGAAATGACTTTTAGAATCTTGAATTTTGAACTTCAAATCTTAAATTTCCCAATCGCTGAGAATCGCGTATTTGAAAATTTTCTGTGCACATACTCGAATACGCGAATTTTGCAACAACTATAAAAATGTCTATAAAACTGCTAATACGTAATTGATTATCAAATTTTTATAGAATAAAAATTAAAATACGTCCAATATTAAAACTAAATAAATAGTTATAAATGAATTCAGGATGGATTCTAATTTTCTTCAAATTCAGTAAATCTAACTTACAAATCAGCGTTCTCTTCTATTATAGCTTCCACTTCTCCTCTATATTGAATATTCGTACGTTGACTACTGTTTACAGATAAGTTCGTCACCATATTTGGACTCATATTTACAATAATATTATAAAGTTCGTTGCCCTGCGTATCTTTTGCCTTAAAGCGGATGATGTACATACCTTTTTTGGTTTCTACTTCATAATCTCTCAAAAGTCCCTCTATGGTAATCCCGGTATCACTGCTGTTATATCCACCACCCATACGGCGCTCTCCGTAATACGGTAAATCTGCTTTTATACTGTCTCCTTTGATGGTCAGGAAATTGTAATTCCCAATAAGGCTGATCTGGTTACTGGTACTTCCAGGTCCCAATATCCCCGAGTTTAAAACCGCGTTTACGGCTGTTGTGCCCAGCGGCATTGCAAAATTAGATTCTATCGTGTATTCCCGCTTGTTGATCAACTCATTGAGTTCGGGATTGCTGGTGGCATCCTTCTGAGATGCACTCCCACAAGAAGCCAAAACAAGGACGATTGCGGTGTAGATAAATGCTTTCATAGCTATAAAGTTAAAATGTAAATCAATGAATTTGTGCTAGTTGCCTAATAATCTTTTACGTTAAAGACAAATGCACGGTATTTTAATAGTGCCACAAAAAACGCGCCACCAGTTGCATTACCCAGTAATGCCAGACTTTGTACACGCAGATATTCTGTAAACGTCACTTCAGAACCTGCAACCATCGCGGTAAAAATTTCAATATTACCTATTATACTGTGATGCAGGCCGGTAAATGCCATTGTCGCCGTGATGATGAATATGATGAAAATGCGGCTTATGGTGTCTTTTGACGAGGTGATTAGCCAGGAAAGCAATCCCATCATCCAGCCCGCAAGGATGGCACTTACCAGAATCACACCGCTTTCATAACTTGCAACATGCTCACCTATAGCCCGCACAGTCTCCAAATCAAATATTTCCAGTTTGGGACCTATCCACATCAAAACCAGTCCTATAAGATAACCACCTATTAAGTTTCCGAGTATTACAAGTCCCCATAAACGCAATAAACTCCATAAAGAGCGTTGACGGTTAAGAACAGGTAAAGTTAGTAGTGAAGTTTGTTCTGTAAATAAAATAGACTGCCCCAAAACCACCAATATAAATCCCAATGGATAGACGAATGCCAGAATTTTAAACAGGGAAGCTTTCGGAATACTGTCGCTGTAAAAATAGAAGAGGCTACACATCAATAAATAACTAAACCCTATCTCAAGACCAGCCGTTAAAGAGCTCAGCAAAATACTACTCGTACTGCGTTGATAGACTTTTTGCCCTTCACAAATCTGATCTTTAAGAATTTCGCCATAGCTTTTAGCCTGTGTGATTTCACTGGATTCTGCCTGGTGTAGTTCCTTATTGATATTTTGTTGTTTTTGTTCTTCTTCGCTCATAAATCAGTTCCAGACTGCTACCGCTTCATCGCGCAGCAATTGTTTAAGGTTAAATTCAACGTGACGTTTGCCGGTATGCGAATTGTAAAATAAATCGCTGTATAAATAACCTGCTTCTTTAGCATCTGCTGCCGATGCGCCATAGTAAACCATATCGAGCTCGGCCCAGCGTGTAGTTCCCAAACACATCAGGCAGGGTTCACAACTGGTATATAAGATACACCCTTTCAGGGTTTTAGAATTAATTTTTTTGCAGGCTTCCTGAATCATTGCCAATTCGGCATGTTGGGTACAATCCTGTGTAACTCCTACTCTATTATGTCCTTCAGCTATGATCTTACCCTCTTTTACGATTACAGCTCCAAAGGCTCCACCACCTTCAGTTTGCCTACCGGTAATAGCCCATTGAATAGCTTTTTGCATAAACTGCTTGTGTACTTGTAATTCCATCTAATGTATAGTAATACTAAAACGGATGCTAAAATACCTACTGGTATGATGCATCCGTCCTAATAAGTTGTTATAAAACCAATCTAGGCCGAAAGTTTCTCTTTAAAATCATTAATTATTCCACCTTTAAGCAACACTCGAATCTGGCGATCACTTAAGGTATGTTTGGTAGGGATTATTACTTCATTTTTACCTTTTTTAATGACAACCTCAATTATATCCCTGTTTTCAACAAGTTGGCGTAAATTTTTAAATTGAACCGTGTCTCCCTGTTCGATATGTTCCAAATCTGCCGGATTTTCAAATTCGAGAGGCAGAATTCCAAAATTCACCAGATTTTGCCAGGCAATACGGGCGTAACTTTTGGCGATGACAGCCACCTGACCCAAATATTTTGGAGCTAAAGCTGCATGTTCCCGACTACTTCCCTGAGCATAATTTTCGCCTGCTACGACGATATGTCCTCCCTCCTGTTCTTTGGTTTTCATCGCACGATCGTAGAAGGTCTCGTCAATCACGGTATAACTGTACTTACTGATTTCAGGGAGGTTAGACCGAAATGGCAAGACTTCAGCACCCGCTTTTAAAATTTCATCTGTAGAAATATTATCCCCCATTTTTAACAGAACGGGGACTTCGTAAGCATCCTGAAGCGCGTCAATATGGGGTAGAGACTTGATGTTCGGGCCTTTTTTGAGTTCAATTTCACTGCCATCTTCAGCTGGTGGAACCAGCATGTCCATATTAATTATATGTAGTTCCGGATCCTGATAGGTTGGATATTTCATGTCGTATAGCTTCTCCAAATCCCGGGGATCTGTAATTTTACCGGTTAAAGCTGAAGCTGCAGCCGTCTCAGGACTACATAAATGCACCTGATCATCTTTAGTTCCCGACCGGTCTGGGAAATTACGCGGCATGGTACGCAAACTTATAGTTCCACTTGCTGGCGCCTGGCCCATCCCTATGCAGCCCATACACCCACTCTGATGAAAACGTGCACCTGCAGTAATAAGATTTGCAAATGCTTTGGTGTCAATCATATTCTGAATAATCTGGCGGCTGGTGGGATTAATATCGAAAGATACATCAGGATTTACCGATTTTCCTTTTACTATCGCTCCAGCAATCCAAAAATCCCTTAATCCCGGGTTGGCAGACGAACCAATTACAACCTGCGAAATGGGTTTGCCAGCAACTTCACTAACCGGCACAACATTACCAGGACTGGTAGGCAAGGCGATAAGCGGTACCAGTTTATCGAGCTCTATATGCTCGTGTAGGTCGTATTCACAATCTTCATCTGCGACAAGCTCGGTCCAGTCCTGCTCTCTGTCCTGAGATTTTAAAAAACGTTTAGTCTCTTCATCACTAGGAAAAACGGTTGTTGTTGCACCCAATTCGGCACCCATATTGGCAATCACATGACGATCCATCGCACTTAGATTTTTTAGTCCGTCACCATAATATTCAATAATTTTTCCTACTCCGCCTTTAACGTCGTGACGACGCAGCATTTCGAGTATTACGTCTTTGGCACTTACCCAGTCTGGTAGTTTTCCCGTAAGTTTAACGCCCATTACTTTCGGCATCTTCACATAGTAAGGCTGGCCAGCGATTGCTGCAGCCACATCAAGACCACCTGTACCAATGGCAAGCATTCCCAGCGAACCGGCAGCACAGCTATGACTATCACTTCCTACGAGGGTTTTACCCGGTTTGCCAAAACGTTCCATATGAACCGGATGGCTTACGCCATTTCCAGGACGACTAAACCAAAGACCAAATTTCTGAGCCGCGCTATGGAGAAAAGCGTGATCATCCGCATTTTTAAAATCGGTTTGTAATAAATTATGATCAACATATTGAACTGCGACTTCTGTTTTCGCTTTTTGAAGATTCATGGCCTCGAGTTCGAGTTGCACTAGTGTTCCGGTTGCATCCTGTAAAAGTGCCTGATCTATTTTAAGACCAATTTCTTTACCGGGAACGAGTTCGCCATCTACAAGATGATCATTGATAAGTTTTTGGGTAACATTTAAAGAATTCATAGGTTAGTTTAATTTTTTCTTAGAATTTATTGAGAACCAGACTTAGCGGCAATTATTTAACAGCATTTTAAAATCTAAGCCTGCCGGGGGCTTGTAAACTATACTATATTTATGCAGGTAGTAATTAGAATGTAGTTTTTAGTTAAACTTGTAAGTCTTAATAATTTGCATTTTATTGCATCCCACACCCTAAACCATTTAAATTTTTCTTATGCTAATCTGGGCAATTTTTATCGCTTTTATTCTTGTTTGTCTCGCGCTCGACCTGGGCGTTTTTAATAAGCACGATCATGTTATTAAAAGTAAAGAAGCAGGTATCTGGACGGCTGTATGGTTTAGTATTGCGATGGCTTTTAGCGGGGTTATTTACTGGCTATTTAGTGCAGATCTTGTACAAAATCCCACTGGGATTTCACCTAATACCGCAGTTCTCAAATATATTACCGGTTATCTAATCGAGCTTTCACTCAGCATTGACAATGTTTTTGTAATCGCAGTGATTTTTTCATCCTTTGCAATCCCTCCAAAATTCCAGCATCGTGTATTATTCTGGGGAATTCTGGGCGCAATTGTCTTCCGTGCATTGATGATTGTATTTGGTGTGGCTCTTATCAATAAATTTGAGTGGATTATTTATGTTTTTGGTGCCTTTCTGCTGTTTACAGCATACCGAATGCTGAAGAGTGACGATCACGATTACGATCCTCAGAGCTCTACCGTTTATAAATGGGTGAAGAAATTGTTTCCGGTGACCAGTAGGATTGAAGGTCACGCATTTTTCCTTTTAGAAAATGGAAAGAAAGCAGCTACTCCCCTTTTTCTGGCTTTGATAGTTATCGAACTTACCGATATTCTATTTGCTTTAGACAGTATCCCGGCAATTTTAGCGATAACAGCAGATCCATTTATTGTATTTACTTCAAACATTCTGGCAATTCTGGGATTGCGATCTATGTATTTTCTTATCTCCAGAATGATCCAGAAGTTTCGATTCATCAATTACAGTTTGGTAATTATTCTCGCGTTTGTAGGTCTAAAAATGATCTTTTCGCATATGATTGAAGTACCCGAATGGTTATCTCTAGGAGTAATTGTAGTTTCTCTTGTTGGGGGAATTTTAGCTTCTATCTACATTAAAAGCGATGAAGAACCGCAAAGCGAGACTGCTGATGCAGACGAACTCCCATAACATTTAAGGTTTCTTAACGTAGGGATTATAAAGAAAGCCTAAAGTGCATTGAGTAGCATATACGAATGTGTAACTTTAAGTAAAATCAAAAAAATCTTTATATGAACTATAATTTTGAATACCACGATGTGACGGCCAGCAGTGCCCTGGAAGATTTTGCTAAAGAGCAAATCGAAAAACTCGTGAATAAATATGACTTTATCATCAGAGCAGATATTTTCTTTAAAATGGAAAATACTTCGAGTGATGAAACGGGTAAAATTGCCGGGGTTAGACTTAGTGCTCCTGGTCCTCGTTTATTTGCTGAACACAGTTCAAAAGACTTCTACGAGTCAGTCAAAACCGCAACGCGCGAACTTGACAGTCAGTTAAAAAAGCGAAAAGATAAAATGAAGTCTCACCATTAAAATTTAGTCTATGAAATCTATTGCAAGAGATCAAAATCAAATTACTCTGATTTATAACAGCGATAATCACGTGGGAGAGCGTACCTATGCGCACGCTTCTGCAGTTAAGGACAAAGAATTACAGGCTATTGATATTGCTAAAACACCACTTACAGGAACACAATGGGCAGAACTTGCTGATGGTCTTAATACCACAGTAAAAGGTTTGTTGAGTTTTGAAAATGTGAGTGATGATGACGAATTGAAAACTGCAGATTTTGATGAAAATGATTACATCAAAATCATTGAAAACCGTCCAGAATTGCTGGCTCATCCTATTTTAATTCACGATGAGAAAATGAAACAAATCACCAATCCTACAGAAGCTCAGGAATTTCTGGGTGTTGATAGTGCTGGTCTTGATAAGAAAATGATGCACGAAGAACCTACTATTAGCAGTACAACAAAGGAAGAACACTTTGTTGAAAAGCCAGAATAAGAGCTAATTAGTTGACACTATAAAAAGCCCCGCATTGTATTGTACAATGCGGGGCTTTCTTAATAATTAATATGAACTATTAGTTCTTTTCAACTTGATCTAAAGGCTGAATCGCAGGTTTAATTCGCTCATACAACTCAAACTGATATTCGGTTAAAATCTCGCTCATAGCAGCGCTTTCATCAACATACACACGAGTAAGTTCTTCAAGTTTAGCTTTGCCTGTAAACTTACCTTCAATTTCCTCTCGCAATACCAGATAATCTTCTAAGCCTTTTTTGAATAGTAAATCCTGCTTAGGTGTCATTCCCAATTTTGCAGAATACACTTTAGTTAATGAGTCTGCTTTTTTCTCAATATGTTCTGGTTTGGCCTCAAATGCTTCAGTCTGAGCGAAACTTACAGCAGTATAAAGACTTAGAAACAAATACATTACAATACGTTTCATAGCTTACTTTGTAGATTTGAAGTTTCCATTAAAAGCAAACTCTTCCACTTTCATTCGGGAACGTTTAGGATCTAATTCCTGCTCTCTCAATTCCTCGGGTAAATCGGAGACATCACCACCATAACGACCAAAGGCTACTGCAGTTGCAATTCCAAAATCTTCAGTAAAACCGAAAGTCTTGTGTGCCTTTTCCTGATCGATGCCTCCCATTTGATGCGCAGCGATACCGGTATGATTTGCCTGTATTACCACATTTCCCATAAATAATCCTAAATCGTGAAGCGCGTGGAAATAGTCATCTCCATCTTTATTGGTCTTTTTATAGGCAGTCACCATCAAAACCTGAGCATTTTTAGCCCAATCCTGATTAAATGGAACCAAACATTCTAAAATTTGATCGTAAACCGCATCACCTTTTAAACCATAAATAACTCTCCAGGGCTGCTGGTTATACGAACTAGAAGCCCATCTGCCGGCTTCTAAAAGTAGTTTAACCTCTGATTCAGATATGGGTTCGTCATCAAAAGCACGTGGACTCCAACGCGTTTTGATTTCGTTCATAATATCATAATCAACAGGGGTTTGTTTTTCGATTTTTCGCATTGTTTCTTGCATGATGTTTTTGAAAGAAAGATAACAGATACCTCCTATTTAAAAATCTATTTTAACGACTCTTAACGCCAGACTTGAGATTTTTTTAACGAGTAGCAAGCTTTTGCTCAATAAGCTTTATTGAGGCATCTACCGTATCCATCTTGCTGAGTTCATCATCTTCTATAGTGATATCAAAAGCATCTTCTACATCAAGAACAATGTCAACCAGATGTGTTGAATTGATATTTAAATCATTCACCAGGTGACTTGTAGGTTCAATTTGTTGTGGATCAACATCTTCAGGAAGGTAAGGTGTAATAATTTCCGTAAGTCTTGGGTAAATCTCTTGATTCATAAGCTTGGTATTTTCGCTATTGCGAAATTTTTGTGGTAATTAGTTATTTAAAGAATAAGCCTTGACCCTATTCCTATTTTTTAAAGATAAGGCAACAGTTTACATCACCAAATCCAAAACTTGCTTTTGCCAAAATATTCAGCTTTGCAGGAGTGCGAACTTTTGGGATTCGGGTTTCAGAAACCAATGATGCAATATTGGGATGCAGTCGATCTAGGTTGATGTTAGGAAACAAAAATTGATGCTTTAATTGTAATACTGAAGCAACACATTCAATACTTCCACTTGCAGCAAGACAATGGCCTGTCATCCCTTTTAATGAATTAATATATGGAAAATCAACTCCAGATCTCCCTAAAGCTTCACTCCAGTTCTCAATCTCCAAATCATCTTTAGTAGTTGCAGTAAGATGCCCGTTAATAGCATCAATATCTTTAGCATCAATACCTGAATTTTTTACAGCTTGTGTAATACAGCGTTTTACAGCTACAGGGTTGGGAGCCGTCATTGAGCCTTCCATCCTTTGCCCACCGCTATTGCTATGACCTCCAATAATTTCCGCATAAATGGTTGCACCTCGTTTTTGAGCACTTTCAAAAGTTTCCAGAACTAATGCTCCTGCTCCACTGCCTGGCACAAATCCCGATGCATCAGCGTCCATAGGTCGCGAGGCTTTTGCAGGTTTGTCATTGTATTTTGAGGGTAAAATGCGTAACGCGTCAAAACCACACCATACATAGGGTCCACCATCGCTGGTACTTCCTGCCAGCATACGTTTGGCTTTGCCAGACTTTATACGCTCATAAGCCAATAAAACCGCTTCAGTCCCCGTAGTACAGGCAGAAGAATTGGTAGTTACCAGATTTCCTAATCCCAACATTCCACCCAGATAAGCGCTTATACCGCTGCTCATTGTTTGCTGTACACTGGTACTTCCCAAACGACGTGTATTGCCTTCATCTACCTTATAAATGCTCTCCCGGTATTTATCTACACCAAGTGTACCCACGCCAAAGACTGTCCCGCTATCAAAATCACAGTGCTCGTCATCTATAGGTAAACCGGCGTCCTGCCAGGCTTCAACACCTGCTGCTACACCGTATAAAATTCCAGCTGCATTAAAATTTCGCAACTGTAATGGGGTGAAAAATTTTGATTTTACAGCTTCAGAAATGAGCGGCATCCCTCCTATTTGACATGAAAATTTAAGCTTCTCGAGTTCGCTATAAAACCGAATTCCACTTTTGCCTTGTTCTATAGCTTGCTTAAAAGCGGGTATTCCTACTCCGTTGGGAGCACAAACTCCTAGACCGGTAATAACGACTCTAGGACTCTCCATCACCAGGCTTTAAAATTCCTGAAAAAACACCTTTGCAAACCACTTCTCCCTCACTATTAATCATCTTAACGTGAGACTTTAGCTTGTGGAATCTAAAATATTCTAAATCAGAATGTACAGTAACGGTATCATTAGGAAATACAGGTTTGTAAAATCGCGCTTCATTCTCTACCATCGCTACAGTAGAATCTGCTCGTAAATCAAATCCTTTACCGCGTAATAAATAGATACCCAGACTTACTAAACCTATTTGCATCATACATTCTAAAAGTATAACACCAGGAGTTACCGGAAAGTTTACAAAATGACCTTTATAAAAATCACAGGTTTCTTTAAAAGTATATTCGCCTACGATGTGCTCATGAGAAACTTCAGTAATACGATCTACAAATAGAAAGGGATCGGCATAAGGTAGTTTCTCTACTATTTCTTTTTTAGTCATGCTGATTGATGTTTAGGCATTCAAAGCTGCCTATTGGTGATCCGTCTGGAATTTTAGGTGCTGCAACCGGTTTAAATTCGTCCGGATCTTCAAGGAATTTGCCAATTTCCCAAATCATATATCGGGTATTAGCATCTTCGGTACGTATATTTTGTTGCGTAAGATTAGTCAATTCTTTAAAAACTGCAGCTTTTACCTGAGGAATTGCTCCCGGATTTACCATTAACTGTTCCAAGTGATTCAATACCCGGTTGTTAATACTGCGTTGTACTTCTCCTTCGTATGTGTCCTTCGGTACAGCTAAAAAAGTTTCTTCAATCAACTGCTGTAAAATGGTATCAAAACCAGGTAAATCAGGATTTACGGCATGTTGTGCAACAAGTCTGTTTGCACGGTCTGCATTCAACAAAAAGTCTAAAGTAAAGTCTGCTGCAGTTTCTGCTGCTCCAAGCGGATCGAATGTAACTCCGGTATTGCCTTTAAAGCTCTCGCGAGTACGGTTAAAACCAAAAGCTCTGGGCGGAAACAATTCCAGTTTATCTGAAGGAATAGCCAGTTTTTCAGCTTTTAACGTTTGCAGAACTGAACTCAATGCTTTCAATTGCTCTTTAGCCGAAACGGCATCAGAAACCTGTTGCTTGTTATCACCTTTCACGGCATAAGTATAGCGCACACCACCAATACTTTTAACAGCAGCTTCGGTTTGATATCTGTGATAAAAATACAGAGGCACAAATACATCTTCAAGCATAGTCAATGGCTCGCCAGTGCGAATATTATCTATACTAAAGTTTGCTATTGCTTTTTCGCGCAGCGCCAAAACTTCATCCAACTCAGTAGCCGCATTAGCTCCATTATCCCACAAATGCGCATCGGGATGAGCTCCATTTGACGCACGAGCATCGCTGTCTGTAATAAATCGAAGACCTTTAGCTTCAGCCTTTTCAAGGGTTTCATTTAAAAACCAGGACTCAGTCATGCCTTTTGGTACATCTGCATAACTGTAGGCAACAGTAACTTTATCCCAATCTCCAATTCCAACAGCGTAAGCATCACTAAAATCAATTGTACCGTTTTCAAGATGAATTTCAGGGTGTGGATAATCCATCACGGAAGCTCGGTCATTTACACTGGCAGCAAAATTATGAGCAAAACCCAGTGTATGCCCTACTTCGTGAGCCGACAATTGTCTGATACGTGCCAACGCCATTTCTAACATAGGTTCGTAATTATTATCAGAATCTGCAAAAGGCTTGTTCATCAATGCCTGGGCGATTAAAAAGTCCTGGCGTATACGCAAACTTCCCAGACTTACATGTCCTTTTAAAATCTCTCCGGTACGCGGATCGGTAACACTGGCTCCATAACTCCACCCCCGGGTGCTACGGTGCACCCATTGAATAACATTGTAGCGCAAATCGAGTGGATCTGCATCTTCTGGCAACATTTTAACCTGAAACGCATTCTTATAACCAATACTTTCGTAGGCCTGATTCCACCAGGAAGCACCTTCTAACAAAGCTGAACGCACAGGCTCTGGCGTTCCCGGATCTAAATAATAGATAATAGGCTCAACGGGTTCACTAACCTCCAATTCCGGATTTTTCTTCTCCAGTCTGTGTCTTATAATTAATCGCTTATCAATAGACTCCTGTACAGGAGTTGAATAATCCATATACTTTATGAAAATAGCACCTGATCTGGGATCAAAAACACGTGGCTCATAACCCGGTTCTGGCAATTGTACAAATGAATGATGCTGTACTGTTGAAATCACAGAAGCGTCCGGACTTACACTGCGCAGCAATCTCCCTTCAGGACTGCCTTTAAAAGTTAGTAAAGCTTCAAATTCAACATTTTTAGGAAATGCTTTGGTATTCTTCAAAGCTAAAGCGCTTCTCTCTTTATCTAACTTATACGTACCTTCTTTGTTAGCTTTAAGGCGGTCGGCAACACCGTGTGCGTCTTCCATTAAAAAAGGAGTGAGATCAATTATATACGTACCATCTTTGGTTTCCTTTATTTCAAATCCATAAAGTACTGAAGTAGCAAAAGCTTCTTTAACCGATTCACGCTCTGCTTCATTATTGGTGATTGCACGATAATCCTGATTGGGCTGAACCATTAATAGTTTGTTACCCGCTTTAATAAATTTTACAATGGCCGTACCTCCCAATTGTCCACGATCGAGACCAATATCATTGGAACCTAATCCACTTTTAAGAGCGTGGACATAAATGAACTCCTGATCAATTTTATCTACTTCCAGGTAAATAGCATCATTCTTTTCATCATAATGGAAATTGAAAAAGCCCTCATACGATTTCAGATCTTTTTTGGAGTCTAAAAATTGAGCTTGTAGAAGCTGTGTACAGCAAAACAGAAAAGCGAGTAATTTTTTATTCATAATTAAAATTCAGTGGCTTTAAAATTAACCAAAAATCCATTAAAACTGTAAGAATACTACCGTTTAGGAAAATTGAAGAATTCGGATTTTGCTGCCATAAGATTATGTTTTTCAGAAAAAAAGCCCTTTATAAATGTATTTAAGACATGAGCATTTTTGCCAATTAATCAGTATTTTAACAACAAACTAGCAACTCTCATGTCAGAAACTAACTCCATTTTTTCGTCTTACGAAAAAGATCCAAAATTTTATGATGAAATATTTGATGAAGCAGGAAACGTAAAAAAAGTTTACCAAACCTTATTCGATTTATATTCAGGACATAGCAGTCAGGATTTTGCCCGACTGAATGACAAAGCCAAAGCATCCTTTTTTAATCAGGGTATAACTTTTCAGGTTTACAGTGACAATGAAGCCAAAGAAAAAATCTTTCCATTTGATTTGTTTCCGCGAATAATAGACCCAAAAGAATGGGACGTTATTGAGCGCGGCGTATTACAACGCAGCAAAGCTCTAAATCACTTTATCTGGGACATTTATCACGATAAAAAGATTATTAAACAAGGTATTATTCCGTTAGACCTGATTACTTCTTCAGCTAACTATCTGCACCAGATGATAGGTGTTGACCCACCTGGGGGGATATACAATCATATTTCAGGAACCGATCTTATCAAACACAGTGACGGAAAATATTATGTTCTTGAGGATAACATACGTTGTCCTAGCGGTGTGAGTTATGTTATATGCAATCGTACTGCTTTAAAACGTGCGCTTTTCGGTGTATTCAATCATTACAACGCACATACGGTAACCGATTATGCACAGAATTTGCTAGAAATAATGGAGTCGGTTAAGCCTCGTGGTGTAGATGAACCTAATTGTGTGGTAATCACTCCGGGAGTTTATAATTCTGCTTATTACGAGCATTCCTACCTTGCCAAAGCTATGGGAGTTGAGCTGGTTGAAGGGCGTGATTTGTTTGTAGAAAATGATTTCGTTTATATGCAAACCATCAAAGGTCCTGAGCGTGTAGATGTCATTTACAGACGCATAGACGATGCGTTCTTAGATCCTCTTGAATTTAGACCTGATTCTGCTCTTGGAGTTCCAGGATTATTTTCAGCTTATAAAAAAGGAAATGTGTGTCTGGTAAACGCACCAGGAACCGGTTTTGCAGACGATAAAGCGGTTTATACCTATATGCCTGAAATTATTAAGTACTACCTTAATGAGGAACCAATACTCAACAATGTACATACCTATCATTGCAGTCGTCCAGACGAATTGAAGTATGTTCTGGAAAATGTGGACAAATTGGTGATCAAACCAGTAGATGAAGCTGGCGGTTACGGAATCTCAATTGGTAACAAACTTACCAAAGCTGAAATTGAAGAGGTTAAAAAGACAATCAAAGCTAGTCCGCGCAAATACATCGCACAACCTATAATGAGTTTATCTGTACATGCTACCTATATTGAAGAAAGTGAGTCTTTTGAATCACGACACGTAGATTTACGTACGTTCTGCCTGTTAGGTGCCAATAAAGACTTTGTACTTAAAGGAGGTCTTACCCGTGTTGCATTGCGTAAGGGAAACCTCATTGTAAACTCTTCACAGGGTGGCGGTTCTAAGGACACCTGGGTTTTAAAAAATAAATCCTAAACCTTTTTACAATTCACCCAACCCTCTAAAAAACTAATTATATGCTAGCACGAGTCGCCAACAACCTATTCTGGATGGGACGATATATAGAACGTTCAGAACATCTTGCGAGATATCTGAATGTAAATTATTTCTCTTCACTTGATGCACCTAATGAAAAATCTCAGGCACGGGAACATGTTTTGCACAGCCTGCTTTTTATGGCAAATGGTCCGGTAGATGAGGATTATGAACTTACAGAAGAAAATGTGTTTTATGATATAGGTCTCAATCCGGATACGCCCTACTCCATTTTCAACGCGGTGAAATATGCGCGTGAAAATGCAAATGGAGCCCGAGATTTGATTTCTACAGAATTGTATGAATCATTAAATAAGTTTTATCATTTTGTTTTGCGCTATGATTCAGACTTCTTCGTTAAGAAGGGGCTTTATGATTTTACCACTCAGGTAACCGAATCTACAGCTGTTTTACGCGGTAAAATACGCGGTACACTTTTGCATGATGAAGTGTATGCAATCATTATGCTTGGAGTGAACATCGAGCGTGCTACGCAGGTTGTGCGTATCATTCAGGCTAAATACTACGATGCACTGCATTCTCAGGGTGGTTATGAAGAAAAATTCAGTAAAAGTTATGAATGGTCAACCTTGCTAAAATGCATTGAGTCTTATGATATGATGCGTCGTCATTACCGTAAAACACCTACCAGTATAACTACGCTCGAGTTTTTAATACTGAATGACGACTGCCCAAGATCTGTAATGAACAGTCTGGTACAGGTTAAAAAACATATTGAACAACTCAATCTTGATAAAAACCCTCAAAAAGATTCTGCTGCATTCTTAATTGGGAAAACTCATTCAGAATATTGTTATAAAACAGTTGAATCGATTGAAGGAAATATAGAATCCTTTATTGAAGAAATTCAAAACACTTTATTTGAGATAGCTAAGAAAATTGAGAAAGAATATTTTCAAATCAGATAAGTACTTGTATGTTGTATATAAAAATTTCCAGACAGATAAATTTAAGGTCAATCTGTTCATAACTTTTGAATTTTGACGTTTTTAGAATGTAGAAAAATCAAAATCATAGCTTTGATTTTGTGTATTTTTGTAAACTTTTTAATCCCCTATAGTTTTGGAATACAGCATTAAATACAAAGCGTTAAATACATATGAGTCTGAAGTGACCGATGCGCTTTGGCAATTTTTGATTACACCTCAGGATGCAGCATCACAAACTCTGCGTCTGGCAGAATTTACCAATTCGCTTAACGCAGCAACAGAAGAATCTACCAATTCGCTTGAATTTCCTATTTACCGGGTTATACAACGTAAACCGTTTAAAGAGATACGTTTTGAAGCTAATTTCATTTTAAAAAAGACCGAAGTCAATCCATTTTCTGCGTTAGATAGTATTTACAATGTAGAACATTATGAAGTTTTGAATAGTCTTGATTTTAAAATAAAACACGAGCAATTTTTAAATGCTACTCCCTTAACTGAATTTCTTCAGAATCAGATTTCTTTTCATTTTGAGGATGATAAATCCATTTTTGACAACCTTCAACAACTTAATTCCTGGTTGTTTTCAAATTTCAGTTTTAAACAGCAGGTAACAAATACCAGCACAACCACTCAGGATTTTGTAAAGCGTGGTGCCGGTGTTTGCCAGGATTTTACCCATTTATTTTTAGCTATAGCCCGCAAAAATAAGATACCAGCTCGTTATACTTCTGGATATTTACATCAGGGTAATGGTTATAAAGGCGACTCTCAAATGCATGCCTGGGCTGAATGTTTTATTCCTGAAAAAGGCTGGTTGGGTTTTGATCCGGCAAATAATCTTATTGCTCTGGAGAATCATATTAAAGTCGCTCATGGAAAAGATTACTCCGATTGTGCTCCTTTAAAAGGTGTTTTGTATACTTCGTCTCCAAATAACAAAACTGAATATTCTGTAGAAGTTTCTGCTCGTGAAGAAAATGCACCAGATGTTTTTCACTCCTCAACAGCTTTTGAAATGCCAGCATTTCAACAACAACTTGATTTTCAAATGCAATGGCAACAGCAACAGCAGCATCAGCAGCAGCAATTGCGTAAGCAGTTTCATCCAAAAAACTAAGACTACAACAATTATTGCGGAAGGTTCGGGTTTTGTTAAGAGCCGTTCTGAGTGGAAAACTGTAACTTTCGCAAAAGATTTTTATTTATGACTACAAGCGATCAGGTCAAAATCCTAAAGCAACGTATTGAAGCCTTACGGGTGCATTTAGGCATTGACCAGAAACGTATTGAAATACAAAACGAGGAAGAAAAAACCTTCGATCCTAACTTTTGGAATGACCCGAAAGAGGCAGAGGTTTTTATGCGTAATCTTCGTGAAAAGAAAAACTGGGTTCAGGAGTACGAAAAGGCCATCACCCTAACTGAAGAGCTTGAGGTTTTACTCGAGTTTCAAAAGGAAGGTGAAGCCTCTGAAGAAGAGGTGGTAAATCAATATGAGAAGGCTGCAAAACTTATTGAAGATCTTGAGTTTAAGAATATGCTTTCTGAAGAAGGAGATGATTTAAGCGCTGTTCTTCAAATTACTGCAGGTGCAGGTGGTACAGAGAGTTGTGACTGGGCGTCTATGTTGATGCGTATGTACCTGATGTGGAGTGAGAAAAATGGTTTCAAAATCAAAGAACTCAACTATCAGGAAGGTGATGTAGCTGGTGTAAAAACGGTTACTCTTGAAATCGACGGACCCTTTGCTTTTGGCTGGCTTAAGAGTGAAAATGGTGTGCATCGTTTGGTACGTATTTCGCCTTTTGATAGTAATGCTAAGCGCCATACTTCATTTGCTTCAGTTTATGTATATCCACTTGCAGATGATAGTATTGAGATCGACATCAATCCCGCAGATATTAGTTGGGATTTTGCAAGATCTTCAGGTGCAGGTGGGCAAAATGTAAACAAGGTAGAAACCAAAGCTATATTAACCCACCACCCTACCGGAATTGTAATTCACAATAGTGAAACGCGCTCTCAGCTTGAAAACCGCGAAAAAGCGCTGCAAATGTTGAAGTCTCAATTATATGAGATCGAACTCAAGAAGCGCCAGGCTGCTCGTGATGAGATAGAAGCTGAAAAGAAATCTATTGAATGGGGATCACAGATTCGTAATTATGTGTTGCATCCGTATAAACTCATCAAAGACGTACGTACCGGTGAAGAAACCGGAAATACAGACGCTGTTCTTGACGGTGATATCGACGCCTTTTTGAAAGCATTCTTAATGATGACCGGACAAAAGGAAACCAGTAACGAACTTTAATTATGCTCAAAATATACCACAACCCCAGATGTAGCAAAAGCCGCCAGGGCCTTGCAATTGTAGAAGCTTCAGGTGAAGAATTTGAAGTAGTAAAATATTTAGACAATCCACCGTCGTATATGGAGCTGGCTGCTATTTTGGGAAAACTAAATTTTAAACCTATAGAACTCATTCGTAAAAATGAGGGCATCTGGAAAGAACAGTTTAAAGGTAAGGAACTGTCTGACGAAGAGCTGATTGAAGCAATGATCTCAAATCCAAAATTAATAGAACGACCTATTGTTGTAAAAGACAATAAAGCTGTACTTGGCCGACCTCCCGAAAACATTGGCCTGCTTTTCAAATAATTTGAAAATCCTTTAACAGAATTTTAACCGGTAGCCGGTTAAACCAATTGGTTCGTTCTAGTCTAAACTTTCGAAACCAAAAATTGACTATGAATAAATTTATTTTGCTGGCACTTATGTGTTTCAGCACGTTTGCCCTTTTTTCACAGAAATCTTCAGACTACGCCATCACTGGTAAAGTAGTCGACAAAGATGCCGGAATCCCTTTAGAATATGCTACTGTAACTGTTACTGATAAGAATAGCAGCTCTGATGTTGAAGGAGGGATTACCGATATGGAAGGAAACTTTAGAGTTGAAGTTCCCGCTGGCGACTACACGATTAAAATTGAATACATTTCTTTTCAACCCATTATTTTTAGTAAAACGATTAATGCAGACTTAAATCTGGGAACTGTTCAACTGGAGTTTGCTGCTTCTAATTTGGACGAAGTAACTGTTGTTGCAGAGACTACCACTGTTGATGTTCGTCTTGATAAAAAGATTTACAACATCGGGAAAGATTTGACTACCGCTGGTGGTACTGTAAGTGATGCACTTAATAATGTACCTTCAGTTTCTGTAGATGTTGAAGGCAGCATAAGCCTTCGTGGTAACGAGAACGTACGTATTCTTATCAACGGAAAGCCTTCAGCAATTGCTGGTTATGGTTCTACAGATGTTTTGAGACAACTTCCTGCTGATGCGATTGAGCGTGTAGAAGTAATTACGTCACCATCTGCGCGTTATGATGCTGAAGGTACAGCGGGTATTTTAAATATCATTCTTCGTAAAGAAAAGACTTTAGGATTTAATGGTTCGGTTAATGCAAGTGTTGGTAACCCTGATCTTGCGAGTATTTCAACCAACTTAAACCTTCGTACTGAAAAGTTCAATATTTTCAATACAACTGGTTATAGATATTCCAGCTCACCAGGTAATGGATATTTTGATACGCGTTATAATACCACTGAGGATATAACTCCTACTTACGAACGTATAATCGAAGATCGTGATATTCAGCGTTTAAACCGCGGATTTAATACCAACCTAGGTTTAGAGTATTATTTAAGTGACCAGTCTTCAATCACAGGTACGGTATTCTATAGAAATGGAAACGATGTTGATGAAACTACAAACCTTACGCAAAGTTTCAACAACTCAGCTCGTGTATTAGAAACTTCACGTATTGAGCGTCAAAAAGAAAAAGATGATCGCTACCAGTTTTCTTTAAACTACATCAACCGTTTTAATGATGAAGGTCATCAGTTAACTGCAGATTTACAGTATGCGACAAGCGATGAAACCTCAAACACCTTTATCAATGAAGACATCACGTTCGATACTGAAAACACCAATCCTATTATTGCAGAACGTTTGCTAAGTCTTGAAAAGCAAAAGGAATATTTAGTACAGGCAGACTACGTACTTCCATTTGGAGAAGGTTCACAATTTGAAGCAGGTTATCGTGGTACCTTTGAAAATGAAGTGACCGACTATCGTGTAAATCAGGAGCAGATTGCAAATTCTAACAACTTTGTTCAAAACGACACCCTTACAAACATCTTCGACTATACTGAAAATGTAAATGCGGTTTATACGCAGTTAGGTAGCAAGTTTGGTGATTTCTCTATTCTTGCCGGTTTACGTTTAGAAAACACACAGCTTAAAGGTCAGATTGGTTCTGCTTTAACAGAAGCTGAATTACAGGACATTTACGGTTTTGAAATCAATACTGATTTTGACAATAACTATTTAGGTCTCTTCCCTACTTTAAATGTTACTTACGAATTAAACGACAGGGAAAACATTACATTAGGTTATAACCGTCGAATCAACAGACCTCGCGGATGGTTCTTAAACCCATTCCCAGACAGAAGTAGCCGTAATAACGTTTTTCAGGGAAATCCTAATTTACAACCAGCATTTGCTAATGCTTACGACTTAGGTTATTTAAAGCGTTGGGATAAAATAACATTGACTTCTTCGGTTTATTTCCAGAGAGAGACAGAATCTTTTGAAGTTGTACAAGAAATAATCGAATTGCAGGGTCAAGGATCAAATACAAACGGAAATACAGTAATTAGAAGTATTCCGGTAAACTTATCAAGCAATGAGCGTATAGGTGCTGAAGTTGGTTTATTATACAACCCGGCAAAATGGTTACGCCTTAATGGTAGCTTCAACTTCTTCCAGTTCAATACTGAAGGATTCTTTAATGATGTAGATTATAGCGCAAAAAACACGAGTTATTTCGCACGTTTTAGCTCTAAAGTTTCGTTACCAGCAGGTATCGATTGGCAAACAAATGCATTCTACCGTGGTGCTTCTCAAAATGCGCAATCTGATACCAACGGAATATTATCTGTTGACTTAGCATTAAGCAAAGACCTTTTTAACGATAATGCTACGATCTCTATGAACGTAAGCGATTTGTTTAATGGAAGAAAGAGAAATCAAATCACTACAAACGACTTATTCGTTAGAGAAAGTGAATTTCAGTGGAGACAGCGTCAAATCAATCTTTCATTTGTGTACCGTTTCAACCAGAGAAAGAATGAAAAACAAAATAACAGACAACCTTCTATGGATGACGACGAAGGTGGAGATTTTCAAGGTTAATTAGCGATTGTAATTATTAATTGGAAAGAGCCGGTTCATTAAATTGAATCGGCTTTTTTTTTTTGAACTCAATTCTAAAGGAAACAAAAAAAGCCCACTCTATCACTAGAGCGGGCTTTCCACTTAAAATTATAAAGAAATCAACTTAGCTTAATTGTTCTTGCTTTTTCTTATCTCTTATTTCCTGGAAACGTTCTTTGGCAGCGCCAAAAATCCAATACGGAAGAATAGAAACTAAAAAAATCATCAACCAGAAACCGATGGTTAAAATGGTTAAGAATGCAAGGAAGCCTAAGTATTGATCAAATTCAAACATAATATGGTTTTTGTCTTGTCGCAAATTTAGGAATTCTGACTTTAAAAATGCAAGACTTATTTTAATTTATAAACTTTTTTATAACGCCCCTCAAACGTGGTATTTAAAGCGAAACCGTTATTTTTGTTAGACTAAAAAACTACCATAATGGAATACAGAATAGAGAAAGATACCCTAGGAGAAGTAAAAGTACCTGCAGACAAAATCTGGGGTGCACAAACCGAACGTTCCCGCAACAATTTTAAAATAGGAAGCCCTGCTTCTATGCCAATTGAAATCATATATGGCTTTGCTTATTTAAAAAAAGCAGCAGCCTATACCAATTGTGAATTGGGTGTTTTATCTGAAGAAAAACGAGATCTGATCGCTCAGGTTTGTGATGAGATTCTTGATGGTCAACACGACGATCAGTTTCCACTAGTGATCTGGCAAACGGGTTCTGGTACGCAAAGCAATATGAATGTGAATGAAGTTATTGCTAACCGTGCTCATATTATAGCAGGTAAAAAGCTTGGTGATGGTGAGAAAACCTTGCAAGCAAATGATGATGTAAACAAATCACAATCGTCTAATGACACCTTCCCTACCGGGATGCATATTGCAGCTTATAAAAAAATTATGGAAGTGACCCTTCCGGGAGTTATCAAATTGCGTAATACCCTTAAAAAGAAATCTGAGGATTTTCACGAAGTGGTAAAAATTGGACGTACACACCTTATGGATGCGACACCACTAACCTTAGGTCAGGAATTTTCGGGTTATGTATCTCAATTAGATCACGGTATTATCGCAGTTGAGAATACACTTCATCACCTGTCTGAACTTGCTCTTGGTGGTACAGCCGTAGGTACAGGTCTTAATACACCAAAAGGTTACGCAAAATTAGTTGCAGAGTATATCGCAAAGTTTACTGAGCAACCTTTTAAAACTGCAGATAACAAATTTGAAGCTCTTGCTGCTCACGATGCAATTGTAGAATCTCACGGAGCCTTAAAGCAATTAGCTGTTTCTCTAAATAAAATCGCTAACGACATCCGTATGCTTGCGAGTGGTCCACGTTCAGGGATTGGTGAGATTATCATTCCCGCAAATGAACCAGGTTCTTCAATTATGCCAGGAAAAGTAAATCCTACGCAGTGTGAAGCGCTAACTATGGTTTGTGCTCAGGTTATTGGTAATGATATGGCTATTACAGTTGGCGGTATGCAAGGTCAATATGAACTAAATGTATTTAAACCCGTTATGGCTGCTAACTTGCTACATAGTGCTCAGTTACTTGGAGATGCCTGTATTTCTTTTGAAGAGCATTGTGCTTCTGGAATTGAGCCAAATCATTCTCGTATTAAGACAATGCTCGACAACTCATTGATGTTGGTTACCGCTTTAAATACCAAAATTGGTTATTACAAAGCTGCTGAAATCGCAAACACTGCTCACAACAACGGAACTACTTTGAAAGAAGAAGCTGTTAATCTAGGCTATGTTACTGCGGAAGAATTTGACGAATGGGTAAACCCTAAGGATATGGTTGGAGAATTGTAAAATTCCCTTCTCAATATAGAAAAGCCCGTCTAAACAGATGGGCTTTTCTTTTAATACTGTAATTTTCATTGAATATTTAATTCGGCATTCAAATGGCATCAACTAAACCATCAGACAAACCAGAAGTTTTTATTAAGCTTTTAAAAGAGCGATTTGAAGAATTTGCCTCGCATTTCGCAGATACAGATTGGGAACGTGTAGCAATAAAGTTGGAAGAGCAACCCAAAAAACTTAAAACACTTCTCGAGTTGGAAAAAACCGGAGGCGAACCCAGTTTATTGGAATATGATTCTCTAAGTGACACCTATGTATTTTGCGATTTTGTAAAGGAAAGTCCGGCAGAGCGCCGTAGCCTATGCTATGATAATGAAGCATTAGAATCTCGTAAAAAGTTTAAACCTTCAGGTAGTGCAGTGGCTTTAGCCAATAAAATGGGAGCCGAACTTATGAATGAAGAATGCTATTTGAAACTTCAGGCTATTAAGCAGGTTGACACTAAGACTTCCAGTTGGATCAACACCCCAACTGAAATGCGAAAACTTGGTGGAGCATTATTTGGGGATTACCGATTTGGTCGTGTGTTTTTATATCATAATGGAGCCGAATCCTATTATGCAGGACGAGGCGTGCGGTGTATCGTTCGAATTTAAAAAACTAAGTTGAACCCGTAAAAACATAAAACCTCCCGATCTGGGGAGGTTTTTGTTTTTATTGAATAATGTAAATTAAGCTTAAAGCCTACTTCTTATAATATTTCTTGTATTTAGGATATGCGATTAAGGCAAACAACACAACTCCTCCAAAAATCATCAAGGCTCTGTTTAAATTCAGAATATTATCTCCACTTGCATAACTGTGCAATCCTGAAAGCCAGAAGTTCACTCCAAAATAGGTCATTAAAATACTTCCGTAAGCTAACACAGCCATAAGGTTAAATAACCACTTACCACGTAAACCAGGAACCAGGCGCATGTGAATTACAAACGCATAGACCATAATGCTGATGAGCGCCCAGGTTTCTTTTGGATCCCAGCCCCAGTAGCGTCCCCAACTTTCGTTGGCCCATTGTCCTCCTAGAAAGTTTCCTATGGTAAGCATTACAAGCCCCACAGTTAGAGACATCTCATTAATAATTGTCAGCTCATTAATATTGAGACTCATTCGCTTTTTGTTCTTAGCGTTGGTAAGCAATATCAATAATAAAGTCACCAAGCCTAATATCATTCCTAAGGTAAACGGACCGTAGCTCGCAACAATAACCGCCACGTGAATCATCAGCCAATAACTATCCAGTACCGGTTGCAGGTTTGAAATTGCAGGGTTTAACCAGTTCATACTTGCACCCCAAAGAATAAAACCAGCTACAAAAGCGGTACTTGCGATAGTAAGCGAACTCTTTCGGCCGAAGGCCAAACCAAAAAACATAGTTGCCCAGCCAACATACAAAATTGACTCGTAAGCGTTACTCCAAGGAGCGTGGCCAGAAATATACCAACGCCAGATAAGCCCCAGCGTGTGCAATCCAAATAATACAAGAACCACACCTGCGCTTATACCTACTAATACCTTTAAAAGACGGTTATCTTTAAAAATGCGAATGATTACAAAAATGAACATCACCACACTTGCCAGCAGGTACATCCAGTACAGTTTGGTAAAAATATCGTGCTTGTTATAAAATACTTCTGCATCGATTTTATCTTCAGAAGGCATTACCTCGCTACCATACTTATCCTGAAAGCTTTTGATACTCTTGATAAAAGTATCAGCCTTAGAAAAATCTCCGGTTTGATTACCTTCCCGCAAAGCGGAAAAATAAAGCGGCAGAATTTGTTTGGTATAAAGCGAATCCATTCCTTTAAATCCAGCTTCATTAAGTTCTGGGTAAGAAACCCATTTGTTGTTTTCATTTCCAATTAGAGGGAAAATTTTAAGAATTTCGCCACTTACTGCACGATTGAGTAAACCTAGACGCTCTGCGATATCAATAAAATCCTTGTCAAAATTATTTTTTACTTCTGCCTTATAGGCCGCGGTGATATAAGGATCAAGCTTGTTACGCCCCATATTATCAATAAAATCTAGCGCGCTTACAAATTTTTGATCTTTGGGAACTCCTATAATTCCACGGATACTGTCATTTGCAGGTTTTAAATAAATCAGATCTACGTTATACCAAAAGAATGGAGTTTCAACCATTGACAGAAAAACCTGATCTGCAGTAAGACCTTCATACTTATCGCTTCTGCTCAATTTACGCAGTAACAAACTAGAAAATGTATTGACTGGCATCATACGACCACCGTCATCCTGAATTACCAGTTTTCCAAATTTGGCAGCTTCTTCAGCAGGTACTTTATTTGCCATTAATACAGAATCAATCTCTGCTTTTGTTGGCATTTGATGCTCTTCTTCTTCAGCTAATGTCGCAGTACCGGGAATAAATTCCTGTGGTTGCTCTTCTACCACTTTGGTGTTTCCGTTTTCAACTATAACCTCTTGCTCTTGCGCAGACAAGTTTCCACCTAAAGCAAATAGAATTGCAATCAAACTCAGCTTAGCTTTCTTAGCTTTTACTTTATCTAGGCGAACTTTAAGATCTCCAAAACGACTTCCTTTGTCAAAGAGAATAATCATCAAGCCCAGATATAGTAGGAAGTAACCGATGTAGGTAACCCAGGTTCCAATAAAATCGTGATTTACAGAAAGAACTGTTCCCAATTCGTCTGGATCAAAACTCGCCTGAAAAAAGCGATATCCTTTGTGATCCAAAACGTGATTCATATAAATCTCGTAATCAAACTGATCTTCAGGAGAATCGATTACAGTAATTTCACTTTCATATGCAGAATATACATTTGTTGTCCCAGGATAACGCTCTGCGATGAAGTCATTTAGTTTTATCGCAAAAGGAAGTTCAACTGCTTTACTGCCGTAAGCCAGGTGAAATTTTAATCCACCTATTTCAGCATCAACCATAGGATTGTTGTAACCTTTACCTCCCAGTAAACCAACAGTTTCCTCACCTTCTTCGGTTTTAATAGTCACAAACAAGGCATCTTGCTGATTTTTTTGTTTTGGAAATGCTTCAATAATACCATTTTTGCCTTTCATAATCGGCTCTGGAAATACAAATTGCATTCCTGCCACCTGATAAAGCGCTCGTAGTTTCAACTCCTGAACGCTGTCTTTTAACACTTCAAAATCTTCCTGAGTTGCCATCACACGTGTAGAACCGGCAAAAGGAGTTTGTATGCTGTAATTATCACCGTCAAAACCAATATTGATAGCTCCTTCAGTTGGATTATTCAACGCAAAAAGTACATTATGTATACTTGCAACCGAGCCCTCTTCCAAATAATGCTCGTGTCTCGAGCCGTCCCCGGCTTCAACTATTTTAAGCTGTGCAAGACCGTTAGGATCTTCTATCAGTCCTTCTTCTGCCCCATCAATAAATTTTGAAAAAGATATAGAAACAGGTTTACCGTCAAAATCGGTATTCCACTCAAAGTCGTTATCTAATCGTGGAGAAAGATTTAATCTTTTTGGTTCAAGCCTGCGGCGCATAGGTTCGCCACCGCGATCACCATCTATAAGTACTTGTAAATAGGTTTTTTCACTCAAAAATGTATTTTGAGTTTCTCCTTCACGGATAGGCATAATTCCTTCATAGCCCATATAACGCGTCCAGGCAGCACCGAAAATAATCAGGATAAACGCCAGGTGAAAAACAAGAGTCGACCATTTTTCTTTTCGCCAAAGTTTGTAAGTCCAGATATTACCTACAAAATTGATAATAAATAATAGGTGAATAAGCTCAAACCACCAGGCTTCATAGACTAATTCGCGAGTATATGGTGTGGGAGAAGTTTCCTGGCCGGCATCAAGAATAGTTCCTGTAGCCATAGCTACAGCATAAACAATAAATAAAACGGCCATTAATCGGGTAGAAAACAGAAAATCTGCGATGCGTTTTTGCATGATACGTATTGCAATTTTTTTACGGCGCGAAGGTACGAAACAAAAGCCCATTAATAAAGCTTTAACGCCTTGTATTGCCAATTGCTTTACCTATTTTTGAGGCGTGATACAACTTGCGATTATAGGCACCGGAAATGTCGCTTTTCATTTAGCGAAAGCATTTAGTTCAGCTAAAAATGTGACGCTTAGTCAAGTACTTGGAAGAAATGCCGAATCTTTAAAAGATTTTGAACATTTCACTCCAGTTTCTACCAATATAAAATCTATAGCAAACGTAGATGTTATTTTAATTGCTGTGAGCGATAATGCTATAGGCGCTATTGCTAAAGATTTACAAGACACGGAAGCACTTGTAGTTCACACTTCGGGAAGCACATCTATAGAAGAATTGAGCAATCTGAAACGATATGGAGTTTTTTATCCGTTACAAACATTTTCTAAACCTATTGAATTAGATTACAGTAAAATTCCATTTTGTATTGAAGCAAAACTTCAAGCTGATTTAGAGCTTTTGGAAAGTTTAGCTACAGGTTTAAACGCATCCTATTTTTATATAAATTCTGAAAAGCGAGCTGCCCTTCATCTCGCGGCAGTTTTTGGAAATAATTTTGGGAATCATATTCTTACAGTAGCTGAAAAACTGTGCAACCAGCACGAGGTATCTTTTGAACTCTTGAAGCCTTTAATGCAAGAAACTGTGAAAAAGGCTTTTATTATTGGACCTGAAGCTGCACAAACCGGACCCGCCAAACGAGGAGATCACAAAACCATAGATAAACAAAAAGAGTCTCTGAACAATCCAGAACTCCAAAAACTATACACTAGCCTTACAGAGGCCATATTAAAACATTATGAGCGATAAGAGTTATAAAGAATATCTTAACCAGATAACTACATTCATTTTTGACGTAGACGGAGTTATGACAGACGGGTCTTTACTTATTGATTCGCAAGGCGAAATGTTGCGCACTATGAATGTCAAAGATGGATATGCTATTAAAACAGCTATCAATAAGGGTTTCAATATATGCATCATAAGCGGAGGAACCAATGAAGGTGTTCGCAGTCGCCTGGAAGCTTTAGGAGTAAGTGAAATACATCTGGGAGCTCATGCCAAGATGGACTTCCTGAATGAGTATCTATCAAAAAATAGCATCAATGCAGAAAATGTACTTTATATGGGTGATGACATCCCAGATTTTCCTGTGATGCAACAAGTAGGATTACCTTGTTGCCCTCAGGATGCGGTAAAAGAAATCAAAGACATCTCTAAATACGTATCGCACAAAAAAGGAGGAAAAGGTTGCGTGCGCGACGTAATTGAACAAGTTCTTAAAGTTCAGGGTAAATGGATGCAGGATTTTGATGCTGCACTAAAGAAATAATACCTTAGTCAACTTCATACTCTACTCTTAAGGGATTGAGGTAGATATAAAATGGAGCAGCAAAAGTCAGTGCTTTTTGAGGGCCGACAACTTCGGTGTAAGGCGCTACACACAATAGTCGCTCATTTTCAAAATCAGTTTTTAGAACAGTAGGTCCAAAAAGATTGTGATCTCCAAGAATTCTTGGTCCGCACGATTCCCAGGGACCATCTATAGATTTGGATTTATAGACATTTATACCCTTTCCAACTTCAGACTCCGGCTGACTTTCATCTACGCGATTACAGACCGAAATAAGTAAATAATATGTATTTGATTCCTTGTTAAATACAACCTTAGGGCATTCTAACTGAGTAAAAGTCTCCATATCTGGCATAGCCACTGCAGGAAATAATGTATCTAGTTCGTATGAATTACCAACTTTTTTAAGACTTGCACGAGCAACAGCACCTCGTAACGAATTTATTTTTGCAGCCCACAACAGACTGATTGACTCATCGTCATGAACAAAAACAAAAGGATCTCTCCAGGCCAAAATAGGACCTCCCTCCTCGCCTTCAGCATTTCCCAACGAATCTTCAGGACCTAAGTAATAACCTTTATCTAATATGTATTCACGATCTCTTACCGGAGCAGAGATTTTAGTCTTTATCTCAGAATTCAGTTTAAATCCGTCTGAAGAAACCACCAAACCGATATTTTGCAAAAAAGGATGTCTATTAACTTTATCTAAAGCCGTGAATGCAGCCAGTTTTCTTCCGTCAGGTAATAATTCAATTCCACCGCTCCAAACCGTATATGAATCGGAACGTTCTTTCCAATCTTCCGGACTTAAAAAACAGCCTTCGTCCTTCCAAGTTCTGCCATTATCTATAGAAGTAAAATGACGAATATGAAATGGATACTCATTCCGCGCACTACTTTCTAGAATAGTGCCGTCAGGACGTTTTCTTGACAATGCCAAACAATACAAGTGATGGCTTCCGTCTTCAAAATAGGACCAGGAATCCCATAAATACAGGTCTGGATGCACAATACCATTTAGAAATATTTCGGGATGAGCCGTTGGAATTAGTATAGAACTACTTTTCATAAATGTAAATTTGAGATATCTAAAATACCAAATTTGCTTAAGTCTAGAGAAGGAATATTTAGATATGAAAAAGGCTGCAAAATGAATTGCAGCCTTTTTTAAATTCCTATTAAAAATCTTAAATCACAAATAACGCTGCTGAATGATATTTGCGTGATGCAAATCATGCCCACAGATAATAAAACCTGCAGCCCTTGCAGATAAACCGCTGCCACTGGCAATGCCTTTAGACTTTAAAGCTTCATCATCAAAGCTTTCAAAAAGAGTTTGAGTCGAAAGTCTAATTGCTTTATACTCACGTAGCATTTGGTGCAAATCCCTAATATTTGCTCTAGACGGTAAAATATAGTTATCCTGGTCAAATCCCGGCAAGGGTGTTTGATCGCCTCGACCAATACAGAGCGCTCTATATGCAAAAATACGCTCGGTATCCATCACATGCTGTAAACTTTCAAGAATAGTCCATTTACCAGAAGCATAGGCATAACCCCATTTCTCCTTAGGTATATCAGCATAAAACTCCAGACTTTTCTCAAGGCCAGACTGTAATGCATCTATAAGACTCACATCGGGCTGCAATAGCTCAATATAATTCTTGTAATAAGCATTAAACTCATTGTGATCGAGATCTTCGCGCGTCATATTTAAGCTGAATTTCTACTCGCATTAATATTACCGAAAAGCGAACGCGTTACCATTTTCTCAAACATTTCCAGCTTTTTCTGGTCTGGGTTTTCTTCGCGTTGCATTTCCTGAATTTTCTTTAAAGCAAACTGCTGAATAGTTAGAAGCGGTAAAACAATTCGTTCACGCTCTTGAATAGATGCTTTACCAGCAGGCTCTTCCTCCATCAATTCTGAATAACCTGTAAGTTTAAGGAGTATGCGTTTGGTTCTATTAAATTCTTCGTGTATTAAATCCCAGAATGCCCCAAACTCCTCATCATCCTGCATATACGCCGTAAGACCAAAGAATGATTTAGTCAAACTCATCATACTGTTTTCCAATAAAGTTCTAAAAAACAAACTATTGTCATACAGTGATTTAACCTTATCGAACTCACCTCTTACTTCAAATGCTTCAATCGCCGTACCTACACCATAAAATCCAGGTACATTTTGTTTAAGTTGTGACCAGGACCCCACAAATGGAATGGCACGAAGGTCTGAAAAATTAAGTTTATCATCCCCTCCACGTTTACTTGGACGACTACCAATATTTGTTTTAGCATAGAATTTAAGCGTACTCATACGCTCCAGATAACCTAAAAATTTAGGATGCGCTTTGAAGTCTGAATAGGTCTGATAACTAATCTCTGCCAATTCTTCCATCGTTTTGCGATCTTCTTCTGGAAAGGCTTTTTGTTTTGGGTGGAAAACTCCGTTTACAATTCCAGAACTCAACAATTGCTCTAAGTTATATTGGCACGAATCTGTAGTACCGAAGTTCGAGCTAATCGTTTGTCCCTGAACAGTAAGTTGGATTTCTTCATCCTCAATAGTTTCGCCTAAAGAAGCATAGAACTGATGCGTTTTACCACCACCACGTGCCGGTGGTCCACCACGGCCATCAAAGAAAATCACCTTGATACCAAATTCTCTTGAAACCTCGGTAAGTTCTTCTTTAGCTTTGAAAATACTCCAGTTTGCCATTAAGTAACCACCATCTTTAGTACCGTCACTAAAACCGAGCATTATGGTTTGTTTCATACCACGCTTTTCAAGATGCGCTGCATAAACCGGATTGGTATATAGATTACGCATTACTTCCGCAGCAATTTTTAAATCGGGTACCGTTTCAAATAACGGAACGATATCTACTGTAGGATTTTCCCAACCGGTAAGTCTAAACATTGAAAATGCCTGCATCACGTTAAGACCAGTCTGGTTATTACTAATTATATAGCGATTGCAACCACGCTCTCCATTATGTTGCTGTATTTCACGCATTGCATAAATACTTTCAAGCGTTTTACGGGCTATATCATCTTCTAAAGTTACAGGATCTACCTCTCCACGTACTTTAGCCAAAATTTCTAGCTGCTTCCCTTCATCCAGATCCAGATAATTATCTGGGAATATTCCCAGATTATCTTTCTGACTCTGCTTAACAATTTCCTCCATCACATGCATATGCACTCTACTATCCTGGCGAATATCCAAAACCGCAAAGTGATACCCAAACATGCGTATTTTATTAAGCAGGTCGTCGATATCTTCAACGAATAAGCCTTCGTGACGTTCACTTACTAAATTTCGGATACGAAGCAAGGTAGATTCCAGTTCTTCAAGTGAAATTTTAAGCTTATCCCCTTCGAGAAAGATGCTGTCATATAGGCGACGCTCCAGGTCTGCAAGAGGCGCTTCAGTCCCTACAAAAGTGATACGACGACGTAAATTACGGATGTCTCTGTAGTAGTTTTTTATAATGGTGTTACGTAAACGCGAAGCAACTTTCAGCGTAATTTCGGTTGTAACAAAAGGATTACCATCGCGGTCACCACCTGGCCAAAAACCAAGGTCAATAACGTGATTCTCGAGGCTTTCACCTTTATAAATATTTTTCTGAAGGTAGTTGTATATAAAACTGGCAGACTTGTAGAATACGTGCTCCAAATACCAAATCAAACTAACTGCCTCATCATATGGAGTTGGTTTTTCTTTTTTATAAAATGGAGTTTTACCAAGCTGTGAAAGCAATTTTTTGATCATTTCCAGATCATTATCATTAATCGCTTTACTCAGGTCGTTGATGATCCCCAAAACCGCTCCAGGGTAAAATTGTGTTGGATGCGCAGTTAGAACCGGACGGATTTTAAAATTCTCTAAATAAGCCTTAAGCTCTTCCGTTTTTGATTGAGCCTCTGCCTCCTCTTTAATGTTGCGCAGGGTTCCTCTACCATCCATATTATTTACGATGCGGTATGCAGAATCTTCAATCGCATCAAACAAAACCACCTGGCGCTCGATATATTGAATAAAGCGAAATAGCAAATCATAACGCTCAGACTCGGTTACATCTCGTTGATATTTTTCAAAAAAGTAGTTAACAATTTTCTCCGGGTTGTACTTCTTGTCGTAACCACGTGTACAGATGCGATCAAAAAGTGGCAGAAGTACACCGGTATCAGTTATCCCGTTAAAAGGTAAGGTCATGAACAGGCTATTATAAACCTGATATTTTGACTTTACAAGGTTATTAAATCGTTCAAGTTTTGGTTGTCTTGACATGTTTTAGTTGGTATTTAGAATAAAAAACCCTTTAACATAAATGCCAAAGGGTTCGTATTATTTAACAATAGTACTTTGGTCTTCTTTACAAATCTTGGAAGATGCTGTGCATTAAACGCTTCTTATCGTTGATGCTCTCGTCTAGCGAAATCATTGTTTCGGTACGATAAACACCTTCGATATCATCTAACATAAAGATGATGTTTTTTGCATGTTCCGTATTCTTAGCACGTACTTTACAGAATATATTAAACTTACCTGTAGTAACGTGAGCTACTGTAACATAAGGAATTTGGTTAATACGCTCCAAAACAAATGTGGTTTGACTTGTCTTGTTAATGTAAATACCAACATAAGCTATAAATGAATAGCCTAGTTTAGCATAGTCAAGTGTCAACGAGGACCCAACGATAATGCCGGCTTCTTCCATCTTTTTTACACGTACGTGAACGGTACCTGCAGAAATAAGCAGTTTTTTTGCGATATCGGTAAAAGGTGTGCGTGTGTTTTCGATCAACATATCCAAGATTTGGTGATCAACCTCGTCTAATTTGAATTTTGCCATTATTAGTTAATTTAATTATATATAAATCAAAAATAACATAAAATCACTGAATAATTCACAATAAAAATCAGGATTTTAGCGAAAACGTTGTAGGTATTTCGCTATTCACTTGCAAAGTTTCTAGAATTGCCCCCACCTCGAGTTGAAAATCAGCACCTAAAATGGGTGTTTGCGATTCAAAATTTATCTCTAGATGACCTATATAACTTTCTAAATCAGCTATTTGACTAATTTTTGGGACAAAATGTATTTGATTATTTATCAGTTGCTCTTCATATTGAATAGCGAGGTCAGTTAAACCAAAATCAGGCAATTGAATACTACGAATAATAATGTCATAAAAGCATTTTTTGTTCTCAGGAATCAAAAAATAAGGCTTAGAATCGTCATTTTCTTCCAGATTATGCAAAACAACCGAGTCTAAAACACCTAAAAGTGATAAAAACATAAATGCCCGTGATTCTTCCCGGTCATAATCATTCGCAAAATGTCCGGCTTCAAATAAAATGGTGGGAATATTTAAATGTTGCAACGTATCTCCTACGCAATTCAGATTAAAACCATCATCATAACGACCTACTTGTCCCGGGATGAAGTTTTCTAACATTTCCGCAAGTTGTGCGATAATTGCCATTCCTTTTCTACGCGATTGAGTGACCGTACGCAATTCGTCTTGAGAAGGAGATAAAAAAGATACTGTAGCACTTTTAGCGGGCTCTCCTACTCCAAAAATTGTACGCTGCCCGTGTAAATTAAGACACAAATCAGGCTTAAAGGACGTGTACAGATCATATAAGAGAACGCTTTCAGGCTGAGTTCGATTTTGAGCATCCCTATTAAGATCTACTCCATTAGCGTTGACACGTGTATAAGCTGCTGCGCCATCCGGATTAAGCATAGGCACGATCTTTATTGTCACCTTTTCTTTTAATTCTGCGACTTCCACAGCATTTTCGTTTTCCTCAAGCCATTTAAAGAGATCAAACACAGCTTTAGTGGTGGTACTTTCGTTTCCATGCATTTGAGACCAACCTAATACTTTAATAGGTCCATCTCCCCAGGTAATAACATCTATAGGTGTACCGAGGACAGATACTCCTAATTGTTGTATTACGAAAGCTTCTCCCAGTTTCTCTAATAGAGGTTGTATAGAATGGTAAGTTATGTATCGACCAAATAAAAATGGTTCCTTGGCAGCTTGATGCCAGGTTTTCAATTGTAAAAAATCCATAGATATTAATAAGTCACAAATGTAAACATTGCTTTATTTACAAATGTAAACAATTCAATTAGATAGTTTAGTTTATTTATGTAAACAGTAGTTTCTATTTGTAACAGTTGAAGATGGAAAGATTCCTTTTAGTAATTTTTTAAACACTAAAGGTCTTGTTATTAACTATTTATCTGTAATCATATAAACCAACACTCTACGTCATTCTATGCTAGTTTACAATTGTAAAACTTATTATTAATTTAATTTATTTACATTTGTAACAATCGATAATCTATATAGATGTTACAATGGTAAACAGTGAGAAATTTGCCGATAGGCTTCAGAAAATAATGGATGAGTATGACTTAAATGCTACTTCCTTTGCAGATGCCATTGATGTTGGCCGCTCTTCTATTTCTCATATTGTATCTGGACGAAATAAACCTAGTCTTGAATTTGTAATGAAAATTATCGAGGCCTTCCCCGAAGTTGAGCTCTATTGGTTATTAAATGGCAAAGGCAGTTTTCCTAAGAAAAACACACCACCTATTAAGTCTACCCCAGCTAAAAACAATTACGAAATTGACTTTGATCAAACACCTGTTGTTGAAAATATTCCAAATCCTCCAGCGGCAAAACCTATTCTAAATAATCCTCAGGAAAGTGGTGCAATAGAACGTATTGTAATTTTCTATAAGGACGGAACTTTTAAAAGCTTCTTACCATAAAGCTGTACTGATTTAAAATAGTAGTATTTTTGGCTATTATGCGCATATCACTCCTATCTCTCATTCTAATATGCTTTGTATTTACGTCGTGTTATAATACAGATCGCAACTGCAAAGATTTTCAAACAGGTACATTTGAATTTGAAACCTATTTAAATGGCGAGCTTGTTAAAACCACGTTTAAGCGAGATGATACATTAGAAATTGACTTTTTTAAAGGAAAAGCTGATAGTTCAAGTGTACGCTGGATAAACGATTGCGAATATATTGCTACCAAATTGAACCCAAATAGTATGATGGAGCGTAAAGCGCTTCATTTTAAAATCCTCAGTACTTCTGACGATTCCTATACTTTTGAATACGGAATTGTAGGTGAAACTAACAGGCAGAAAGGTTCCGTTAAAAAAGTATCTGAATAAACGTATACGTATTTAAGATTAGATAAATACTACTAGCTTCTTCAATATCAGTATATTTAGCCTTTCAATTCGGTTTTTATGTATTGTAAACGGGTACTTCACTTCAGCTTTGCGTTTGTATTGTGCTTATTTCTACTTCCAATGGCGGTTCAAGCTCAGGAACATTCTGATAAGTTAGAATCAGCTGAATATATCCTACAAAAGCGATTTACACAATTTGATTCAGTACAATATCACATTCGCACATTTGCCCGGGATTCTGCAATCCTTAAAACGCTCATAAAAAAATCGAGAGAACAGAACTATGCTTATGGTGAGGCATTTGCAGCAAATACACTGGGAATTTTTTATCGCGATATATCTAAATACGCTGATGCACTCAAACAACATGAACGGGCATTATGGCTTGCCCGGGAACTGGAAGATATAGAACTTGAAGTTTCTGCACTTAATATGACCGGTGTTGTTTACCGTCGTATAGACGCTGTGCGTTCGGCATTAGATAAACACAATGCAGCACTTGAACTAGCTGAAGCTGAGCAAAACCCATCTATTAACCTCCTAAAGGGAATTACTATTTCTCTCAATAGTATTGGTAACATCTACCTGCTTTTGCGGGATTATGATATGGCAGAGTCTTATTTCAAAAGATCTATTGCCAGAGAGGCAGAAGTAGGCAGTGATCTTGGTCTTGCAATAAATTATGCCAACCTCGGGATTGTTTATGAAGAGCGGGAGCAATTTGATGAAGCCCTCTACAATTACCGGAAGTCACTTGAATATAATAATAGAATAGATAGTGATCTCGGTCGGGTTATTTGCAATAATAGCATTGCTCAGGTTTACCTTAAACAGGATAAGGCTCGCGATGCACTAGATCTTATTGAGGCTGCAATGGGTACTGTAAATAAAATAGGTGATCAATTTTATATTGCCCTGGCCAACATAAACCTGGGTTGGGCATATAGCAAATTGAATGATTATAATAAGGCAGAAGAACACCTGTTGTACGGTATGGAGCTCTCTAAAGAAAAGAACTTTAAACAGTTTTTAAGTATGGCCTATATGCACCTTTCACAATTAAATGAGGCGCAAAATAATTATAAGCAGGCCTTAGAATACCAGCGCTTATCTCAGGATGTACAGGCCGAATATTTAAACGAGGCTAACCATAAATATGTAACAGATTTAAATCTGAAATACGATAGCGAGCAAAAGAAAAATACCATAAGTCTGCTTGAACAAAAAAATAAACTTGCTGAAGTAAAACTTAATCAGGCTAATAAGAATAATATCTTCATCATAGTTTTGTTCTCATTACTGTTTTTATTAATGATTTTTGGTTACCGCCAGTACCGTTTAAAAAATCAAAAGGAACAACTTAAAGCCGAGCAAAAGCTTATGCGTTCTCAAATGAACCCTCATTTCATTTTTAATGCCTTGCTCTCTATTCGAATCTATTTACAAAATCACAATGTAGAGGAAGCAATTGATTATCTCGGACAATTTTCAAAATTGATACGTTCTATCTTATCAAGTTCGCTTGCTAAAGAAAATTCGCTGAAAGAAGAATTGGATACTATGCAATTGTACATCAATATTGAAAATATTCGATTTTGCAACGAGATTGAAACACAACTTAATATTGACAAACGAATAGATCTCGAATCTGTCAAGATACCTGCCTTAATTCTGCAACCATTTGTAGAAAATGCATTGTGGCACGGCTTACAAGCCAAAGAAGGTAAAAAAGAGTTGCAAATTGACGTAATTAAACTGAATGACAAGTACGTTAATATTACAATAACCGATAACGGAATTGGCAGAGCGAAAACCATGAAATTAACTAAGGATAAACGAAATACTCAAAAGAAATCTATTGGTATTGATCTGACCTTAGAAAGGTTACAATCATTTTCACGTAATCTGGATCATAATTATAAACTACAAATCACCGACCTTTATGATGCCACAAAGAAAGCTATAGGTACAAAGGTTGAGCTCGACCTGCCTTTGCATTAGGTAGCGGCTCTTAAATTAGGTTTAGAAAATTTCTCTTTTAAAATGGTAAGAAGTTTAGTTTTATCAATAGGTTTGGTGAGGTAATTATCCATACCACATTCGAGACCTTCAGAAATTGACAAGGTAGTTGTATCTGCAGAAAGTCCTAAAACAATAACATCTGGCTGTTCTTCTTTAATAATTCGGGTGGCTTCAAACCCGTCCATTTCAGGCATATGCACATCCATAAAAATTAGGTCGTACGTATTTTCATTGCATTTCTGTACGGCTTCCACCCCATTTTTAGCGCTTGAAGTATTGAGTCCCAGACGCTTTAACAACTCACTTAAAATAACAATATTTAATTTGTTGTCATCTACTATAAGTACATCTAATGTCGGTAAATCTCTTACCAGACGGGTATTAAAATGAACCTCTTCTTTCTTGTGTAAATCATTGAATTTTAGTCGAATAATAAATTCTGAACCTTTACCCTCTTCACTGATTACTTCGATGGTACCACCAAGAATTTGAACTAACTTTCCCGAAATTGCCAGACCCAGTCCGCCTCCAGAATGCTTTTTGCGAATTCCGGAATCCAACTGAGTAAAACGATCAAATATTGCTGAAATTTTATCTTTGGGAATACCTATTCCTGTGTCTTTAATGCTAATTGTTGTTTGAAGCTGATCACCCTGCTCCTCTTCTTTATAACACAGTGCAATGCTTCCAGATTCTGTAAACTTCTTAGCATTAAGTAATATATTACCAATAATTTGCTCAAACTTACTGCGATCACCTCTTACAAAATTCTTATGCTTAGTTTGAACATCTACCGTAAAGGTTAGCCCTTTTTCTTCAATTATCTTTCTATTAAAAGAGGTAATATTTGATAGTACAGATACAGGTGCGAATTCTACATTATGAATTTCTGCCAGACCAGAATCTAATTTATCAATACGTAAAAGATCATTTATTAAGGCTAAAAGTCTCCTGGAGTTTTCTCTTAATAATTTTTTATAGCGGATATCTTCTGCCTTTTCAGGATCGGTTTCCATCAGATCTGCAATTCCTACAATTGCAGTAAGAGGTGTTCGTATTTCGTGGCTCATATTTGACAGAAATGATGCTTTTGCCTGTACCGCATTTTTAGCTATCTCAGTCTGCTCCTGTAACTCGCTGTTAAGTAACATCAAACGTTCATTAGCCTGAAGAGCAAGACGCGTGGCATGTCGTGATTTGCTATTAAAGAACTTTAATAATCCTATTGCAAGAGATAAAATTAAACCACAAAGCAGGGCGTATTCACCAATTTTAGAAGCCTCTGAAACTACCTGGGGATTTGCAAAAGTCAATTCGAACTTCCAGGATTCATCCTGGTCAGCATCCATAACCAGGTTTGTTTCAAATATGTATTGCTGCTCCTTTTGAGCTAAATCGTAATTATTGTAGTCGTAGAAGCGAGTTCCCTCTTCATCTTCAATTTTAATAGAATAATCTTTTAAATAGGAACTTAATCTGTCAAACTCCTCATTAAAATTCATTCCACCAGTGATGGTACCCTGAAACGCTCCTTTATAATAAACGGGAACATCTATTAGAAAAGAAAATCCTCCCTGAGTTAGACTCGCCCATTGAGTGATATTTACTTCGTGATTATCTGCCTTATATTTCCAGTCCCCATATCGCCAATCTAGATTTTTAATGTCCAGACCCTGAGCAGATTTATTTTCACGTAGTGGAACGATCTCCTGAATTATACCGTTTTTATCAATAAATTCTACAAATTCAAGCGATCCACTTTGTTCTAATAATCGGTTTGCATCATCTCTCCAGAATTCAAAATATTGCCCTTCGGTTTCTTCAATGCGTTCTGAGATATCTTTAAGTGCCTGAACATTTTTTTTGACTGTACGTTTGAAATCCTGAGCAGCAAGGCTACCGCTCAATTGAATCTGACCTGAAAGTTGTTGAGGAATTTGAAGTTGGAAATAACTATACAGTGTAAAACAAACGATCACGGGTACCAAAAAGAAAACACCAGCAATCCAATATGATCGTTGAGAAAGTCTGGGTGTGGTCATAGATTAAGGTAGTACAGTTGGTCGTGCTAAAATATTGAATTTTAACGCACTTTAGCAAAATATAATAGTACTTAATCGATAAACTACACGATTATATTAATTGTTCAAGTAAAAAAACTAAAAACTACAAGTTTAGTGCTTGAAAAATCTATTAATTACTGATTTTGTGATGGTCTTTGTTCCCTCAAAATACGGTTTTGCTCTTCCAGTAATTCATTCATTCGAGCCATAAGCTGAATGTCTTTAGGAGTCTCAACGGTAGGATTATTTTCATCTTCACTTTTGGCTTTAAGTGCATTCATCAATTTTACAATAATGAAAACTACTATAGAAATAATAAAAAAATCAATGAAAACGGTAATAAGTTCGCCATAACCAATACTCACCGCTTCTATTGCAGTTCCATCGCTTTTTGTGTAAGCTTCGCGAAGGACGATTTGTTTATTTGCAAAATTGACACCGTCGGTTAATAATGTTAGTGGCGGCATCATTACCTGCTTAACCAATACGTCTATAACCTTTTGAAATGCTGCACCAATGATAACACCGATAGCAATATCTACCATATTACCCTTGACGGCAAACTTTTTAAACTCCTGAATTAATCCCATATTTAAAATAATGATCCTTGAGTGCCGTCTCCTTTAGATGAGTCATCCAATTCTGAATCGGAGTTAAAATCTTTTTCCTCATCCGATTCTTCATCCGGTTCTGGAACTTCGGGAACGAGTTCTTCATAAGGAAGCGGATCGAGTAAATTAATCTGTTTCAGCTTTTCTGTATAGAACTGATTACCTAAAGCAGAAATACCTTTAACCGATATAAAATCTTCAATATCAACCGTTTCATTAGGTTTTTGTTCCTTATTTCGTTCTTTATAGAAAACCATTTCTACTACCGGCCTATAATCTGTAGATACGATTTCCAACTGACTGTCTTTGTGATCTGATACGAAAAGTTCTTCTTTTTCCGGATTTTCAATGAGGAATCGCTTAACATAATAACGCTCCCGGTTTCCATCCCAATAAATTGCAGAGATTGGCTTTTCAGGAATCCATTTTTCCAAAACGATCATTTTGTCATCAAAGCGCGTGGTGAGTTCAGGGATGATGGTTTTTACCAAGCCGTCCTGAGTGATGATTAGCAAACGATCTTCGCCTTTAAATTCGCCTAAAAGTTCACCTCTACCGTCAACATTAATACGTTGTACAGCATCATCAAACCAAATTTTACGTGGCTTTAAGGTTGATACGCCTTTTTCTTTAAGTTCGATAGTTCGTACAGCATGTTTGGTTACAATATTCCCGTTTGCCATTCGACCTTTGATCAATATTTCAGAAAAGTCCAGATCAAATTTGAGTTTTTTCACATTACCGATTGATCTCAGGTAAACAGAAACAACTTCAGCCTCTCCGTTTGGGTTGGCTGAAAAATACCAAACAAATGATCCCTTTTTATTTTTAGTCAGGTCATATTCACGATCACGGGTAATGCTGGTAACATTAAAGCGCTTTACATATGTAGCTCCCCCTTTACCATCGCGATAAATCATATTGTATATAGTACGTTTGTCTTTTTTCTTGAAAACAGCTACGTGAATAATGTCTTTACCAATAAAGGTTTTGGAATCTACTTTAGTAACCATCATCTTACCTTCTTTAGTAAAAACAATGATGTCATCAATATCTGCACAATCTGTAACGTACTCATCTTTCTTAAGAGAAGTCCCTATAAAACCTTCTTTACGATTTACATAAAGCTTGGTGTTACGTATAACCACTTTAGAAGCTTCGATGTCATCAAAGAGTTTGATTTCAGTTTTACGCTCCCGACCTGATCCATATTCAGATTTTAGGCGTTTGAAATAGGCAATGGCAAACTCGGTGAGATGCGCCAGGTGATGTTTTACCTGAGCTATTTGATCTTCAAGTGCATCAATCTTTTGCTGTGCTTTATCAATATCAAATTTTGAAATACGTTTGATTCGAATTTCGGTAAGCCGTACAAGATCTTCCTCTATTACCGGACGTTTTAAATGACCAATGTGTGGTTTCAGTCCCTCATCAATAGCTCTTAGTACACCTTCCCAGGTTTCTTCCTCCTCAATGTCGCGGTAAATTCTGTTTTCGATGAAAATACGTTCTAACGAAGCGTAATGCCATTGATTTTCTAGTTCTTCAAGCTGAATTTCAAGCTCCTGACGAAGGAGATCTTTGGTCCGTTCCGTAGAAATGCGCAACATCTCACTAACTCCCACAAAAAGTGGTTTGTTGTCTTCAATCACACAACCTAAAGGAGAAATAGAAACTTCGCAGTTTGTAAACGCAAATAAGGCACCAATGGTTTTGTCGGGAGAAAGACCGGGTGGTAGGTGTATCAAGATTTCAACCTGAGATGAAGTATTATCTTCAATCTTTTTGATTTTAATCTTCCCTTTATCATTTGCTTTTAAAATACTGTCAATCAGGGATGTAGTTGTAGTACTGAAAGGTATTTCAGTAATGACTAATGTATTCTTGTCCAACTGATTGATTTTAGCTCTTACACGAACACGTCCGCCGCGTTTTCCATCTTTGTAATCACTGAAATCTGCTTCTCCAGCCGATGGAAAATCAGGTAGCAGTTTAAACTTCTTGCCTTGTAAATGCTTGATGGAACCATCGATGAGTTCGATGAAATTGTGAGGTAATACTTTAGTACTTAATCCTACTGCAATACCTTCTGCACCCTGTGCTAACAACAACGGAAACTTAACCGGAAGATTTATAGGCTCTTTGCGACGACCATCGTAAGAAGCCTGCCAATCGGTAATTTTCGGACTAAAAAGTACTTCAAGTGCAAATTTTGAGAGACGCGCTTCAATATAACGCGAAGCCGCTGCACTATCGCCTGTAAGGGTATTTCCCCAGTTTCCCTGTGTGTCAATGAGCAGGTCTTTCTGCCCCATTTGTACCATGGCATCGGCAATACTGGCATCACCGTGCGGGTGATATTGCATGGTATGGCCTACAATATTTGCAACTTTGTTATAACGACCATCATCCAGATCTTTCATAGAATGCATGATACGACGCTGTACCGGTTTAAAACCGTCTTCAATTGCGGGTACAGCACGCTCCAAGATTACATAAGAAGCATAATCAAGAAACCAGTCTTTGAACATCCCCGTAACTCGGGTAATGGTCTCGCCGGAATGCTGCTCTTCGGATGGGTCTAAATTGGGATCTTCGTAGTTTTCTTCGCTCATAATGATCTGACTGGCAGATTATGGGGGTTATTTTAATTCTCTAAAACCGGATCGAGTTCTACTTTCAGGTTATTGATAATGAATTTTTGACGGTCTGGTGTGTTTTTTCCCATATAAAAAGCCAAAATTTCTTCAATTGACATTGCTTCATCGAGCATAATTGGCGCCAGGCGAATGCTATCACCAATAAAGTGCTTAAACTCATCTGGTGAAATCTCACCAAGACCTTTAAATCGCGTGATTTCTGGTTTTCCGCTCAATTCTTCAATAGCATCTCTACGCTCCTGCTCGCTGTAACAATAAATTGTTTTCTTCTTATTGCGTACACGGAATAAAGGCGTTTCCAGAATGTATAAATGTCCTTCCTTTATTAATTCGGGAAAGAACTGGAGGAAAAATGTAATAAGCAATAAACGTATGTGCATCCCATCGACATCGGCATCGGTTGCGATTACGATGTTGTTGTAACGCAAATCTTCCATTGATTCTTCAATGTTCAAGGCTGACTGTAGCAGGTTAAATTCTTCATTCTCATACACTATTTTCTTGGTCATATTGTATGAGTTCAGTGGCTTTCCGCGCAAGCTAAATACTGCCTGAGTATTCACATCTCGAGATTTGGTAATCGACCCCGAAGCCGAATCTCCCTCTGTTATAAAAAGAGTACTCTCCAGGTTGCGTTCCTTCTTACTATCAGTCAGGTGAATACGGCAATCACGCAGTTTTTTATTGTGTAGACTCGCTTTTTTTGCACGCTCCTTGGCGAGTTTTCGTATTCCACTTAATTCGGTACGCTCACGCTCGGCCTGCAAAATTTTACGCTGAAGCTTATCTGCCGTTTCCGGATTTTTATGCAGGTAATTGTCGAGTTTTGTCTTAAGAAAATCATTTACATAAGTACGCACAGTTGGCAATTCGCCACCCATATCTGTAGAACCTAGTTTGGTTTTTGTTTGAGATTCAAAAACCGGCTCCATAACTTTGATACTTATCGCTGCAACAATAGATTTTCTAATATCTGAAGCATCGTAATTCTTATTGTAAAATTCCCGTACAGTCTTTACAACCGACTCCCTAAAAGCAGCCAAATGTGTACCTCCCTGGGTTGTGTTTTGACCGTTTACAAATGAGTGATACTCTTCAGAATATTGCGTACGGCTATGTGTTATGGCAACTTCAATATCTTCACCCCTCAAGTGAATAATGGGATATAGCACATCGTTATCTGCGATGCGGTCTCCCAATAAATCCTTCAATCCGTTTTCAGAATAAAACTTTTCCCCGTTAAAAATTATAGTTAACCCCGGATTGAGATAGACATAATTTTTAAGCATTCTGGCTACATATTCATTCCGGAATTTATAGTTTTTGAAAATGGTCTCATCGGGCACAAAGGTTACCTTAGTTCCTTTTCTACGTGAAGTTTCGTCTAAAAATTCTTCATCTTTGAGGTTTCCGCGTTCAAACTCTGCGGCCGCCGACTTACCATCGCGAGTAGATTCAACCCTAAAATATTCAGAAAGTGCATTTACAGCCTTAGTACCAACCCCGTTAAGACCTACCGATTTCTTAAAGGCACGGGAATCATATTTACCTCCAGTATTCATTTTAGAAACCACATCAACGACCTTTCCTAGTGGAATACCACGGCCATAATCGCGAATAATCACACGTGATCCCTGAATACTTACTTCAATGGTTTTACCAGCACCCATTACAAACTCATCGATAGAGTTATCGAGCACTTCTTTGAGAAGAATGTAAATACCGTCGTCTGCACTAGAGCCGTCCCCTAGCTTACCGATGTACATACCGGGACGCATGCGAATGTGCTCTTTCCAGTCGAGGGACCTAATATTGTCCTCTGTATATTTTGTTTCTGACATAAAATAATGGGATGTCTGCTAATATAGGACTTCAACTACGGTTTTTAAAGCTGAAGGATTCAAAGTAATTAACAAAGTTTTCAAGAATGTAGGATTGACGCCACTTTATTTAAAGTTTACACGATGCGCTCCCCATTTAAATCTGTTATCAAAACTTCTGTCATATAATCAAAAAACGGAAGCATCAATTGAAAATAATCCAATAACATATCCTGAAAATCAGAAGCTAAGACCTCTTCATCTGTAAAATGGTGTTTGATAGCAAACTTCTTATTGCGGATGAGGTCTATATTGGAATCATTTTTACTGAAACCTTTTGGAGCGGTTTTAACCACATCATCCTCCATAAAGCCTCCAAAGGCCTTTCTAAATTCATTCTGGTCTAAAATTTCTCGAATAGGCTCAGCATCTAGTTCAAACTCTTTACGAATTCGTAACAAATCTGCTGGTTCTGGAGCAAAAAAGCCACCGCCCACAAAACTATTTCCAGGTGCTATTTGAAAATAATAACTTCCTCTTCGGGTTACTCCTTCCCTGTAAAATATCACACTTCGATTGGTTTTATATGGCTGTTTGTCTTTGCTAAAACGCACATCCCGATAAATACGGAAAATCTTTTCACGCTCTATCACATCAAACTCCTGCATACGCACTTTGGTATCCTTACAGAACGCTTTAAAACCCTGTTCCAGCTTTTTGAATTCCTTTTTATGATCATCAAACCATTCCCTGTTGTTATTTTGCTTCAGGTTGGCAAGGAAATCGAAGTAATCTATAGAAACTTGTTGTGACATAAAATTTAAAAAATTGAATATATAACCAGCACGCTAAGAGCTGATTATTTTATTATATTAAAATGAATTAAGTATTTTTAAAGGGTAACCAAATATAAACCAATTATGAGTGCTACACGACCACCACGGAGCTTCTGGATTATCGCGTCTCTTGCATTAGTATGGAATTTGATGGGTTTCCTTGCTTTTACGAGTCAGGCTTTTATATCAAGTGCTGCGCTATCAGAACTACCTTCTGAACAAGCTGAACTACTACAAGATACCCCTCAATGGCTCAATGGTATTTTTGCCATGGCAACCATAACCGGACTGCTGGCAAGTATTTTTCTATTATTGAAGCGTAAAATTTCGGTTATTTTATTTCTAATCTCGCTTGTAGGAGTACTTATTCAAATGAGCTACTCGTTCTTTGCCACCAATGCTCTTGAAGTATATGGAATGGTTCAAGGCTTGATATTCCCAATTTTCGTAATACTAATTGCAATTTACCTTTATATTTTCAGCAATCAAGCCCGAAAAAAAGGCTACCTGTATAGTTCATCATAACCATTTCTTTCGTTTAAAATAGTAAAGCAACAGAAAGAATATAACTATCATTAAACCCCATAGATAAAAGTAACCATACTTGAGGCTAAGCTCTGGAATGTATTCAAAATTCATCCCATAAATACCTGCCATAAAGGTGAGTGGGATAAAAATACTCGAGATGATGGTAAGTACTTTCATCACCTCATTCATTTTATTGCTTATGGTCGTCATATACATATCCATCAAACCCCAGGTCATCTCCCGGTAAATATCGATACTATCTGCAACCTGAATAACGTGATCATACAAATCCCGTATGTACGTTATGGTACGCTCATCTATAAGTTGACTATCTATTTTCTCCAGGCGGTTTACTACTTCTCTAAAAGGGAAAACCGCTTTTCTAAGTCGTAACACTTCCCGCTTTAAATCCTGTATTTCCTGAGTGATATCCTGATCGGCCTGATTTGAAAACAAGATATCCTCGAGTGCTTCTATACGATCACTCATTGTTTCAATAAGTGTGAAGTAGTGATCGACAACGGCATCCATAATGGCAAACATCAAATAATCTGCACCGGCATTACGTATACGGCCTTTAGCATTTGCAATACGCGTACGTAACGAATCAAAAACGTCACCATCAGCTTCCTGAAAGGTAATCAGGTAATTTTCACCCAAAACTAAACTGATGTGCTCGTTCATAAATGCACCTTTCTCATCAAAGTAGAGCATTTTAAAAACGATGAACAGGTAATTTGGATATTCATCTATTTTAGGACGTTGATTGGTGTCAACAATATCTTCTAAAATAAGTGGATGCAGACCATAATGCTTCCCTAGCTTTTCAATCTGCTCAGTCTGAACAAGTCCGTTGATATTGATCCAAGAGATTTCTCCAGGCTTTTGCTTATCAAATGCGATAGAAACATCATTGCCGGTTTCAATTTTATAATCCTGTGGGGTGTATTCAATAAGCTCAATAGAAACGTGCTTTTGCTCCTTGCTACCGGTATAGGTTAAGGTTCCCGGCACATCATTCTTAAGCATTTTATGAGCAGTCTTAATGCGAGGTATTCTAGGAATTCTGGGAAGCTTGGGTTTCTTGATTTTTATGGGCTTGGTCATGATTATATTCTAATAATTTTAAAAATAGAAAAAGTCCGTCAATCGACGGACTTTCTAAAATCATATTTCAAATTAATTAGGCGTGTTGCAGCTCGTGCTTACCTTCTTTAATTTCTTCAATTAATTTAGCATTGAAGGCTGGTAAATCATTTGGATTACGACTAGTCACCAATGCTTCATCAGTAACTACTTCCTGATCAACCCACAAAGCTCCGGCATTTTCCAAATCTTTACGTATTGACGGAAAAGAAGTTAGAGTTCTTCCTTCTACCACATCTGCACTTATCAATGTTTGTGGACCGTGACATATAGCAGCAACTGGCTTATGTTGTTTGAAAAAATCTCTAACAAACACTAATGCTGTTTCGTTACGTCTTAACAAATCGGGATTAATAACTCCTCCAGGTAATACCAATGCGTTGTAATCTTTGGCTGAAACTTCATCTAAGGTTTTATCTACATTATAAGAATTAGACCAATTTCTATCTGCCCAACCTTTGATTTTTCCTTTTTCTTCACTCACTATATGCACTTCAAAACCTTCGTTTTTCATGGCATCTAAAGGTGATTTAAGTTCACTTTCTTCAAAACCATTTGTGGCTAATATTGCTATCTTTTTCATATCTAGTAGTATTTTTTGGTTATTAATTATTACTGATGTAAAGATAGCAGACAGCACTGTTTATAAGGGTTAATAGCTGGTTAAACCCTGAGGCTTCAGGGTTAATCTATGTTAAACGGAAGGTGGATTAAGTTAATTTAGCACAAATCCTAATCCTGGAGGTTGATGTGTTGTAAAATAAGACCAGATGCCTGAGCTATATGGGTGAGTTTAAATTCTTTACTTCCGTCTAGACTCAATTTAAAATCATCTAGAGTCATAACACCAGATCCCAGGTCAAACAATGCTCCCATCATCAAACGCACCTGATGTCGCTTAAACCCCTCTCCAATAACTCTGAATACAAAAGACTCTTCAGGGAAAAAATTGGCAGTGTACAAAGTGTTCTCTTCAACAATCGCCTTTTCAATCGTCATTAGAGTTTGGGTTTCGGCATTAGCTTTATAGGCGTAGTTACGGTAATCGTGCTCACCCTCCATCAGCATTGCGCCCTGTTGCATTAACGAAATATCAAGAGGATCCCGATAGTTTATCATAAATGGAGCGCAGAAAGGATGGTTTTTGCTACCATACGAGAATAAATAAATATACTCCTTCAATTTAGGAGTTTGAATAATATTTGTTTGTTCAGCAGACTCGCTAATTTCCAGCAATTTAACGTCCTGAGGAAGGTTGCTATTAAATAAATCTTCAAACGTATCTAAATCAAGAGGTTCATCTCTAAGCACCAATTCTACATAGGTCTCATTAACCGAAACCTTTGCATCTGTACGACCAGCCGCGATGAACTTAAAGTTGCTGTGACCCAAAACAAACTTGAGCGTGCGCTGCATCATACGTTCTACGGTCAATAAATCGGGTTGTTTCTGCCAACCGTGATATCTAAAGCCCAAATACTGTATTTTGAGCAGGTAAAAATTCTTGTTTTCAAACATGCTGCAAAACTAACAATCTTATTTCAGGATCAACTTTACTTGAACTTCTATTGTAATTTATTCAATTGTTGTAATACCATTTCCAATTGGTCTAAGCACACCGTAATTCCTTCTTTAAAGCCCATATCTGTTATGATTTTTATGTCTTCCATAGTATCATATTTACCAATCATGGTTACCAATGTTTTCCCATGCTTTGAGCTTAACCGGTCTTCAAATTTTCCTTTTGGTAATTCGGTGTTTTCGACACCATGTTCATCACAGAAATAATCTTCTCCGGCTATAATTTCCTTTGGAACTACCTTCTCAAATTCTTGTTTCCCCCAGGTCAACATATCAGCCTCCTCCCCGGTAATAGAAGGAGGAACAATCATACAATACTGCCAATGCCCACCTTCTCGAAAGTCAAAGCTCTTGGTTTTTGCTGTACAGGGTTTTGGTCCCCACCATTGATCTCTAAGATCTGGGATGGTCCACGCTTGCCACACCAGATCAAGATCTGCATCGAATTCACGTTTTATGTTTATTGTGTTAGTTTCTTTATCTACCGTAAAGTCAAATAGCAGGTTACTTTTCATTTTTTTGGTTTTTAAGTGTTTCTAATAAGTTATCCAGTTGATCAAATCGATTTTCCCATATTTTTCGGAACTGCTCAATCCACTGGTCGATTTCTTTCATTTTTTCAATTTTCAGTTCGTAGTAGATCTCTCTACCCCGCTGATCTGCTTGCAAGAGTTCACATTCATTTAAAATTTGAATATGCTTTGATATAGTAGGTCTTGCTGCAGCAAAATTTTCGGCAATTGCACCAGCGGTCATAGATTGCGTAGTGAGCAATACAAGAATTGCTCGTCTGGTTGGGTCTGATATCGCCTGAAAAATGTCTCTTCTCAATTTCATTATGAAGTTATTTGGCTACAAATATATGCGAAGTTATTTAGCTACACATCCTATAATTCGAAATTTAACACTGAAAATCAACTATATAATCTTTCAGTTTTAGTTGAAATGTAATGCTTAATAATCTCCAATACATAAATCATCTAATTAGAATTAAGGAAATTTCCCTGTCTAAAAGGGGAAATTGTACACTAACATTTATCTAAATTTGAAATGTCTGCAGTTTTAAACGACCAAACAGCAGATCACGTGTATTAATAAGGGAAGAATAACCTTGTAAAAGTACAGACCTATTTATGGTAAATAAACTCAGTATCATTCAGCAAATAAAAACGCATAAGAAAAATGCGAAGCTTAATTATAAACTAAAGGAAGACGCCCAGCTTTTCACCAAAGAACTCTTCAACACCCTGTTTAATTATCCCAATGATCTGGATGCAGATCTTGACAGGCTCGAAGGTTTATTTGAGGAATTGGTCGAGTTAGCCTGTTGGGAAATAGACAAAAAATGCAGTAAAGTTTGGGACGATTATGTTGCCGAACTTCCTGAAATTTTACGTGTCTTAAATCTCGATGCTGAAGCCATTTACAACAATGATCCTGCAGCTGAAAGTATTGAAGAAGTGTATCTGGCTTATCCTGGTTTTTATGCCATTGCCATTTACAGATTAAGCAATGCCCTGTATAAAAAGGGATTCCCAATCGTTCCGAGATTAATGACCGAATATGCGCATCACGTTACTGGTGTAGATATTAACCCAGGAGCAACCATTGGCGAACACTTTTTTATGGATCACGCCACTGGTATTGTAATTGGTGAAACTGCAGTAATAAAAGATCACGTAAAACTCTATCAGGGTGTAACACTTGGCGCCCTTAGCGTTGCAAAAGAACTCGAGTCACTTAAACGACATCCTACAATTGAAGATCACGTTACCATTTATGCAAACGCTACTATTTTGGGTGGTGAAACGGTAATAGGGTCTAATAGCATTATTGGCGGAAACGTCTGGTTAACCAAATCGGTTCCCTCCTATTCTTTGGTTTCTCACAAGCCAGAGATTTTAATCAGAGAACTCGAAAAATAATTTCCATCAAAAAATCATCCATGAATTTTTCCATAGAACGTCTTATTGGTAATACGCCTTTAGTAGAATCAAAAGTTTTAAATACGAATCCGAATGTAAAATTGCTATTCAAGCTTGAAGGACAAAATCCTGGTGGTAGTGTGAAAGATCGGGCCGCCTATAATATGATTACTGCGGCTTTAGAGCGTGGTGAAATTACTAAAGAAACCAAGTTGATTGAAGCAACCAGTGGAAATACTGGTATTGCATTGGCTATGATTGCTGCGATGTATAAGCTAGACCTGGAAATTGTAATGCCAGAAAATGCTACCAAGGAGCGCGTACAAACGATGCGTGCTTACGGAGCAAAAGTGATTTTAACTCCAGACGATGTGGGTATTGAGGGTGCTCGTGATTTTGCTGAAGCCAAGGTGAATGATGAAGGCTATTTTATGTTCAATCAATTTGCAAATCCAGACAACTGGAAAGCACATTACAAAACTACCGGGCCAGAAATTTGGAATGATACTAAGGGTCAAATAACTCATTTTGTATCTTCTATGGGAACCACGGGGACCATTATGGGTACTTCTACCTATTTAAAAGAACAAAATGATTCTGTTCAGATTGTAGGCGTTCAACCAACAGATAATTCTAGTATACCGGGTATTCGTAAATGGCCACAGGAATATCTTCCTAAAATTTTTGATGCTAAGAAGGTTGATCAGGTTTTAGAAGTGAGTGAAACTGACGCGCGATTAATGGCTAAAAGACTAGCTGAGGAAGAAGGCATATTTAGCGGAATGAGTAGTGGTGGCGCTACGGTAGCTGCTCTGCGCTTATGTGAAAGTCTTCAGGAAGGAATCGTGGTATCAATAATCTGTGATCGCGGTGATCGCTATTTATCTTCAGACTTGTTTGATTGAATTAAATGGGTATAAACGGCTACAAAACCAATATCAAGGTTTTTTGCAAACTCCTCAACTGCATTTTACAATTGAAGAGTTGCCATACCAGTCCTTGGAAATAATTCAAAGTCCTAAAGAGTTATCTGAAAATTTTGTGATGCCTCATCCCATAAGGTTAGGACAGCGTATGGAAGCCTTTATGGAAGTAGCCATTTCCGATGAATACGAAATCTTGGCAAAAAACTTACAGATTATTCACAACAAGCGTACGCTTGGAGAATTTGACTTTATAATGCAGGCTAAGGATTTCGAAAATCCTATTCACCTGGAGATGGTTTACAAATTTTATTTCTTAAGGCCAGAATTTGGAGGTAGCTGGATTGATCAACTGCAAGGACCTAATTCAAAAGATCATTTAAAATTAAAGATCCAGAAATTGCAATCTCACCAATTTCCACTTTTATACCGGTCAGAAGCCCAAGCTTATCTCGATAAATTAGGATTGAAAGCACAAAATATTCAGCAAGTAATCAACTTTAAAGCTCAAATCTTTATTCCTCACAATTATGAGAGTAACAGATTAAACTCTAGTTTTTCTAAGGCTGTCGTAGGTTACTTTTATAAATTAAATGAACTGGAAATTTTAGATTTGAATGGAAATCTCTTTTATATACCCTATAAAAATGATTGGGTAGCACAGCCTGAAAATACGGAGCACTTTGAGTCATTTAAAAACTTTCAACAAAAAATAAGCGTTATTCTTGATGAACAACGCTCAGTTTTATTCTGGTTATATTCAGCTGAAACAGACGAAATTTATCGCCATTTTGCCAGCTGGTGGTAGTTATTTGGTTTTACTTACCCGCACAGCGTTCATACCTTTTTGACCACGTTCTAACTCAAAAGTAACCTTATCATTTTCATTAAGTTCACCATCAAGTATACCACTCACGTGTACGAAATATTTTTCCTGATTTTCAGAGTCAGTAATAAAGCCAAAGCCTTTAGAATGATCAAAGAAAGAGACCTTACCGTTTCTATATTTTGCCTCTTCCGCAGCTATCTTATCTTCTTCCGTAGTTTTAGGAATACTGATTTGAATATCTTCAATATCAATTTCTACTTTCATAGAAGGATCTGGAGGTGTATCGGTTAAATTTCCATTATGATCAACATAAGCGATCATATCTTCAAAATTTCCACCAACAGAGTTAGCCTTGCGAGCCTCTTTACGTTTTTGCTTTTCTTCTCTTTTCTTGATGCGTTTTTTCTCTCGTTCTGTCTTACTATAGGTTTGTTGCGATTTTCCCATTTAAAATTTTAAGTGAATAGATAGTAGCCTGAGTCAAGTTCAGAAGTATACAAGACGAGGGATACGAAGAATTTGGAGAAGATAATCCTATATCAGGCGTTACAAGTACAGCTTAAGCACTTTGCTTGTACTAAGGCTTTGGTAAAGGTATGATTTTGATTTGGATATAAGCCTAAAAGCCCTAAGGGATATTTTATCAACAACTTCATTTATTTAGTTTGTAATCAATTTCCTACTTTGTTATATTAATTGTTGATTTTGTGCATTTTAACTTGTATTTTTCTATATTTGCCAAGCTAAACCAACACCCAATTAAATTGAAAATACTTTTAATCCTGATTATTTTGCTTTTTACCGAATTTGGCATGGCGCAAAATCAAGGGGTAGGTATAGGTACTACAAACCCCAGAGCCCAATTAGAAGTTGCGGGCAACGCAAGGTTTACTGAAACTCTAACCTTAGGCGTAATCGATAATCTGGAGGATGATGACACGTCAACATTCCTAATTCAGGAACAGAATAATAAAATAAAAGCTCTAGACGTGAGTAATCCCACTGGTGCGGCCCTGGGATATATTCAGGTTTATGATATTTATAACCCTAATGAAGATTGGGTATTGGATTTTGATACTAGGGTTAGCGCTACCGATTTTGTGCTTAACGCAATTTCTGCTTCTTATGACCGTGAACTCGATATTGGCTACAATGCGTCTATTCCCTACTACTCTGCATTTATAAAGAATGGAACCTGGCATATTACAGCAGATTTTCCGGAGGCTAATAACCGCTATCCCTCAGAATTAGGGACATGGAGTGTTACCTGCCTAATCTATTCAAAAGATTTGTCCAAGCAATTTGGCCGTATAGAAATACCGATGAATAATTCATCTACTGGTGAGTCTTCAAGTCCGATTATAAATTAATAAGATGAAAGCAACCTTACTTCTCTTTATAATTTCCGCATCCTGTTTAGCTCAGGTTGGTATTGGCACAACAAGTCCTGAAGCAGATTTACACGTTATTGGAGACATCATTGTTCAGGACGAACTAGAACTTGGTACCCTCCCCTCTGTAACCAGTACCGATGAAGATTTTAAACTCCTTACCAGACAAACCAATTCTACACCTGTAAACGGCGAAATTACAAGACTTGATGTAGATCAGCTTACTGTGGCTCCCATAAATGTATTCAAATATTATTTCTATAACATCAATTATGATAATATTGAAGATCTTAATTTAAGTTTTGAAACTTCAAAATACATAGTTGGTATTGCCGATTTTAGATATATAGGTGATCCTGTAAATAAAGTAATTGTTAATAACGCAGATGATTCTATAGGTGCTTTTGTGGTGCGAACTTTTCAAAGCGGAGGGACCTGGCATTTAGAAATTCGTAATAGATATCTAAATACTTCAAATAAGAACAATGCTGTAAACTATGAAGTAACATTTATAGTTTATGACACCAGCTTTTATCGTCAATTACCAACCATTACAACTAATCTAAATGGTAGTAACAACGGAACCGCTTCTGCAATACCTGATTTGTACTGATGAAAACTTCTCAACTTCAAATATGGGTTTTTCTACTTGCACAGATTACACATATATCACTTTTTGCTCAGGTAGGAATCAATACAGATACTCCTCAGGCCAGTCTTGATGTAGTAGGTAGTGGTAAGGCAGAAAACAAATTATATTTGGAAAATCCCGGGAATTCTGATGTAATAAGGGGTTCAAAACTAATTATTGAAAAAACTGATAAATCTATCGTTCAATATGATATTGATGTTAGTAAATATGGACCTATAAATTATGCTGAATTTGTATTTAAAAACACTCCTAAAGCCGGAATTACTGATTATGATACTAAGATCAATACATCAGACTATACCGTTTCTGTACAAGGTTATTATTTCGTAGAAAATGGTTCAAACAGCACCAATGTGCATATTGTAAGTACCAATGGCGATAGTGTGGTTGAAGGTTTTCAGGTTTATACATATAAGAATACAACGACAAATACATGGTTCATTCGTTGTCTTGTTAACCACGGCTATTTTGAAGCTGCAAACACTTCAGCCAATCTGGATATTTATATGAATTTAATTATCTACCGTCAGTGTTTTATCGCTAAAGAAGTAGCTAATTATTACATTAATATGAACCGAATCCAAATTGGAACCTTACCTAAACCTCCGGGATTTTAAACAGATTCATTTTCGTGCTCCTCAAGATCTTTCCGCAGATCCAACTTTCTGAATTTTGGTGAAATAACTCCTGTTAAAACGACTGTGATTAAAGTCATACTACCACCAAATACCACTGCAGTAACAGTTCCCATCAATTTTGCAGTTAATCCGCTTTCAAAAGCTCCCAGTTCATTAGAACTCCCTACAAACATCGAATTTACAGACGCTACCCTACCCCGCATAGAATCTGGCGTTTTTAATTGAAGAATAGTCTGTCTGATAATCATACTTACACCATCGGTTACACCACTCATAAAAAGCGCAACAACAGATACCCAGAAAATAGTCGAAACTCCAAAAATGATGATACAAACCCCAAAACCAAATACTGCCGCTAGTAACTTCATCCCGGCTGCTTTATACAATGGGAAATACGCCGAGGTAAACATGGTAATTAACGCACCAACAGCTGGGGCAGCTCGTAGCACTCCAAATCCTTGTGGACCAACTTTTAAAATATCCTGTGCATAGATAGGTAGCAGAGCTACCGCTCCACCAAAGAGAACAGCGATCATATCGAGACTTAAAGCTCCCAAAACAGCTTTACTGTTTCGTACAAACTGAATTCCTTCTTTTAAACTTTGAAGCACAGGCTCTCCTATTTTAGGATTTAATATCGGTTTAGGTTTTATCTGGCTAAGCATTATTAACGCAAAAAGTGAAAAGCCAAAAATCACACACATCGACCAGTGTACCCCAATTAAATGTATAAGAAAACCTCCTGCTGCCGGACCAACAACAGCTCCCATTTGCCAAACGCTACTGCTCCATGTCGCTGCATTGGGGTAGATTTTTTTAGGAACGATTAAAGCAAACAACGAAAAGATCGTAGGGCCTAAAAATGCCCTTACTATACCTCCCATAAAAACTAAAATGTAAATACAATTTAGAGTAAATGAAGTAGTTATATGTTGCGTTACCTGGGGCCAGGTTAATAAGAAAAGTCCAAGACTTACTATAGAAAATCCAAAAATACATTTAAAAAGTAAGCTCCGCTTTTCGCGCTGATCAACAATATGACCTGCAAATAGTGCAAGAGATACCGCTGGTATTACCTCCATTAACCCGATAATTCCAAGAGATAAGGGATTTTTGGTAATACTATAAACTTCCCATTCAATTACCACAAACTGCATTGACCAGGCAAAAACCATCGCAAAGCGTACCAATAAGAATATGTTGAATTCCCTGTATTTCAGGGCTGCATACGGATCATTTTTTGCCATAAAGAATACTCCAGAAAAAATGGGTTAGTTCTATGCAAAAGTAATTGATTACCTAAGCATACTTCTAGAAAAAGCTTAGAATAATTATTGACATAAGTCAACTATTTAAAGAAGTCTAAAAGTTGATTTCTGGAATAAAACTTTGTTTTTTGAAACTCTAATCTGAATTTTTCCCGTCTTCGTTTTAATTAATTATTTCAATCAACGACCTGAATAAAAACATACTTCATTTCTGTTGCGATTTCTTTGCTGCGTGCGGCATAAACCTCCTGTTCCTGAGGAGTGCCATCTGCAATTTTGGGATCCTCATAACGCACCGGTATCCTAGCTTCGGCTCCAGGGATGAATGGACAATTTTCATCAGCGTGTGAGCAGGTCATAATTGCTGCAAAATTAGACTGCGGATTTTCAGAATGATCAAATAGCTTTGAAAAAGCTACAATTCCTGAACGATCATCATCGTAGGTAAGTTCGTAAACCAGATTTTTAACACCACTACTTTCAACCTCAAAACCCTGACTTTCCAAAGTATCTACCGCCGTTTTATTAAATGCTGTAACCTCTAAACCCCCTGAAAAAGTTTTAACTGCAATGCCAAAATAATCAGCTATGGCTTGTGCCCAAATTTGAGAAAATTGACTGCGCCTGGAATTGTGAGTGCATATAAAGTTAATATTTACTTCAGAACCCGTATTAATCTTATTTTTAATGTATTGAATAAAAGGAATAAGCTCTTCCTTTCGGGGATCAATTATGGTATTGGTATCCAGATTATTAATGAAATTTTCTAATTTTTTGTACATAACGAGTAGTGGAAAATGAGCTTAGCAGCATCCGTTTCCTGGTATACAAGGATCGGAAGCAGCTTTTATTAACGGAGTTGTTTGTCTTTCGGGCACACCACAATTATCTTTTGCAAGACAATCGGTAAATAACGATACCAAATTGAAATATTTACCATCATAGTCTAGTCCATAAATGGCTATCGTTTCGGCTTGATATTCTACTTCGATTTCTAAATCCTTCAGATTTAATGTTTTTTCCGATATTTCAAGAATATGTAGAAGCTTTTCCGGATGTAAGCGGTGATTATAATCCTGAGCATTCCATAATTGCATCACAATAGTTTCTTTCGTTCGTGTGGTACCTCCACAATCAATAAATCGCTTGGTACTCTGCCCTACTTCTGTCACATGAAAATGCCTAGGAACTAGTTTTCCGTCAGGTAGTTGAAAGCCAATTTTATGTGCTTTGGCAATGATTTTTTTTAATTCTGATAGTTTCATAATAGCTAAGTTTAACAACAATCGTCTGTAGAACAGCTTTTAAGGTTTTCAAATAATAAATTCATTTCGCTTTGCAATAAAGCCAAAGTTTCAGGATCTATACAATAACACACCCGAACACCTTCTATAGTTCCCTGAATAAGTCCTGCACTTTTAAGTTCTTTTAAATGCTGGGAAATAGTTGGCTGTGCGAGACCAATGTCATTGACAAGATCTCCACACACACAACTATCCAATTGTGATAATTGCTGAAGAATTGCAATTCTGGCCGGATGCGCAAGAGCTTTTGCATAAGCCGCAAGCCTGTTTTGATCTTCCGTAAATAAATTCTCTTTAGTTGCCCCCATAATATTAATCGCAATATTACGATGAATAAAATTAGCAACCAAATTCCTGAATTAAATTCAAGTGTTAACCTGATGCTAAATGCCTTCGATCATATCAATTAAGCCGACTTTGGATAGTAACTTTACAGTATAACAGCATTAAAATTCATAAAAATGGATATGGAAACAAGCTCAACTCACGAGCAAATTAAGGAAGGTTTACAGCGTTTATTAGTTAAGAATTATGACGCTGAAAAAGGATATATTAAAGCTATGCAAGATATAAATCACGCAGCTTTACGTGGGTTTATGCAAAGACAGGCTGCAAAACGTAACAGCTTTGCTACAGAATTGGATCACGAGTTACACTTACTTAACGAAAAACCTAAATCTGATGGTAGCCTGGCAGGATCGCTTCACCGTACCTGGATGGATCTGCGTGAAGCACTCAATTTAAATGACAAATCAGCCATTTTAGAAGAATGTCTTCGCGGTGAGCAGGCCAGCGCAGAAGAATATAAACAGGTATTAAATGAAGTACAATACCCACAACATTTACGTACCGTGATTAACAATCAATTATCTAAAATCTATCGTACTATAGAAGACTTACAGCAATTAGAAGATATTACGAAATTGCAGTGAGATAGAGCGATTTAGATAGTTTTCACTATTAATTTATTAATAATACTACCCAATAATTAATAAAAATTAAAATTTAACAGCTTAGATTTACCAAGTCTATACGTATAGAACGTTTTGATTTTCATAAATTTATGAAAATCAAAACGTTTTTTTATGACTCCTTCAAAACTTCCTAGAAGAGACTGGCTTAAGAAATTAGCCCTTACCGTTGGCGCGGTAGCAGTAGCACCTACAAGCCTTTGGGCAACAACTGTTGAAAATGCACAGCGCAACAATCAAAAATTCTTATATCAAAATCCGGTATTTGATGAGTTTACTCCGCCTAAATTTCCAGATTTAAGTACAGTAAAAGCACGTTTGGTTTGGAATGAAAATCCTCACGGACCATCTAAAAAAGCAGCCGAGGCTTTTCAGCAGGCTGTATGGGAAGGAAATCACTATTCCTGGGGAAGTCTTAACAACCTTGTTAGTAAAATTGCTGAATTTGAAGGTGTAAAGCCTGAAGCAATTATGATGGGACCAGGTTCTTCAGATTTATTGGAGAAAACGGCTTTGGTTCTTTTTCAGAATGGCGGTAATGTGATAAGTGCAGACCCGAGTTATATGTCTTTGGTAAGTGTTGCAAAGGCAGCCGGAGGTTCCTGGAAAGCTGTGAAACTTACAGAGGATTACCAGCACGATCTAGATGCAATGGAAGCAGCGATTGATGCAGATACCAAACTGATTTACATTACCAACCCAAACAATCCTACAGCTACCATCACAGACACTCAAAAGCTTAAAGATTTCTGTTCACGTGTTTCTGAGCGTGTACCGGTTTTTGTAGATGAGGCTTATCTGGAGTTAGCTCCCGGCGGACTATCAAACAGTATGGCTCCTTTAGTTGCTGAAGGAAAAGATGTTTATGTAGCGCGTACATTCTCTAAAATTCATGGTATGGCTGGTTTACGTATGGGATATATGCTTGGAAAACCGGAGTCACTTGAAGTTATAAACGAAATTACTCGCGGAGGTATGGGAATCAGTGGACCTACCATTGCTGCAGCATCTGCAAGTATGGATGACAAGGAATACCTGGATATGTGTATTGAAAAGTTTGATGAAGCTAGAGAATACACACTTTCTTATCTGGATTCTAAAGGAATAAACTATATGCCCTCTACAACCAACTTTATCATTTTCCCTATAGATATGGAAGGTGATGCTTTTCTAGAGCAAATTTACGAGCACAAAGTTGTGGTACGCGCCTTTAAATTCTGGGATCAGAACTGGTGCCGTGTAAGTCTGGGTACTATGGAAGAAATGAAATACTTCACAGAAGCAATCGATGAAATTTTAGCCTAAAAAATGGATCTTAACTTACAGAAGACCTTTTTATTTCTAGTTTTTATACTTCTGGGGCTGTTACTTAAATCAAAGCTTAAAGATAAAAAGGAACTGGGAGGTGTCAAGGTTATTATACTTAACCTTGCACTTCCTGCTACCATATTCATTGCGCTTCTGAGCATAGATGTAGAATTATCCTTGCTGATATTACCCCTACTGGCTTTGGCACTAAATGTTGTGCTATTTGTTATTGCACCCGGTATTCTGAGCTTTACGGGTCTTAAGCGAGGCACCGCAAACTTTAGAACTGCTCATTTGCTAATCCCCTCTCTTGCACCGGGCTTGAGTTGTTTTCCTTTTATTCTCGAATATCTGGGCGAAAGCTATCTGGCCAAAGCTGCAATGGCAGATTTAGGAAACAAGGTTTTTGTCCTTCTTGTTTTATATCTCGTAGCTATGCGCTGGCATTATAAAACTCAGGAAGTAAAAGGAACCTCAAATTCCAGTAAACTGAAGAATTTGATGCTTGCAATGGTCACCGAGCCGGTAAATCTCTTTATTGCCGGAGCCTTAATCCTATTATTTGCAGGATTTAGACTGGACACCTTGCCTTATGTTTTTTCGGAAGGATTGTCAAAGCTCAGTTTGTTGATGACTCCACTGGTATTATTATATATCGGACTTTCGGTAAGTGTGAAACGCAATCAGTTTTTACAAATTCTTTCCCTTCTATTAATACGAGCAGGAATCGTAACCTTTTTTGCTTTTGCTATCTGTTATTTAGGTGACATTTCAATTGCAAAGGACCGACTGTTACTTTTAGCTTTCGGGCTAAGCGCCTGTAGTTTCTGGCCTTTTGCTCATATTGCAGCGGTTGCTTCTCAGGAAAAGGAACTGAATAATTTGCGAAAAACCTTCAATCAAAATTACGCGATCAATATCTTAGCAATTTCCTTTCCGCTTTCGGTACTGCTTAT
>CAXPQP010000006.1:0-10667 GCA_964219495.1 Leeuwenhoekiella sp. | reverse complement strand
TTTGAGTATTAATTATTTCAGGTTGAATTGAATTTTTATAAACAAGAAATAATTCGCAATTAACTAATTTTCAATAATTTAAAGGTAACGTAAAATCTTATTGAAAAATAAGACTAGAATTTAGAAGGAAGAACTTTCATCAAAAACTGTATTAATTTTCAGCGTCTTTAGGTCTAGTTCAAGCCCTTAATGAAAATATCATCGACGAAAGTCAACTTCCATTTTTGTCAGGGTGGTAAAGGGGAATGAAAAAAGGGGAAAAACACCCATGCTAATCTTAGAAAAACAGCCCCTAAATGTGTTAAAATGAACGGTCAATATTCTTAAAACCTGAATATTTCTTCTAGCAATTCTATTTTAAATAAAAAAAAAGCCAAAAAATCATAATCTGTTATTTTTTTTAATTTTTAGCATAGTCATTCGATAAAATTCAAAATAACTTCTGCTGAGACATAAAGCGTTAAAGATTTCTTAAACAATCTTAAAATTTCTTAAGGAAACGCCATAACTGCTAATTTTAGGCAAAGTCAAACTAGATTAATTATGAACAAAAAATTATTCCTTGCCGGATGGTTGTTCTTGTTGTGTTTTACACTAGCAGCTCAAGAATACTTCCCGGTAAATGACGGTGTAAAAACAGTCAACTCCAATTACACCTTATTCACAAATGCCACCCTACACACCTCTCCGGGGAAAACAGTTACAGGTGGTAGCATGCTTGTTAAAGATGGTATTATCGTTGCCATTGGTAAATCGGTTAAACAACCTGCAAATGCAGTAGTTATTGATTTAGCAGGCAAGCACGTTTATCCCTCCTTCATTGAAATGTATTCATCGTTTGGTCTTAAAGCTCCTGAGCGTTCTGGTGGAGGTCGAAGTGGCGAGTATGAAGCTTCTCGTTCTGGATATTATTGGAATGACCACGTAAGAGCAGAAACAGATGCATTAGCGAGCTTTAATTACGATTCTAAAGCTGCGAAAGATCTGGTTGAGGCTGGTTTTGGTGCTGTTAACACACACATTCCTGATGCCATTGCTCGTGGTAATGGTATCCTGGTTGCTTTAAATACAGAGGGCAACACCGCAGATCGCTTAATTGACACAAAATCTGCTCAATTTTTCTCATTTAGTAAAAGTAATTTGTCTGCTCAGGCCTACCCCTCATCTAAAATGGGCGCTACGGCCTTAATCCGTCAACTTTTTGTAGATGCAGATTGGTATGCAAAAGGTAATGTCGACACCAGAGATCTTGCTCTTGAAGCGTTAAATGCCAATATGAATCTGCCACAAATATTTTATGGTGAAGATCTGTATGACGATTTGCGAATAAGCAGTCTTTCTAAAGAAACAGGAGTACCTTTCATTATTGTAGGTGGTGGAGATGAGTATAAGCGTATTGATGAGATTAAACAAACAGGTGCGCAATACATCATCCCGATTAACTTTCAGGATGCTTATAATGTTGAAAATCCATTTCAGGCAGATTATGTGAGTCTAAGTCAAATGCTAGAATGGAATCAGGCACCAACCAATCCTGTTAAAATGCAGGAAGCTGGACTGACTTTCGCAATTACTGCACACTCCCTAAAATCTCCAGACAAACTTATGGAGATGCTTAAAAAAGCTTTTAAATATGGTCTTGATAAGGAAACCGCTCTTAAAGCTTTAACTACTGTACCTGCGCAATTACTTGGTAAAAGCGATGAGCTTGGTACTTTAAAAGAAAATGCCTGGGCTAATTTCTTGATTACATCAGGAGAATTGTTTGAAGATGACACCATTCTTTATGAAAACTGGGTTCAGGGTAACCAACAGGTAATTAAAGATGCTTCTGTTAAAGATATTGATGGTAATTATGCTTTAACTGTAAATGGTTCTACTTATGATGTAGCTATTTCTAAATCTACCGAGAAACCTTCTGTTACAGTTAAGAGTGGCGAAACTAAATTAGGATCAAAAATTAATTATGATAACGGCTGGTTGAATCTTATGTTCACCGCTGTAGATTCTGAAAGCAAAGATTTTACACGAGTAACCACTATAGTTTCTGATGATTCTAAATGGAGTGGCAAAGCAATTCTTCCTAACGGAAATGAAACTTCTTTTACCATTACTAAATCTGCAGGTGAAACGTCTGAAGAAGATAAAAAAGAGGATGAGAAAGAGGATGAGGAACCATATGTTATGCCTCTTACCTACCCTAATATAGCTTATGGTTATGATGCAAAACCCAAACAGGAAACAATTTTGTTTAAAAATGCAACCGTATGGACCAATGGAGAAGCTGGTATTCTCGAAGAAACAGATGTTTTGGTTAAAAACGGAAAAATTGCAGCTGTGGGTAAAAACCTCAATGCAGGTGGTGCAAAAGTTATCGATGCTACAGGCAAACACCTTACCAGCGGAATTATTGATGAACACTCTCACATTGCAGCGTTCTCAATCAATGAAGGCGGACAAAATTCATCTGCAGAAGTGCGTATGAAAGATGTTGTAAATCCTGATGATATTGACATCTATCGCGATTTGGCTGGTGGAGTTACAACAATTCAATTATTACACGGATCTGCAAACCCAATTGGTGGTCAGTCTGCTGTTATGAAGCTTAAATGGGGATCTAGCATTGATGAGATGGTACTTGATGACACCAAATTCATCAAGTTTGCTTTGGGTGAAAATGTGAAGCAATCTAACTGGGGTAGCTTTAGCCGTTTCCCTCAAACTCGTATGGGTGTTCAGCAAATGTATACCGATTATTTTCAGCGCGCTCGTGAATACGAAGCTGCTAAGAATAGCGGACAGCCTTATCGCAAGGATTATGAAATGGAAACTTTAGTTGAAATTCTAAATGCAGACCGTTTCATCTCTTCACACTCGTATGTACAGAGCGAAATCAATATGTTGATGAAAGTAGCTGAAGATTTTGACTTCAGAATCAACACATTTACCCACATTTTAGAAGGATATAAAGTTGCAGATAAGATGGCAGAACACGGTGTTGCTGGTTCAACCTTTAGTGACTGGTGGGCTTATAAATACGAAGTAAATGATGCAATCCCTTATAACGCAGCAATTATGTGGAGTGAAGGCGTTCTTACTGGTATTAATAGTGATGATGCTGAAATGAGTAGAAGACTTAACCAAGAAGCTGCAAAAACTATGAAGTATGGTGGAGTTCCAGAAGAAGAAGCCTGGAAATTTGTAACTCTTAACCCTGCAAAAATGCTTCATTTGGACGATCGTACCGGAAGTATAAAGGAAGGTAAGGATGCAGATCTAGTACTTTGGTCAACTTACCCAATGTCTGTAAGCGCGGTAGCTGAAAAAACTCTTATTGAAGGTGCAGTGTATTTTGATATCGAAAAAGATAAAGAATTGCGTGAGAGCATTCAGGAAAAGAAAAACAAGCTTACTACTATGATGCTTCGTGACAAGAATAAAGGCTTGAAAACACAACCTGCCAAGAAAGAAGAGAAGCAGCGCCTTGATTGTGACACTTTAGAAACACTTAATTAATTATGAAAACATTTAAAAAACTATATATACTGTTTTTACTTTTGGCAGTTAGTTTACAGGCGCAACAAACACCAGCTCCTGTACAAACTGGCGAAATTACTCTTACCGGTGGCATAGCTCACATAGGTAATGGTGAAGTGATAGAGAACAGTTTAATATTCATCAAAGACGGAAAGATTACCGGAGTATTTGATGCACTTACGACAAAGAAACCATTGCGTGGAGAAATTATAAAAATTGATGGGCAACACGTTTACCCAGGTTTTATAGCTTTAGATACCACTTTAGGTCTTATTGAGATTGAAGCCGTGCGTGCTACTGAAGATCAGGATGAGATAGGTGAATACAACCCACATATTGAAGCAATTATCGCTTACAATGCAGAGTCTAAAGTTGTAGAGAGTATGCGTCCTAACGGAGTATTACTTGCGCAGTCAGTCCCACAGGGAGGCACAATTTCCGGGGAGTCTTCAGTTGTTCAACTTGATGCGTGGAACTGGGAAGATGCTGTTGTAAAGCGTGGAGATGGGATTCACATGAATTGGCCAAGTAGTTTCAGACGTGGTCGCTGGTGGCTAGGTGAAGATGCCGGTTATAGTCCTAATAAAGATTACCCTTCAGATATTATGGAAATTAAAGATTTCATGATGCAGGCTAAGGCATTTAAAACAGACGATAACAGTGTAATGAATCTACCTTATGCTGCAATGCAGGACGTTTTAGCCGGAAACCAAAATTTATACGTTCATGTTGATTCTGAAAAAGAAATCCTAGATGTATTGAAATTTAAGGCTGATATGGGGGTTGAAAAACTTGTACTAGTTGGCGCATATCGTGGATATAAGGTAGCTAAAGAAATTGCCGCGGCTAAAGTTCCTGTAATTCTTACTCGAGTTCATAGCCTTCCAGGTGCTGAAGATGACGATTATGATATCAGCTACAAAATGGTAAAGGATCTTGTGGATGCCGGTGTTACAGTAGCTTTAGGTAATAGCGGCGAGTACTGGCAGGCACGTAACATTCCGTTCTATGCTGGTCAGACAACTGCTCACGGATTAAGCTTTGAAGATGCTTTAAAATTAATCACGCTGAATGCAGCAACTATCTTAGGAGTTGAAGATCAAGTTGGAACGCTTGAAGCTGGTAAAGATGCTACGCTTTTTGTAAGCACAGGAAATGCTCTTGAAATGATGGGTAACAATCCAACTAAAGCAATGATTTCAGGACGTGAAATAAGTCTTGAAAGTCATCAGACTGAATTATGGAAACGCTATATGGAGAAGTATCAACGTAGCGAGTAATTCAAACATAAATCAAATGCATAAAAAAAAGTCCGGTTCATTTCTGAACCGGACTTTTCATTTAAATACTATCAATTAATTATTTGCCTTCTAAAGCATCTAATTCAGCTTTGTATTTATCAGCTTCAGCAGTATTTCCTAACTGAATATGAATGTTATACAAAGTACGTACAGCTTCAACATTAGGCTCATCTCCTTGAGTTGCTTTCTCTAAATAAGGAACAGCATCAGCATATAATTGAAGACGCTTCTTTTTCAATTCCTCATATTTAGCATTATCAGCCTTGGTATTACCTAGAGCATTCATCTCTTCAATAATGTCTTTATCCTGATTAAGTAATAAAGCAGCAGTATTTAAGTTAGCGATTGGATAATTAGGATCAATGCTTAAAGCTTTCTTATAATACTCCATTGCCTTTTCATTATTTCCTGATTTAGCAGCACTAATACCAAGATTCACGTATAATGCAGGATTATTAGGATCTTTAGCAATTACTTTATCCATAGCAGCTTCATATTCTGCGTTCATTCCCATTTTCATATAAACGTCAGCAGCAGAACGTAATAAAGCATCATCATCTGGATTTTCTGAAAGAGCATCATTGATTGCAGCAATTGCTTTATCATTTTGCCCTTCTTGCACGTAAATCAAAGCGATGTTTTTAGCGATTTCACCAGCACGAGACTCTGTTACAGAAGTTTCTGGTTTTTCATAATCACCAGCCTTTACATAAAGATCTCTCTGCTGTTTTGAAGGGAAATTTTCAACCTCACCAGATTCCTTATTTACAGCAGTGTATTGTGTTTCAACACCAGTATAACCCATATCTTTCAACTGGTTATAATATTTGAGTGCTGTAGCAAAGTCCTGTCCATTTACAGCATTTGATGCTGCAAAATATAAATAAGAAGTATCCTTAGGAGTTAACGTATACAGGGTATAAAGCTTAGTTGCAGCTTCTCCGTATTTCTCTGCATTTTGATCATCAACAGCAGAAGAAATTACAGCGTTCATTGCTTGTTGCTTGTAAGCCTTAGCATCATCACCGTATTTACTTCCTCCATTAAATTCATTTACAGAAGCAAATGCTTCCATAGCCTTTAAAAGCTCATCGGCATTTTTGTTGTTTTCTCCCCCAAGATAGGCTCTACCCTTAACGAAGTAATAATATTCTTTCTCTTTGTCATCCATTTGGCTCATCATACCTCCAGCTGCTTCGATCTCGGTTTTAGCTTGAGCGTAGCTTCCAGATTCAACGGCTTTTTCTGCAGACTTGATTTCCTTTTTCTGCGCAAAGGTTACGGCTGTAAGGGAAAGTGCCGCAAAAACTATTGATTTAGTCTTCATTATGTATTTAATTTATATTCAACTTTAGTTATTCCTCTTCGTCAGAAGAAGGAGTATCTTCAATATTTTGATCTTTTACAGTTTCATTTTCTGAAGAAATAGCTTCATCATGATCTTCTTCAAGATCGTCTTCGTCTTTCTTAACTTTTGTAACTGCAGCAATGGTATCTCCGTTTTTAAGGTTGATTAATCGCACCCCTTGAGTTGCACGACCCATTACCCTAAGTTCTGAGACTTCCATTCTAATTGCAATACCTGATTTGTTGATGATCATCAAATCATCTTCGTCAGTTACATTGTTAATAGACACCAAACTTCCAGTTTTTTCTGTGATGGAAATAGTTTTTACACCTTTACCACCACGATTGGTTACCCGGTAATCTTCAACTAAAGAACGTTTACCGTAACCGTTCTCTGAAACCACGAGTACATTAGACTCAGGATCATTAACAGCTACCATACCTATTACTTCATCATTATCATCTGCAAGAGTTATGCCACGAACTCCAGAAGCACTTCTACCCATAGGTCTGGTTTTCTCTTCTTCAAAGCGAATTGCCTTACCAGACTTGACTGCGAGCATTACCTGGCTATCTCCAGTTGTAAGTTTTGCAGCAAGTAATTCATCTCCCTCTTTAATAGTAATCGCGTTAATACCGTTGGTACGTGGTCGTGAATACTGTTCAAGAGATGTTTTCTTGACCTGACCTTTTTTAGTTGCCATTATGACATACATACTATTGATGTATTCTTCATCCTTAAGGTCATTAGTACAGATAAATGCTTTCACTTTATCATCTGGCTCGATTGCTATCAAATTCTGAATAGCTCGTCCTTTAGATGTCTTGCTTCCTTCAGGAATTTCAAAAACGCGCATCCAGAAACATTTTCCTTTCTGAGTGAAGAAAATAAGATACTGGTGGTTGGTTCCCACAAATAAGTGCTCCAAGAAATCCTCATTACGGGTAGTAGAACCTTTCTGCCCTACTCCGCCTCTATTTTGGGTTTTGTATTCCTGTAGTGAAGTACGTTTGATATAACCTGCATGAGAGATCGTAAGAACCACCTTCTCATCAGGAATTAAATCGGTAATGGTTACATCACCTCCAGCATAATCTATATCGGTACGACGCTCATCACCATATTTATCACGAACTTCAATAAGTTCGTCTTTTATAATTTCCATTCTGCGCTCTTTTTTAGCGAGAATATCTTTTAAATCTTCAATGGTTTTTAAAAGTTCTTCATACTCTTCACGCAACTTGTCCTGTTCAAGACCTGTAAGTTGACGTAAACGCATTTCAACTATAGCTCTCGCCTGAATTTCTGAAAGCTCAAAACGCTCTATTAATTTTGCTCGTGCTTCATCAGCATTACTACTGGCACGTATAAGCGCTATTACTTCATCAATATTATCTGAAGCAATAATTAAACCTTCAAGTATGTGCGCGCGATCTTCAGCCTTTTTAAGCTCAAATTCGGTACGACGCACCACAACCTCGTGACGGTGCTCCACAAAATGATGAATCATATCTTTTAGATTCAACATTTCTGGTCTTCCCTTTACAAGAGCAATATTATTTACACTAAAAGATGATTGAAGCGCCGTATATTTATATAAGGTATTAAGTACGATATTAGGAATTGCATCACGTTTAAGAACATAAACGATGCGCATCCCTTTTCGGTCAGACTCATCACGGATAGAGGCTATACCATCTATTTTCTTTTCATTGACAAGATCTGCTGTTTTCTTGATCATATCAGCCTTATTAACCTGATATGGTATTTCGCTAACGATAATACACTCGCGCCCTTTAACCTCTTCAATAACAGCTTTAGCTCTAAGTACTACTCGACCACGACCAGTTTTAAATGCCTCACGCACACCGTCATAGCCGTAGATAGTTCCACCTGTTGGAAAGTCTGGTGCAGTAACATGCTGCATCAACTCATCTATTTCGATGTCGTTATTCTCAATATAAGCGACAATACCGTTAACAACTTCAGTCAAGTTATGTGGTGGCATATTGGTCGCCATACCTACTGCAATACCTGAAGCTCCGTTAACTAAAAGTCCTGGAATACGCGTAGGCAATACGGTAGGTTCTTTTAAAGTATCATCAAAGTTGAGGGTATGATCTACAGTATCTTTATCGATATCTGCGAGCATCTCTTCAGAGATTTTACGCATACGCGCCTCGGTATATCTCATCGCTGCAGGGCTGTCACCATCAACAGAACCAAAGTTCCCCTGACCGTCAACAAGCATATAACGCAAACTCCATTCCTGCGCCATACGTACCATAGTATCATATACAGAAGTATCACCATGAGGATGGTATTTACCTAACACCTCACCTACAATTCTTGCAGATTTTTTATGAGCCGTATTAGAACGAACTCCAAGTTCGTGCATTCCAAAGAGTACTCGCCTGTGTACAGGCTTTAAACCGTCGCGTACATCTGGTAGAGCACGTGACACGATGACCGACATTGAATAGTCAATGTAGGCTGATTTCATTTCATCTTCAATGTTGATAGGAATTAACTTCTCTCCTTCAGCCATATGTATTTCTATTTAAATATTGGTTTAAACACTGTGGGGCAATATACGCATTTTGACAGTGTTTTCGGGCAATCTGCCTTTTACCTCAAACGGTTTTTATTAACAAAAATTAGTTTTCGCTTTTGATAAGTATGCTTAACTTCCATTGTAGCTTTGAAAGTAATTTTGTCAATTTACTAACAGCATTGCAAACGGAATGGTTTTTGACCTTTAATTTAAAAACCTAAGAAAAGACAGGAGCGAATATGGATGATAATTTTTCACCCCGAGTTAAAGATGTAATCGCCTACAGCAAAGAAGAAGCCTTGCGATTGGGTCACGATTTTATAGGAACAGAGCATTTAATGCTTGGATTACTGCGTGATGGTAGCGGAAAGGCTATTGAAATACTTCAGGCGTTAGATGTTGACCTTAATCATTTGCGTCGCAAAGTAGAAATACTAAGCCCCGCAAATCCAGGCACCGGAATATCAAGCAACGAAAAGAAAAATCTGCACCTCACCAGACAGGCAGAGCGTGCTTTAAAAACAACCTTTTTAGAAGCTAAACTTTTTCAAAGTTCTTCTATAAACACAGCTCATCTTTTACTTTGTGTGTTGCGTAATGAAAACGATCCTACGACTAAATTACTCAACAAGCTCAAAGTAGATTATGATAATGTAAAAGATCAATTTAAGCTTATGATGACTAGTGATGACGACTATATAGAGCCTATTAAAAGTGAATCTTTTAGCGATGACGACAGTACTGCAGATTCGCAGAAAGAAAATCCTTTTAATACGCCAGGAAATAAAACAAATAAGAAATCTAAAACTCCGGTTTTGGACAACTTTGGTAGAGATTTAACTGCTCTCGCTGAAGAAGACAAACTCGATCCGGTAGTTGGCCGTGAAAAAGAAATTGAACGTGTTTCTCAGATTCTGAGCAGACGCAAAAAGAACAATCCTCTTTTAATAGGAGAACCAGGAGTTGGTAAATCTGCTATTGCTGAAGGACTTGCTTTGCGTATTGTAAAACGTAAAGTATCCCGCATTCTTTTTGACAAACGTGTAGTGACTCTTGACCTTGCCAGTCTTGTGGCGGGTACAAAATACCGCGGTCAGTTTGAAGAACGTATGAAAGCGGTAATGAATGAACTGGAGAAAAACTCTGATATTATTCTATTTATTGACGAAATCCATACAATTGTTGGCGCAGGTGGAGCTACAGGCTCTTTAGATGCCAGTAATATGTTCAAACCTGCACTTGCACGTGGAGAAATTCAATGCATCGGTGCTACTACATTAGATGAATATAGACAGTATATCGAAAAAGATGGAGCTTTAGAGCGTCGTTTCCAAAAGGTAATTGTTGAACCAACTAATGAGGAAGAGACAATTGAAATCCTTAATAATATCAAGGATAAGTACGAAGATCATCATAATGTAATTTACACACCTGAAGCAATTAAAGCGTGTGTAACACTTACCAGCAGATATATGTCTGATCGTTTTCTACCGGACAAAGCTATTGACGCTCTTGACGAGGCTGGATCACGAGTGCATATTGTAAATATTGATGTTCCTAAGAAAATTCTAGATTTAGAACGCCAACTTGAAGAAGTGCGCGAGCGTAAAAATTCGGTAGTTAAAAAGCAGAAATATGAAGAAGCTGCGAAACTACGTGATGATGAGAAAAATCTTGAAAAGGAACTCGCAGCAGCACAGCAAACCTGGGAGGAAGATTCTAAACAACACAGAGAAACTGTTACAGAGGACAATGTTGCTGATGTAGTTTCTATGATGAGTGGTATACCTGTTAATCGTATTGCTAAAACCGAGAGCAATAAACTTGCAGAATTACCTAAATCAATAAAATCTAAAGTAATTGGTCAGGATGAAGCAGTAGCTAAAGTTGCCAAAGCAATTCAGCGTAACCGCGCCGGACTTAAAGA
>CAXPQP010000005.1:0-82101 GCA_964219495.1 Leeuwenhoekiella sp. | reverse complement strand
GGGCAAAGATACTACCCTTTTACTTTTACAAACAAACTTTTTTAAGTTTATTTTTTTAAATAATTTATATGAACGTAAAACCGTTTTTTATACCCGATTTTGGAGGCGCAAATATAGAACGATTATCCAACCCCACAAGCCTTTTTCTGAAGTTTTTTATATTTAAAAACACCAACACCTAAAGACCAATGACTTAAAGCACAAAATATTTTTAAAATGATCTAAAATTGACCATTTACGACACTATAATCAATAATCTACTATCACATTAAAAGCATCCCAAAGAACAAAGACCGAAAAATCTATTATGACATACACTCATTAGAAACACCAAAGAATTACCGATTTCGGCAAATGAACAAGCTAAAATGTCCTGAATGCAATTAGATAAAGCTAACCGAACTCAAATCTATCTTTAAAAAACTTATTGATCTTTAAAAAGAAATACCTGAATTGTTAAAGGCTTAGCGATCGAGCTGCGTGTTTGAGCTCTTTTTCACCTTCAGCAAGGTGAAAAAAGCGAGTAGCGAGAGCGCGGTGGTTGCCTGAAGCAACCAAAGCTCCAAATTCTATAAAAAGAAATTCCACACCAGACCAAAACGGAAGGTGAAATCACGATACGGATATCCCGGAGCACTGAAGTAATCATTGGGAGCAGCAAGAGCATTAATATGTTCTGCTATAAAAAAGATACGTGTTTGACGAACCTTCATATTAAAAAACAAGTCTATTAACGGGAAATCTCCTATCTCCTCCTGATTTTGCACATAGAACTCAGCCAAAACCGGATCGTACCCATCCATATTATAGGAAGTGAAATATTTTAGATTTACACCTGTTTGAACAAAGAGTGCCTTTTTGAACCACTCATCTGAAAAATACAATGTATTGCGAGTTATAAGCTGAGGAATATTTAGGTATTGTTGGCCACCGGTCACCTCCTGATAGGCAACTGTATTATCTAAAGCAAATTTACCTACTCGAAATTCCTTATTAACCTTTGCTTTTAAATAGGTGATATTATCACTAGTTTGATAGGACTGTATCAATCCATCATTATTCAAACCAAAATATGCGTAATCTGAAAGATTCACCAAACTAACCGATGCATTTAACCAGGCATCCGATTTCATCTTAAAATCTAAAGATTGTGTTTTGACTGTTTCATAATCATTAGCATGATACCAATTGTAATTCTCGTAACTACTTTGATATAGCAAATGATTATAATTCGCCGGCGAAGCATTGAGATGAAGACCTCCTAAAAATGTTGCCTTATCCTTATAGGTATAACCCGCTTCAGCATCTAAATTATAACCCTTAAAGTCTCCTGCAATATTTAATGCTGCCTTACCGCCAAGCTGAAATCCTTTATAGGTTTTCTTATAAGTAGCTCCAGCCGCTATAATATGACCTGATAGCTGATTAGGTATTCGACCAGAATCTTGAATTAAGACGGAATTGTAACCATACTTATAATAGGAATGCGAAATATTAAAACTTAACCTTCCCAAAAGATTATTGGTGTAGGCAACATACGCCTTATTATTAAAGGTGTTTAAATCTGTTTTATCAGAAATACTCTGAGTTACAAAAGAATCACCAAATAAACCTGTTGCCGGACTGGTTTGATCATACCTATAAAACTTCGTTTCATAATTTAATATATGACCTACTTCAATTCTATTTTTAGATAAGGTGTCCTGCTTAATTAAGTCGTATTTATGATTTAAGTAGAATCGTGCTCCGTCTAATATACTCTCTGCATTTTCAAAATTTACAGATAGAACAGCGCGATCATCAAATTGGGGATCATTGCTCAAAAAATTGATCAAACCCTGGTCTGCTAAACCACCATTCTCCTGATTCAATAAATCCTGAGCCACATAGTGCGCTTTAAGATCATATCTACCGCTCTTATTCTGATAATTTACAGTGAATCTAAAATTACCTGTACTGGTAAGAATGTTCTGGTAATTACCTAAGCTTCGCAAACCCTTATAAGCAATAGAAAAATTGAATCTCCTGGACTTATTCATTGTAAAGAAGGCGTCTAGATTTTGACCTTGCTGAAAGACACTTTTATAATACAATTCAGTTAAAGGAGTTGGGACATTATAATAATAGATGTCATCAACTTCCATATAATTGAAATGTCTGGCTCGGGCTCCAAACAATGGCATTATTTGATTTCCTGAAAAATCACGAACTAAGGAGTTGTAGGTCTGCCCCTCATTAGAAAAAGGCAACAAATCAAAATTATCCTTACGCAGGTAATTGAACTTATAAAATTTTTTAACAGTAAGTGATGTGTCTACTAAGGTCGTGTCGTTATCAACCGAAATAATTTTATAGAGATCGATAGAGGGACGTTCTCTTTTGGGATTAGATTTTGGGTTTGCGAGTCCCTGCCGCTCCATATCTTCTTTTTCCTCAATTTTATTAAATGAACCACTTCCCAAGGTACGCTGAGAAAAAATATGCTTAGAACTAACAAGCAGGATCAAAACAAAAAGCAACAGGTTTCTAAAATGCATCTACCCCAAAAGTTTACCGCGAAAATATTTAAAACTATTCGTTATTATATGAATTTCCTGGCATATAATTACTACAATATTACATTTAAAAAGTTAGTACGATCAGTTAAAGGAGTCATTTCATTCAATGAGAATTGATATTAATTTTTCCTGAAAATTTCGTCAATAGATTTAAACCTATATGTTTCAACTTTTTCTCCGTTACTAATGAGTATAAGAAGTTTTTCTGTTCCAAAATTAATTGAAGTCGCTCCTACTATTTGATTATTTACTGGATCAACACCAAAATCTGATAGAAAACGAAAATCCATTGCAGAATTCATGATAAACCCTTTTAAAGATTTATATCCCCCATGAAAAGTATTTACATCAAGAGCGTTTCCAAAAATTAATAAAAATTCATTTTGATTTTCCTCTAATAATTCGAAAACACGTATTGGCGCAACTTGCAATTCCCTTTCAAATGGCACAAAAGTATCAAATTGGCCATTATTATTTTCAAGGTATCCTGAAGCTAAATAATTAACTTGATTTATAGAAGATTTTGAAAGCCTGTCTTCCCCAAACAGATTTTGCATTGTTTGACCAGAAAATGCCATATTTGAATTATAAATTCTAGCAAAAATGTTCATCTGCGATATAATTTCTTGTCTAGAGTTAATAGGGTATTCTTTGCCTTTTGATGTATAAGAAGTAACAACTTCTTTGATTCCATTATTATCGAAATCGGAGTAATACATATGAATTGGCAAATCAGTCAAGCTAAATTTTGTATTTAATCCGTAATTACCTAAAGCAATATCTAAATCACCATCCTTATCAGCGTCATAGATTTCAACCGCCTGCCATAATCCTTTAAGTTGGTTACTTACATCATATTTCTTCAAATTTCCCTCATTATTATAAAAAATTTTCGGTTCTGCCCATTCTGTGGCGACTATTAAATCTTTCCAGCCATCATCATTTATATCAAACCATACCGCATCAGTTGTAAAACCCTCTAGTTCAAAAGTTGTATCCTTAATGAAATGTCCTACTCCATCATTGATCAGAACATAGGAATAAGTTTTCTCTCCAAATTTATGCGGAACTGAATGGTTACCAACAAAAAGATCAAGATCTCCATCTTTATCATAATCTTCAGTAATTACAACAGAGGTATTGAAAATATTTTTAGGAATATTATTTTTAGTGCGATGGAATTTGCCATTAATATTCATATAAAGCCTATCGTAGCTCGAATTTTCATCAATCCCTAATCCTGACGCCACATATAAATCTTGATCTCCATCAGAGTCCGCGTCGAAAAATAAAGCAGCACTATCCTCGAAGTCAGAATCAGAAAGCAAAACCTCCAACTCCATCTCATCAAAAGAAGTTGTCCTATTTATAAATAATTTAGCTCTATTTCCTGACGAATTTCCAATAAAAATATCATTTGATCCGTCGCCATCAACATCGCCAATTGCATAAGCAGGATCCCTCATAGAAACCCTATAAGGCATTAATCTTTCCTTCAGGAAATCATATGCTGAATTTTCTATATGATCGAATGTGAATGGCTCAACTTTATCGAATATTCTTAAGGCATTATTAGATTTAAATTTAGAAGGCTCTCTCAGCTTTGATTGATCATAGGTTATTTGTACTCTTTGATTAACATTTTCAACCTTTACTAACTGTTCACTTAAGTCGGGCCATATTACTAAAATTGAATCAACACTTTTTGATTCACCTAAACCAAATTGCAAAATACCTTCAACAGAGGATAAAAAACCCCTAGATTTATTAAGCCACTTTGTTTGCGAGCCTAGATTATCATATAATACCACTTTAGCACCTATACCTTCATGATTTTCTTTGATGTATTTCAATTCTATTTGCAAATAATTATGGTTTAGGTTTCTATTTTCAAAAATATCTGCGTAAGAATTTAAATTATTAACAACGAGGTCTAGATCCCCATCAACGTCCAAGTCAACATATACGGCTCCATTAGATAATGAAACGGTATCCAATACCCATTTCCCAGTGACATTATCGAAACCAGAACTACTACCTTTAAAAATTTGGTTAACTGCTTTACCAGATGGCATTTCATTGATTGAATTATATAACCATTTAAGTCCCTGAACTTCACTTCTACCTTTGAAAGAGTTGGCTACATAATTTTTAAAATCGAGGTCATTGGGTCTTCTGAGTATTCCATTAGTTATGTATAAATCATCATGACGATCGTTATTAAAATCAGCAAATAAGGCTGACCAACTCCAATCGGTGCTCGCCACATTATTCATAATTGCAGATTCAATAAAATAATTACCATTATGATTGTCCTGGAGCATATTTCTAGAATATTGATCCTTATAACCTAAATTCTGAAGTTTAACTCTCATATTATATGTAAAATCATCACCTTCTGTTTGCTTTAATATATCCTCAGCAAAAGGCAACATATCTAGGGTAATAAGATCAACATACCCATCATTATTAAAATCGGCAGCGTCACTACCCATAGAAAATCTACTTATTGTAGAAAAATAATCCCCTAACTTTTCAGTAAAAGTTCCATTGCGATTATTTAAGTATAGATAATCATCTTCGTGAAAGTCATTGCAAACATAAATATCCTCCCAACCATCATTATTAATATCTAGAATTGCAACACTTAAACCATAACTATTTACTCCTCCATAAATATTAGCAGTTTCACTAACATCATTATAGTAGCCATCATCATTACGAAACAAAACATCCCCTACCAAAGGAACTCTATTATTTCTGACAGAAGCACTACCGTGAGATAAAGTTGTATGAATCGCGTGGTTAACCAGATACATATCTAGATCACCATCTTTATCATAATCAAAAAAGTAACTCTGAGTTGAATAGCCCTGAAAATCTAAACCAAAATCTTGAGATCGCTCTGTGAATGTATTATCGCCATTATTTATGAACAACTCATTCTTACCCTGAAAATTCAATAATTGAGAAACATTACATACATAAATATCTAATAATCCATCTGAATTGACATCAACCATCGTTACGCCAGAGCTCCAACTAGCTTCACCAGAAACACCTGCAGAATAAGTTATATTTTCAAATTTTAAATTCCCCTTATTAAGAAAAAGTTGATTATCCCCCTGATTCGAAATAAAATATAAATCAGGAAGTCCATCATTATTAATATCACCTGCAGCTACACCACCTCCATTATAATTATATATGTAGTTAATAATACTATGATCCTCACTCTCAATTATGGTATTATAAAAATCGACTCCTGTACTACCCCTATCCAAAACTGATAAAAGATATTCATTTTTTACAATTTGATATTTATCTTTATTGCAACTTGTAAAAACAAATAGGATAGCTAGAAAAAATTTAAAAGTTAAAGTTCTCATAGGAATCGAATAGATATTTACTAAAAATAAAAAAAGCCTCTGAAAATCAGAGGCTTTTTACATAATTAAGAAGATACGCCGATTAATTCTGGCTATCAATAGATATATTATCCTGTAATTCTTGCTGAGGAATTTCAAAAGTCATTCGCTCATCGTCAAACGAAATAGGCGTTCCTACAAAAGAGAGGTGATTAGAACCTCTGGTTACAGTTGCTTTATTACGTTTCATAGCGAGGTAACTTTTTCCTTCACCCCAAAGCTCCAAACGAGTTTGCTTATAAATTTCATCAATTAGAGCTTGTCCAGATAAAGCATCTACATAAGAAGGATCATCAATTCTAGCAGATACTAAAGTTTTCAAGGCAGTTCTTGCCTGAGAATCTTGATTAGATCTTGCTTTAGCTTCAGCATTTAAAAGAAGTACTTCAGCATATCTCATGTAAACGTAATCATTTACTGTTGTGGTTGAAGTCCCCGCCAATTGTCTTGCAGGATCATAAAATTTAAATAATGGTTGCAAATATCTACCAGAGCTTTGATCAGAACGGAATTGTTGTCTTCTTACATCGTCTGTACGCATACTGTTATACAAACCAGCATCCATTGCCTTATAATCACCATAAGCTGCATAACTATAAGAATAACTATCGATCTGACCCCACCATGAAACAAGACCTAAACCAATATCTACTGTGAGGTCAGCTCCCCACATCCAACCTTGAGAACTAACATCGTTAAATCCTCCAAGTATACCATTCACAGAATTTCCACTATCCATCAATGAAGCACTAGTACCTGCCAAAGCGTCGTTGGTTAGCGTAACAACTTCATTCCATCTATCACGTCTTGAAGCTAGCACATACGCCAAAATAGTTTGTGCAATTGGCTTGTCGACACTGATTTTAGAAGTTCTTTGAAAACCATCTAAAAGATTTATTGCTCTTTTTAAATCATTCTCCATGAAAGTATAAACTTCTTCAGTAGTTGATTTTGGGTTTCCAGAAATACCAGGTTGACGATAAATTGGTAACGTAGGGCTAGTCCAAGATGCCTCTACATCATTTATCATATACTGAGTAAGATAAAAATAAGAATGAGCTCTCATTGCTAAAGCTTGTCCTAAAACATACTTACTTGATTCACTTTCTGGATCCACATCCTCTCCACCAAGACTTTCAATGATACTATTAGCCGTATTAGCAATTCGATAGTAATATCTCCAAACTTGATAATTATCTGTGTAAGTAAAATCCTGAGTACCTTGGAACTCAGTTATACTTGCTCTGTACCAGCCGTAAGTACTTTGCGACAAAGCCATGTCTCCACATAACATATCAGCAAAAATATCGTAAGCTTTCTGTCCAAAGTCATCGTGACCAGTAGTACCACCTGTCTCAGTATCAAACATTGTTGCATAGAGACCAGTAACAGTAGCCTCTCCAATCTTTGGGTTCAATGTTATTGCATCTCCCAATTGATCAACATTAATAACTGAACCTGTTGGTTCTTCAACGAGAAATTCCTCGCTACAGCTTGTTGCCAAACCTGCAATGCAGGTTAAAGCAACAATAAAATTAAATTTTGTTTTCATAGTTCTATTTTTTTTAATTAAAATCTAGCACGTACTCCAAAGGTCAATGTACTCAAAGGAGCATATAAAGCACGTCCTGAATTTCCTGTCTCACTTGTTGAAGGATTGAAACCACGTCTTGCACTATTGAAATATAAATTATCCCCAGATGCAAAAATGTTAAGGCCAGCTACCCCAATTTGATCTAACATACTTTTTGGAAAAGTATAATTTAACAGGACATTATTTAAAGCGATATAATCTGATTTAATAATAAAGCGAGATGATTGTGAATTGATGTTTGCGATAGCATTATCAGCTATAATCGGAACATCAGTTATATCACCAGGCTGTCTCCATCTATTACGAACATCAACGTGACGATTTGTTCCTAAAATACCAGCATTATTATCGTGGATTAGTTCAGCATATTGAGAGTCATAAGCATAACCTCCTACACTATAAGTAAATTGAGTTGATAATGAGAATCCTTTATACTGAGCAGACAATCTGAAAGCACCATATAAATCTGGAACTGAAGACTTACCAATAAATTTCTCAGTTGCATTAGCATAAGTTTTAGTTGTTTCTCTCTGAATATTTGCATCAGGATTATCTAATGAATATTCATATAAGTTTAAACCTCCACTAATCTGAGTATCACCTTCATCCTGAACACCGTTTCCGTTAGCATCATCATAATATTGATACCACATTGGATAGCCATCATCAGGATCAACACCAGCATACTCTCTCATAAAGAAATCGTAGATAGATCCACCTTCTGTATAAGCGTATAATGCAATATTCTGCAATACAGCTGGCTCTCCTGTATCATTAGATATCGGAGTACGTATGATTTCATTCTTCAAAACAGAACCATTTAGACCTAAATCCAATGAAAAATCTTCGGTTTTAACAAGATGTCCGGTAAGTTCAAAATCTAAACCTGTATTACGTAAGATACCATCGTTTCTACGAATTGTTGCATTACCAGTTGATGGAGGGATTCTACTATCGTAGAATAGGTTTTTAGTGTCACGCTGATACAAATCAACAGATCCATCTAAAAATCTTCCAAGACCAAATTCTACACCTGCCTGAGTCTGTTCAACAGTCTCCCAAGTCAAATTAGGATCTCGTAAAGTTCCCAATGAAATTGCAAATTGATCACCAACATTAATAACAGATACATCACTAATACCTGAATATGTATTTACACCTTGCTCATCTCCAGTTAAACCGTAAGATGCTTTAAGCTTAAGAAAAGTTATTAAATCGTTTCCAGACAAAAAGTCTTCATTAGATGCCACCCAAGCTAAACCAGCAGAGTAAAAAGTATCCCATTTATTTTGATAAAAACGAGATGACCCATCACGTCTTATAGTACCTGAAAGGTAATATTTATTATCAAAATCATAATTTAATTGTCCAAAATAAGACTCTAAAGTTCTACCTATTCTGATACCTGATGGCTGAGATAGATTAACGATGTAATTATCTAATTCCTTTCCGCCAGGAATAATTGCTTTTGCTTTACTAGCCTGAGAAGTTCTATTCGAAAATTTATTTGACTCGTGAGCTCCAAAAAGCTCGAAAGAGTGAGCACCAAATTCTCTCTTATATCTTAAAAGCTGTAAGAAGTTTGTAGTGAACGACTCGCTCAAACTCTGAAAGATGTCACCTTCAGTCGTTGTACCTGTTCCGTAAAACTGATTCCCTATAGATTTGAAAGTATTATTAGAATACTGAAGACCGAATCGAGTCTCAAAAGTAAGACCTTCTAATATATCAACCGTAGCATCGAAATTACCGTTTAATTCATGACGATCTGTTCCATTGAAATCGTAAAGAGCAGAAGCTATTGGATTTAAACCATCTGCGTTAGCTCTAGGTCTGCCAAATTGAGATTCACTACCATAATCATACTGGAAACCACCAAAAATAGGATCAACTACTTTAGCTCCATTATCATCACGTAAAAATACCGGATAAATCGGAGGCATTTTATCTGCAAATTCAAAAAGGTTTTCTGCACCGTTCGTTTGACCATTAGCAATCTGCTCAGAATATGCATATCCTAAATTTGCACCAACTTTTATCCAATCGGTAATATTAGAATTAATATTCAATCTTGTGCTATAACGCTTATAACCGGTATTAATAGCGTATCCGTCATCATTTAAATATCCTAAAGAGAAATAATATTTTGAATTATCACTACCACCACCCATTCTTAGGTTTGCCTCGGTTCTAATTGCTGAATCAAATGCAGCATCCTCATAACGTTCCGGAGTATACTTTCTTGTAACACCAGGACGAACCATTGCCGTAGCTGGATCAATTAACTCTGAACCATTCGACACATTCCACATATTATAACCAGGATCTAAAATACTTCCAAATAAGTTGTTGTTAACTGTTTCAACTGCATTCGGATCATTATTTAAAATACGCTCACGATTTACTTTAGCTTCCCATACCAAACCGATGAACTCCTCTGGAGAAGTTATCATTTCATATCTTGGAGTCCATTGAGCATTTATACCTGTCTTAATATCAACTTCAATGTAAGATTCAGATTTAGAACCACTTTTGGTTGTAATTAAGATAACTCCGTTCGCTCCTCTAGAACCATAAATTGCAGTAGCAGTAGCATCTTTCAAAATAGTTGTAGATGCAATATCAGATGGGTTAATAGAGTTAAGGTTTCCTAAGAAAGGAACACCATCTACCACATAAAGTGGAGCTCTGTTACCATTTATAGAACCAAATCCTCTAATTCGAACTGTTGATGTACTACCAGGCTGCCCTGAAGTATTAATAACTCTAACACCTGCAGCTTCACCTGCTAATGACTGAGATACGTTAGAGAAGTTTTTCAACTCAATATCTTCAGCTTTAATGGTTGAAGCAGAGCCCGTAAATGATTCTCTTGTCGAAGTACCGTAACCCACAACAACAACTTCGTCTAGCGCTTCTCCTGCCTCCATTGTCACATTATAACTTGCAGAAGCACCTACAGTTATTGTTTGCGGTTGGAAACCTACGTAGGAAAAAACTAAATTATCCCCTTCACTTGCGGTAATAGAGTAATTTCCATCAAAATCTGTTTGTGTTCCAGTACCAGTACCTTGAACTAGTACATTTACCCCAGGTAAAGCCAGACCTTCTGAATCTACAACTGTACCTGTGATAGTTTTTTGCTGCGCAAAGGTGAACTGCATAAATAACAGCATAACCGATGCAAAGCACCAAGTAATCTTTGATTTCATAAATTTAATTATTTGAATTAGCCATCGCAAACATCATAAAACTTTTTAAAAAATGCAACAATATTCTTAAGGCAGTCTTAATTTAACATAGTGAATTCGCAAATAAAGCACCACTAGGGATAATTTATTGATAATATTTCATAGTTTTTATCTTAAGCTTGCCAAAAAAACATCAAGTAATTACTGCAAGCAAAACGTTTTACTAAAATTATAATTCTCAATCATTTTGATTTTACAGACATTTTCTCAAAAAGATTTTATTGAATGCGGTACAGACGAAGCTGGACGTGGTTGTTTGGCCGGTCCTGTGACTGCCGCAGCTGTTATTTTGCCTCTAGATTTTGATAACGAACTTATAAATGACTCCAAACTACTATCACATAAATCAAGAGAAAAATTGAGAACTGTCATCGAAAATGAGGCTTTATCCTACGGAATTGCACATGTCTTTCCAGATAAAATTGATGAGATCAATATACTCAACGCATCAATTCTTGCTATGCATAAAGCTATCGAACAACTCGATCCGCAACCCAAACATATTTTAGTAGATGGTAATAAGTTCAAAAATTATTTGGATTGCACTCACGCCTGTATTGTAAAGGGAGACCAGAAATTCACTGCGATTGCTGCCGCATCAATCCTTGCAAAAACAGAGAGAGACAGATATCTAACTGTTATGCATAAGACTCATCCTGAATACAATTGGGCCAAAAATAAAGGATATCCCACAAAAGAGCACCGAGAGGCAATCAGACAATATGGAGTTACGGACTTCCACAGAAAAACCTTTAGGCTTTTACTGGATCAATTGAGTCTCGATCTGTAATCCAGTCCAAAGCCAATTCTTTTATTGTAATGAGAACACTACTCCTTTTTACTTTATAAATTTACCTAATTAATAAATCAATACTAAAATATGAGGAAATTACTTGGCTCCATTTTTCTAATAGCAATCATTTATAGTTGCAGTAAACATCCTTCTACAGAAACCGACCTTGTACATCTCATTCCTCAAAAAACCGCAGCGATTCTGCGAATTCCTAAATGGGAAAATCTGGAAAACGCAATTCAAAGTTCAAAATTCTTAAAGCTTTTATCTGAGACAAATTTTCATAAATCGTTCACCGAAAAGCTTAACCTATTAAAACATTTCCAACCACAAAATGAATCCTACCTAGCCTGGGTGGCACTTGGAGATGACGAATATGATCTTGCTTTTATTACTAAACTATCCAAAGGCACTTTATTATCTGACTCAACCATTACAAAAGACATTAATCGCTACAATTATGAAGATGTAGAAATTATCCAAATTAAAATAGAAGCTGATGATGTTTTTTACTTCGTACAAAATGATGTTTTACTTGCCAGTACTTCCAAACTTATTTTAGAAAATGCAATCCTTCAGGCAAATTCGGGTCGTGATCCAGAAGATGAATCTTTAAAAGAAATTATTAAAACGAGTTCGGCCAGTAGCCCAAACATCTTTATAAATGGGTTTTATTTCAAAAATATCTTCAGGAAAAATATAGATTTTTATCGCTTTCAAAATACAAAACCAACCTTTGACTGGGCATCAATTGATCTTGATATCGAACCAGATATCTTAGAATTTAATGGCATAATTCAATTTGAAACCAATTCAGATCAGACTTCTGCACTACTGGCAAATCTTAACCCTAGCACCTCTAATATTTCAGATATCATTCCTCTTTCTGCTAGAAATTTTACCTATCTGGTTTGTTCAGACTGGGAGACTTACAAATCAAATTTAGCTGAATATCGAGGTGCACTTCTAAAAGAATTTAATTTAGGTATAGATGATTTTATGTTGCAAGCTAAAGGAGTAGGCACTATTTCACAAAATGATGAATCCGTTCTTTTTTCTGAAGTTAGTGATACTGAAAATGCAACTTTAGCACTGAATTCCATCTCAAAAGAAGTAGAAGTTTTCAGAGAACTGCCTATTCGTAAGTTAAATGATTCAACACTTTTTAAATCTGCGTTTAAAGAATTACTAAATCCACCGGCAATACATTACTATACGTTTTGGGATCAGTACTTCGTTTTTGCAAAAACTACACAAGAGCTTAAAGACCTCATTGCTAATTTTCAAAATGGAGCCGTTTTGGGCAATGACCCAACTTATAAAAGATTCAGAAGTAACTTAAGTGACACCTATACATTAGAATATTACGCAAACACAATCAAGACTACGAGTTCTTTCTCTGAAAAACTGAATAAAGAAAATGCCCAAGGTTTAAAAGATTTAGACTTAAATACGCATCCACACGCTGCACTACAGTTGAGTGCATCTAGTGATTACTTATATATAAATGGAGGTATCTATGAGACTCCCGTTTCTCAGAAAAAATCTCAGGTTGTACAGATTGCAAGCGTAAAGCTAGATAAGGATTTATTAAACACTCCCCAACTTCTTAAAAACTACCGTACAAAAGGGCAAAATATTTTGGTGCAAGATGTTTCAAACACCTTATATCAAATTAATCAAAGTGGAAAAATTGACTGGAAAAAAGAACTAGATGGACCTATTTTAGGTGAAATTGAATTGGTTGACCTTTATAAAAACGGAAGACTCCAATATGCATTTGTCACTCCTCATCATTTTTATATTATCGCTAGTGATGGCAGTGTAGTGAAGCCTTTTGATCTCGACTTTAAAGATCCTATTACCCAACCTTTAGCTGTATTTGATTACGATAATAACCGAGACTACCGTTTTGTTCTAATTCAAAATCAAAATGTGATTATGCTTGATCGCGAAGCTAAAAATGTCAACGGGTTTAAATATGATAAGGCCGAAACTGAAATATCTTCCAAACCACAGCACATTCGCATTGGCAATAAAGATTACCTCCTTTTCAAACTTAATAATGGAAAATTAAAAATTCTAAATCGCACAGGTGATTCCCGGGTTAACATTAATGAGACTTTCAATTTTTCTGATCAACCCATTTTTATAGATAAATCTAATTTCATGGTTGTTGAAGCCGATGGCACCAAAGCTTCCATTTCGCAAAGCGGAAAAATTAATCGTACTAAAGCAAATGCTGAATCAGAAATTCTATATACCAAAAACGGTACAATTGAAGCTTCCCTTCTAGACAACAAGCTTAAAATAGGTGAGTTTGAGAAAGAATTAGATTTAGGAATTTATGATGGCTTACAGGCTTATAATATAAATTCAAAATCCTATATAACCCTGACTGATCTACAGACTAATAAGGTCTTTATTTATAATAAATCTGGCGAAATTCTTCCCAACTTTCCTGTTTATGCCGCATCAAAGGTTGATTTGGCAACTTCAGGAAATGGAAAAAATCTACTGTTAATATGCAAAGGAGAGTCAGACTCTGTACTTATTTACCAGATAAATAATTAACCGTAATCAACTGTTTTATAATATGTTAAATAAATATTGATGATCTTATCATTTAGAATTATTGTAGTATTATTGCAAAGTACAAGCAATTCCCCTTTCTGATAAAATTTCTTCTAGTTTAAGTCATTTTTCAGTTATGCTGTAAACCCTCTTTATTTAAAAGAAACAGCATCATGAAGAATGTTTTAATTTTATTTACCCTGATATTAATTCCAATTTTTGGATACTCCCAAAAAGAAATTACATCTACAAATTTCTTAAAGGATATCAAAAATCTGAGGTACACGACCTTTGACGCTGAAAACAAAACAACTTCAGAAACTGTTTACAAAATCACATCTTCATTCAAAACTTCAACAGGGAAACGATTCACTTTTATTGCTATAGAGGATTCTGAAATTGAACTACTTGAAACAGCTTATCACTATTTGGATCAGAATCAGAATGAAATGGTTTTTACATCAAATTTTATTTTACCTCCTTTTCTATTTGATTCCTACAGCAACTTAGATATCAGCATTGAAGAAGGAAATGAAACTTTACCCTACACCTATACAACTCAGAGCAAACTTCCTGAAGAACAACTTATTTTGAATCTGGCTATCGCTCCTATAGTACGCACCTTAAAATATGCAGTTACAGACAGACAACTAGTAAAAGAAGAAGTGATTACCACGCCTGCAGGTAATTTCAATTGCTTTGTTGTGGAATCAAAAACACAATTTATTCCAGACGAAGATCTTAACGGCTCAATGGTGCAATGGATCGCGCCTGGTATTGGCCTAGTAAAACAATCGCATTACAACTTAAACGGGCGGCTTACCGGGACTACATTGCTCACCGGAGTCAATGTATTCTTAGACAAAAATCCTGTTGTTCAGAATTAACCTATAAATTGAGCTTCAAACAATTCTTTGAAATGCTGAATCAATTTAGCCTTCACCTCCTCTTCATCCACATGAGCTTTTCCAAGTTCTACATTTAATGAAGTAACAGCTTTTTCTTTAATTCCGCAGGGAACAATATTATCGAAGTAGCCCAGATTTGCATTTACATTAAAGGCAAAACCGTGCATAGTAACCCAACGACTTGCCCGCACTCCCATAGCACATATTTTACGAGCAAAAGGAGTACCCACATCTAACCAAACTCCAGTTTCTCCAGGAGAACGTTCAGACTTAATTCCATAATCAGATAGGGTTAGAATGATCATTTCTTCCAGCAGCCTCAGATATTTATGTATATCTGTGAAAAAGTTCTCAAGATCAAGAATAGGATATCCCACAATTTGCCCTGGACCGTGATAGGTTATATCCCCTCCTCTATTAATCTTATAGAAACTGGCATTTTTTACAGCCAATTGCTCTTCAGAAATAAGAAGGTTGCTAATATCTCCACTTTTACCCAAAGTATATACGTGCGGATGCTCAACAAAAAGAAAATAGTTGGGAGTGGGAAGATTGGTTTCTTCTCTTCGATTCTTAATTTTCAAATCGAGAATACTTTTAAAAAGTTCTTCCTGATAGTCCCAAACTTCTTTATAATCCCGATTGCCTAAATCCTCAAGTTGTATCTTCTTATTCATACTGCAAAGATACGATTAGTCTAAAGAGACTCGCTTTACTTTTTGTTTACAATTATTAGTGCTGCAATCACCCCAGGAATCCAACCGCAAAACCACAAGACGGTCACAATTAATATAGAACCACATCCTTTGTCTAAGACCGAAAGCGGAGGCAAAAAGATAGCGACTAATGCTCTTAAAAAACTCATTTTAATTTTGATTGATGATGATTGATGTACTTATATGTGTAAATTATTAAGCTTTCGTTACAAACATTGATTTCTAGTGCCTGAGTTGCTATATTTGCCGGCTTAATAAATGATGTAGCATTTATTACTAATTGCTTAATAAAGAATAAAATATGCAACTCTCAGAACAGGAACAGGTAAGACGCGATAAACTCGCTGAACTTCGCAAATTAAACATCAACCCCTATCCTGCAGATTTATACCCTGTAGATCACACTGCTACAGCAATCAAGAAGAATTTTGAAGAAGGTAAAAGCGTGGTAATAGCAGGTAGATTGATGTCGCGCAGAATACAAGGTAAGGCATCTTTTGCCGAGTTGCAGGATTCTACAGGTCGTATACAGGTCTATTTTAATCGGGACGAAATTTGTACCGGTGAGGATAAAACTCAGTATAATGATATTTATAAAAAATTACTGGACATAGGTGATTTCATAGGTGTTGAAGGAGATCTTTTTACTACTCAGGTAGGTGAAAAGACGGTAATGGTTAAAAAATTTACCTTACTCAGTAAAGCATTAAAACCACTTCCATTACCAAAGGTTGATAAGGATGGTAATGAGTTTGATAAATTTAATGATCCTGAAATGCGCTACCGCCAGCGATATGCTGATTTGGTAGTAAATCCTAAAGTGAAAGAAGTATTTGTAAAACGCACCAAGCTGTTTGCTGCGATGCGTAATTTCTTTAATGACAAAGGATATTTTGAAGTTGAAACTCCTATTCTACAATCTATTCCCGGAGGTGCAGCTGCACGCCCATTTGTAACACATCATAATGCTTTAGACATTCCGCTTTATTTACGTATTGCAAACGAACTTTATTTAAAACGCCTAATTGTTGGTGGCTTTGATGGAGTATATGAGTTTTCTAAAAACTTCCGTAATGAAGGAATGGATAGAACACACAACCCTGAGTTTACTGCAATGGAAATCTATGTAGCTTATAAAGACTACAACTGGATGATGGCGTTTACCGAAAAACTTCTGGAACATTGTGCCATTGAAGTTAATGGAACTACCGAAGCTACTTTTGGAAGTCATAAAGTTGATTTCAAAGCTCCGTATGCGCGAGTTACCATGACCGATGCCATTAAGCAATACACAGGCTATGATATAACCGGAAAGACGGAAGATGAACTTCGAGAAGCTGCATTAGGAATGGGGCTTGAAGTTGATGAAACAATGGGTAAAGGGAAGCTTATTGATGAGATTTTTGGAGAGAAATGTGAGGGCAACTTTATACAGCCCACGTTTATTACCGACTATCCCAAAGAGATGAGTCCGCTTTGTAAAGAACACCGTGAAAATCCTGAATTAACCGAGCGTTTTGAACTTATGGTCTGCGGTAAGGAAATCGCAAATGCGTATTCAGAATTGAATGACCCAATAGACCAACGTCAACGTTTTGAAGAACAGCTCAAACTCGCTGAAAAAGGAGATGACGAGGCTACAGAATTTATTGATCAGGATTTCTTGAGAGCTCTGGAATATGGTATGCCACCTACTTCAGGTCTTGGCATTGGTATGGATAGACTTATAATGTTTCTGACAAACAATCAATCTATTCAGGAAGTCTTATTCTTCCCTCAAATGAAACCTGAACGCAAGAAAGTTGAACTAAGTGAGGAAGAAAAATCCATTTTTGCAATTCTGAAAAAGGAAAAATCCCTGGCACTTGACCAACTTAAAGATGCCAGTGGCCTGAGTAATAAGAAATGGGATAAAGGCATCAAAGGCCTTACCAAACATAAGTTAGCTAAAGTGGAAAAGGACGGAGACTCTCTAACCGTTTCCCTTATTGACTAACAAGTAAATAGATTCAATTTATAAAGCCTTTCAGATCTCTGAAAGGCTTTTTTTTTAGTTATTGAATATCGCCGTCAATATACCAATTCCGCCAGCTAGAAAAAGAAAGCCCAGTACAAGAATTAATATTATTAAGGCAATTATAAGATTACCCTTAGCCCATTCCTGAAGGTGCTTATTTTCTGTACTGCTGAAAGCCCAAATCAAGAGCATTATAAATCCAACTAGAGGAATTTTTGAGATAAAGATATAGAGTGCCCAACGTTTAGCGCCTAAACTGTTACTGGGTTGCGTGTACATTTCGTTCATAATAATAGTATTTATTCATTAGTAAACCATTTAAAATATTCGTTACATGAATTTTAAGAATATTTAGTTTAAACCTTTTTAAAACTTAAAAGTCTTAAGGATATAACTCAAATATTTAGAACAATGAAAAAAATGGCTTTTATCCTTGCGATTATGCTAAGCTGCTCTGTTTTTGCTCAGCGTGATGGCCGTGGGGACCGAATGAAAAAAATGATGGATGCTACTCCAGAGGAAATGGCAGAAATGCAAACGAAACGTCTTACTCTTGCGCTTGTTCTTGACGACAAACAACAAAAAGAAGTTTATGATATGGAACTTGCAAATGCCAAAGAACGTAAAGCTCAATGGGCAAAATTTGCTGAACGAAGAAAATCTGGAGAAAAACCTAGTGAAGAAGAGCTAGCTGCAATGCGTGATTCTCGCAAAGAGCGATATGCTGCAATGCTTGACAAGCAAATCGCACAACAGGAAAAAATGCAAAAAATCCTGAACGAAGAGCAATTTGCTAAATGGCGCGAAATGAAAGAAAAGCAAAAAGAACGTATGACTTCTCGCGATGGCAAACGCGGTGATCGTCCTGAAGGCAGAAGAAGAACTCAGGGAGAACGTAAATAATTTGAATTAGCTTTTTAAAGAAACAGCCCCTTGATGATCAAGGGGCTGTTTTTATTTTAGTTAAAGATCTATTTTAAATCTGGAGCCACTTTAGCAATGGCTCTTATCGTTTCATCCAGATCATCATAAGTCAAAGCATCTGTGATAAACCAGGTTTCGTAGGCACTTGGCGCAATATAAATTCCCTCAGCAAGTAAACCGTGAAAGAACTTTTTAAAAGTATCAGTAGCTGCATTTGCCGCAGAAGCAAAATCAGTCACCGGCTTTTCCGAAAAATGGACAGATATCATCGAGCCTACTCTATTTATGGTGTGCACTATTCCATTTTCAGTCAGAACTTGCGCGATACCTTTATGAAGGTATTCGGTTTTTTCTTCAAGACGTTTAAAAATACCAGGGTCACTATCTAAAGTCTTAAGCATTACTAGACCCGCAGCCATTGCAAGCGGATTTCCACTTAAGGTCCCTGCCTGGTAAACAGGCCCAACTGGCGCCAGATAATCCATTATTTCTGTTCTGGCAGCAAAGGCACCAACAGGCAAACCACCACCAATTACTTTTCCAAACGTAACAATATCTGCTCGTACGCCCATCAATTCCTGCACGCCGCCAGCAGCTAATCTAAAACCGGTCATCACTTCGTCAAAAATGAGTAAAGTCCCATACTTATCACAGAGTTCGCGTAAACCGTCTAAGAACCCTTCAACTGGTGGAATACAACCCATATTACCAGCAACTGGTTCTAAAATCACAGCTGCAAGTTCACCCTTGTTAGCCTCAAAAAGCTTTTCAACTTCCGCCAGGTCATTATAAGAAGCCAATAAGGTGTCTTTTGCTGTACCAGCAGTAACACCGGGGCTATTTGGTGATCCAAAAGTCACGGCTCCACTCCCCGCTTGTATCAAAAACGAATCTGAATGCCCGTGATAACAACCAGCAAACTTGATAATTTTATCGCGACCTGTAAATCCGCGTGCGAGTCTTACTGCACTCATACAAGCTTCGGTACCGCTATTTACAAATCTAATTTTATCGACACCCGGCACCATTTTAACCGCAAGTTTTGCAATTTCGGTCTCAATCTGCGTAGGCATTCCAAAAGAAGTTCCTTTTTGAGCTTTATCTACAACTGCATCCACAACGGGTTGGTATGCATGTCCTAAAATCATAGGTCCCCATGAATTGATATAATCAATCAACCTATTACCATCTTCATCATATAAATAAGCACCTTTAGCTTCCTTTACAAAGATGGGATCTCCCCCAACGGCTTTAAAAGCTCTTACGGGTGAGTTAACACCGCCGGGAATTACCTGTTGAGCTTCTGCGAAAAGTGCACTGCTTCTTTTATAAATCATCATTAAAATCCATTATACTGGGGCGTAACATTAAGTTGTTGCCCAATGCTTATCGTATTATCACGCAAGCCATTATTCTTTTTCAATTCGTCTACAGTCAAATTGTACATTTTTGAAATACTATAAAGTGTCTCGCCTTTTTTAACTGTATGTATAGCAACTTTATCTGAAGGTTCTGGTTTAAAATCACGAACCTCTGTTCCTAATACTTCTGCATCATAGTTATGCATTGCATAACGTTCAATAATTGCAATGAGTTTTTCAGGATATTTAGGATCTGTAGCATAACCTGCTTTGCGCAAGCCTCTGGCCCAACCTTTGTAATCATCTGGATCAAGCTCAAATAAAGCTGCATATCTGCTTCTGCCTGTTAAGAACAGGGAATGATCACGGTATGAGTATTTAGGATCGCGGTATTTTCTAAAACATTCTCCCTTTTCATCATCGTCGTGATACACAACAGCCCCAGTCCAGTTATGACATTTTATGCCGAAATGGTTATTCGCTTTTTTAGTCAAATTGCCATTACCTGCACCACTTTCAAGAACTGCCTGAGCCATAGTAATACTTGCAGGAATTTTATACAGGCGCATTTCTTCTTTGGCTACCGGTGCAAAATGCTCGATATAATCTTCTACTTTATTAAAGGGAGTATAGACATAGGCTTTCTCCGTTTCTTCTGTTACGGCAGCAGGAGTATTTTCATTTCTGGTAACGGGTCTCTCTGTTGCTCGTGAGGATCGAACAGACACTTTACGTTTAGATGCACGTTTGCTTCCGCCACATCCTACTAAAACAATACTTAAAACTAAAAGCGCAATTATTTGTTTAATCATTTGAAACTCTGATTATAGACCTTCCTTTTTGTTTGAGTTTTACATTCATACCTGTAATGCCCTGAAGCCCTCCAGAATGGATCGCTAAAATACGGGTATTTTTAGAGAAATACCCATTAGCAATCATATCTGTTATACCGTACATCATTTTACCGGTGTAGATTGGGTCCAATAGAATATTGTGTCGAGATTTAAAATCGTTTATAAATCCAATTAAATTTTCATCAGTCTTTGCATAACCTTCGAAGTGATAATCGGTTATCAACTCCCAGTTTGATTTTGAAGTATATCTCTTGATCACATCTTTCAAAAAATCACCTTTCAAAGCGGGGAAACCTAAAATTTTTTGATGTGGAAGGCTGGCTTCTACAATTCCTGAAATTGTCCCGCCAGTTCCCACAGCACAAGCTATATAATCATATTCAGCGGTAGAAGAATTTAATATCTCTCCACAACCTTTAACTGCTAGATTATTTGTTCCACCTTCAGGAATAAGATAGAAATCACCAAATTTTCCACGTAACCAGGATTTAAATTCATCAGACTCTTTATGTTTATAATCGGATCGCGAAACAAATTCTAAATGCATCCCACATTGATGGGCAAAATTCAAAGTAGAATTGAATTGAAGTGTTTCAGCAAGATCGATCCCCAACTCTTCTCCTCGTATTATTCCAACTGTTTGAAAACCGGTCAACTTTCCTGCTTCTGCAACAGCAGCAATATGATTGGAAAAAGCCCCCCCAAAAGTGACTAGAATTTTCTTTTCAAGTTCTTGAGCTTCAATAAGGTTATACTTCAGTTTTCTAAACTTATTTCCCGATACAATTGGATGTATTAAATCCTCTCTTTTTAGATCTAAATACACATCTGCATGTTTGAAATATGACGTTTTAATCTGATTTATTTCCGGCTCAAACAAACTAGAAGTGAAAAATCTCAAGTCTATTTTCCTGTTCATGTATTTTAATAATGCTTTAACAGTACAAAATCCTTTTAAAAAACTAAAAAACTATTAGTCTTTATAATAAAGTATTTTACCGAATATTAAATATTAATAACAAATAAAAAACCTACAATTATCTGTTAATTAACCGATTAAAACACTTAACTTAACGGTTAAACACGTAATTTCGAACTTTTTAAAATTTACAACCCTAACTGAATATATATCTCTTTACCCCTTTAGATTATGAAAGCAAACATGATTTTTCCCAGAATCATTTTTTTCTTCAGTTTATTACTTTTTCAAATTGCAAGTGGTCAGGTTGGTATTGGTACTACCACGCCAGCTAATGGAGCTTTACTCGATATTAGTAGTTCTAATAAAGGATTATTAATACCTAGAGTAACTCTTACCGGAATTAATGATAACAGCACAATTTCACCTGCAACTGTTGGCCTTTTGGTTTTTAACACCACAGATGCCAACTCTGGAGCGAATGCAATTTATGAAGGTTTTTACTATTGGAACGGTACAATATGGGTAAAACTTTCGGTAGGAAATGATGATACAAATATCTACAACTCGGACGGGACTCTTACTGCAGATCGAATTGTAAATCTCGATGAAAACAGATTGAGTTTTGATAATGGCGTTGGACGCTATCTTAATTTAGATGGAGCATCGGTATCTGATAATAATGATCCATTTCTCTTTTCAACTAACAATGCTGTTCGTTTTGATTTAGATAATATCCCGGTACTAACTTTGGAACACGACAAACAAGTAGGTATTGGTCTCACAAATCCAAATGCAAAGCTTCACATTTACGAAGAGACAGGAACAGCTGCTAACCCCAGCACAGGTACCATCGTTTTAGAACACGGTGACTCTGGAGGTGAATCATCCATTGTTTTTAAGAGTAGATCTAACAATGACAGCGACTATGGTTATTTAAGATTTTCTGATAATGGTAGCGGTAATGGTTCAACAACTGAAAACGCATTATTAGAATTAGGTGTTCAAAATGATGGGATAAACGCTTATCAGGACGATATAAATATCGCTTCTACTGGGAATGTTGGTATTAGCAATACAGCCCCAAAAGAGAAATTACATATTTCTGGAAACACCTCAACTATTAGAATTGATGGTTTAAACACTACAAATAATACAACAAATGTTACAGGTGATCCTATGCCTGTTTATGTAGATGATAATGGAACTATGGTAATCAGGCCTTCTTTGGTACAAACATATATGCCTGTTGATGCCTATAATTTTACCACTGGCAACACAATTAGTTCCAGTAATGGAGGTGGCGTAACAACAACCCTTTATACCAGCACTTTTACATTAACACAGCAATCTCTCATTTATATTAATTATCAATTTAGTGCCCAGCTTTTTAGAAATGGAGGAGGAGCAATCACTGATGGTAAACCAAGACTATTTAGAGGTTGGGTTGAGGTAAACGGAGACGCCAACAGACCAATGGCTTATGACACTGGTACATATGCTAACCGTCCAGACAGTAATGGAACTTATGCAAATGGCTTTTATTATCTGAGCGGCTCTACTTACGTCCAGTTACCTGCAGGAACTCATACCGTTAGACTATTTGGCTTAGGTTATGGGGGTACTTTTGACTATCAGATTTTATTCGGAGGGACAGATTATGAACATTTTCAAATCATTGTACAACGTTAAATTAAGATTTAAGAAAAGCCCAAAACGACCTTTTCTTTAAATAGTTAAGGTCGTTTTCATTTGCATAAGCTTCTTTTTCAAAACTGATACTCCTGTAAGCTGCATGTTTAGATTTCAGGCGAGTGAGATGTACGAGATATTCTATTCCATACCAGAGATAAAAGAAGACAATTAACAACTCTAGCTGTTGTCTTAAATGAATTCTTTCGTGATTTATAAAGACCTTATCATTCTTCAGATATTCAGATTTTACAAATACAAAGGGCCAAACTGCACAACCGGAAAATCTTTTAAATAATTTCGGTACTGAAATACAAATCATTATTCTTGCCTTATCTATGCATACTGAAATTATGCATTTTCTTTCGTAAATTTAAACTATGTCTTTTTTTAAGAAAAAGGTCTCTATTGAAGAAGGAGATTATTATCTAACTCCTGAAGGATACCGGTGCTTTACAGAACAGTATCATTTAAAAAGAGGGTATTGCTGCAAAAGTGGATGTAGACATTGCCCTTATGGCTTCGATAAAACCAAAGAATAACAAATTACTGGTATAATTGTTGTGCTTAAATATTTGCTTTTCTGATAATTAAAAACTTTATACGTATGAAAAATTTTAAACTCTTGACATTGGTTGGTCTTATAACCCTACTAGCTTCTTGTAGTACGGTTCGGGTATCCTCAGACTATGATCAATCTGCAAATTTTAATGAATACAAAACCTTTGCATTCTTTAAACCAGGTATTGACAAAGCTGAAATTTCTGATCTTGACAAAAAGCGTATTCTACGAGCAATTGAAGATCAACTTATGGCTAAAGGATTTGTAAAATCTGAAAATCCATCTATGTTAGTAAGCATATTTACTACTGCTCAGCAACGTGTAGATGTTTATAACAATTACGGTTGGGGCTGGGGAGCCTGGGGCCCATGGGGTCCTTGGGGCGGAGGCTTTGGAAACACGGTATCACGCACCACTGAAGGTACTTTATATATAGACCTTATTGATGCTCAAAAGAAAGAGCTCGTATGGCAGGGTCAGGGTACTGGTTACCTTGCACGAGATATGGAGCGCAAACAAGAGCGTATTAATGAAATAGTTGGTGAAATAATGCAGGAGTATCCTCCAAAGAAAATGGCTTCAAACTAGCCTGACAAAAAGAGTCTTCAAATTGAAGGCTCTTTTTTATTTATACGATTCTAGTTTTTGTTTCGTAAAGTCTGAAAGAACTAATTTTCCGCTTAAAGCGGCACGATTCTCAAGTAGCTCATTCCAATCTTCAGTGTTCTCCCAAAAAACTTGCTTCGCAGCTTTTGTTGCTTCTGGATTATAATTCGATAATTTAGTAGCCAATTCTGAGACACGAGTATCTAATAGCTCTGTATCCTCCAATACTTCAGCATATAAACCTGCAGATAAAGCCCAATGCGCTGAATAGAATTCTTCTGCGTTTAAAGTCATTTGAGAAAACGCAGAAACTCCAATTTTACGATCGACAGCAGGGCCAATTACAAAAGGACCAATCCCAATACTTAGCTCACTTAATTTTATAGACGCATAGCCACTTGCCAGGCAATAGTCAGCAGCTGCTGCTATGCCTACCCCTCCTCCTACTGTTTTACCCTGAACCCGAACAATGATAGGTTGAGGACAAGCACGCATAGCCAGAATGACCCTGGCAAAACCCATAAAGAATGATTTCCCAGTACCTTCGTCATCAATAGCAATTAATTCAGAAAAGCTAGCTCCTGCACAAAAGGTTCGGTCTCCTCCACTTTTTAATACAACCACGTGAATAGATTTGTTTTGAGCAACATCTAGCAGTGCCTCTTCCAATTTCTTCAAAATTGAAGTGGGTAACGCATTATGCTGTGGTGTATAAAAAGTAATTGTCGCTATCGCATTGTCAATATCAATATTTACAAATGGCTTTTGCATAAATTTTATTCAGTAAATGAGGGTTCTTGTTAGATATTCTTCAAATTTAGCTCTAAATTACGTATTGTTTTTCTACTGGGTAATTCTTTGGGAAAACAGCTTAAAAAATACAACGCATGCCAAATATTCTAGATAAAAATATTGAATCTAATCCACTTATAGATAGGCTTCCTCCGCATTTAAAACAATATATAAAACCTCAAAATTATGAGGATTACACGCCAATCAATCAGGCTGTGTGGCGCTATGTGATGCGAAAGAACGTAGATTATTTAAGTAAAGTCGCGCATAAATCCTATCTCGACGGCCTCAAACAAACGGGAATTTCAATCAGTCAGATTCCTAATATGTACGGGATGAACCGAATTCTAAAAGAAATCGGCTGGGCAGCCGTAGCTGTTGATGGTTTTATACCACCAGCTGCTTTTATGGAATTTCAGGCGTATAATGTATTGGTTATTGCTTCAGATATCAGACAGCTAGAACATATCGAATACACCCCAGCGCCCGATATCATTCACGAAGGCGCTGGCCATGCGCCTATAATTGCTAATCCCGAATATGCTGAATATTTAAGACGCTTTGGAGAGATTGGATGTAAAGCCATTTCTTCAGCCAAAGATTATGAACTTTATGAGGCTGTGCGTAAACTTTCCATCTTAAAAGAAGCGGAAGACACTCCTGAAGAGACAATTGCTGAAGCTGAAAATCAGGTTGAAGAATTACAAAAAAATATGGGTAAGCCCAGTGAAATGGCTCTTATACGCAATTTGCACTGGTGGACGGTTGAGTATGGACTTATAGGCACACCAGAAAATCCAAAAATTTATGGAGCGGGTTTGTTATCGTCTATTGGTGAAAGTACCTGGTGCATGACAGAAGCTGTGAAGAAAATCCCATATGGACCTGAAGCCGCATTTCAGGAATTTGACATTACCAAACCTCAACCTCAATTATATGTCACTCCCGATTTTGCTTACTTAAGCGAAGTTCTCGAAGAATTTGCAAACACGATGGCATTGCGTACAGGAGGACCTGAAGGCTTGCAGAAATTAATTGAGAGTAAAAATCTGGGTACTGCGCAATTGAGCACAGGACTTCAGATATCTGGAATTTTTGACGAAATGATAACCCATAAGGGTAAGGTTGTCTATTTACAAACTAAAGGACCTACAGCTTTGGCTTATCACGAAAAAGAACTGGTAGGTCATGGCACATTGAATCATCCTTCAGGTTATGGAACCGCACTGGGAAAGTTGAAAGGTATTAATTTGGCCATAGAAGATATGAGCCCAAAAGACCTTAAGGCTTACAACATCTACGAAGGCAAAAATATAACTCTTGAATTTGAAGGGAATATTAAGGTAAACGGAAGCATCATTACCGGTACGCGTAATTTAAAAGGCAAAATTATCCTAATCAGTTTTGAAAACTGTACAGTTACACAGGATGAGCGCATACTTTTCAAACCAGAATGGGGAGTTTATCATTTAGGTGTGGGAAAGAAAATTGTATCTGCTTTTTCAGGCCCCGCAGATTTCAAATCCTTCGACCTGATTAATCATAAACCCAGCACAGAGACTATTAAAGCCTCTAAAACTACGGAGCGTGAAAAGCTGGAATCTTTATATAAAGCAGTACGCGATTATCGGGAAGGCAAGGACACACGCTACTCACCACAAGCAGCTTTTGATATTCTAAAGAAATACCATCCCAACGATTGGCTATTAGCAGTTGAGCTTTATGAACTAGCTTATGAAGAGGGCAATACGCCTTTTTGCATTGAGATTAAAAATCATCTGTCGTTACTATCCAAAAAAAAACCAACCATTAACCATTTAATAAAAGATGGTATGGAATTGATAGAGACAATTTAATCTACATCATCTAAGAACGTATCTCTTATTTTTTCTAATTGATCTAAGGTAACCGGCTTTACAACATAATTAGAAACACTGCTAAATCGCAAAGCTCGCTCTTTATCTCTAGGATCAATAGATGAGGTTAGTATGTAGATAGTTATTTCCTTGGGTGGTTCATGTTTGGTAAACTCTTCGAGAAACTCCCAACCATCCATCACAGGCATATTAAGATCCAGAAGTATTAATTCGGGTACTTCTTCATTAGATTTAAAGATGGAAACCAATGCATTTAAAGCTTCCCGCCCATTGCTATAAACTAAAAAATTCTCGCAAAACTCTACGAGTTTCATCATTTTCTTAAGCCCAAAAACAACGATTGGATCGTCATCTACCAGGCAAGCCAAATTAATTTTTTTCATAAAGCTTAATTATAAAAGTGGTTCCTTCATCCACTTTACTCATAACATCAATAGATCCTCCCATCGCCTGAATTTGAGATTGAGTCATATATAGACCCAAACCACGGGCTTCTGAGTGATCATGAAAAGTTTTATACAAACCAAAAATACGGGTCCCATAGCGCTCCATATCAATACCCAACCCATTATCACTCACATAAATCACGGAGTGCCCTAATTTTTTCTCTGCTTTGATTTGTAACCAGGACTTCTTGGCCGGATCACGATATTTTATCGCGTTTGAAAATAAGTTAAGAAGAATACTCTCTAAATAAGCAGGAATCACGCATACTTGAAAATCGTTTGGGACATTGTTGTAAATGGTAAAATTTGAATCGACCAGAAAACCTTTTAAAGCATTCTCCGTGTTGGCTATATAATGATTTAAAGACACTTGTTTACGTTGCCGGGCATCAATATCTACAGAAACTACTTCATTAAGATGGTCTATAGTCTCACTCAACATTTTTGAAGCTCGATGCAGCATATCAAATTGAGCATTACGCTCTTCTATATTATCTTCAACTTTAAGAAAGCCTAGTAGCATAGCGATATTACTTGCATGTGATCTTAAATTATGCGAAACAATATGAGCAAAATTGAGTAATCGCTTATTTTGTTTGGTTGTAACTTCTACAAATCGATTGACTTCTTCATTTTTCTTTTTCAGTTCGGTTACATCCTGTATTTGAACAATAATTTCCTTTGGTTTATTAAACCTTCCATAAATTACTGAAGCAAAAATACTACAGAGTAATTTTTTCCCCTGTTTATTACTAAAACAACATTCTGACTCTATAGAAGTTAAACTTCCATCCAACAATTGCTGAAATTTCAAATAATACAAATCTGCCTCTTCAGGAATAAAGAAATCAGTGAGCTTTTTACCTATAATTTTCATTTCGGAATAACACATTAACGTATTGAATGCATCATTACTCCGCAGAATACGTAAGTCCTCAACATCTAAAATTAAAAATCCAATAGGCGAATATTCAAAGGCTAGTCTAAACTGTTCTTCACTTTTCTTTAATTGAACGTCTCGCGCTACGCGTTCAGTTATGTCTTGAAAAGTTCCAAGCAAACGCACGCACTTTCCATCTTCAAATTCGGCCTTACCGCGTGCGTTTACGTAAATCTCTTCCCCGGAATAGGTTATTACTGTAAAGTCTTTATCGTATGGTTCGCCTGTTTCAATACATTTTTCAACAGCTTCAACCATTCGCGCCCTGCTTTCTCCTTCCTTGTAGTAACTCAAACTATTCTCAAGATTAGGCATAAAATCGGGTGGTACCCTGTGAATTGCGCGAGTAACTTCAGACCAAAAAATATTTCCTGTTTTAATCGTGTATTCCCAATAACCAATTTCAGCTACTTTATTGGTTTCTAAAAGCAGCATCTCCTTGCGATAATCTTTAGGCCTGGTAAGTAAAACCTGCTGTATGATTAAGAGTACTGGCTCTGTACTTATTCTGCTCAGCTTATATTTAAAACGGGTTTGACGTTCTGGAAGATCTTGTATAACATAAGAATTCTCTCCGTTTATAGTAGTTTGGAAAGCCTTTTCGAACCGATATCTTAAGTCGGCGTCCCTCTCTTCAGTTCCTGCAAAAGTTGAAATAAGATCAACATCCCATTCTTTACTATGACTTACAACAGACAAATCCTTTCGTACCATAGCAAAGCTACCAGGCATTTCCTGTATCGCATCAATCAAAATCAGGGACGTTTTCATATATCGAGCCTTTAGATATTAATCAATAATCAATTTTTCTAGTTGTTCATTACTTTTTATAGCAGTTTTATTGTAGTGTAACTCCCAGCCTAAGGCATTTGTAACGGCATAGATACTTGCCAGTTCGGAAATAAGCCGTTGCTCGGCCTGAGCGGGAAGTTCTGATGCGTTTATTTTTTTACGTAAGCTCGCTGTTACACGTTTCTTGATGATATTATAATCTGAAGCATCAAATTGATTGAGGTAATCCTGAGTTACATCATAATATTCAATATCTGGATTGATATTGATCTCAGGTTCTGGAATACTTAAAATCGTTATGGTTTTATTCTCTTCGTCGATCTGAGTTTTCATAGCTCTCAGATCATAGGAGATATTCACTTTTGCATTCACCACAACAAGAGCCTTTTTACTCGCTGTAAGTAAATCAAAGTACATACTCTTAGAATCTTTATAGCTGAAAACCTGAGCAAAATTACCCTCGGTAACGATGAGCTTACCCACGTTGCGCACCTCTTTCTGAATCAAGGAAGAGCTCTCCAGGAGTTGTTGTCTGGATTCGTTTCGATCGGCAAAATAGTTATAGGTAAAAATGCCTAAAACCACCAAAAGCAATATAATCAGGAGTTTACGCACGCTTTGAAATTAGGTTAAGTTCAAGTTGGTCTACAAAGGGGAAGTATACCAATTTAAAGGTAGGGTAAATATTACTAAAAAAGAGGCGACTAATCTATATTAAATTGTTCTTTCGAGCCTTTTTAACAGCCTCCAATTTGTTATGTACTTGTAATTTTTTATAAATATTCTCGATATGTTTTCGCACGGTGCTGGGGGATACAATGAGGTTCTCTGCAATTTTGGTATAACTCAATCCTTTTGCAAGTTGCTCGAGCACATCAACTTCCCGTTGCGAAAGATTAACTTCCTCCTGCTTTTCTAAATTTGAAACTGCTTCTGGATTACGAAGTAGTTTTAGGGTACGCATTGCAATGGCCGGAGTCATCGCTGCGCCTCCAGACATGGTTTCTTCTATTCCTGTTTTGAGAGCTTCTGGTGGAGTTTCTTTAAGTAAATAGCCATCTGCGCCTGCTTGAATAGCATTAAAAATATGGACATCATCATCAAATACCGTAAGCATTATAATCTTGATGTGGGGATATAGTTCTTTAATTCGAGCTGTCGCTTCAATTCCATTAAGAACAGGCATTTCAATATCCATCAATATCAAATCGATGGTGGGCTGGTCGTTGAGCTTATCAATTAAAATCTGCCCATTTTCTGCAGTAATTCGTAATTCAAAAGAGTCAAAAAAGGAGAGTTTTTCCTTTAGTGATTGGGTTAAAAAAAACTTATCCTCTGCTATTGCAATTCGAACAGGCATTTACTAACGATGCTTTATAAAATTAAATTTCGAAGTTATACCCGCTCTCAAGTAATTCCTGATATTTTTCAGAATCAAAACGGTACAGGTATGCACCACGTTTACTTCCTAACTTATCCTTTTCATCTAATTTCACGAGCACTTTAAGAGAAAGCACTTTTTTCCTAAAATTACGAGGATCTAAATCACGTTGGTATATAGATTCGTAAAGACGCTGTAGCTGCGGAATGGTAAATTTCTCCGGCAATAGTTCAAACCCAATTGGCTGATAACGGGCTCTGCGGCGTAATTTTGCCAACGCATCATTAACCATTTCACTATGATCAAGTGCTAATTCTGGTAATTCTTGTAAAGTGTACCAAAACGCTCCATGACTTTGAGTAAGTTCAATATCATGATCACTAATACGCATAAGAGCATAGTTTGCAACAGATATACATCGATATCCAGGATCGCGTTCTACTTTGCCATAAGTTTTAGATTGCTCCATATAGATCTCTTCGAGACCGGTTATTTCTTTCAAAACCCGGCGCGCAGCTTCATCAACATCTTCATCAATTTTAACGAAACTCCCTATAAGAGACCAAATACCAGAGTCTGGCTCAACCCGTCTTTTAAAGATTAAAAGTTTGAGGTCGCCATCATCAAAACCAAATATGATGCAATCTGTAGCGACATAGAGTTTATCGTTTGATGCATAAAAATCGGTATTTGAAGTATGTGCCGTACTGGCAGAACTTGGAGTCATAGGTTAGATTTTAAGCGTTTAAAATACGTTTTTTATTTTAAACTAAAATCAAACTCCAACTTTGATATTCCCAAGCAATCCCAATTTACCTTAAATTTTGCACTAGTGGCTTTTCTAAAACTACTCGAGTTCCCTGCCCCTTGAGACTATTGATCTCTATTTCTGCATCGATATCTGCAGCTCGTTTACGCATATTATTTAAACCATTCCCTTTTTCAATTTGAGCGTTGTCAAAGCCAGCGCCATCATCTACAATACTTACTTTAAATACAGCTTCATCAATCCACATTTTTACTTCTACACGGTTGGCATCTGCATATTTAATAGTGTTGTTTATAGCTTCCTGTATGATGCGATAGATATTAATCCCTTCTAAAGCTGAAAACTCAACCGACCGCTCAATATTTTCTGTATCTATTTTAAACTGGATTGTTTCACTTGTGGTTTGCGCCTTTTCTATAATACCTGCAATACGCGTTTCTAGATCTTCGATACTAATCGTTTCTTTATTCATTGCCCAAATGGTATCCCGCAATTCATTTATAGTTACAGAAGTAAAAGTACTTATCGAAGCGATGCGCTCCTTAACCCGATCATCAGCATCGGTCAACATATAACTCAAATTATCAAGACTCATTATAATGAAAGTAAGTTGAGATCCAATATTATCGTGCAAATCTCTTGAAATACGCAAACGCTGTTCTTCTAAACGGTTTTGGGTCTCAATACGAGCCAATGCAATCTGGAGTTCGCTTTCTTTCTGCAATTGTCTGTTTTTTAATTTTTGCCTGCTATATATCAAATAACCTAAAAGTCCCAATAGTGCAGCTAAGCCCAAACTCCCATAAATAAGAATGTTCTTACGACGAACTTCCAGATCCTTTTCTGCAAGTTCAGCGCGTTGTTGCAAAATTTCATTTTCCTTTTTTTCAGTTTCGTATTCAACCGATAATTCGGCCATGCGTTTAGTTACATCAAGCGAATTTACACTGTCTTTATAAGCGCTGTACCGTTCAAAATAATGCAGAGCAGAATCTGTTTGGCGCAATTGCTTGTAAGCTTCCGAGAGTTGTTGGTAAGTATATTGGGTTAAAAACCGGTATTCTTCAGAAATTGCCAGTGGTAACGATTGTTTAAAGTTTGAAATGGCCTCTCTTTGTTTACCTTCTGCCAAATAAACTTCACCTATTTGGGTTAGATTTTCTGCAATTCCTTTACGGTCATTTATTTCTTCACGTATGCTTTTGGCTTTGCCAAAATATTCCCGAGCCAGATCATATTTACCCTGCTGGCCAAATACACCAGCAAGATTGCTGTAACTGTAAGGCAAACCTTCTGTATAATTGCGCTCCTGCACTATTTTTAAACCCTTTTCATAAAAATACTGAGCACTATCAAGCTGACCTTTCATTTCTTTAATCACGCCGTAGTTATTATAGGTACGATCGAGCACTTCAAGGTAATTACCGGCTTCAGCCATTTTAATTCCCTTGTTCATATAGTACTGCGCCTTGTCTATATCTTCTCGCTTCATCCCATAGCCAATTTCACCATATAGATTTGCAGCTTGAGGTTTAAGATCATTCTCTTCAAAGATGCGTATGGCTTTAAGTGCATATTCGAGCCTTTTATCTAATTTTCCGTCATATCCATAAACCGTGGCTATATTTTTAAGCGCCTCGCCCATCCCTTTTTTATAGTTGAGCTCTTCTGCAACTGCAAAAGTATTTTCAAACATCACCAACAAAGAATCGGTTTTGATAGAACTGTTTTGTACGAGAATTGCGTTTATAGAATCGATTTCCTTAATGTTTTTTTGAGCTGAAACATTAAGGCTTAACAGGCAGACAAAAACTGCCCCAATAATTTTTTGCATCATTAGTTGAGGTTAAGGAATTCCGGATAAATTTAAAAAAAGATCAAACTAACCTTCTAAAAAATAAACAATTAACTTTTGGGTATTAAAACCTCCCCGAGATTATAGCGTAAAAAATCATAGGTGTTAAGCAGCTTATATCGATCTGCTCTCGACATTCTATGCTTGTAAATGGCTTGCTCAAGATTGTTCAAACGCTCTTCAAATAGCCGATCACTCTGGCGATTTATCTTTTTAAAATATAAAAGCAGCAGGAATGCAGTAACCCCAAAAACGGTGAGCAAACCAATAAGTGATATGCATTCTACTACAATCATGTCAAAATTAGTTTTTGAAAGATCCCTGTTATTATGGCAATACCAGTTATTACATACATTACTAAAAGCACCCGTGTGGTTTTTGAAGCTTTCTGTATTCGGTTTAAATAGAAAACAGCAATACATCCTGTTATGAAAAGAGGAAATGCTGTAAACAGCGTTGTCGTATAGCTTATATCAAAGAGCCTAATCGATGATAGTAAAGCAATTACTAAAGCATATATCAACAAGAATATCTTTAGATATTTTGGAACTAAACTCTTTACAGCCCAGAATAAAATGTGAAATACAACTATACAGCATACTAAGACGCAACACCCGATAAGTGTGGCAACTATCCATCCTGATATTGCATTTTTGACCAGCATCATTATTCAGAAAATAGTAACAGTTGCTTTTTTATTTTATCGAAATCCTGCTCCGATTTATCGGCATACCATTTTGCCATTTCATCAACCAAAGTTGTATTTTCTCTAAGCCCAAGTAAGAATAGATCAAGCATCAATCTGAAAAGAATCAGCAAAAATGCCGCGACATAACCGGCGTGTAAAGCAACAAGAAAAAAACCCGATAAGATGACAACAAACTGCTGTATAAAAATGCGCAGGTAGGGCTTTGTCATTAATTCACTGGCTGTAAATTCCTGATAGCGTTTTTCAGCTAGAAAGTTGGTAATCAAAACACCTGAATGAGTGATGAGCATACTCACAATAAGCAACCACATACCATCAAGCTTCAATAGTGCAGAATAGTTTTCAATCAATAGGAAAGGTTCTCGAAACAAGCCATTATCTTCCATCTCAAAAAAAGAGAATACGAATATGCTTTGTATGGCGATAAAAAAACCATAATGAAAACAAAAAAATAAAATCAAACTATAGTTTGCTGCACCTCCTCGGTCTATCTTATTTGAATACCTTATACTCATTGCCATTTTTAGAGCATTAAATAGGCCAATGATTATACTTTCGATAAAATAGGCCATTACAATCGTAAGCGGACTTATAAAGCCTACGCCCAATAAGCACAGTAGAAAAACTGCATTGGCATATATCATATAATTAAAGCGATTGGGACGCAAAATTTTAAATACAACTGCTTTATCCATTGTAAATCATTTTAGAATAGATTATTTAAAAAATAAATACGAACTCAATCCAACAGCTAGAGCTACCAAAGCAACAAGTGCAGAAATCTTAAGTAGAACTCCAGGTCCTTTCAACTTGCTAGCCCGATTTCTGCAAAGGAAAACGAGTATGAAGACAGGAATTCCAATGAACAAATTAATGCGATACAACTTCATCCAACTTACCATTAATGCAGCCAATGCAAACACCAAAGAAGCGTAACCATAAAAAAAGCCAACATTCTTTTCTGCCACTCGATTTTTAAATACTGATTCTAAAAATCGAAAGAGTACAAAGCTCAAAAGCATAGATAGCCCAACAGCAAGCAGTAGTATCTCCTGATAAATAATCATTGCTGGTTATTAAAACTGCCCGGGGGATTTCCCGGGCAATTTGATTACTTACTAACTCTTATTCTTACTTAAGGTTATATGCGTAAATGGTATCATTGGCAGCTTTATAATAAAGCACCCCACCAAATTCATCTACTTCATATTCAGGTTTCTTGTCTTTTAGCAAAATCTCCTTTTCAACGCTACCGTCTGCTTTATTCAATTTGATTAACCCAACCCCATCATCAAGATTGGTTAAAATAAACTGAGAATCTTCAGTAGCAGCAGAAGCTTTAAAACGCTTACTCAAATACTCAAAAGATGCCCCCGACATTGATGCGAACATATCCTGAGCGCGCTTAGCTTCTTTTCCTGTATCGTTATAACTATCCAGATCATTCATATTCATGCCGTTACGGTTTGCTCCCGCAGAGGCTGCCATAGTCACCGTAAGAGCCGTGGTTGCAACAGCGGCTACTCCACCCACTATTTTACCAAAAGTGCTACGTCCTGGAGATTTGTAATATTCATGATACTTTTCTTTTCCGTCAAAATCAAGTAAGGTCATATTTTGATCACTACCTAAGAAAATTCCGTCTTCGCGCACTGCAAGAGTTGTTGGATTTTCCTTCTCATCAAACTTTACATTTGCAAGAGATGAAACATCACCACTTTCAGCATCTACAGCAAATAACTCATCGTCTGCATTTATAAGATAACGGTTGTTTTTAGAGTCAAATGCCGATGTCACACTATTTACACTTTTATACTTCAAAGGTTTATTCCATACCTGATCTCCCGTTTCTAAGTCAACAATATTGGCATCTTCTGAAGTAATATAAATCAACCCATTTGGAGTTTCAGCCATTAGCTTTATATCCTCTCCTGTTTTAAGTGGTTTTTTGAAAAGTGGTGTTCCGTCAAATGCTATCTTATTAATCCCTCCATCGTAGATTCCAAACAAAACACCGTCTTCCATCACATAAAAATGCTGTACAAAACCACCAGTTTTTGGAGCTTTATCCCAAAGATCTTCGCCACTTGAAGCACTCAACAAATTGATTTTAGATTCAGATCTACCTGCAAGAACACTCTTACCCGAAGTATCCTTATCGCTCACTACAATAAGTCCCTGTGGGATGATTTGAAAATTGCTTACCACACCATCCACTTTTACTTTATCACCCCATGCTTCAGCTCCGTCAGGCTTTACTTTGATTATTTCGGTCTTACTCTTTGAGTCATTTACGTCAAATGCATAAATCTCTTTCTCATCTGCGCTTGAGGTCATCCAATTCACATCTTTTATGTCATTTTCCCAAAGGGTTTGCCCTGTTTTACTTTTAGCAAAAATTCCCTGTGATGTTGGCACAAGCAATTTATCTTTTAGTAACATTGGTGTACCCGTCACGGCAAAATACTTAGCAGTTGTTTTTCCCGGTTCATTAAGAAAAAAGGAATAATCTAAATTTCCTGTAGTTAAATCATAAACAGCCAGTTTTGCGGTATTCTTTTCAGCCATAGAACCTTCTTTCTGAAGTCCGCTAATAACTAATTTGTTATCTGGCATAATCACATCTGCAGTTTGCACCGTTTTCCAGCCTTTACTTTCAGTAGTAAAAATAACTTTACCAGAGATGTAATCAAGTACTGCTTTTTTATTAGAAAAACCTCCCAAACCACCCTGATCAACGATGAGATATGGCGAATTAGGTATATATGTGATTTCTTCTGGCTTCACACTTCCGTAATCTGTGAATTTAAAAACGACATCATTAGAACCTGGTTTAATACCTACCAAACCGTCGTTTGTAGAAACTACCAAAGTCCCCGCAAGGGTTAAAGTCATGTCATTTATAGAACCTCCTAAATCGTAGGTATAATCTGGCGTTTGTGCCTTTTGGGCAACAAGAGCACCTGTAATTAGAAGCGTACAACAGAGGCTTACTAAAGAGCGTAACTGATTTTTCATAAGTAATTGATATTTAAAGTTTTTACACTTCAAAAATGACTTAATGATAGCTGACTATCAATACGACAATTGCCCTATATTTTAATAGGGCAAAAGAAATGAGGCTTTGGGAATTAGGTATAAACTGAAAAAATCTGTTCCTTAAATTATAGCCTGTATTACAAAAGTTAAAGCCGAAAACAGAATTGCTCCTGCCTCCGGCTTCGTGTAAAAACCTCAACACTTGAGATCTTCTATACTTAAACTTTTATTTGATCTTTACGTTAAATGAGCCTTCGCTCACCACTACTTTTCGAGAAACATCGCTGGTAAGATACCCTGTAAAACTGAAGGTACCCTTAACGCTTTCGCCTTTGGTATACTCGGCAATTTTGATTTCACCATTCGAAGTTGCACCCGTAGCGGTAGAAAACACCTGAGCACTCATAAAATCTGATTTATCCTTGAGATAGGTGTAAGTTCCTAGACTAACAGAATTTAAATTATAGGAGCCCACACCTTCAAAGCCTATAATGGTCATTTGAATGTTTTCAGAATCTAAACTTCCTCCGCTTATGGTTATGATCTCAATATTTGCAGAAGTACTTTCCTGTGCGGTGGTTGCCTCAGGCATCGATTTGTACGCTTTCCCATCTACTTTGGCGGTTAACTCACCCCTGCCCGAATTACTGTCACCGCCATCATCATCTACAGAGCAGCTGCAGATAGTCAGGCCAATAGTTAGAAATAAAATTGAAGCTAATTTGTTTAAGTTATTCATCGTCTTAGGTTTTTTGATTAAGCTTCAAAGCTCAACTAAATCAAAAAGCCTGTCTATAAGGCATTTGCCGTATTTAGAATTGAATATGAGGGATTTCCTGCTGCAGCTGTGCTATTTTTTGCTGCAGTTTTTTAAGAAATTGCTGATGCTGATCTGAATTTGGGTTAAATGCCCGGTGCTCCAAACCACGCTGCACTTCTTCAATCTGCTTTTTAAAAGCTTTAGCCTTCGGCGAAAGATAAACCGCTTCAAAAGCTTCCCAGATATAATCTATCGCAAGTTCATTAGGGTGAATCAAGTCACGGTCGTAAAAACGATAATCACGCAGTTCATCCATCACCAGTTCGTATGCCGGAAAATAAGACGCGTAATTATGCTGTGCAATCACAGAATGTACAGCCGCTATAAGGTGCGCCTTGCTTCTCTGGTTTTCAACAAAACCGTCTTTAAGATGCCGAACCGGAGAAACGGTAAAAGTAATTGAGATTTCAGGCTTTAGAGTTTTGACTGCCTCAATTAATCGGAGCAACGCATTTTCTATCTGAGTTATTGAAGCCAATTCTTTTGTAAACTCCCGCTGCGGAATTTTATGACAATTGGCTACAATTTTATCCTGTAGCTTATGACGATATCCCCAGGCTGTGCCCAGCGTGACAAAAATATGTGTAGCTTTTTGGAGTTGGTCGTAAGCCTCATTCAATGCAGTGTTTAAGTTCTCTGCTGAAGCTTTTGCTGAATTTGCACTTAATAAAGAATGTGCATCAAACGAAACGAAACTTCCATTCACCTCTTCAAAATCGGTTTCCTGAAATACTTTTCGTTGTACTGCATATTCAAAAAAACGGGCAATGGCTTCCGGGTGAAATAAAATCCCAAAGGGATTTACTGTATTTCTGAATTTGAAATAGTTGAGCTTAGCACCGATATTTTGTACGAAACAACTCCCCACCAGTAAGATCTGCGAATCGTAATCAATAGGATTGGCAGTAGGCTGGAGTGGGATTTTGGTTTGGAGTTGCACTTATTTTTATTTGTATTGCTATTATTATTGGGTTATTTGAAAAACGTCCAGTATCTATGATTTCTTATTTATTGTTGAACTGACAAAAAAACAATGCGCGATACAATCGCGCAGGAGCGTATGGGTCTCGACTGCACTTCGACAAGCTCAGTGTGACACGCTCGACCTGACAACATTGGGTTATTTCTAATTTCCGATTTTGTATTTCGTATTTCCCACCTGCTTACTGAGACTGCCAGCTTTTTACTTCTATCGAAAACCAATTAACCAATAACCATTAACATCAAAGCATTAAACCAGGTACTCCTTCACCGCTCCCAAAGCAGCAACAATCCCATCGGGATTTTTTCCGCCGGCTGTAGCAAAAAACGGCTGGCCGCCACCACCTCCCTGAATGTATTTACCCAGTTCGCGTACAATAGTTCCTGCATTTAAGTCTTTCGCTTTAGCTAAATCTTTATCAATATAACAGCTGAGTAATGCTTTACCTCCCTGACGGGAAGCTAGTAATAAAAATAAGTTTTCTACCTCGCCACCTAATTGGAAAGACAAATCTTTAATCCCGTTTGCATCAAGATCTACCTCACGAGCTAAAAACTGAATCCCATTAATTTCTTCTAAATCCGCTTTGAGTTCGCCTTTTACATTTTTGGCTTTTTCAGCCAATAGCGATTCAAGCTGCTTTTTGAGATCGTTATTTTCTTCCTGCAGGTTTTCAATTGCTTTTGCAGGTTCTTTGGTATTGTTGAGCAGGCCGCGGACAGATTCAAGGGTTTCGTCCTGTTCTTCAAAATACTGCATTACCGCGTCGCCGGTAATCGCTTCAATACGACGAATTCCCGAAGCAACGGCACCTTCAGATTTTATTTTGAAGTACCAAATATCCCCAGTATTATCAGCGTGGGTACCACCACACAACTCCATCGACTTTCCAAAACGTATGGTACGTACCGCATCCCCGTATTTTTCACCAAATAGCGCAATTGCACCTTCAGCAATAGCTTTATCATAAGGAATTCCGCGTTGTTCTTCTAGAGGTAATTGCTCCTGAATACGTGCGTTTACAAACTGCTCTACTTCTTTTAACTCTTCGGCAGTCACTTTAGAGAAATGTGAAAAGTCAAAACGCAAATAGCCGCTGTGGACCATAGAACCTTTTTGCTCTACATGCGTTCCTAAAACGGCTCGCAAGGCTTGGTGCAACAAGTGCGTTGCACTGTGATTTGCTTGTGTACGATTGCGTTGTTTAGAATCTACAACTGCCGTTAAAGTTTCTTCCAAATTCTTCGGAAGGTTTTTAGCAAGATGTATAATTAGGTTGTTTTCCTTCTTGGTATCGGTAATGTAAACCACATCGCCATTAGGTGCTTCCAAATAGCCTTTATCTCCTACTTGCCCTCCTCCTTCTGCATAAAACGGGGTGAGATTAAAAACCAACTGATATTGATCACCTTCCTTCTTGGTGTTTATTTTTCGGTAGCGGGTTATGCGTACCGGAGTTTCTAATGTATCGTAACCCACAAATTCTTCTTCAGCATCATCCTCTAAAACTGTCCAATCCCCAGCCTCAATTTTTCCGGCAGCACGCGAACGGTCTTTTTGTTTTTGCAATTCGGCCTGAAATCCTTTTTCGTCTAGGCTGTACCCCTTTTCGCCCAAAATCAAAGCGGTCAAATCTATAGGAAAACCATAAGTGTCGTACAGCTCAAAAGCTTTGGTACCCGAAACCTCCTTACCGTGGGTCTCTGCAATGATTGAATCGAGCAAAATCAAGCCCTGATCCAAAGTGCGCAGGAAGCTGTGCTCCTCTTCTTTGATTACATTATAAATCAGGTTTTGTTGTTTTTTAAGCTCTGGGAACGCTTTGCCCATCTCATCAACCAGCACGCCAACCAATTTGTAAATAAATGGATCTTTGGTATTAAGGAAGGTAAAACCATAACGCACGGCACGTCTTAAAATTCGGCGAATTACGTAACCTGCTCCTGTGTTGCTTGGCAACTGCCCATCTGCTATTGAGAAAGCTACTGCGCGCACGTGATCTGCAATCACGCGAATGGCTATATCTGTTTCTTCCTGAGAACCATATTTAGAATGGGTAATGGTCTCAATCTCGCGAATAAGCGGCGTGAACACATCTGTATCGTAGTTAGACTTCTTGCCCTGCAATGCCATACACAGACGCTCAAAGCCCATACCGGTATCAATATGTTTTGCAGGTAAATTCTCTAAGCTGCCATTTGCCTTTCGGTTATATTGAATGAAAACAAGGTTCCAGATTTCAACTACCTGAGGGTGATCTGCATTTACTAACTGAGCTCCGGGTGTTTTTGCTTTTTCCTCATCAGAACGCAAATCCACGTGAATTTCAGAACAAGGTCCGCAAGGTCCCTGATCTCCCATTTCCCAGAAATTATCTTTTTTGTTTCCGTTTAATATACGATCTACAGGAACATGCTTGCTCCAAATATCATAGGCTTCGGTATCACGATCCAGATTTTCACTGCTATCTCCTTCAAAAATGGTTACATACAGATTGTTTTTATCCATCTTGAATACTTCTGTAAGCAACTCCCAAGCCCAGTCAATGGCATCCTGTTTAAAGTAATCGCCAAAACTCCAGTTACCCAACATCTCAAACATAGTGTGGTGATAGGTATCCTTTCCTACTTCTTCCAGGTCATTATGCTTTCCACTTACACGCAGACATTTTTGCGTATCTGTAACACGCGTGTCTTTGGGCACTCCATTTCCTAAAAAATATTCCTTAAACTGGTTCATCCCCGCATTAGTAAACATAAGCGTGGGATCATTCTTAATTACCATAGGCGCAGACGGCACGATGGAATGGTTTTTGGACTTAAAAAAAGAAAGAAATGTATCGCGAATTTCCTGGGATTTCATGAGTAAATTTTAGTCTGGTTTTTGCCAAAATGGGTATGCAGGCAAACTATTTTTTATATTTGTTCGTTACCCTTCTGTTTTATAAGGGATTTTTTGAGGATCTTTATTTGTTTTAAGAATAAAAATTCTTTCGTTTAATCCTGAGTATTTACTCAAGATTCACCCACAAATTAGCGGGTTTTAGTTAACGCAAAAATAGAATAATTTAAACAATGTCTAAGGTTAAATATTATTACGACAAAGAGACGCTTTCGTACAAAAAGATCGAAAAGCGCAAGGGTCGTAAATTAGGTTATGTTGCTTTATCTATTGTCGCCTCTTTTCTTGCAGGTTTTATCTTATTGCTTATTTACCTAAACATCCCCGATCTTGAAACTCCTCGTGAAAAAGCACTTACGCGCGAGCTTCAGAATATGAAAGTGCAGTATGGGGTACTCAATAAAAAATTAGATCAGGTTCAAACGGTTCTTACCGAAATTGAAGAACGCGACAATACAATTTATCGTTTATATTTTGAAGCAAATCCTATTCCCGATGAACAGCGTAAGGCTGGTTTTGGTGGTATAAACCGCTACAAAGATCTGGAAGGCTACGATAATTCTAAAATGATAATCGAGTCTAATAAAAGGCTCGACATTCTTACCAAGCAACTTGTAGTACAAAGCAAATCACTTGACGAAATTGCCGTTTTAGCAGAAGAAAAAGAAAAACTTCTGGCAGCTATCCCAGCAATTCAGCCTGTAGCAAATGAAAATCTCACCCGTATCGCTTCGGGTTATGGGTACCGTTCAGACCCGTTTACCAAAGAGCGTAAATTTCATTACGGTATGGATTTTACAGCACCTCGAGGTACTCCGGTTTACGCTACCGGCGACGGGACTGTTGATCGTGCAGACAATAATGCTACGGGTTATGGTAATCACATTCGTGTAGACCACGGTTATGGTTATGTAAGTCTATATGCACACCTTTATAAATACAACGTTAAGCCCGGTCAAAAGGTAAAGCGTGGTGACCTTATAGGATTTGTAGGCAGTACCGGTCGTTCTGAAGCGCCGCATTTACATTATGAAATCTTCAAAGATGGTGAGCGTATCAACCCGATAAATTTCTATTACGGAAATCTCTCACCTGAAGAGTTTGATGTAATTTTACAGAAAGCACAACTCGAAAACCAATCGTTGGATTAATGCACGTTGAACTGCCCGAAAAATTATACTACAGCATAGGCGAAGTCGCTGATGCCTTTGGCGTCAACACTTCGCTGGTGCGTTTTTGGGAAAAGGAATTTGATGTATTAAAACCCAAAAAAAATGCGAAAGGCAATCGCAAGTTCACGCCCGAAGACATCAAAAATCTGGAGCTCATTTACCATTTGGTTAAAGAGCGTGGCTTTACGCTGGAAGGCGCAAAAATTCATCTAAAAGAAAACAAACAACAAACACTTAACAAGTTTGATCTCATCCGCAAGTTGGAAACTATAAAAGCTCAACTACAGGATTTGAAAGACCAACTCTAATCAATCAAAATCATGAAAAAAGGAATTATTGCACTCATTGTAGTCGTAGTTTTAGTATTAATAGGCTATTCATTTTTTAAAGGATTTTACAATACCGCAATCACACTACAGGAAGATGCAACAGCACAATGGGGTAATGTAGAAAGTGCATACCAGCGTCGTGCAGATTTGATCCCAAATATTGTAAATACAGCAAAAGGCTATGCCGAGTTTGAGCAAAAAACGCTTACAGATGTAATCGAAGCGCGCTCTAAAGCAACCGGAGTAAATATTGACCCTACAAACATAACACCAGAGCAATTGTCTCAATTTCAACAGGCTCAAAGTGGTTTGAGTTCTGCATTGAGCAGACTTTTGGTTACTGTAGAACGTTATCCAGATCTTAAGGCAAACGAAAACTTCAAGGAGCTTATCAACGAACTGGAGCGAACTGAAAACCGCATCAACGTAGAACGTAATCGCTACAATGAAGCGATTAAGCCCTTCAACAAACACATCAAAACTTTCCCAAACAACATCGTAAATAACTTCATAGGCAACTTTGAAGAGATGGGTTATTTTGAAGCCAATGATGGTGCAGAAAATGCACCTGAAGTCAATTTTGACTTCAATAATGATGCAGCCTAATGAGTTCTATTGTTGAAGATTTTTTAACTGCGGAAGAGGAACAGGATGTTGTAGAAGCCATACGCCAAGCCGAACTACAAACTTCTGGTGAGATACGTGTGCATCTGGAGCGCAATTGTGAGGTGAATGCTTACGATCGTGCTAAAGAATTGTTTCACTTTTTAAAAATGGACAACACCAAAGCTGAAAACGGCGTACTCATTTACGTGGCTGTTGACGCCAAAAAGTTCGCCATTTGCGGAGATCGAGGTATCAATAATGTGGTACCAAAAGATTTTTGGCAAAGCACCAAAGATCTTATGCAAACTGAGTTCAAAAACCGAAAGTTTAAAGACGGACTGGTAAAAGGAATCAACTCTGCAGGTGAGCAACTTGCCAAGTATTTCCCCTGGGATGCAGATGATGTCAACGAACTTTCAGACGAAATATCAACCTCTTGACCTATATAATTCAACGATATCAATTCCGTAGTTTTTTGCTCGTGGCATTTCTTTTTTGCCTAACGACGAAAGGCTTAGCGCAATACGATATACCCCCCATTCCAGAAAAGCAAACCAGTGTTTACGACTATGCAAGTTTGCTAAGCGCAGGTCAGAAAGCTGCGCTGGAAAATAAACTGGTTAAATACAGCGATACAACTTCCACCCAAATTGTAGTGGTAATTATACCGAGCACAAAAGGGGAAGACATCAGCTTTTTGGGCGCTAAATGGGGCCAGAAATGGGGAATTGGTCAGAAAGATAAAGACAATGGTATCCTTATTACGCTAGCTACTCAGGATCGCAAAGTGGATATCAATACCGGTTATGGTATTGAAACCATCATCACAGACCGAATGGCCGAACAGGTCATCAACCGCATTATGATCCCCCAGTTTAAGCGCGGAGATTATTATGCCGGGCTTGATCAGGGCTCAGACGCGCTGTTTCAAATGCTTCAGGGTGAATATCAGGGTACACGTCAAAATGACTCCAAAACCTTTAACTTTTTCCCGGTTATTATCATTTTTATCGTCATCATCTTTATCCTAAGTCGATCTCGTGGCGGTGGCCGTAATGGCGGTCGTGGCGGAAGAGGTGGCGGCGCAGGTAGCCTCCTCGATGTCATCATCCTAAGCAGCATGGGCCGTGGCGGTCTGGGCGGTGGCGGTTTTGGTGGTGGATCTTCCGGTGGAGGATTTGGCGGAGGCGGAGGCTTTGGAGGCGGCTTCGGCGGTGGAGGATTTGGAGGCGGCGGTGCTTCGGGAGGATGGTAAAACCATTCTTAGTGCCATTTTTATTCTTACTTCTAGTAAGTTTATTTTAATAATTAAAATTCTTTTTTGGAAGCTTTTCTCAATCTCATTCAACGCATTACTCAATACGGCACAGAAATCATTGTAGATTCGAATAAATCATTAGCCTTAAAAAAAGCCCTGGTCGATTTACAAGCGCTTTATGTGAATCTCAAACCTTCCTTTGATGAGCGTCTGTATGAAGAAATCGAACGCCTCGATTACGGACTTGTTTATGCACATGTTAAAGTCAACTTCCCGGAATTCCACGATTATCAGCAGCTGGAACAAATTCTCGACCCCAACCAAAAATCAGAAATTCTTACTGGTGATGCGATAGATGATCTTTCAGATCTAATTATTGATCTTAGCGAAGTTTCCTGGAGGTTGCAAAACACGAGTCTTGATGATGCTCTATGGTATTTCAACACTTTGATGCGTATGCATTCGGAACAGCATTTGCTCAATTTGCTGGTTTATTTAAAAGCTTTGGAACAAGCTATTTAATTGCAAAAGCAGGATTATAAGTACTGCTTTTGTTAAGAAACTCTGGTATTTTTATTTATCGTTCTTTTCAATCCACTTCAAATCCCGTGTATTTTTTTGTACGGTTACTGCTCCAAAAAGACTCATTAAAAAGGACATCCCATAAAACCCTTTCTCGCTCAGGAACATATCTGCATTCCACAAGCCAATTATTAAAAGTAGAATTGAGGCTATAGTGGTAAACCAACTTATGCCATAATACATATCAGTTACTTCAATGCCTTCCTGGCGATCACGCACGCTCTTTTGCACAGAAACCACCGAGAATAGACCGAAAAGTAAAAGAGTAAAGTAATAGCCTTTTTCACTCAGCCACATATCGGCATTCCATAAGCCCACGCAAAAAGAAACCATACCGATTAATAATGCCGTCCATGCAGCTGAAACGAAAGCAGCAGTAGGCTTAAATTGGCTATCATTTACTCTTCTGGATTTACTTAAAGGTTCTTTAGTAGAAGTTTCAAAATTTGATTCCATAATTTGATTGTTTTGTTGGGTCAAAGATGGAAAGTCACAAGAGAACCATAAAAGCAAAATTTCAAATATACTTATGATTTAATTCTAGTTTAAAGATTCCTTTACCCAATATTTACGGTAACTTTAAAGAAATAATACTTACGATTTATGAAGGATTTAATTTCTTTAATTAATGATTTATCTCCTCAAGAAAATGCAGAAGCACGAGCATTTATAGCAAAACGTAACCGGAGAGGCGATGTCAAAAATCTAAAGCTCTTTGACCTTATAAGTAATGGTTCAAAAAGTAATATTCAGGAAAAGCTATATGCCGGCATTGATCGCAATGCCTACCACGCTCTTAGCAAACGACTAAAAGATTTGCTAATTGAATTTATAGCTACTAAAAACTTCGAAACCGAATCTGGTGAAGAAATGCGGGTTCTTAAATTGGTTTTGGCAGGAAGAATTCTATTTGAGAAAGGCCAACATCAATTAGCCTGGAGAACATTAGGTAAAGCTGAAAGCCTTAGTTTGAAATATGATTTTTACACTGTTCTTCATGAAATCTATCAAACACAATTGCAGTATGCACATTTGAAAAATGAATCGTTCTTGCAGCAAGTTTCCAATTTGAGTAATTCTAATTTAGTGCGGATTCAAAATGAACTAAAGCTGCAACAAGCCTATGCCACCCTTAAAATAAAGCTACAAACATCGACATATAATCCCATTGAGCTCTTTCATAAAACTCTTGCTGATTTTGATTTAAAACTTTCAGAAAGCTTTTCATTCAAATCACTATTTCAGTTTATGGAACTTCTTACCGATGTAGCAGCCTTATCTGGCAATTACTACGGCATCGCAAATACATTTGAGGAAACTTATAAGCTTGTTACCAGAAAGGAAAATTCTGATAAATACCAATTCTATCATTTTCAGATTCAGCACTTGTTGGCTGATCTAAAACTACGGAACAAAGATTTCTCAGGTTGTATTTCAATCTTAAATGAGATTGATTCTAACATCCCTTCTAATTTCAGAAAAGCTTTCGCTTATAAATTAGAAACACTACTCGCCCTTGCCCATAATTACTCTGGAAATTTTAAACTTGCTATTCAAATCTCAGAGCAACACGCTGACCAATCTGAAAACCTCAAGCTTATTTTAGTAACCCTGTATTTTCAGCAAAATCAACTACGCGAGGCCTATCAACTTCACAGAGATTTTCAAAAGAGTGACTTGTTTTATGAGCGTAAAAATGGAATTCTTTGGGTAGTCAAAAAAGAACTTATTGGTCTTTTATTACTCATAGAACTTGATAAGGTTGATCTCGTTCCAAATACTATTTCAAGTATTCAGAGAAGATTAGTTCTTAAACTACAGGCTCAACAGAAAGATCAAATCGCAAGCTTTCTTAAACTTATAAATCAATACTATAAAACTCCTGATGAAGCTACAACAGAAAGTTTTAAGAACCGTGTTGAAGACTCATTCAATTGGCTAGGTTTTGAACGAGAAGATCTATTTGCAATAAGTTTTTATGCCTGGTTAAAGTCTAAAATGGAAAATAAACCGCTTTATACGACCACTTTAGAACTTGTTAATCCCACCAGCTATTCTCTCTAACTTCACCTTTTTTACCCAGTGTATTAAACTTATAACTGAAGCTTAGCATAAAGTAGCGCTGCAAGACAGTACTCTGTACATCTTCAATATAGGATTGGGTTGCTGTTCTTCTCGAATTGGTATTTTGGTTGAGTAAGTCATACACCTTAAACGTAACCAAAGCTTTGTTTTCTATGAATGAATAAGCTAAGGATGTATTCCAGAACACCGCATTCCGTTGAAAGCCCGATCCCACATTGGGGTTATAGATGTAGTTTATATCATTTTCCCAGGTCAACCATTCGGGGAAGAAGGTTGTAGTGCGTAATCGCCCGTTATGCTGGGTAAAACTTCTACCATCAAAGAAATCCCGATTGAATTCGGTTCTATTTAAGCTGATATTGTACTCTGGTCTAATTTCAAACCAGTCTTTCCAGGTAAAACGCAGACCGATATTGGGTTCTAAACGTCTTGTGATACTTGCATACTGGTCTGCATTAAAAAAGTTCACAAAACGGCTCATTCCACCGTACATGCGTGTTTCTACTTTAAGCGTCCTTAGACTGTCGAGCTTAAAATCCTTATTGTAGCTAATACTCGCATAAGCCTGGTAAACCCCGTCAACATTAGTAAATGTGGTCTCACGTACAAAGTTTTCATCAACAGTAGTTTTATTCACAATCTGATCGTTGGTAATACCCACACCTCCATATAGATAATAACCTGTACGAGATTCCCAGTCATAATTATTAAGAGACAGGTTGAAATTATGATTATTTGTAGGGCTTAGATTAGGATTACCCTGTAGCGTATTAATAGGATCTGAAACATCAAGATACGGAGATAATTGACGAATGTCTGGCGCATTATTGCTTAAGCGATAAGACGTCCATAAACTCATCTTCTTGGTGAAGTTATAGTTGAATCTTGCTGAAGCTTCCAGTGCGTTAAAAGTATTGTCAAAATCGATATCACGCACCAGACTTCCATCGGTATCTGTTAGTAAATCTTCACCGGTTAGTTTACGAGATACCAGTGCAGCACTCATTCCCAAACGCATTTTTTCAGAATTGTAAGAAAGACCTAGCTGCGGTTTGTGACTACGATTAGTACTTTCAAAATCAGTACTCTGTATGGTGATTAATTGGTTATAGGTTTGTGAGTTTTCATCAAAATCATAAACCAACTGCGTGTTGGTTCTATTCTGAGTATTAAACTCATACTCTGCATCAACAAATAATTTTTTACTGATTAAAGGAATCCTCCAGGTAAGATTAGACTGTATGCCATTAGTATTGTTTAATCCATCAGTAAACTGATTACGAAGTATTGTATTGGGATTATCTCCATAAACTGCGGTTTGCGAATTGGTAAAATCTGCACTTTCAGTTTCATCGAATTGCAGATCTCCATTTAAACGTATAAATGCTCCATTGTCACCAAATCGCTTTGTAGCGCTGATACGATTACCAAAATTACGTGTGGTACGGTCACTACTGTTATCGTAGCTACTTTCGTTTACCAGATTACCGTTTTGATTACGGGTAGTAGAACTTCCATTGCTCAAGTTTCTACCTTCGGTATAACGTATTCTAGGAAGCACCTCAACCATAAAAGTTGAATCAATTTCGGTCTGAAATCTCAAATTAGCGGAGTGATCATCTGTGAATGATTCGGTACGGGAATCACTATCGGTAAGAAATCGATTTTCAGGTAAAATGTTCTCACGCACACTTTGTGTCTCATTAAAACTATTAGCTCCGGAGTAGAAATAATCTGCTGAAGTCTCTATCTTTTCGCCAAAATCATTAGCGAAATTCATACCGGCATTGCGAGAGTTTACAATACCATCCCCAAAACCAAAGCTTCTTCCGCCAAAATTGAAACCGCCATTGCTGTTAATAGAAATCGAATTGGCGTTACCAAACATTTTCTGAATCTCTCCAAAGCTAAAACCGGGAGAGTTGATGTTGTTACCACTTCCTAAAACACTTATCCGAAGATCATTGTCGAAGTAGTTTGCAATCCCGGCATACTCAAAACGATCGTCAGTACCACCACCAGCAGCAACTCGACCAAACATACCTTTATTCTTGTCTTCGTCTATTGTTATATTGATGGTTTTATTTTCACTATCGCCGGCTTCTCCCGTAAATTCCTGAGATTCGGTCTTGGTATCAACAACCTGTATTTTATTGATCAGTTCTTTGGTAAGGTTACGGGTTGCAATAGTGGGATCATCGCTAAAAAATGGTTTGCCGTTTACCAGAATATTACTTACCGGTTTTCCATTAATACGTATTTGACCGTCGGCATCTACTTCAGCTCCTGGTAATTCCTTTAGCAAGTCTTCAAGCGTAGCGTCGGGTTTGGTTTTAAAGGAAGCTGCATTAAACTCAAGGGTATCTTTCTTGATAATTACTGGTGCTGCTCTACCTTTTACCACAACATCGCCCAGAGATTCTACCTGAAACTCGAGCGCAATATCTCCTAGATTCTGATTGGCATTTGCGCCCAGATTTATTTTCTTTTCAAAAGATTGATACCCTACAAAAGTCACGAAAAGATTAACCTCATTCAAATTGGTCTTTCCGCTCAATTCAAATCCTCCATTTCGATCTGTAATGGTATAGGTAATCATTGTGGAATCTTTAAGGGTTTCCAGAACAACAGTTGCAGCTTCAAGCGGAGTTTTTTGCTCCTGATCAATAAGGCGACCCCTAACTGTAAAATCCTGAGAAAATGCTGAAATAGAAAAGAAGCCCAATACAAGGCTGAGAAGAATGCGGTAAGTCATTGTATTTTTTGATTGATTGATGATGTATGCGAAGAACACGATTATTTATTAAACTATAAAGTTAGTTTTCTTATTTAAGAAAACATTAACATGGCTAAATAGCTAAAAATTAATTTCTTCGGTAACCGCCTCTTCCTCTATTTTGACTTTGGCCTCCAAAGTTGCTCAGCTTGTATGTAAAGCTTAGCATCGCATATTGAGTTAAAATAAGACTGTTGGTATCCTGTACATAATCGTCACCGGTAATTCTTCGGGTATCAACAACCTGGTCTAACAAGTCATAAACCTTAACCTTTAGAGTAGCTTTTTCGTCCAGAAACTGATATCCTAAACTGCTATTCCATAAAATAGAAGAATTCTGAAAGCCGGGTGACACATTCCCGTTGTAATTGTAGGTAATGTCATTACCAAAAACCACATTTTTAGGCCAGAAGGTTGTTGCTTCAAAACCAGCAGTGTGATTGATGAATTCCTGATTACGGTTGGCATTAATAGAATAATCTGTCTTATTATAATTGAGACTATAGCTCGGGTTTACCTCAAAAAGTTCTTGTATTGCAAAAGTGAGACGTATCCCAGGGCTTACTCTAAAGCGTTCTGAATTATATAAAACAGCATTGGTAAAACCTACATTGCGATCGTAGTTACCGGTTAGACTTAAACGATATCTGAACTCCTTTTCTTCTTTACGGCTGCTATTGGTATAAAATAATCGGGCAGATGCAGATCGATTTCCATCTACATTAGTATAGGTAGTTGTTCGTCTTAAATCTTCATCTACCGTACTTACAGAAACCACCTGATTTTCGGTAAAATCAAGATTGAACGAACTAAATATTCCGCTACCTCCTCCCTGAGCAAAATTGAAACTTCTAAAATTAGCCCCAATATTATGACTGAAGGCAGGTCTCAAGGTTGGGTTACCCACCACAATATTCAAAGGATTGGTACGATCTGGAACCGGTTGTAACTGGCGTATAGAAGGTGTATTTGCATTGGTACTGTAATCAAGGCTTATACTTTTTGAACGTTGTAACTCATAACGAATTCCTGTGCGCACAGACAGGTTATTATACATATTATCAAAACCTCCTGCAGCAAGTAAATTTTCATTTTTAAGAACCGTATTAATCAAACCTACATCTGCATTGAGTCGCCAGGCCTCGTGATCATACCTCAATCCAATTGTTGGTCTGTTTCTAATGGTATTTACTTCAAAATTACTACTCAGCGTATCATTAATTGACGTATAAGCACCACTAACATCTGCATCATATACATAACGTGCATTCACAGATTTTGAAGTAGAGAGGTCGTAATTTAAATCAAGGAAGAAATCGGTAGCCAGAACAAAACGCTGCTCTGCCCCAAAACCATATTGATATTCCTGTTCATCTTCATCTATAAACTGATCCTGAATTTCTGTACGTGGATCAGATCCAAAAAATTCACTTTGCGAGAAGTAGAAGTTATCATTGCGCTGATCGCGATATTCCTGTGAAAAATCAAGTCTGAAAAATGCTCCGCGAGAACCAAATCGTCTAATGAAATCAAGATTGTTACGTACATTAATATTGTAAATCTCTTCACGATCTGAAGTTTCGGTACTATTCACCACATCGCTATTTCCGTCTAAAGAAGAAGCCATACGTCCACGTACCGCATCGGTCTGACTCGTGTTAAAACGAGGCGAAAAAGAAAATCGGGTTAACGTATCAAACTCTACTTCAATTCGCGCATTTGCACGGTGTCTGTTACTTATGGCATTGCTGGTATTTTCTGACGTAGAAAAATAGGTGGTATCAGGTAATATATTTTCTCTTCGGGTACGTGAGCGCGTATTGGTATTGCTGCGGTCGTAGAAATAATCACCATTAAGCTCATATTCATCATTCCACTCGTTGCTATAATCCAAACCGGCAGTTTCCGATTTGGTAATACCATTACTACTATTACCAGACTGTACTGCTCGGGCACCACTACGGCCCATCATCCCATAAATATCATCAAATTCAAAACCTGAACTGTTGATATTGTTAGAACCCGCAAGAACTGTTGTTCGCATATTGTCTTTAAAGATGTTACCAATACCGCTCATTTCGTAGCGTTCATTAGTACCACCTCCCACAGTCGCACGGGCAAAATACCCCTTATTTTTATCCTTCTTAATAGTAATATTGATGGTTTTATTCTCACTATCACCAGATTCTCCTGTAAATTCCTGAGCTCTGGTTTTGGTATCTACTACCTGTAGTTTCTCTATAATTTCCTTCGGAAGGTTTTTAGTAGCAATTTTAGGATCGTCACCAAAGAATTCTTTTCCGTTTACGAGAATACGGGAAACAGGTTTCCCATTAATTGTAATGGCACCATCACTATCTACTTCAGCTCCCGGAAGCTTTTTAAGCAGTTCTTCCAGATTGGCATCTGGTCGGGTATCAAAAGAAGCCGCATTAAACTCAAGCGTATCCTTTTTAATAACAACCGGTGCGCGATTTGCTACCACAAGAACTTCATCAAGAAGGTTGTCCTGAACGCTTAATTTTAATTGACCCAGGTCAACCGTTTCTTTGATTGCGATTTGACGTACTAAGGGCTTAAAACCAGCATATGAAATAAATAAATTGGCAGATTCTACCCCGGTGGTTCCGGTAAGCTCAAAGGCACCATTTTGATCAGAAATCCCATAGGTCACCATCGTGCTGTCAGCTATTTTCTCAAGATAAACAGTGGCAGACTCTAGCGGTGTTCCATCAGGGTCTGTTACGGTTCCATTCAATTTAAAATCCTGTGCATTTGTGTTTTGAAAAATACTTAAGCCCAACACTACGGCAATTAGATATTTCATAGACGATATACGTATAATATACATTTATTGTTATGACTTCAATTAACCGGCAAGGTTTAAAATGAAAAGCCCACTTTTTTGAAAAAGTGGGCTTTTATAGGCTTTTGCAGCGGAAAAAACTTTACTTCTTTCTGAAATATACCGAAATAGGTACTCCCTGAAAATCAAATTCTTCACGCAATTTATTCTCAATAAAGCGCTTATACGGATCTTTCACATACTGAGGCAAATTACAGAAAAATGCAAACTGAGGGTGCGGTGTAGGCAACTGCATACAGTATTTAATCTTGATGTATTTACCCTTGTTTGCTGGTGGAGGATACGCTTCAATAATTTGCAGCATATGCTCGTTAAGTTCGCTGGTTTTAATACGGCGGCTTCGGTTTTCAAAAACCTCAACAGCAGTCTCAATAGCTTTATAAACACGTTGCTTGGTAAGTGCAGAAATAAAAACGATAGGCACATCAGTAAAAGGTTCCATCTCCCTGCGAATGACTTTCTCAAACTCGCGCATCGTTTTATTTTCCTTTTCAACTAAATCCCACTTATTGACCAGGATAACAATCCCTTTTCTATTTCGCTCTGCGAGCCAGAAAATATTCTGAACCTGCCCATCAAAACCACGGGTAGCATCTAAAACAACAAGACATACGTCACAATGTTCAATAGCACGAACGGAACGCATTACCGAGTAAAACTCCAGATCTTCCTTAACCTTAGATTTACGACGTATTCCCGCTGTATCTACCAGATTAAATTCAAAACCGAAACGGTTGTATCGGGTATCGATGGCATCGCGGGTGGTACCTGCGACATCGGTTACAATATAACGCTCCTCACCAATCAAGGCATTTATAAAAGAAGATTTACCAGCATTAGGACGACCCACAACTGCAAAACGAGGTAAAATACTTTCATCAACTTCAGGTTTATCGGGCAGTACTTCAACCAGTGCATCTAATAATTCACCTGTACCACTACCGCTAATCCCTGCTATAGTAAAGTAGTCACCAAGACCCAAACTGTAAAACTCTACAGCATCTTCTTCACGCATGGCGTTATCGACTTTATTTACCACTAAAAAAACAGGTTTGTTCTGTCGGCGCAGTAAGTTTGCCACATCTTCATCCATCCCGGTAATTCCTGACTCAACATCAACCATAAAGATAATCGCGTCTGCCTCATCAATAGCCAGTTCTACCTGCTTATCAATTTGTTCTTCAAACACATCATCGCTACCTTTCACATAACCGCCGGTATCTATGATCGAAAATTCTTTACCATTCCAGTCTGTTTTACCGTAATGGCGATCGCGGGTTACCCCACTCACCGAATCTACAATCGCCTCGCGACGCTGAATCAATCGGTTAAAAAGGGTTGATTTACCCACATTAGGTCTCCCTACAATTGCTACAATACTCATATCTTATTATTTGTGCTCTAAAAGCGCTGCAAAATTACGATAAATACCTGCACGCTTAGCAAATGCTATTATTTTGAAAAAATCATTATAAAAGTCTAACAAATCCTATTTTAATGCATTAGCTATTAAATATTACCCAATTTCTGTTAAGACTCCTGTTAATTTATACATTACAGAAACCAATTGTGCCTTACCTTACGTAATTACTAACAAACAACACTACTATGTTCTATTTAGCAAAACGAATTTTTATAGGCGCACTTGCAGCCTTTACCTTATATAGCTGCAACCTACTTTCTGCCGCGGGCCTTACGAGTGCCGGCCAGCCAACTAAAGAAGTTAATGGTGACCTTACTTCTACCACAGCAAACTCTGCTGAAAATGTAGATCACAGTGCCTGGGATGCATTGCTTAAGAAGTATGTAACCGCGTCTGGAATGGTAGATTATGCTGGTTTTCAGAAAGACCGAACCAAACTTGACACCTACCTTAAAAACCTGTCATCGTATAACCCTTCAAACGATTGGTCTGTACAGGAATTACTGGCGTATTACATCAACTTATACAATGCTTATACGGTAGAACTTATCCTTGACAATTATCCTGTAAAAAGTATAAAGGATATTGACGGCGCCTGGACAAAAGCAATCGTCCCTGTGGGAGATCGTGAATTATCTTTAGGAGGTATTGAAAATGGAGTACTTCGTAAAATGAATGAACCCCGTATCCATTTTGCCATAAATTGTGCATCTATGTCCTGCCCAAAATTGTTGAATGAAGCCTATACAGCAGGGAAAATAAATGAACAACTGGAGAAAGTTACACGTGAGTTCATCAATTCTGATAAGAATGACATCACCGCTTCAAACCCTAAACTTTCTTCTATATTTGACTGGTACAAAAAAGATTTTATCACCGACAAAACTCCTACCGTAATTGATTATATCAATCAATACAGCAAGACTAAAATCAAAAGTTCGGCCTCAGTATCATACAAAAATTACGACTGGAATCTTAACGAAAAGTAAGACTCACATTTAGTGCATTTATATCCCGCAACCTTGCGGGATATTTATTTTAGTTTAGTTTTAGTCTCTCAAATTCTGGCTCTTCTAAAAACCATTTATGCTCAGCATTATCATTCCTGTCTATAACGAATCTGAAAATTTACCTGTCCTGCTGGAGCATCTTGTAAGGAAAGGCGCCTTTCCAGAAAAGCTTGAAATTCTGATTATAGATGGTGGAAGTTCTGACAATACATTGGAGGTAGGTGAAGCTTTTAAAGCAAAAACTTCAGTAAACCTGAGAGTTTTAAACTCGTGTAAAGGCAGAGCCAGACAGATGAATGCGGGTGCTAAGAAAGCCAAAGGAAGTGTTTTATATTTTTTACACGCCGATTCTTTTCCTCCACAAAATTTTGACAAATTCATTTATGACGAAATAGCAAAAGGAAATAATGCCGGTTGTTTTAGAATGCAATTTGACAGCAACCACTGGTGGCTTAAACTGGCAGGATACTTGACAAAATTTAGCTGGAGAGCCAGTCGTGGCGGTGATCAAAGTCAGTTTATAACTCGTGAACTATTTGATGAAATTGGGGGCTATGATGAGCGTTACGTCATTTACGAAGACAATATTTTGATCAACGAGTTGTATGCCCGAAATGAATTTACAGTGATTCAGCAACCGCTCAAAACTTCTGCCAGACTATATGAAAAATATGGCGTTTGGTATATACAATATCATTTTGCAAGAATTTATATGAAACGCTGGATGGGCGCATCTGCCGAAGAACTTCACGCGTATTATTGTAAAGTCTTAAAGAAGTAAACCAACTTCTTACTATATCATTCTTTCTAGAAAGTAATAATAGTAGATGTATAATCTGAGGTTTTAAACTTTCATAGTTTCTTAACAGCTCGCTTCAACGCTTCGTAGTAATTTCAGCCTGACTAACCAAAAAAACAGCCATGAATATTTTTGAAGCCATACGTAAAGATCACGACAAACAACGCGAACTATGCCGATTGGTAACTTCTACTAGCGGAGAATCAACAGGTCGAAAGCAACTGTGGGAAGACCTAAAAAAGGAATTACAAATTCACGCAGATGCCGAAGAACGCACCTTCTACTCCCCATTAATACATAGTGACATGATGCAGGAACATGCGCGTCACGGGATTGCAGAACATCACGAAATGGATGAACTCATTGAGAAAATTGATGATACAGAAATGGATTCACCGGCCTGGCTGGTTTATGCCAAACAACTTTGCGAAAAAGTGGAGCATCATTTAGAAGATGAAGAGCATACCTTCTTTCAGCTAGCCGGAAAAGTTTTTACTGAAAAACAAAAGACTGATATCGCTAAAGACTATCTCTCCCAAATGGAAGAGAATCGCTAATCGGCTCCAGAGAATGCACCGATAACTTCTACAAAGACTCCATCGGGATCACGAAGTAGAATTAAAAAAGAATTTTCTCCAAGTTTAATAGGGGTTTCAGCTTCGGGTTGTAACCCTTTTTCTTTAGCACGTTTTACAATTGGATCAAGACTATTAACTTGTAACGTGAGATATTGCAGTCCCAACTGCTGCTGGACTTTTGACTTTACAGATTCAACTTCTGTCTTTGGCAAATCAAATGATACAATCTTGAGTTCTGAGCTTGCGGTTGAAGCATCAAAAGCAAGTCGGGTCACCTTAAAAGGCTCGCCATCAGACAAGCCCAATCGTTTTGCGAAACCGGCATCAATAGTAAAACTGCCTACTTCCTCCAGACCAAGAATATCTTTATAAAAAACAAGCGATTCCTGCTCATTACTTACTACAATTGCGGCAGTTAATGCTCCTGGTTTAAAATTAGATTCCTGTGCAAAGGTTGTAAAACCAATCAGAAAAAGACCGAAATAAAAAAGGATTCGCATAAAAAAAGGGTTTTAATAAAGATACTTATTAAAACCCTTCTTCAGTTAGTTAGTTGTATTTATCTGCTCTGTACGTAGAAGCCGTGTATAACACCCGGCAGCCAGCCAAGCAGCGTAAGTAACACATTTATGATAAAATCTTTACCAATGCCTTTGTTCATTGCAACAGCAAGTGGTGGTAATAAGATTGTTAGAATAATTGAAATAATTCCCATTGTAAAATAAAATTTTGGTTAGTTAGTTCCCTAAAATTATAAATCACAATCCGCTTAAGTACTTAATAGTTTGCCAATTGAGATAAATTTCACGTTTTCTCAAACCACTTTTTGAGCACTTCTTCGGCAGGTTTTCCCTGAGGTGTAAAACGATTATTTTCCTGAAGTTTTGCCCGTTCGTGGTTGTGAAACCACTTCCAGGCAAAGCCACCACCAAACCAGGGTTCATTCCAAAATTCTTCAAACATAGCTTCGTAGAGATTCACCTGCGCATCTGTATTCATTTTGCCATCGTGACGATCGCTTACCCAGGGCTCCTTCCCTGCGAAATCGGCACTTCGATAACCAAATTCAGTAAATAACACAGGTGTTTTGTGCTTTCGCGAAAGCGCCATCAACATATTTTTATGAGGCTGCCAGCCGGCGCGGGCTTCTTCTATTGTTGGTGTTTGCACCTCAGAAACCGGAAAATACGCATCGGCACCTATAAAGTCGAGCTGATCCCAAAAAACAACCCGATCAACTTTATCCCAGTTTTCAGCATAGGTAAGTTTGCCTTTATAGACCGCTCGAACTTCAGCAATAAGACTATTCCAGAAATCAAGTCGGGTATTCACAAAATTGAAAAGTTCGGTACCTATGCAATACAGCTCTACTCCGGTTTCTTCTGCCAGCTTTGCGTAAAGCAAAATATATTCCCGATAGGAATCTTCAAACTGAAGCCAATCTGCTTCCGATTTCATTTCCATATCACCGGTAAACGTACCACGACCAATCCAAACGTGGGGTTTCAGCATTACCTTGATTTTACTACTGTGTAAAGCTTCAATATATTGTTTTGCGCCCTCATAGCGCTCACCAAACCATTGCCGCTCCTGATTAAAAATCAACTGTGGATTGTCGAGATCACGTACAAACCCAAAAGGCATAATTGCAACATGAGTTGCTCCCACTCGTAAAACCGGATTGATATCCTTTTGTACCAAGGTATCGCCCGAAGCGACAAAACTTACACCATCAATCTTTTGACTTACAAAGGGTGTTGCCGAGCAACCGACTAAAATAAGTAGCAGTATTGCAAAAATTCCGCACGAGGTTATATACTTCATCTTCTAAAAGTAGTTGATAAATTCAGGTTCAGGTCTTTAAACTTTAGTCAAAAAAGCCCGAAAATTCTGAAGCTGCAAGTAGCTAAGTTACTATCTTTAAAAACAACCTCAACACAAAAGTTTTTATGGAGCATGTGGTTATCGTGGGAAACGGAATCGCCGGAGTAACAGCCGCCAGACACATCCGAAAGAATTCGGATAAGCGAATTACAATTATATCGGCTGAAAGCGATCACTTTTTCTCGCGCACTGCATTGATGTATGTCTATATGGGACATATGCGTTTTAAAGATTTAAAACCATACGAAGATCATTTTTGGTCTAAAAACAAAATCGATCTGAAAAAAGCTTTTGTTGAACGGGTTGACACGCAAAGCCAGATATTATATTTAGACCAAGACGAAAAAATCACCTACGATATCTTAATTCTCGCGACTGGTTCTGTCCCCGCAAAATATGGTTGGGAAGGTCAGGATTTAAACGGTGTACAGGGTTTAGTTTCTAAACAGGATTTAGAATTACTTGAACAAAATGCTCCAAATAACCAGGTATGTCCCAAAGCAGTCATTATAGGTGGCGGCCTCATTGGTGTTGAACTCGCCGAAATGCTGCACACGCGCAAGATTGAAGTAACTATACTGGTACGTGAACACGCATTTTGGTCGGGTGTTTTACCTGATGGCGAAGCCGAAATGATTAGCAGACATATTAAAAGTCACGGTATTGATCTGCGTCACAAGGAAGAGCTTGATAAAATTTTGGACGATGGCAAGGGTAATGTTGCCGGAGTACTTACCAAAAAAGGTGAGAAGATTGAATGTAACCTTGTTGGAATCACAACCGGAGTAAGACCTCAAATTGAATTTCTAAAAGATTCTGGAATCGAAACAGAGAAAGGTATTTTGGTAAACCGAAGGCTCGAAACCAACATTAAAAATGTTTACGCCATTGGTGATTGCGCGCAGCAACGGGAAGCTATTGGACTTCGCAAACCTATTGAAGCGGTATGGTATACCGGTCGTATGATGGGTGAAACCCTAGCCCAAACTATATGCGGTAAAACTTTTGAGTACAACCCGGGTAATTGGTTTAACAGTGCCAAGTTTTTTGATATCGAATACCAGACCTACGGTTGGGTATTTAGCACTAAAAATAAAAAGCCTTACGAGCAACACCTACACTGGCAGCATCCCGATGACACTAAGTGCATAACCCTCGCATTTAATAAAGAAACAGGTCAGTTTTTAGGAATCAATACGTTTGGGATTAGAATGAAACACGAGGTATTTGATCGCTGGCTCAACGAAAAACGGGATGTGAATTTTGTAATTGAACATCTTAAAGAAGCCAACTTTGACCCCGAGTTTTATAAACGCTACGAAAAGGATATTCAAAAGGAGTTAAAAAAAGTACCAGCCATACATTAAATCACCTCAGACTCTTCGAGTCTGATCGCAATACGAATAAAAACATAAACTCTATGAGCACCATACAACGGGATATGTCTCTTACCGGTCAACCACCAGCCTCTATAAACAGCATTCAAAAAGTAGGAACCGCTTTGGGAGTTGGTGCACTGCTTATCCTCCTGCTCGCTACATTTAATATCAATTTCCCAAACCCAAAACTATGGTTAAGTATAGCCCTTACGGCTCTTTTTGGGGGTATTGTATTATTTGCTTATGGTGCCTATAAAGACAAACACGAAGGAATTAAAAACGATGGAGTCTGGTTTAAATCAATCTCAAGCCGGGGTTTTCTTGCCTGGGTTGCAGGGCTGGCATTAACCGGGTTTTATATTCTACTTTACTTTAAAGCAAACTGGTTAGGTCTAACTTCAGAAGGTGAAAACACCGGCCTTATAGCGCTTTTCGATCCTTTAAGTAAGCTATTGAGCGGCAACCCTGCGAGCCAGTGGTTTGTTTACGGTACTCTATATACCATTGCCATACTGGCTTTTGGGATTAAGTTTATCTGGAAATACCGCCACAACCGCTATGAAAAGCTGCGTACAGTGAGCGTTATGTTCTTTCAAACTGCCTTTGCATTTTTGATTCCTGAGTTTATGGCTCGGCTAAATTCAGACAGTTTCAGTTTGCCGTATTATGATTTAAAAAACATCTGGCCACTTAACTATTACAATTTTGAACAGTATCGGGTAGACAGTTTTATATCTGCCGGTGATGTAGGACTCGCACTTTTACTTTTCGGTATCGCTTCCATATTTATTATCACTCCCATTCTCACGTACAAATACGGTAAACGCTGGTATTGCAGCTGGGTGTGTGGTTGCGGCGGACTAGCAGAGACTGCCGGAGATTCGTTTAGACACCTCAGTGACAAAAGCACTTTTGCCTGGAAAGTAGAGCGCTGGGTCGTGCACAGCGTTCTGGTTTTTGTTGTGGTGATGACCACAGCCGTTGTTTCAACCTATTTGGGTTACGATTCTGAAAAATACTGGATTACCAAAGATGTATTCTTAATTGGTGTAGCCGCTTTTCTCACGTTACTTTTCGCAGTAATCTGGTTTTTCAAAAAGGAGGAATTAAAGCAGGATGCGCGTTACGGAGCAATTGGTTATCTGGTAATTATTTTGGCACTAATAGGTATTCATTATGCCAGCGGAAGCACGTTATTTCTAGTTGATGCCGAAACCCTTCGCAGTACTTATGGATTCTTAATTGGCGCCATATTCAGCGGAGTAATTGGTACTGGCTTCTACCCCATTTTCGGAAACCGGGTGTGGTGCCGTTTTGGTTGCCCAATGGCTGCTATTTTAGGATTGCAACAGCGATTATTTTCTAAATTTCGCATAACGACTAATGGTGGTCAATGTATTTCCTGCGGAAACTGCTCCAGTTATTGCGAGATGGGAATTGATGTACGCGCTTATGCACAAAAGGGTGAAAACATAGTACGTGCCAGTTGTGTAGGTTGCGGGATCTGCTCTGCAGTATGCCCTCGTGGCGTGTTGAAACTAGAAAATGCTTCTACAGATAAACGCATCAACAGCCAGGAAGTTTTGTTGGGCAATGACGTAAATCTTATGGATTTCCTGAATCAAAATTAATTAAGTATTATTACCAAAATCTTAAACCTTGACTATGATACTTGGAGTTATTGGTCCGTGGCAAATTATACTTATAGTCGTTTTTGGTGTTTTCGGACTCATCCTACTCCTTATTGCATTAATTGATATTCTACGCAGTGACTTTAAAAACAATAATGATAAGATAATCTGGGTACTCGTAGTGCTGTTTTTCAATATTCTGGGATCACTATTGTACTTTACAATTGGGAGAAAGCAACGGGTATGATTTAGAAAACAGAAGGCACAAAAAAAGGCGCAGATTCCGCCGCGCCTAAGCTAACAAATCAATATTAAAACATTATTTCTAGTATTTACGAAATACTAAAAGGTTTGGTTTTCATATTTGCATAAAAATCAATCAAATAGAAAAGCAGAAACCTGAGCTCCTGCTTTTTCATCAATCAAAACTCAAACAAGATTATAGATTAGGTATTAGTACCTGATCAATTACGTGAACAATTCCATTGGTAGTCTGTACATCAGGAATTACCATATTTGCAGGAGCAGCATTCCCCGAACCGCTAACTGATAGAACTCCATCTGTGAATGCTCCAAGTGTAATATCATCAGAACCTAAAGCATCATAAGTACCTGCATTTAATTCTGAAGTAAACTTCCCGGCACTTACATCTGCAAATACGTGGTTTAGTAAAACAGCAGTTACCAGATCTTTATCCAATTGTCTAATGTCTGATGGTTGTGTAAATGTTAATCCCAGTGCAGTCCCCAGATTTATAAATGCCTGGTCTGTAGGAGCAAAAACAGTAAAACTGGCATCAGGATTACTTAAAGCTTCAGCTAGTCCTGCATACAATACAGCCTCAACCAAATATTGAAGTTCTGGAGTTTTGAATACGGAAGCGCTTTGTAATGCTAATGCAGATTCAACCACATTTCCACCGGTAGCAATCATAACTTTATCAATAACGTGAACGGTTCCATTTGAAGCCGAAATATCGGTAGCCAAAATCTCCGAACCATTAATATATAATGCTCCATCACGATTTATAAAGCGTCGTGTTGGTCCTAAAATTGAAGAGGCAGTACCGCCATCATTAATTGAACCACTCAAAAGATTTCCATTTGAAACGTGATACAAAAGTGTACTTGTCAAAAACGGTTTTTGTAAAACTCCCAGGGTAGATTCCTTTAAACCTAAACGTGCAAATGCATCATCGGTAGGGGCAAAAACGGTGAAGTCACCAGAAGGATCATTTGGATTACTGTTGCTCAGCACAACTGCAACATTTCCTAAAACTGCGGCAGATTCAAGCGTGCTGAAAGCTGGGTTTGCAACTGCGATCGCTGCAATAGAAGCCGGCTCATCTTCATAAGCAGAGTCGGTCTCACATGAAGTGGTTAAAAAGGTACCTAAAAAAGCAACTGCGATACCTGTGTATGTATATAGATTTTTCATAATATTTTATGTTTTATTAAATTAAATTATCGGTATCGCCCTTAAAATGAAAATGTAACACCCCAGTTAAATCCGTCTGCATCTCCCAGGTTACGCCCTTCAATGTAATTGGCATAACCGCCAGATAATCCTAAGCCTTGATAAACAGGAACATAAACATTAAAACCAAGTCTGGTATAATTTACTCGTGTGGCCGGAAAAAATCCGGTGAATCCTTCTCCCAAAATATCAACACCACTGTCGTCAGAAAGTTGGTTTGCAACATAACCTTCGAGATAAAATTTAGTAGCAGCATAACCCAATTTAACTTCACTCAATAAAGCATTTGGTACACTGTTGCTGCGCAAACTATAGCCTACCTGACCTGTCGCAAAAATTCCGTTGTTATTTTTGTAGTGTGCTATGGCTAAACCAGTAATGTCGGTTGAGCGGTTACCTATTGCAATAATTGACTGTAAACCCTCATCTACACGATAGTCTCCTAAAGGTGCTTCTATACCCGCAGCTGCTATGAAATCAATCATACCTTTGGGAGTAGCGGTAGACGCAAAACGGTATTTACCATATAGACTTACATCCTGTAAACCTTTACGCTCATTCTCAAAACCATTATTGTCTAAGGTTTCAGGGGTAGCCTGACCTTCAGTTTTGATGTAGGGAAGATTAAATACCAAATTGAAATTATCAGAAATACCATATTCTGCATAAAGTGTATAACTAGTCGTTTTAACTTCATTAAATACAGGAACACCTTCAACCTTTTGAGGCACTAAAAATACCTCGTCGTATTTTTCTGAAGAAAATGAAGCGGTAATACTACCATCTCCTTTGGCTTTCATAAAGCCACTTACCGGACTTTGAGCCAGTATCGTTATAGGAAGCATAAGAAGCGTCCCAGCAAGCAATCGTAAATTTAAATTCATCATTTTTTGTTTTGGTTACATCCATACATACGGCGCATTGAGAATAGCGGTTTTCTTAACAAAATGTTAAAAACCATTAACCTATATTTCTCGTATACCTTGATGCAAACCCTTTAAGCTGTTAGGTAAAAAAACAACAGCGACATAAAACCTATTCTATGCTTCTGAGAATTTTATTTTTCCTTATAATAAATGTGGCCTTTTCGCAAAGCGAAAAAAGCTATGTCAAAAATTATGATCCTGCCGGAAATATGACAGAGGAAGGCTGGGTTTGTGAGGGTAAGAAAACCGGATACTGGTATTTTTATCAATCTAACGGAGGCTTAAAATCAAAAGGATCATTTAACCAAGATCAAAAGCAGGGATATTGGTATTTTTACGATAAGGATGGTAATCTTTTAAAAGAAGGCCATTATCAAAAAGACCTGGCAATCAATTGGTGGATTTTTTATAAACCACAGGGAATTTCTAAGAAAGTACAATTCAAACAAGGGCGCCGTGAAGGATATGCCTTAATCTATAAAAATGGAACGCTGTTTAAAGCAGAACGCTACGAAGACAACCGTATTACAGGATCCTGGACCAGTGTTTCCGGTTTTAGACGCGACAACCCCAATGCACGTTTTTAATGCAAAAAATTAAGGTAATTATACCAGCCTATAACGAGCAGGATTCTATTGGTCTTGTGATTAATGATATCCCGTCACACGTAGATGAGATTGTGGTTGTCAGCAATAATTCTACAGATAATACTGAGGCAGTCGCTGCACATGCAGGGGCTACCGTATTGTTGGAAAATAGACCGGGTTATGGATACGCCTGTCTAAAAGGAATGGATTATGTTTCTGCAAAAACAGATAATACAGATATAATCGTATTTCTGGACGGTGATTACAGCGATTATCCCGAGCAGCTCGACGAACTAATCAAACCAATACTTGAAGATGATATTGATTTTGTTATCGGAGCACGGGTAAAAAGGCTCCGCGAAAATGGAAGTATGACTTTTCCGCAACGATTTGGAAATAAATTGGCAACCTTTCTAATGCGCTTATTTTTCAAGTCGCGCTTTACCGATTTGGGTCCCTTTCGGGCTATAAAATACGAGAAGCTTTTAGCGCTCAATATGGAAGACAAAACCTATGGTTGGACGGTAGAAATGCAACTTAAGGCCCTTCGCAAAAATTATTCATATGTTGAAATCCCTGTTAAATATCGAAACCGTATTGGTGTCTCAAAAGTTTCGGGTACTGTGAAAGGTGCTATATTTGCCGGAATAAAAATTCTGGGTTGGATTTTTAAGTACAGCTTTAAGTAATGGAAACTGCAATCATCATTATTTACACCCTGGCTCTGGCGGTTATTTTACTGTACAGCCTGGCACAGCTAAATCTGCTACTCAATTATCTCAAAGCCCGTAAAAAAATTGACAACGCGCCTGTTTTTGATCTAGAAAACCCTGAAGAAGTTCCCTTTGTTACTGTACAACTCCCATTATACAATGAGTTGTACGTGGTAGAACGCCTGCTAGACTCGGTCGCTCAACTGGATTACCCAAAAGATAAATTAGAAATTCAGGTACTTGACGACTCTACAGATTCTAGTCTGGAAACTACACGAAAAAAGATTGAAGATTTACAGCAAGCCGGAATCCCTATAGCACATATAACCCGAAGCAACCGTAGCGGTTTTAAAGCGGGAGCGCTTAAAGAAGGTTTAGTACACGCAAAAGGTGAGTTTATAGCCATTTTTGACTCAGACTTCGTACCCGGGAGTGACTGGCTTAAACAAACAGTACCCTATTTTAAGGATGAAAAAATAGGAGTTGTCCAAACACGTTGGGGGCATCTCAATCGAGATTATTCACTACTTACACGCATACAAGCTTTTGCACTTGACTTTCACTTTGTCCTGGAGCAGGTTGGTCGCAATTTTGGACACCATTTCATCAACTTCAACGGTACGGCGGGCATCTGGAGAAAAGTATGTATACTCGATGCTGGCAACTGGCAAGGCGATACGTTAACAGAAGATCTGGATCTCAGCTACCGCGCCCAACTTAACAAATGGGATTTTAAATATTTGATTGATGTAGAAACACCTGCTGAATTACCTGTCGCAATCAGCGCTGCACGCTCGCAGCAATTCCGTTGGAATAAAGGGGCTGCAGAGAACTTTCAAAAGCTATATGGCCGACTATTAAAAGACCCGACAGTTTCTTTAAAGACCAAATTCCATAGTTTTTTCCACCTGCTTAATAGTAGCATGTTTTTACTGGTTTTACTGGTTGCCATTTTAAGTGTCCCGGTACTTTATATCAAACACAACAATCCCGCATACAGTGGCTACTTTAATGTAATTGCAGGTTTTGCAGTTAGCACTATTATCTTTTTTGGATGTTATTGGGTCGCCTATAAGCGCATACACGGCGGTGGATTTAGAAATTTTGTGAAGTACATAGGAATGTTCTTTACCTTCTTCTCTATTGCAATGGGCTTTAGCGTACACAATTCGTTGGCAGTGCTAGAAGGACATTTTGGTAAAAAATCTGAATTTATACGCACACCAAAATTCAACATCAACAAACTGGGTGACAGCTGGAAATCAAACATTTATCTTAAAAAAAGTATTTCACTCAATAGTTTTCTCGAAGCCGGGTTGGCGTTTTATTTTGCTTTTGCTATTTACAGCGCATTTAAAATCAATGATTACGGGTTGCTGTTATTTCATGTGATGTTGTTCTGTGGTTTTAGTTTTGTAGCCTTCAAATCCATTTTTTCAAGAGCTTAGGATTTGGGCACCTGTTTGTACAGATTGTGCCGTACTAACACCGCGCTTTCCGCTATATCTTTTACAGCTTTTGGTTCAATCTCTAGTAACAAATTTTATTGGCTTTAAAAAGGATGCCGCTGCAATCGCTGGCGCGCTACTTAAAAGTTCTATTTTTAACTGCTCAACCAGGCCTATACTATGATTGAAACCATTAAAGCTTATAAAATTCAACTCATTTTTGCAGTCACAATACTGGTTATGTATGCTGCATTTGCATACGATTTACAACGCTTTGATTTCATTAAACTCATCACGCTTTATGCAGCGCTGTGTTACCTAAGTTTCAATCTCATAAAGCTTTTAAAACCAAATTTTACTGCGCTTTGCAGTTTGGCCATACTAGCTCGCTTGATCTTTTTAATTGCATTACCCAATTTATCGCAGGATTTTTACCGCTTTTTATGGGACGGACGACTAGTAGCTCAAGGAATTAGTCCGTATCTATTGACCCCAGATCAATGGGTACAAGCAGGGCAAATTCCCATCTCACAGGCAGACCAGCTTCTTGACGGAATGGGATCGTTGAGCAAACAACATTATTCTAATTATCCTCCTGTAAATCAACTCTTTTTTGGCATAGCAGGGCTAATTGCAGGCAAGTCTATTCTTGGCGGGATTTTGGTTTTACGACTTTGTATTATTGCTGCAGACCTGGGAATATTGTGGTTAGGCCGTAAACTTTTGAAAGCATTAGGTCTGCCTCAGTATCAGATATTCTGGTATGTTCTTAATCCATTTATTATAATCGAACTTACCGGAAACCTGCATTTTGAAGGGGTTATGCTTTTCTTTTTACTGGCTTCGCTACACCTGATTCATTCAGGAAAGTGGTTTTTATCAGCACTATTTTTAGGATTATCAATTTCAGTAAAGTTGCTGCCTTTATTGATGCTTTCCTTATTGTACCAATTTCTCATAAAGGATGCCCCAGTGTTAAAAGGAACTTCAGCCAAATACAATCATCTTATCAGAAAACCCTTTCCCTCTTTTTGGTATTTAGCAAGATATTATGGGATAGCACTTCTTGTTTTTGCGATCAGTTTTTATCCCTTTATCAATTCAGATTTAGTAGCGCATTTCAGTCAAACTATTGCGCTGTGGTTTCAAAAGTTTGAGTTTAATGCCAGTATTTATTATTTGGTGCGCTGGGTTGGTTTTCAGGTAAAGGGCTATAATATAATCGAGACGGCCGGGAAAATGCTCCCTATACTTGTCATTGCGATTCTGCTAGTACTTACTTTTTTCAGAAGAAATAACACCATCTCACGTTTATTTACAGTATTACTTTTAGGTACCTCCGCTTACTTTTTCTTTTCTACTACCGTACATCCCTGGTATGTGGCTACTCCATTGCTGCTTTCGGTATTTACGCGTCTTCGCTTTGCGATAGTATGGAGTTTTGTGGTAGTGTTAAGCTATGCCGCTTACAAAGCAGATTATGTTGAAGAGAATTTGTGGCTGGTTGGATTAGAATATATAGCCGTATTTGGTTATTTAATTTGGGAATTGACCCAAAAGCAAAAACAGCCTAACGTTTAACCGCATTATAGATACAACCAATTCTTCGGGATTTATAATTGCGATCTGCTTTTGATGTAATATTCCCGTCGTAACATTCTGTAAGTGTTAGATCGTATCCGGCAAGCGTTTCCGTAAGGACATCTACCCGATCTTTTTCAACAATAACATAAAATTGGTTTACCTCTGGCAAATCAATGCCTTTCCCTGAGCGCAAAACAGGCATTTGTTGCCCAAAATCCCAGATTAATTCTGGCGAACTGGTTGCGAGATAGTAAAGAGGTTCACCTTTATCCTGATAGTTTTTTATAACAGGTGCTATTTTTTGATAGTCGGTATTTGTATAGGTTAATCTCACCAAAGGGAAGGCAAAAGTGATGATCACACAACACATAGCTACAGTTGCGTAAAATGAAATTTCTATTGTTTTAGACCTTAAACCTTTTATAAATAGATAAGCCAAAACCAGCATAGCGCTTTGAAACAACACATACCAAAGCCAGTCTGTAGCCTGCATCTCTTCTGCAAAAAGATATAGCACGGCAGGACCAGTAACAAAGGCTATCAAAGTCAGAAGACCAAAGTAAAAATAAACCGGACCAGTCTCTCGCTTATCAGTAAGGGTTTTAAAACACCTTACCAGATATTCAATATAAAACGACGTATTAAGTGCAAGCGGAATAAGTACCGGCAACAGGTATCTGGACTTTTTCTCGGGAATTAAGGAAAGTAACACCACAGCCGCTAGCGTCCAAACCAGACTGAAGCGATACATTTTTAAATTGGCTACCCGTGTTTTCAAATAAGGATATAAAAGTCCTATGAAAGCAGGAACTGTCCAGATTCCACTTTGTGTAAAGAAGCTCCAGTAATAATAAAATGGTCGGGTATTGTGGTTGGCCCAGGCCGCCGACTCTTTATCTGCAATCGCCTGCGCGGTCTCTGCATCCCCAAAATAAATAGCCAATGCCCACCAGGCACTTAGCGCCAATGCAATTATAAGCAATACAACAAAAGGTGCTATTCTGCTTTTATAACTTCGGAATTTAAAAACCCAGGTATAAGCTAAGAGAAAAGGAAGCAAGAGTGCAAAATGACTTACTGGTCCTTTGCTCATAAAAGACAAACCAATAAACAATCCGGCGAGTGCAGCGTTGCAGTATTTATGTTTTGCTTCGGTAAAGAAAGCGAATAGAAAGGAAATTCCCCCCAACATAAAACCGTGAGCAAAAATATCCCAGGTACCATTTCGCCCTGCGAAAACCACATAAAAAGAAGTTGCCAGAATAAGCGCCGTGTACAAACTCTGTTTAGCATTTAGACCAAGACGCTTTCGCGAAAGCGAATAACTAAATAAAACCAGTACTGTAGTTATGATTGCAGACGGCAAGCGCAATGCCCAGATTTTCTGAAGACCAAATATCGCTGCTGAGATCGCTGCCAACCAGGTGGGTAATGGCGGTTTCTCGTAGCGTGCTTCGCCATTCATCGTGGTAAACACCCAATTATTATGATTCAGCATTTCGCGCGCGGTAATAAAATTACGCGCTTCCATAATGTTGGCGTAGAGCACATCGAGATGCGGGAAAAATATAAAGAGGCAAACTGCCAGAATTATAAGCGGATAGTATTTCTCAGGGATATTCACGATTTATCAATACCTATTGAAAGTCTCATATTCCTAAAATAAATAAAAACACCCATTAAGTGACCTACAAACAATACGGGATCTTTTCTCAGGATAGCGTAGGTCAAAATCAATAAACCTCCTACCAGACTCAGCAACCAAAAACCAAGTGGCAAGCTCGACTTCTTTTTACGTTCAGAATATATCCATTGGTAAATAAAACGTAGGGTAAAGATCACCTGAGCAACACTTCCTAAAATCAACAACCAGAGCGGAATGTTTTCATTTCTAAACAGTTTATCCAGGTCATAATTGCCATTGTTATACCCATAGATAACAATAAGTACAGGGAAAATGAGCAAAATCCACCTTACAATCTTTGGTGATTTTACCCACTGCCCCTGGAGTTGCAAGTTGCGGATGTAGATAAAATAAGTAAGCGTTTGCCCCAGCATAATAGCGAAATCATCTCTTAAATAGCCGTATACAAAGAGTAAAAAAGAGGCTCCCAGACTCAGCCACCAGAAGGTTGAAGGTGTGAGAACGCGTTTCTGCTTTTCAGACAAAAACCATTGTATAATAAGCCTACCGCTAAACATAAGTTGAGCGAAAAAGCCAATGATATAAATCCAGAACGGACTATGCATTCGATTTTTTACCTACGTTATAATTGATGTATTTTGACTTCATCCACAGGTAAGCAAAACAATCGATTAATGGACCGATAAGGCGATTCCATAAACCAAATTTAGCTGTGCCTGCAATACGTGGAAAGTGTCGTATAGGCACCTGTATCACCTTTCCCTTCTGAAGCATAATCATCGCAGGTAAAAATCGATGCAGGCCTTTAAACATAGGGATACGCTGTGCGTAATCTGTTTTTATAATCTTCAGGGGGCAACCGGTATCATCCATCCCGTCATTTGTAAAAGCACGGCGAATTTTATTGGCAATCGTACTCGACATATTTTTTACAAATGAATCTTTACGATCTGCTCTGTGCCCGGTTACCAGATCATAATCACCAATGTAGGTGATAAGCTTATTAAAATCTTCGGGAGTGGTTTGTAAATCGCTGTCAATATAGCCTACAAGTGGCGTATTGGTATAATCAAATCCGGCTTTTATTGCAGCACTTAATCCACAGTTGTGAGAGAATGAAATATATTGAAAGCCCTCACTTCTCAAGCAAATTTCTTCAATAATTTGTTGACTTGTATCTTTTGAACCGTCGTTTACAAAGAGAACCTGAGTAGGTACGGCCGCAATTTTAAAGTAATCTAAAAACACCTGTTCTACACGAAGCAAATTATCTTCTTCATTGTACACCGGCACGACTACTGTAAGCTGATATTCCATAACTAAAAATGAATTTGCGAAAATACGCATTTGTTGTTAAGGAAATCCAAAAAAGGCTGATTTATCCTACATAACAAACTTCGAAAATCACCCGTATAAAATTCAGATTTATGCGTTTGTAATACCAGATAATCTTTTGAAAATGTAATTTGCAACGCATTTTGTTGATACTACTGCAATACTTTTATCAAATATTCTAAGAATGTCACGTACCCTATTTACATCACTGGCCATTTGCTTTGTAAGTATATTCATAGTTTCCTGTAAAGCAGAAAAAGAACCCCGCAAGTTAAATCTACCTCAAACCGATCTTGCTCAGGAATATCTAATACCAAAGCCTTCACGCGTGCAGGCGACACATACGGCTTTTCCGCTAGATCAATATACTGTCATTCGTACGGAACCCGACACCTTAGATTTTGCAGAGGTAGGAAACTATTTAGCCGAAAAACTAAAGGATATTACAAATATTCAAACTCCTGTGAATACTGTTTTACAACAGCAGGAAAGTGTTATTTTGATTCAATATTCAGATAGTCTGGCTAAAGTTAACCAAGAGGCGTATTCATTACGCATCAATACAGATTCTATCATTCTAGATGCAGGGAGCGCTGCCGGAGCCTTCAGAGGCGTACAAACATTAAGACAACTGGTTCCATTAGAGGTTAAGGATTCGATCACTACCTATCCTGTATGGCCTATTTCCACCGGAAGTATTGATGACAAACCCTTTTTTGAATACCGCGGAGCAATGCTTGATGTGGCGAGACACTTTTTTACTGTAGAAGATGTCAAAAAGTATATTGACCTTTTAGCCTACTACAAATACAACACCTTGCATTTACATTTAACAGATGATCAAGGCTGGCGTATTGAGATTAAATCCTGGCCAAAACTCACTGAAATAGGCGGTGCTACAGAAGTAGGCAACGAACCCGGCGGTTTTTACACACAGGAAGATTATAAAGAACTGGTAAGCTATGCAGCAAGCCGGCACATCACTATTGTACCTGAGGTAGATATGCCCGGGCATACCAATGCAGCCTCAGTAGCTTATCCTTTTTTAAATGGAAATGGAAAGCCTGTAAAGGTTTATCGTGGCACTCACGTAGGTTTTAGCACTTTAGACACCCGCAAGGATACTGTTTATGATTTTATAGATGATGTAGTACGCGAAATCAGCGCGATAACTCCCGGACCTTATTTCCATATTGGTGGAGATGAGAGTCACGTCACTTCAAAAGTTGATTATGTGTATTTTGTAAATAAGGTAGAGCAGATCATTAAGAAGTATGATAAGAAAATGATAGGTTGGGATGAAGTTGCAACAGCAGATATAGATTCTACTTCTATCGCTCAATATTGGTCAAGCAAAGCAAATGCTAAAACTGCAGTTGAAAAGAATCTAAAGATTATTATGTCTCCGGCTAAAAAAGCATATCTCGACATGAAATATGACTTAAAATCTGAATATGGATTGAATTGGGCAGGTTATGTACCTGTTGATACCGCATATATCTGGAAACCGGAAGCCTATAATGATATTCCAAGAAAAAACATTTTAGGTATAGAAGCACCTCTCTGGTCTGAAACAATCAGTACGATTAGCGAATTGGAATATCTGGCGTTTCCAAGAGCCATTGGTTTTGCTGAACTCAACTGGTCACAACCTGAAAAGAGAGATTGGGAAGATTATAAAATACGTCTAGGAAAACAAGCTCCTTTTCTAGAACATATGCAGGTTAATTACTATCCATCTCCACTTATCAATTGGGACACCGAAAACAAAACAGTGAAAGAGTAGTAAAAACTTAACGAACTACCTTAGGACAACGTATAAAATCCTTTGGAGGTGCAAATAAAAAAACCTTCTGTTTTCAGAAGGTTTTTTCGTCAATTTATAATTTGGATTACATATCGAGGAGATATGCAAAAATGAGCGGAGCAACAATAGTTGCATCACTCTCAATGATAAACTTAGGTGTATTGATATCCAGTTTACCCCAGGTTATTTTTTCATTTGGTACAGCTCCAGAGTACGAACCATAGCTGGTTGTAGAGTCTGAAATCTGACAGAAATAACTCCAGAAAGGCGTATCCTCACGCTCCATATCCTGATACAACATAGGCACCACACAAATTGGGAAATCTCCTGCGATACCACCACCAATTTGGAAGAAACCGATTCCGTTCTCAGAATTGTTAGTATACCAATCAGCAAGGAATGTCATATATTCAATACCAGACTTCATAGTAGAGGCTTTCAACTCACCTTTCAACACATACGATGCAAAGATGTTACCCATTGTACTATCTTCCCATCCCGGGCAGATAATTGGTAAGTTCTTTTCTGCTGCAGCATACATCCACGAGTCTTTAAGGTCAATCTCGTAATATTCTTCAAGCACTCCGCTTAACAACATCTTATACATGAATTCGTGCGGTAAATAGCGCTCACCTGCGTCGTCTGCGTCTTTCCAGATTTTATAAATATGCTTTTGTAATCTTCGGAAAGCTTCCTCTTCTGGAATGCACGTATCAGTAACACGGTTTAGACCTTTTTCTAAAAGATCCCATTCTTCCTGAGGTGTAAGGTCGCGGTAGTTAGGCACGCGCTTATAATGGGAGTGTGCTACAAGATTCATAATATCTTCTTCCAGGTTAGCACCAGTACATGAAATGATTTGTACTTTATCCTGGCGGATCATTTCTGCGAAAATTTTACCCAGCTCTGCTGTACTCATAGCACCTGCCAGAGACACAAGCATCTTGGCGCCATTAGCCAACTGGTCTTCATAAGCTTTTGCCGCATCTACGACAGAAGCCGCATTAAAGTGCAAATAGTATTTTTCAATAAATTGAGAGATCGCTCCCTTAGTCTTCGTCGTCATCAAGATCAAATTTGTTTACACCGCCTTTTCCTGTTTTTGCGGTATAGGTGTTATCGTATTCTTCTTCGGCGTCTTCGCCTTCAAACTTATAGCTTAGCATTTTATAATACAGTTTTGCTGCTAAAAAGTCTGATGATTTATCATTTGGATTTGGGCAAAGTTCCATAATATCAAAGCCCACTACATTGCATTCTGCAAATACACGTTTTAGAAAGTCCATAGTCTCATACCAGAACAATCCCCCCGGTTCTGGAGTACCTGTAGATGGCATAATAGAAGGATCAAATCCGTCAAGATCAAAGGTGATAAATACATTTTCTGTACACAAATCAATCACATTGTCTGACCAATACTCATCCTGAACCATCTGGTGAGCGAAGAAGGTTTTATCTTCATCCATTACCGTTTTTTCCAAAACATCCATACTGCGTATGCCTACCTGAATCAGATTTGTATTCTGGCTGGCTTCATACATCGCGCAAGCGTGATTGCATTTACTACCCATATATTCTTCCCGCAAATCTGCATGAGCATCAATCTGAATTACAGTAAGATTATCATAAAGCTCATTAAAAGCACGTATTGCGCCAATAGAAACTGAATGTTCACCTCCAAAAAGAGTTACAAACTTATTGCGCTTAATATAATCTTTAGTCGCTTTGTGCACTTCAGCAACCATTGCTTCAGGTGAGCTGTTTTGAGTAATTGCCGGAGCGAGGTAAACACCTTGCTTATAAACTTCGGTATCGGTCTCGATATCGTAAGTCTCCATATTTTCTGAAGCCTCAAGAAAAGCCTGCGGACCTTTATCTGCACCCTTTCCCCAGGTACTGGTCCCATCATAAGGCACAGGGATCAATACAATCTTTGAAGTTTCAAGCTTGGCAAACTCATCGGGAATGCCGGCATAATTTTTAGTTGTACTCATAACCTAAAATCTTAAGCAGTTGCTCTGCTTTTTGTTGTTCATTAAATATACGGGTTGTTAAATTACCATTTTCATCCCTATCTATCAGAATGTGTTTGGGTTGTGGGATTAAACAGTGTTGTAAACCTCCATAACCTCCTATCGTTTCCTGATAAGCACCGGTATTAAAGAAACCGATGTATAAAGGTTTGTCTTTTTTATATCGTGGTAGATATATTGCATTACTGTGCTGCTCACTATTGTAGTAATCATCACTATCACAAGTGAGACCTCCAAGTAAAACACGCTCATACTCATCATCCCAACGATTGATAGGCAACATTATAAAACGCTTACTTATCGCCCATGTATCAGGTAAAGTTGTAATGAAAGAAGAATTGATCATATTCCACTTTTCACGATCGTTTTGTTGTTTTTGGTAAAGCACTTCATAAATAGCTCCTCCACTTTCTCCTACAGTAAAACTTCCGAATTCGGTAAAAATATTGGGCACTGGCACTTCAGCTTCATCACAGGTAATTTTGATCTGATTGATGATCTCATCTACCATATAAGCATAGTCATAGTCAAAAGCCAGTGAATTTTTGATTGGGAAACCACCTCCTATGTTTAGACTATCTAGTGTAGGGCATAGTTTTTTCAATCTGATGTAAACCTTCAGGCATTTGTTAAGCTCGTTCCAGTAATATGCATTATCGCGTATACCGGTATTGATAAAGAAATGCAACATCTTAAGTTCTACCTGATCATTATTCTTAATCTGGTCTTCGTAAAACGGAACGATGTTTTTATATCCAATTCCTAATCGGGAAGTATAGAATTCAAATTTGGGCTCTTCTTCTGACGCAATTCGTATTCCTATTCTGAAATCACCTTTGATAGTATTAGTCAACAGGTTGATTTCTTCGTAATTATCAATAATGGGAATACAGTTTTGATGTCCGTTATTGATAAGATTTGCAATATTATCTATGTATTGATCGCGCTTAAAGCCATTACAAATCACGTAGGTGTCATTTGTAATCTTACCATTTTCCTTGAGCTTGTTTACGATATTTATATCAAAAGCTGAAGAGGTTTCAATATGAATGTCATTTTTTAAAGCTTCATCAAGCACATGTTTAAAATGTGAACTTTTGGTACAATAACAATAATTATATGTCCCTTTGTAATTGTGCTTGGCGATTGCATCTGCAAACCAGGTTTTTGCCCGGTTGATGTTGTCTGATATCTTTGGAAGGTAACTGAATTTTAGTGGAGCTCCGTATTTTTCTACTAGCTCCATCAGATTGATGTCATGAAACTCAAGCTGGTTGTCTTCAAGTTTAAAATCTTCCTGTGGAAAGTAAAACGATTGATCTATAAGATCGATGTACTTAGTATTCATTAATTGTTTATGAAATTGAAAAATAAAAAAAGAAAATGAAATAGCGCAAACTCATTTATTAAGGATTTGTGAAAGAATTAAAACTTTCACAATGATGAGTTTAGGTTCAATTTTTTAGCAGTCAACTTTATAATTAATAATCTTAAAGCATCATCAGGTTATTAATCTCCTGTTGACTTAAATGTTTGTACTTACCTCGAGGCAAGTCTTTTTTAGTGAGAGGCCCCAGGGTTACACAGTCTACACGTACAACCTGATAATCCAGATGCTCAAAAATTGTACGAATAATTCCACTACCGATATTGCGGATTTTGAGACCAATTTCTTTACGAGGTGCTCCATCTACATAACTCAAATCTTCTATCTCATAGGTTTTCCCTTCGACAGTTAGACCGCGTTTGATTTTTTCTAAATCTTCAGCTTTAAGATTTTTATCAAGCTCTATGTGAAATAGTCGTGGCATACCTGCTTTAGAATTGGTAAGCTTCTGCATCACCTTTTCATCATTAGTAAACAAAATGAGCCCTGTTGCATTACGCCCCAATCTTCCCACTGGTTGAATACGTGATTTGGTAGCACTGGCAACCAGATCCATAACCGTCATCCCTTTAGCATTACTGGTTGTTACTGCAAAACCTTTAGGTTTATTAAGTAAAACATAAGCTTTGGTTTCCGGATTGATACGACGCCCGTCAAAACGCACATCGTCATCGAGTTTAACCTTATAGCCCATTTCATTAACCACGGCTCCATTAACAGTTACCTGACCAGTAGATATGTATAAATCTGCTTCACGACGTGAGCAAATACCACTATTTGCAATGTATTTATTAAGTCTTATTCCTGAATTCTGATCTTTTGAAGAACCCGATTTTTGACTTGGCTTAGGACCTTCTTTTTTAATTGGCGCATTACCCCTTGCCTGACTTTTACTTCTAGAATTATTAGATCCCCGACCAGACGCTTTCCCGCCTCTATTCCTGTCCTGATGTCTGCTCATAAATATAAATTTTGAGCAAAGATACATATTAATAAAGCAAATACAGTCTAGCAAAAATCTGTCATTAAAAGCCAAAAACATAGAGCTCCAACTCTAAAAATAACTTATAGATTACATAGTCAATTCTAAGTCATTGAAAGAAAACCAGTGATCGTATCTCGTAGATGAAATTCCTTTACCAAAAGATTCTTAAAACCAGAGAAATATGCATTCTTAATTATTCAATCTATCAATTCCTGTAATTATTTACAAATTGTTATCCTTTGAAAAATTGACGATAAGACCTCCCTATGTATACAATTACATAACTTCAATCAAAGCCTCCTGTATTATAAGCGCACTACATTTGAACCGTCATCAAAAATTAAAAAATCATGAAAAAAACGATCATTTTATTACTGCTTTCTGCTTTAGGTATCTATTCTATGTATGCAGAAACCGACCCAAAACCCATTGCAAATAGCGCTCAAATTAGAGCAAAAATTATCGAACTGCTTGGAGCTCCCAAAATTGAATTTGAAGAAGACCTTATAGAAAATACCATTCATCTGATGGTGACTCCAAAAGGAACTATAGTAGTTGTTGAAGTCGAAACCTCCAATGAAATACTGGACACCTACATCAAAGAAAAACTAAACTATAAAGACTGCGAAACAACACTGTCGGGAAATAGATTTTTTAGCATCGTTTACAAAGTAGAAAAGAAGTAAAGCCTTTTATTTACTTGAATTAGCCGTAAGCCATCCTAAAAAGATGGCTTTTTTTATATAAAGCGTTTTAAAAGCTGATCAATATCAATCAGCAAAATGCTAAACACACCAAGAACCAGAATTAGCTTTAAAATATTATGAAGCAAGATATAATGTAATTTGGCTTTAGATTGCCATAACCAGAATAGGAAAACTACCAACAGTGCCAGACTACCATAAAAATATAAGTTCATCATCCCCACATCAAATCTATTGATGAGCAGATAAGTGGGTATCACTGTAAGTCCTACCAGTAAGGTAATAACCCATTTTGCAGTTCGCTCACCATAAGTCACCGGAATGGTACGATATCCCAAAGCAAGGTCTCCTTTTATATTCTCCAAATCCTTTACCATCTCACGAATCATAATTATAAGCCCTAAGAAAGTAGCGTGAACAAAAATTACCGTTTCAAAATTTCGGTAGTAAATGAATACCGCAAAGAATGGAGTAAGAGCCAGAGAAGCAGAAACTAAATTTCCTATAAAAGCAATTTTTTTGAGCTTGTGTGAGTAAAACCAAATTCCGAAAATATAACCCGAGAAAAATAATACAGCAAAAAACGATACATAACTCGCTACTACAACAGCCAGGAAATTGAGCACAAAATAGAGTGTCAATATTTTTTTCTGGCTGACAAGATGATCAAGCTTTGTTTTTTGAGGTCGGTTAATCAGGTCCTTTTCGCTATCGTAGAAACTATTAATGATATAACCACCTGCAATAACCAGCGCCGAAGCCAAAACAATTAAAAATAGATTGAGATCAAACAATACCGCCTTAAGAGGTATATCAGGCGACAAAATGAACAGAGATGCCAGATATTGAGCGATGATAATCACCAAAATATTATAGCCACGTACTACCGAAAACAAACTCAGGAATTTTAAAAGCAGAAGTTTGTTTTTACGGCTTAAATGCGACATAAATCTAAGATTGAAGCCTTAGGCTATAAGTAAAGTAGAATTTGAAGCGAACGGCTCTTAAAAATTATAAACCACTTCCAGTTTATAATCTTTTAGAGCTTGTCGAGCTTTATCGATATCTTCTGTAAAACCCAAAATATAACCGCCACCACCAGATCCGCAAAGCTTCAGGTAGTAATCATTAGATTCAAGACCTTGTTTCCACAAATCGTGAAAACTTGCAGGGATCATTGGTTTAAAATTGCGAAGAACCGTTTTTGACAACTGTTTTACGTTTCCAAAAAGGGATTTCACATCACCTTTAAGAAAGTCTTCAACGCAGGCATCGGTATGTTTTACAAATTGATTTTTGATCATTTTGCGAAAACCTTCCTGCTTCATATTTTCCATGAAAATATTTACCATCGGCGCAGTTTCTCCAACACTACCGCTGTCCAAAAGAAAAACAGCACCTTTACCATTAAGTGTTTGTGAAGGGATACCGGCTGGTTCAATATCGTCTTTGCTATTGATCAAAATAGGAAGACTCAAATAGCTGTTGAGGGGATCAAGCCCTGAAGATTTACCATGGAAAAATGATTCCATTTCACCGAAAATAGACTTCAGCTTCAATAATTTTTCACGCGTAAGATTTTCAAGAACTGTTATTTTTTCGAAAGCATATTTATCGTAGATAGAAGCAACCAAAGCGCCACTACTTCCCACCCCATAACCTTGAGGGATGGTTGAATCAAAATACATTCCGGCAGCTACATCATCTTTTAAAGCAGCAATATCAAAACGTACCAATTCAGGTTTTTCAGATTGCAATTGCTCAAGATAATCAGCATAACGAGCAAGACTTTGGTTTGATGCTTTAGCTACATCATCAGGATTTTCATCAACCTTTAAAGCCCCGTTGTAGAAATTGTAAGGTATAGATAATCCCTTAGAGTTCTTGATGATTCCATACTCACCAAACAATAATATTTTAGAATAAAATAAAGGTCCTTTCATCAAAATTAAGAGATTAACAAGTGCAAAGTTACAACTTTAAAGCGCCACTGCCCACAGTGTCAAAAATATAACGATTATCCTGACAATAGGCACTTAATTCAGATTTAACAAAATCTTGTACGTCTTCCTTAAATTCCTGCGGAAATAAAACGTGCACATTAGCGCCCGCATCAAGGGTAAAACAAACAGGTATTTGAGTCTCTCTGCGATACTGCCATAACTCTTCAATTATCTTAAGCGTATTAGGCTTCATCAGTATAAAATAGGGATTACTGGTAAGCATCATCGCGTGAAGGGTAAGCGCTTCGCTCTCCACAATCTTAGTAAACTGCTCCAAATCACCCGACTCTAAAACCGGAATTAAGCTGGAAAGATTTTCTATCGCCTGATTAAATCTGCTTGGAGCATAAGCATGATTATGCATTAGATTATGACCTACCGTACTGCTCACCTGCTTCTCTCCCTGATCAACTAATAAAATAGCATCCTGGTAGTTATCAAAAACTTTATGAACTTTATAGGGATACTCTACTCCAAAAATATCACTACTTCCTTTAATCTCTGGATGTTCTCCCCAAACCACAAGCGGACCTTTAAGTGAGCGACACCCGCTACCAGAACCCAAACGCGCTATAAATGAAGCTTTTTGATCAAATGCCTTTTGTGTCATCTGCGGATTCATTTCCCGCTCCATTTCCATTAGACATAGAGCTAAAGCACTAAAACCACTTGCTGAAGAAGCAATCCCCGAACTATGTGGAAAACTGTTACTCGTATCTATTGTAAAAGCGTAATCTTTTATAAAAGGTAAATACTCTGCAACACGACCAAAGAACTGATGGATTTTAGGCTCAAAACCCGGTTTATGTTTCCCGTCAAGGATAACTTTAAGTTCATATAGATCCTCGTGTTGTGTACGTTCACTCCAACTTAATGCTGTCGTAGTTTTACATTGATTAAGCGTAAAACTTATGGATGGATTTTTAGGGATTTGTAACCCGTGTTTTCCCCAGTACTTTATCAAAGCAATATTGCTTGGAGATTGATAGCTAACCGACTGCGTCTGTAAGATCGGAAGAGCGTCGTGTA
>CAXPQP010000004.1:0-2131 GCA_964219495.1 Leeuwenhoekiella sp. | reverse complement strand
CACATCACTTGGAAGGTTAACATTGCCACCAAAAAGCCAAGCTCTGTCGGTTCTAATTGTATCAGTTTCGAAATGTATAATCTGTTCGACAGCGTGAACTCCTGCATCAGTCCTTCCACTACAAAATACGCGTACTGGATGATTGGCTACCTCTGACAGGGCTGATTCGACTTCGCTCTGAACTGTTCGAAGGGCCGATTTTTGAATTTGCCAGCCATGAAAATTCTTTCCAAAATATTCAACTCCTAGTGCAACTTTCATAATTAACCATTAATTATATTTATTGTAAAATTGATGTTGATATTTTAACAAACTATTTCTAAATTCACTTAAGCGTCTTTTATTGATATGAATCATTTTTCCTTTCTCAAAAAGTCATTAAATTATGATTGCGATTGTCATTTTTTTGAATCCATTGAAAGTACTAATTTATATTTATCTGATGCTCCTTACTCTAATTTACCTCAGTTGTGTGTCACGCGAGAACAGACAAAAGGCAAAGGTCAGTATGGCCGAGAGTGGATCGCTCAAAAAGATGGTAGTATTATTTTCTCAATACGAAAAAGTTTTACTGAAGATACGAATATCAGTGGACTTAGCTTGGTTGTTGGATTGGCAATAATTAAAGCTTTAGAGGCAGAATGCCGTTTATTTGGCTTCAAAATTAAATGGCCTAATGATATTTATTTTGGTGATAAAAAGTTGGCTGGTATTTTGATGGAAAATAGCTTTTATGATAATAAGCAATATGTTTTAATTGGAGTTGGTGTGAACTTCAAGTTAATGGATAAGCTTGAAATCGATGCACCATGGACAGATCTATCCAGAGTTGTAAAACAACTTCCTAATTTTCAGCAAATAACTACATCAATAATAAACAATATATTAAAAATGTCAGAGGATTTTGAAACGAATGGTCTTTCTAACCTCTTAAATCATTGGGAATCCTACGATATGCTGAAAGGGGTAAAAATTAAATCGAAGGAATCTAATCAGGAGTTTCATGGAGTGATTGATGGAATTAATCATCAAGGTGCGCTAAGAGTTATAACAGAAGATGGCGTCAGAGAACTCTATAGCTCGATGCATATTGAGTACATTTAGGGTAAGATAGTTTTCCAATATTAAGGCATTTAAATCGAATGATGGGTCACCAGTTAGAAGTAAAAAATCTATACAAAAAATATGCAAGACGTGAAGTTGTCAATGATGTTTCATTTTCGGTTAAGGGTGGAGAAATTGTTGGCCTGTTGGGTCCTAATGGCGCTGGAAAGACTACCTGCTTTTATATTACCTGTGGTCTTGTTAGGTCCAGTCGTGGTGAGGTAAATTTAGATAATAAAAGTATTGGTCATTTACCGATGCATAAACGCGCTAATCTTGGGCTTGGATACTTACCACAAGAGCCGTCAATTTTTCGCAAACTAAGTGTTGAAGATAATATCATGGCTGTTCTGGAAATGAACAAATCTATTTCTTCTAAAGAAAGACCTGGGCGATTAGAAGAGCTGTTGTCAGAATTTAAGGTTGAGCATGTGAGACATATTATGGGTATTACCCTTTCTGGGGGTGAAAGAAGACGTGTAGAAATCGCAAGGGCTTTAGCAATGGATCCAAAGTTCATTCTTCTTGATGAGCCATTTGCAGGAATTGATCCAATTTCAGTTGGTGATATTCAGGAAATTATTTATCAATTAAGAGATAAGGGTATTGGTATATTAATTACGGATCATAACTACAGAGAGATGCTTGATACGTGTAACCATTCCTATGTTTTAAGTGCCGGAAAGATTATTGCTCAAGGTGGGAAGGCTGAAATTTTGGCAAACGAAGAAGTGAAAAAAGTTTACTTGGGTGAGACGGTAGGTGGCTAGAAAAAATCTGGTAACTCTGGGGATTGAATCTTCTTGTGATGAAACTGGTATTGGAATCTACACCAGTGAAGACGGTCTTATATCTCACAAACTGTTTTCTCAAGTTAAGCTGCATGAGGAATATGGGGGTGTTGTACCAGAGCTTGCCTCAAGAGACCATATTCTAAAAACAATACCGCTTATTAAAGATGCGCTCAAGGTTAGCGGCGTTCAATTACATGAGTTAACTGGAATTGCATATACTGCCGGACCTGGGC
>CAXPQP010000003.1:0-116552 GCA_964219495.1 Leeuwenhoekiella sp. | reverse complement strand
TGGGTTGTAATTTGGGGGCAGAAGTAACTCCCGGAAGTTTGGTTACCCGTGCAATTTCATCCCAAATGTCGTCTGGACTTTTAATTTGAGGTCGCCAGTTGCGATAATAGTCACCATCTTTATCTTCAATTAATTGCTCGGCTTTAACTGGAAAATCTTCAGTCTCTGATTTTTCAGTTTGAGTAGAATTAGGATTATAAGCCTGCTTTCCGTTTTTCATTACAAAAAACCCATCTTCATCAACTTTAAAGCGCTGACGCTTTCCTGATGAATTGTGCATAAATTCGGGTTTATATTGTATGATATTCTCATACATAGAAAGTGGTGCAGGATCTAACGCAGATTCTGTTCGACCCGATTTGCCCACAACCGTTTCTATTTCAGGTATACTAGCCACGGCCATATCGAGTTGCTGCAATACCCGCTTATTTTCTTCTACCCCAACGTGTGGAAGTGAAGTTGGCATTAATAAAAATGTGCCTTCATTTAAAGCAGGCATAAATTCTTTTCCCGTATTTGAAAGAATAAAACCGCCGCAAATAAGTAGTGTAAGCGGAATACTTAAAAACAGTAATCGATTTGCCAGAGCCCAACGCAGAATACGCTCATAATAATGACGTAACAACCAGAACGCTCCAAAGAATACCGCACATAATATAGCCACAAAGATCAGGTTGATAAAAATGCTTCGGTCAAATCCTAACGGACGCCAATAAGTTGCCAGCAAACAAACAATTGTAATGATTACTACAATACCTTCCGCTTGCGGCAAACCAGTATTCGGTAGTTTTTTCGCTTTGCGCAGAAAGTATAATGCTCCAAAGGCAATTAATACAAGCCCCAGCCAATATCCCATTACAATTGCGACGATCCCTAACAGAATTAATAAGGCCTGAAACACATTTAAAAAGGAACTCCGCATTTGCCTTTTTCTAAATATCAAAGCTGCAAATGGAGGAATCAGGAACAAAGCGATTATTAAAGATGCTGAAAGTGCAATTGTTTTAGTAAAAGCAAGCGGTCTAAAGAGTTTTCCTTCTGCTCCAATCATTGTAAAAACCGGAATGAAGCTGATGATGGTAGTTAATACCGCGGTTACAATTGCGCCAGAAACTTCTGCTGTTGCATTATAAATGAGTTTATCTACAGTAATTTTTTGTGGCAGAGCTTTCTGTTCATCTAAATGCCTGATCATATTTTCAGTTAGGATGACTCCCACATCTACCATAGTACCAATCGCAATTGCTATTCCCGACAGCGCTACAATATTGGCATCTACAGCAAAAATTTTCATCGCTATAAATACCATAAGCACCGCGACAGGGAGTAATCCCGAAATCAAAACCGAAGCCCTAAGATTAAATACCATAATCACAATTACCAACATGGTAATGAGAATTTCCATAGTAAGGGCTTCATCAAGAGTACCCAAAGTTTCCTCTATCAATAAGGTTCGATCATAAAAAGGAACGATCGTAAGTTGAGATTTACTCCCGTCTGCCAAAGTTTTTGAAGGTAATCCCCCACTTATTTCAGCAATTTTTTCCTTTACGTTGGTAATGACCTCAAGGGGGTTTGCTCCATAACGGGCAACTACCACACCGCCCACAACCTCAGCACCCTCTTTATCTAAAATTCCTCGGCGTGGTGCAGGTCCTAATGAAACAGTTGCAATATCCTTTACACGAATTGCCGTAAAATCTGAAGAAGTAACTACAGCATTTTCCAGGTCACTCACTTCTTTCACATAACCCAGACCTCGCACCAGATATTCTGCTTTATTTATTTCTAATGTCTGAGCACCTATCTCTTTATTGCTCTCTTTAACAGCTTTTACCAAAGCATCGAGGCCAATGTTGTATTGTCTTAAGAGTTCAGGATTTACATCGATTTGATACTCCTGTACATAGCCGCCAATTGACGCAACTTCAGAAACTCCTCCTGCCGAGGCCAGACCGTATTTTACGTAATAATCCTGAATACTTCGTAATTCCTGCAAATCCCATCCACCGGTGACTTGACCCTGAGGATTACGTCCCTCGAGCGTGTACCAGAAGATTTGACCCAGACCCGTGGCATCTGGTCCCAAACTTGGGTTTACCCCTTCGGGAAGTAAATTTGAAGGAAGTGAATTAAGCTTTTCAAGAATACGGCTACGGCTCCAGTAAAATTCGACATCCTCCTCAAAAATGAGGTAGATACTTGATATACCAAACATCGATGAAGAGCGAATGGTCTTTACTCCGGGAATTCCCAGGAGAGCAGTTGTAAGCGGGTAACTTATTTGATCTTCAATATCCTGTGGAGATCTGCCAGCCCAGGCTGTAAATACTATTTGTTGATTTTCTCCAATATCAGGTATTGCATCTACCGCAACAGGATCTCGTGGGATAAGCCCGTTATCCCAATCAAAAGGAGCTGTAGCTATACCCCAACCCACAAAAAGGGCTAAAAGGAGAAAGGCAACTAGCTTATTATCGATAAAAAATTTGATGCTTTTGTTGAGCATAAATCGTGGTATTGATTACTAAGATTGAATTCTGCACATTGAGATAAATGCAGGAAATTTTCGCGCAAGCGGAAACTAAAAGTCAAAAAGACTTTAATTCAATAAAGTATCAAATACGAAAAACCTGATCGAGCGTTTGTACGTCTCGTATAAGCGGTGGTGGCGAATATGCCTCAAAGGCGTTGGTATCTGCTTTCTGATCTTCAAAAAGAAAAGTGAAAGCATAAACAAAAGAAGTAATGAATAATTGCTGATCTAAATCAAGATTGTGAACAGCTGGCTTTAAATCATCATGACCTTTGGCTGACATAGACTTATCAGAACAGCATGATTTACGATTAATGCTTGTATCACAATCACCTTGTTTCTGGATGTCCATTCCACAAGATTTTGCAGTCTTTGTAAGCGAATAATCGATAAGGCTATCTCCACAATAGTGCATATTCACATTAAACGACATCGTCGAGAACATCACGACAACAGCCATCATAACAGTGAATATCTGAAATAACCTTTGCTTCATAAGATGTAAAGTTACATCAATTGAGCGATAAAAAAAATTAGCTAACAATCTGTTATGATTTTATAACCTTAAGTGCAGGTTGTTTTTTAATGCAATACTTTACAGTTTGCTGTAATTCTATGCTGCTAACAAATGCTTTTTGATATCAGAACAAAGTGCCTGTGCGTTCAGAGGTTTTTGCATGTAATCACGAACACCAAGCAGCTGAATGTGATCTATAATCTTATTTTCTAATACAGAAGAAATTACAATTACAGGTAAAAATGGCTTGTGCAAGCGTATATGCTTAATAAGATTTAATCCAGAAACAAACGGAATCAATAAATCGGTAACTACCAGATCATAATCTTCACGTTCCATCTGATTTAATGCTGATAAACCATCAAAGCAGGTTGTCACCTCATATCCTTCTTTAACAAGCAAATAATAAAGAGACTCCGCAACTTGTGGATTATCTTCAACAACTAAAATTCGAGCATTCATTGCGTATATATTTATTTAAGAATGAATGACCAGTTGGGGTTGCAAGATATTCAGACGTTTTAAAAATAATCTGAAATACCGATACTCAACATACAGTATCTGTGTACTACTGTTTTTTTCGTTGTTTTACAAGTTAAATGTACTGTATTGCTTTTGTTGCAAGTAACTTTGATCAAATTGTGGTTTTCTGCAAGCCTTTAAAATCGCTTGATGAGACCAAATAGAGCATTAAATTGTAGTCCGCGCTCATCTGTGTTAAATTGTTGATCTTCAAGACCAGCTTCGAGGTTTAAGACCAGTAATTTAGCAATTGGGGTACGCCAAAAAGCCGCTATGTTATTTGATTTCAAACGTGTAGGAGTTGCTCCATCAAATAAAATACTGTTTGCGCTATTATCTGGAGATAAGCCCGTTCCCAATCTAAAGCCCAGGTAGTTATCTCTCCCACCCAAATAATATCGTGTGGTCAGTACTAAAGATCCTGTAATTTCAGAATTATTAGGGATTAAGTACCCACGCATATTAAACCAGAAATTACCAAGATATTTCCCTGCGCCTAAAGTATAAATCAATTGATCCTCTTCAAAAACCAGGTAGCGGATCCCACCTTCAAGCTCATATGCTTTAGGCAGGTTGGCGTACAAACTTAACCCTCCTCTTAACCGAGGAAAAACTCCAGAATCATTAGAAAAACCCAAATTTACAAACCCATAGAAACGATCTGAAATTCGTGGATATGCTTCTACTTCCCCCTGAATCGCATTCGTATTAAAACGGTTTGCATAATTTAAACGTGCAGTAAAAAGGCCAGCCTTTGTTTGTCTGCTATAATCAACGAACGCAATATGCCAGGGATCATCAAATCGTTTATCAAAGTATACATATTCATAAGATACCCCAATTGCGTTTTTAGAACTTAGGCTATTCTGGCTTTGTTGCAAGCTTCGGGCTTCACTGTTACCGGGATTCACGTCAAGAACATAATCTAAAATGGAGGACGCTTCCTGTGGCTCTTTCTGCTGGTATAAAATTTTTGCTTTAAGAATATTTAATGGTTGTGATTCAGGATGAAGTTCTAAACCCGAATTAACCAGTTTTAAAGCCTCCTGTGCATTATTATTCCAATATTCAAGGTTTGCATAGCCCAAACTCGCCTCTTCGTGCCCTGCTTCTTTCAGTAAAACTCCCTGAAAGGCAGCACGCGCTAAAGTTAATGAATCTGAAAACGTATAAACTCTACCTAAAAACACACGCATCTCCAGATAATCTGGAGCCTGAGCTAAACCTGCCTTTAGCAATCGAATCGCTTCCGTATAATCTTTATTTTCAAAAGCAGCTATACGAGCCTGACTGTAAAGTTCATCTGGGCCCGGTTGTTGATCTTGTGCCATTGCACGGTCAAAGCTAAAAATGGCACATAATACAAATAAGACTATCCATCTCATAATTTCGGGGCTTTTAACTCATTTATTTCTTTGTGGCATTTCCTAATCCCGTTCGGGTCATCTGGCCCCAGGATTTTTTGCCTCGTATTAAATCTATGTTTCCTTTAACGGCAGCCCACATTACTACAGGATGATAAATTAAGGGCTCTAATAACGCAGTGCGAAGCAGCTGAAACATATATTTAGGCTTTTTGTATTGCTGAAAAGAATATTCTTCAAAATATATAGCCGTTATAGAAAACAATACTGAAAACGAATAAACAACCAGAAAAAATATCGAAAACACCTGAAGGTTTACGTGACCAAAAAGAATCAACACCACAAAAAACAGTATTCCTATAAATTCAAAAATGGGAGCCAGCCATTCAAAAAACATCCAATAGGGTGTACTTAAAAGACCCAAAACTCCATATCTAGGATTGAAAAGCATCTTTTTATGTTTCATTAAAGTCTCGACAGTACCGCGAGCCCAACGGTTACGCTGGCGCATTAATATTTGTCTGTTCTCGGGTACCTCTGTCCAGCAAAGTGGGTCTGGCACAAACCCAACAGTATATGGAATATTACGTTCCCGCATTATACGTCTCATACGTACAAGCAACTCCATATCTTCGCCGACTGTTGTATGATCATAACCACCTGCTTCTATAACCGTTTTCTTGTCAAACATTCCAAACGCACCAGAGATGAGTAATAAACCATCTACACGCGACCACGCCATACGTCCCATTAAAAATGCTCTGAAATATTCTAAAATCTGAGCTCTTGCAATAAATGTTGATGGCAATCGCACTTCAAGTATTCGACCGTCTTCAATGATACAATTATTAGCCACGCGTATGATACCTCCGCTAGCTATAACTTTTTTATCATCATTTAAAAATGGTCTAATTAGTTTCAGCAGCGCGTTACGTTCGAGAATACAATCTACATCTATGCAGCAAATAAGATCGTGGTTGCAACAATTGATACCAGTATTTAATGCATCAGCTTTACCGCCATTTTCTTTATCAATTACCCTAAGGTTTTTGTAAGCTTTAATTTGAGATTTATAAATACCTCGTACTTTCTGTGTTGCTATGTGATTATAATGTACCGGTTCTTCACGCTCAAGTTGAAAAGTATCAATCATTTTTTGCAAGGATTGATCTTTACTGCCATCGTTTATAATTACTATTTCAAAAGTGGGATAATTAAGCGTTAGAAGTGATCGAATATTTTCAACCACATTAGCCTCTTCATTATAGGCAGGAGCCAGAACGGAGATAGATGGCAGGTTTGCTGATTGCAGGAGAACGACTTCATCCTGAAAGTTATTTTTCCGCTTATAATCTCTGATTTCTATGATCGAAAAGAAGGCCGAAAAAATATATCCGGAAATGATAACAAGTCCGTAAACTAAAAACAGAACACTTAAAACATTTATGATATCGGCAACTGTGATGTTCAAGTTTTCTTTTTTTGAAGAAAGATAAAGAACTTCAACTAAATAAAGACAGTTGCTTGCGCATTTAGCTGAAGTAAAGCCTTATTTATTATCTGAAAGTATTTATTTAAAACCAGAAATGCCGATTTACGCAAGACTATAATCTATGCTCCCTGAAGCATACGCTGGGCATAAGACTGAAATTCAGGCCAGTCCTGTTTAATCGTTTCAGGTTTGATAAGGCGATGTACAGGAATACCATTATCAAATTTAGAAGCAATTTTATAATAATCTATCTGCAGATTCTCTTCTTCCTTTGAAATATGACTTACCAGTGTTCTCAAATCTTTGGCTGTACCTATTTTATCTATAGCATAAAGAATCGCTCTCTTATTTGTTGGGCTTTCATAAGGGAAATTTGCAGTCATCAATTGTAAAGAATCTGAAACATCCATTAGTTTCAAAGAATTGATTGCCTGAGCACGTACGGCAGCATCCGGATGATCTAAGACATCTATAAGATGTGGAATATTTTGAAATTGATTGAAACTCACCACCATTTTTATACAGAAAATAACCACGCTACTTTTATCGTGGTTTAACCATCTTCCAAAATCTGGCACTTCAAGATCAAAGTTAATTAAGCTATTTTCTATAAAAACCTGTTGCCAAAGGCTCAATTCATTATCAAGTATATCTAAAAATCCTAATGGATTTTCTTTTGAAGTATTTAAAGAATAAAGCATTGCCTGTTGACGTAACTCAGGTTTCTTAGCTCGTAGTAATGGTTCAACCAGATGATCTGGCACCCGTATTCCTAATTTAGAAAACGCATATAAAGCACGTGCTTGCTTATACCAGGCATTACGTTTTAAATCATTAAGTAGAAAATTAAACAACCCCAGACCATAAAAAAGTTCTTTGATTGCATCTGATGATTCCCCTTTCAAGTTTTCATCAAATATCAAAACCTGCTTGATGGCAATTTTATAATCGTATGATGTCTTAAGATAGTTAAACTTAAAATCACCTAACTCATAATCTCTTTGAAAATCTTCGTCAAACAAATAATGATTAAAAAAATCAATAAGCGCTATTTCAAAATTTGCCCGATAAGCTTCCTTGCGATTCTTACGAATACGTAGAAAAACGATAAGCGCTATGAAAAGCAATGTTAGAACTAAAAAGAAGAGGCTAAGAACGAGATTAACCTTTAAAATAAAAGGCCAGTTCTCTAAGCCTTGTAAAGACTCGATTGACATGGTAATATTTTTTATGACTTGGGGAAGCCAGGTTGTAGGTTAAGTTATTTTCAAATAGTCGCTTTAAATGTGATTAATTTATGGTTTTAGACAATGTTCTTTTAACACGCAATGAAAGTTCATTAGGACTAAAAGGTTTTGTTATAAAATCATCTACCCCCATAGTAAATGCTTCTGTAATTATATCTTCCTGAGTAGAAGTAGAAAGTACAATAATGGGAATAGTAGGATATTCATTTTTTAAAAATTCAATTATCTCATTACCTGAAACAAATGGCAGCATAAGATCGGTCAATATTAAATCGTAAGTAGTCTCAGCTAAGAATTTCATGGCTGTTCTTCCGTCTTCAGCAATCACAACGTCATAACCATCTTTCTTAAGTTTAAACTCAAGAGATTTAACTACCATTGGATTATCTTCAATAACCATTATTTTCTTTTTCATTACCAGTTTTCTTCGTGAGCAAAATCGTGATGCAACTGCTTTTCTAAAAGCTCATACTCTTCCTTTAAATCTAACACATAATATTCAAATTCATTTGGCTTTGCGTGATGTGCCAAAAAATCACAAAGTTGGGATCCTCGTTTATTTAATATCATCTCAAAAGAGGGCTTAATATTATGAGCTACTTCAGAAATCTCCTTATAATTCTTTGAATGTAACAACTCTATAATCTCAGCAATACGGGGGCCTACTGTATTTACAAATAATCGAATACTTTGTGCGATAAACATCTTATCTCCGCCTGATAATTCTTTCAAATAATCTAAGGAATATAAATCGCTACAATCTCTTTCAACTCTTCCTAATACATTAGCAACCTTTTTAAACTCATCCTCGCTTAAAGGTTTTTTCAGCACTTCATAAACGCCACAATCTGTTTCAAATTGTTCTTTTGATTCTGAGCAGACAAAAACTTTACTTTTAAAATGCAGTTCGTCTATCAAATAGTTAAGAGTCTGCTCAGCTCCCATTGGCTTTATATGCTCATCAATAATAAGAATATCTGCCGGTTGACTCTCTTTGATGTAGTGAATCGCTCCCATGGCCGTATTAAAATTATGCACCATAATTTCTTTAGTGTCAAAATATGAATTGAAACTAGTATGCGCTTCGCGATCTGCATCTACAAAAAGAATATGTTTTATAGGGATATTCAAGTTATTCTTAATTTGGTTAAACTACGGGTTATTAAAAAAATGGATTATTTAATTAATGTTTTAAGCTTAATTGCCTTGGCTAAACAAGTTTTTAAATCTTCAAGAACTACAGGTTTTGCCAGATAATCATCCATATCCTGAGCAATACAGCGTTCACGTTCACCTTTAATTGCTCTGGCGGTAAGCGCAATGATAGGCACCCTACTCGTGCCATTTTCTAGTTTACGAATTTCAGCAGTAGCTTCATAACCACTCATTATGGGCATTTGAATATCCATAAGAATAAGATCTGGGTTATTTAGTTTAAAAGCTTCTACAGCTTCTTCTCCGTCTGACGCTTCTATAATTTTAGCAGTAGGAACAACTTTATTTAGAATAGTCCTGGTCAAAAATTTATTTACAGGATTGTCCTCTGCAAATAAAATAGTCAGGTCCATATTGTAAAAATCTACTGATTCTTCAACTTCTGGTTTCGGATTTACAATTTCAAAAGGTTTTTCAAATGATCCCAGATATTCTAATAATTGCTCTCTTAATACCGGTTTTACAAGTTTAAGATCTATAACCAGGTCTTTGCCTTTATCTGAAATCTCCTGATCATGACCAGAACTATGCATCATTACAATAGCAAGCTGATTGCGACTTATTTTTAATTCGTGTCTTAAATGTGTTATTAGATCTAACCCGTTTAAATAAGGCATATGATAATCTACAATTGCTAAATCAAAGTTAGAATCGCGTTCTAAAATTTCAATTGCATCGATACCATTTGAAACTAATGTGGTCTCGATATCACGATCCTTAAGCATTTCTTCAAGAATCGTGCGATTATTTTTATTATCATCTACAACTAATACTCGCTTTAAGCTACGTTTTACAGCAGGTCTGATTTTATCTTTATCTACTGAATTGAAATCTACTACAAAAGAAAAAGTAGTTCCTTCACCAAGTTCACTTTCTACTTTTAAGTTACTCTTCATTAAACCAAGCAATTTGTTGCTAATGGTTAGCCCAAGACCTGTCCCTCCATATTTACGAGTGGTTGAAGAATCTTCCTGGTCAAAAGCTCTAAAGATTTTCTTTAAATTTTGTGGCGCAATCCCAATACCGTTATCCCGTAGTGAGAATTCATATCGCATTTTTCCAGATTTGGATACACGACCAAGTTGTCTTACTTTAAGCTCTATCTCCCCTTTATGGGTAAATTTTACAGCATTACTTATTAGATTGATAAGAATTTGACGTAATCGTAAACCATCTGCCTGTACATAATTCTCAAAGTCATTTGGTAGGTTCAATAATACTTCAAGACCTTTTTTATGGGCAGATTGTTTAATCATCTCAACGCTACGCCCACACACATCTACAATATCTACACGCTCTAAACTTAGTTCTAATTTACCAGCTTCAATTTTAGAAAAATCAAGAATATCATTGATTAAATCAAGTAAGGAAACCGCAGATGAAAATGCAGTCTCAGCATATTGCATCTGGTTATCATTGAGTGATGTTTTGAGCAACAAATCTGTAAAGCCAATAACACCATTAAGCGGTGTGCGAATTTCGTGACTCATATTCGCCAAAAATTCAGATTTGGATTGACTTGCAGCTTCTGCTTTTAACTTTGCCCTCCTTAAAGACTCTTCCATTTCTTTAAGGTTGGTTATATCTGTTGCTACAGCTAAATAACTTTTAAGATTTCCATTTTCATCATATACAGCACTTGGAATTAGCTGACCTATAAACGTTGAACCATCTTTACGTTTAAACTCCCATTCTGAATGATTTTGAGCGCGATTATTAAAGGCAAAAGCCAGAGTGTCATCCTGATTTCCAAAAGACACATTGTGTTCTTTGGATAAGGAGTTATTAAAACGCTTTAACTCGGCTTCAGAGTGGAATAATGTAGGTGCAACAACACCTAAAACCTCCTCCGATTTATAACCTAACAGGTTTTCTGCACCCTTATTAAATTTGGTAATTCGGTGCTCTAAATCGGTTTCAATAATGATTACGTCACGGGTAGCTTCGAGCAATACCTCAAGATCTTTTAAACTCTTTTGCAGATCTTTCTTAGACTGAATAGTTTCAGTCATATCTACGACCTGACCAATTAAAGAACTTATATGACCATTCTCATCGTATAGAGCCGAAACCGTAAGGAAACAATGTACTAATCTCCCGTCTTTATGAACGTAGCGCTTTTCAATTTGATACGAATCAATCTTTTTATTTAAGATATCGGAAAACAATGCCACGTCATTAGCGCGGTCATCTTCGTGGGTAATTTCTGCAAGACTGAGTTCGAGCAATTCCTCTCTGGTATAACCCACCATTGTAGCCAGGTTTTTATTTACCAAAACCCAATCCCCGTGAAGGTCAACCACCGCCATTCCGTTAGGCGAATTTTCAAACACCCTTTTGAAACGTGCTGCGCTCTTCTGAGCTAAAATCTCTAACTTTTTCTGTTGCGTAATATCTTCTACCTGAGTGATGATAAGGTCCTGATCGGTTATCCCATCTTTAAAAATAGATGAAGACATACTACACCAGATCACTCTTCCAGAAGAGTGAAAGCATTCTACTTCGAGTTTATAACTTTGAATTTTTCCTGCAATTAATGCACTGCGCTTTTCCTGAGCTTCCTGCAAATAATCTGGTTTAATAACATCTGCAAAGGTGTATTTAAGAACTTCTTCTTCAGATAGGTTTTGTAAACCAAAGATGTTTAAAGCAGCTTTGTTGACCATCACCAAATCTGCTCCGTTTTTAACCAGAACAATACCTATAGCCGAGTTGTTGAAGATTTCTTCAAATCGATGCTCGGCCTTCTGCATTGCAAGCTCTTGCTGTTTAGCTTCAGTTATATCCTGAAAAGCCCCGTAAACACGTAGGCATTTTCCATTCTTCATTTCAGATTTTGCAACACTACGCACCCATTTCTCAGTGCCGTCTGCAGCAATAATGATAAACTCATCATCGTAAGATTCCCCTTTTTCAACAGCATTCTTAAAACAAGCCTGTATTTTATCCCGACTCCAACCTTCTTTGTAGAAATTAATGCCAGAGTTCATATCCGGCTTAAAATCTGCAGGAACCTCGTGTATTTTATGTATATAGGGTGTCCAAGTAACTTTTTCATTTAAAAGATCAACTTCCCAGCCTCCAACTTTAGCAATCTCATTGGTTTCTTCGTAGATTTCTGAGAAAGCCCGTAATCTTTTTATCTTGCTTTCGTACAGGTCAATCTGAGCAGATTTGCTATATTTTCTGGAAAATTTAATTATTAGATTATCTGGCTGAGTACCATTATCTACAATAAAAACTTTAGCTTTTAGGACTAACGGTCTGTTATCAATTCGAGCAAAAGAGAATATATAGCTCTTTTTAAGTTTTTCTCCGTTTTTGATCGCATTAATAATACCATTAAGAGTATGCTTGCCGGGAACACCCAGAACTTTATTCCATAAATGAGGAATCTCTTCATCAGTTACCGTATCATAGTGCAGTAATTTGAAAAGACTTTGAGAAATATATAAGTCTGCAGGATTTTCTAATCGTAGATATACCAGACCGGCATAGGGACTATTGTTAAGCCATTGAAAAACAAGCTCATTAGAACCTACAAGGGTTTGAAAAGATTTTCTAAGCTCAGCTACTGCCATTGCTATTATTTAAGTTGGGTATATCAAAATTAAACATTTAATCCATAAAAACAAGCACTTTATCGATTTATCGATGCTTTTAACAAACTCTTTTGTGTTTTGTCGATAAAAAATTCCTCAAGAATTAAATTTTAATATATCCTCTTGAACCTTCGGGCATTTTTACAAGTTTAAATTTGTGCCTAATTTCAAGTCCTTCTTCCTCTCGATGGGATACATATAAAATGGATGTATCAGTTTTGCTAATTAACATATTAATTAAATTCACAACTAATAAAGCATCCTGATCTCCCAAAGAGAGCATAGGTTCGTCTAAAATAAGCAACGGCGGATTTTTGATCATAGCTCGGGCAATTAGAGCCAGGCGCTTATCTACTTCACTTAAGTCACGATAACGAACAGATGATTTCGAAGTGAGACCAATGAGTTTAATCCATTCTTCCGCAATACTTCGTTCAAGGGTAGTCGGTCGCTTATACAACCCAACGCTATCGTATAAACCACCTACAACCATATCTGAAACGGAATGCATCCCGTCAAAATGCTCGGTAAGCATAGGCGTTACATAACCAATTTTCTTTTTGATTTCCCAAACGCTTTCACCACTCCCTTTCTTAGATCCAAAAATGTAAAGCTCTTTACCATAACCTTTTACACTATCACCCGTTATCATAGAAAGTAGTGTCGTTTTACCGGTGCCATTTGCTCCCAAAAGTTGCCAGGATTCTCCTTTTTTCACCTGCCAGGATATATGCTGAAGCACTGTATTTTCTCCAAAAGACACCGACACATCTCTAAAATCAATCAGAATATCTGGTAAGTCATAATGGGTATACAATGCCTGTGGAATCATATATTCCTGATCATCTGTTATCAGAACTTCTTCAAGAACCAACTTACCCGCCTTTTTAAATATTCCGTTTTTAAACTCGAGTGTATTTTCACAAAAAGGCATCACATCTATACTTCTCGTATAAAATTGAACAATAACTGTTTTTTCAGACAACTGTTTCAATTCCTCCTTTAGGAAGGCTACAAATTCCATATCCAAACCATCAAATGGATGATCTAAAATTAGAAAATCAGGTTTTTGTTTCAATATATAGTCGAGTAATAGCTTTTTTCGTTCACCTGTAGATTTTTGATGTAAACTTTCATCTTCATTGGTCAATACTTTTTCACCTAAACGATGTTCTAAATCAAGATAATGATTCAGCGTAGTTTGGGAAAATAAATAACCATTGGATCCTCCCTCCATTTTAAGCCAATCTGAATTCAAAAGACCGACTAAATCTTTCTGCTTTACAGGCTTATTTGTGGTATCATATGCGTAATGGGAAAGTTTTGCCATAAATCTGTTGTTGGAAAAGCAGCACTCTAAAAATTCAAATCAAAAGCACTTTTTTTTGATAAATGAAGTTCATAAAAAAAGTCCTTATTCAAGGCTGAATAAGGACTTTTATAAAATTATTTAAAGAAGCTTAAACGTGTAAAGCTCGATCTTCTGTAGCAGCAAGTGCCGCCTCCTTAACTGCTTCTGCATAAGTAGGATGCGCATGAGACATACGAGATATATCTTCTGCACTTGCTCTAAACTCCATTGCGGTAACAGCCTCAGCTATTAAATCGGCAACGCGAGCTCCTACCATATGAACACCTAGAACCTCATCAGTCTTCTTATCGGCAAGAATTTTTACGAATCCGTCGATATCTCCAGAAGCTCTTGAACGACCTAAAGCACGCATAGGAAATTGACCCGTTTTAAACTCAACACCATCTTCTTTCAGTTGTTCTTCAGTTTTACCAACAGAAGCAACTTCTGGCCAGGTATAAACAACGCCCGGGATCAGGTTATAATCAATATGTGGCTTTTGCCCAGCAATCGTTTCAGCTACAAAAACACCTTCCTCTTCAGCTTTGTGCGCAAGCATAGCGCCACGAACTACATCACCTATGGCATAAATGTTTGAAACTTCGGTTTGCAAATGCTTATCTACAGCAATTCTGCCTCGATCATCGGTTTTTAAACCAGCTGCTTTCAGGTTGAGTCCGTCTGTGTAGGGTTTACGCCCCACAGAAACTAAAACATAATCTCCTTTGAATTCTACTTCAGCATCTTTTTTATCGGTTGCAGTAACCACAACTTCGTCTCCATTGCGAGTTACACCATTTACCTTGTGAGAAAGGTAGAATTTCACACCCTGCTTTTTCAGAACCTTTGTAAGCTCTTTACTTTGCGCACCGTCCATCGTAGGAATAATACGATCCATATATTCTACAACGCTTACTTCAGCACCAAGACGCTTGTAAACCTGGCCTAACTCAAGACCGATTACACCACCACCAATAACGATAAGGTGTTTAGGTATTTCAGTAAGTTTTAAAGCTTCTGTCGAAGTTATGATACGCTCTTTATCTAACTCGATAAAAGGCAGGGTTGAAGGTTTACTTCCCGTAGCGATAATGGTATGTTTTGCTTCGATTTCCACATCATCACCTTCGGCAACGGTGATATGAATGTGGGTTTTATCTTTAAAACTACCAACTCCCTGAAAGGTGTCAATTTTATTTTTACTCATCAAAAATTCAATCCCTTTGGTAGTTTGTTCTACTACCGAAGCTTTACGGGACATCATTTTTTCAAGATTAACTTTTACCTCTCCAGAAATTTCAATTCCGTGTTCTTCAAAATGTTTAACAGCATCTTCATAATGATGCGAAGAGTCGAGCAATGCCTTTGAAGGAATACAACCTACGTTAAGGCAGGTCCCACCCATTGTGGCGTATTTTTCGATAATTGCAGTCTTAAGACCAAGTTGTGCGCAGCGAATGGCAGCCACATATCCTCCGGGGCCGGAGCCAATGACTGCAACGTCGTATGTACTCATAATTTTATGTTCAAAATTTGAGGGCTAAAGGTACGATGTATAAATACGTTAAACAATTAAAGCATACGCCAATTCCAACACGATTAACACCTTTAAATGATCTGCATTATTTTATAATGCTCTTACCAATTCGATATTAAAATTAGAGTTTTCAAGCAGAAGCAGATTCCGGTTACCATTTTCCTTGCTGATGTAAACGCTTATATTGCCGCTACCGTTATACTGTACTAAAACCGATTTTGATACCGTAGCAGGCATTCCTAAATAAGTAGGAGCCAATTCAACTGCACTGCCAGATACTGCTGTAGCACCATTATACACAACAACAGAAGCCGGTGTAGAATTCCCTCCAGAAGATCCTGTTTTTGTCAAACTCACGCTATAAGTAACTCTATATATACCATTTACCAATGGTGTTGCATCCCCACCGCTATAATTTACACTATAGGGTGTAATGGTATTCACGTTAAAAGGTATTTTCACCAAACTACTGTTACCTACTGTCATATCATAATTGATATAACGATCGCCATAAGCAGTTGTAGCCTGTACATTTTGCCAGGTTGCATTTCCGTTAGCATCTGAAGTAAGTACACGACCAGCAGATTGATTGCCATCTACGTAACGCAAAGTACCATCCACCTGAAGTTTTGCTGTAGGGGCTGAAGTACCAATTCCTACCTTCGTAGCGGAATAAGAATCTGTTGAGGTGTTTATGGTATTACCTAATATAATGCTGTTATCTACTGCTGTTGTAGCCGGACCAATGGCCACAGCATTTTGATGATTTGAAGCCGCCTGATAACCCAAAGCTGTGGCATTGTTATTTGTAGCCTGACTTTGATTCCCTAATGCTAGCGTATTATTAGATGTAGAACTAGCTCCGTTACCCAAAGCAATAGCACCAGATGCTCCAGATCTTGCACCAGCTCCTATAGCATACGAATTTGTAGCAGTTGCCTGCGATGATTCGCCAAAAGCATACGAACTTGTTCCTGAAGCAGTTGAACTTTGTCCTATTGCATAACTCTTATTTTGTGAAGAAATAGCTCCCTCTCCAATAGCATAAGCATTGCTCCCTGAAGCATTTGCACTTTTACCAAATGCATAATTACTAGTATTACCTGCAGATGCATTCTGACCAATGGCAAAAGCATGATTTACATTTGATGATGCACCTAAACCAAAACTTACCCCACCATTAGGATGAAAGTTACCTATCTGAGTATTGTTTACTCTTAAAACTAGCGCTTGGAAATTGAGAGTTCCTAAAAAATTTCCAGCAGTAATTGTATTTCCAGTAAGAGCCCATCCCGAACCCGTACCTGAAGAAGCTACCGTTTGCCAGGTTGCATTACCAGATGCATCAGAGGTTAGTACTTTTCCTGCAGCCTGATTTCCATCTTCTATACGTAAGCTTCCATTTAAATGAAATTTGGCTAATGGATCACTTGTGCCAATACCAACATTTTGATTTGCACCACTAAGAATTAAGGTATTTTGACGATCTGCTAAAGCATTAGTTCCTATTGCAAAAGCATCTGCTGCACTTGTGCTCGCACCAGAACCTATTGCATAACTTCTGGAACCGTTTGTTTCTGCTGCGTTTCCAATTGCAAAACTACTCATTGCAGTTGCAGTTGAATTAAGGCCAAGTCCTACGGAGCCATTAGGTCTTAAAAATCCAACCGTTTTATTCTCTGCCTTAAAAACAAGAGGCATATCATTTAAAGTCCCAAGGAAACTATCTGCACCTGCAACGTTTCCTTTTAATTTCCAGCCAATATTTGTCCATTCGGTTCCATCATAAAAAACAAAGCCTTCAGATAAACTGCCACTTTCTACTGTGTTGTAAACAATTAAGCCTTTTACAGGCGCAGCTATGGTAGCGTTATCAGCGGCACCAGTAAGTGAGAGACGCGGTATTAACAAACCTGTACTGTCTGATTGAATGTCTAAAATAGCAGCGGGATTAGGTGATGTAGTACCTATACCTACCTGGGCGGTTAAAAGCGAAAGGTTAAATACGGTAAAAAATAAAATGAGTAGTTGTTTTCTCATTATTTGGCGATTAGGGTTGTGTAAGTCTCAGGATATGAAAGAATCATATTTCCTATTAATATCTTTGAGTTAGATTTTTACAGTTAATACGTTAGTTTCAAACGTTCGCACCTATCTACGTAGAATGGGATCATTTGGTTTTCAGGGTTAAAGTTTATTATGCTGAAGAAGTTTTTTTTTAGAATTAAGACGGAGAAAAAAATGAAATCTAAATTCTAGTAAAACCGGTTTTAGCGGACTTTAATCCATCTAAAAACTTTTAATTGTATGAGCGGGTTGATTGACTAAAGCAAATCATAGTACTCAGAACGAATTAAAAATCAAATATGTAACTTGGCAAAGTTTGGAGAAGCAAGATTGTTTGGTACAATCGGTTTCACAAGTAAATCTTTTAAAGAGTAAGTTTTACTTTGTCTCAAATAATCCCCGATTAGGGATATCTGAGGTAGGAGATTAAAGGTTTTCATACTAAGGTTGGTTTGGGGACCAAAGCTTCTAAAAAGCTCAGCGTTATGTTTTTACGAGTACAAACCTACTACTAAAACGATTAAACTACAAATTCATCGATAAAATACATAAAAAAAACAATGTAGCTAAAAGTTTAGCTAGCCGTAATTCTTTAGCATTTTCCCCTATCAAAATGACAAATTCTCAAAAAAAACAATGTTAAAATCACAAAGGTGCACTAAAAATGTGTCGATGTAGAAATTTTAATAAAAATGATATCGATTAGATTATCATCCCTCACAGATGGATAATTTTCACAGTTTTGAATATAAAATTGCCTAGATAAGTGATGTTCAAATGTAATTTCTACAACGATATCGTGTCAACCATAAAACTTATTGAATGCGGGTAATTGTTAGATAAATACCTGTTATAACTACTAATAAGAATTCAACACATATATACTCACTTCTATAATCCTAAATAGATAAACACATTGGTTACAATACTCGAAGGAGTTATATTTAATGATGTTGGCGATGAATTACCAATAGTTACAGTATGACTATGGTTTCCAGAATTTTGAGTTGATTCAGAATCATCAGTATAATTGGTGGCATATGGAAAACTAGGATAATTATTACCAGATCTCACACTAGCAGAAGCAAATTCTGTTCTAGTGTCATTAAAGCCATGATTATGATCTCCCGTTGAATTCGTTGTCCCTAATAACTGAGGAATATTATTAGAATTTAAGGTTAAAGTGTTACTTCCTGCTTGCGCTCCAAGTGTTTCAACTCCTGAATTTGCTTTTAAAACGCGATTCGTAGCATTTGGCAAGTTACTACTAAAACCAAGACTTATCGCTGCGGCTTGAGCATTTGCAGACAAAGTTGAAATAGCTCTACCATCTAATAAATACCATCCATTATGATCTCCTGATTGAAAACCATGTTTAACATCACCTTGTGTTACTGCCGCTGGTGCTTGCCAACTTGCAAAACCATTTGAATCCGAAGTTAAAATCTTTCCATTACCCTGATTACCATCTGAAATTCTCAAGTTACCATTTACATCAAGTTTAGCTTGTGGGTCAGGAACACCAATTCCCATATTTCCATCACTATCTATAGTAACTACTTCTGCCTGATTGGTGGTTCCAGAAGCTGTAGTACTAATCACAAACTTAGAAGGTGTACTTCCAGCACTAGGAGTACCGTCCATATAAAGACGCATTCCGCCAATTTCTCGAACAGCTACACCATCATGTGTTTTAAAAATCATAGAACCTATTTCTTGATTGGCCGCGGTCAAATCAGGAGAATCTAAGGTTCCGCCAGTATTATAAAAAATTAAGTTAGGAGGATTTGTATTCGCACTAGTAAATTGCATATCGTTATCACCGGCACGCCGCAATTCTATATGCTCAATTGGATTGTTTGTTCCAATACCAAAATCCCCATTCTCTCCAAAATTAATTTGAAAACCATTTTCATATGCTATGTTCGATCGAATATAGGCTTCTCCATCACTATTAACAGCTCGTGTCCACTCATTTCTCATAGGTATCCAGTCAAGAACACTGTTATCCCAGTAATGAAATCCTTCAAAATATCCACTGGCATCGGTAGTTAAATAGATCAACATCCCATCTTGATCTTCTCCTGGGTCTGTAGTAGGCAAAACATTTAATCTTGGAATAAGTATTCCATCAGTAACTTCCGGGGAATTAGGGTCGGCAGTTGAAATATCAAGAATACTTTTAGGTGTAGTCGTCCCAATACCAACCTGGGCGTGACTAATTGCAATAAAAAGAACTAAGAACAGAACTAAAAGTTTCGTCTTCATAAGTGTGCTTTGGGGTTAACTAGCAGAATACTAGCTTGCTATGTTTTTACAAGTGCAATTATACGATTTAATCAAATACACTGCAGGCAATGTCCTAATACTTTTCGCAGAACAGAGAATAAAAAAGAGATTAATCCGCAATATTTATTAGCCTTTAATTAAATTTTTTATTAAATTCCTAATAAAAACTACAGAATGGCTAATAATTATCTTCGATAATATTTTTATAATCAGAATATCATAAAAATGAGTAAATCCTGAAAATTTTTGGATAAAATATTAAGTAAAACGATTTGTGTATTGGTATAAAAATGAACTTTTAAAAGATTTTTAGTTAAAAGAGTGGATAATACATTAAAATTTAGATGATAGAGGGAAGACTTACTTTTAATGTTTGGTAATCTTAAGCCAAGTACTATCAGAATTTACTGCAAATTGAGAATAACTGGATTCTTGGCATATAGGTAAAGTAATATTCAACTTCATTTGATATTTTTCTTTCAAATAATGAAGAATCTTTAAAAACTAAAGAAGCCTTGCACTAGTAGTATTTCAATCTTAATTGTTAAACTTGTAGCAACCATATTAATAATTATGACAAATCAGGATACCGATGAGCGCAACGAGCAAATCGTTGAAAATAGAGAACTCAATATTTTTGAAGCTTTAATACCAATTATTGCATTGATAGGCATGTTGGCTTACAATGTTTTTGTTTTTGGTGATGATGCGCTTAGTGGCTCCAATCAATTTATCCTCCTTCTGGGTGCTGCAGTGGCTGCCATTGTGGGTTACTTTAATAAAACTTCATTTGAAGTGATGATTGAAGAGGTGGCTCAAAATATAAAATCGACCGCCGGTGCAATCCTTATCCTACTCCTCGTCGGAGCACTTGCGGGAACCTGGTTGATAAGTGGCATTATACCAACGATGATTTATTACGGCATGCAGATCTTGAGTCCGTCGATATTTTTGGCTGCCTGTGTGGTGATTTGCGCTGTAATTTCAGTTGCCACGGGAAGTAGTTGGACGACCTCTGCAACGGTAGGTATTGCGCTTATCGGTATTGCCAACGCACTTGGCATTTCATTAGGCATGACTGCCGGTGCTATACTCTCTGGCGCCTATTTTGGAGATAAACTTTCCCCTTTAAGTGATACTACCAATCTTGCGCCTGCAATGGCTGGTACCGATCTTTTTACGCATATTCAATATATGTTATATACCACAGTGCCCTCTATTACTATTACCATAATTGCTTTTGTCATTATAGGATTAAATATTGACACAAGCGGACCAGCGGATACGAGTGCCATGCTTGCTTCTATTGATGAAGCTTTTAACATCAGTCCGTGGTTATTTGTTGTACCTGTTTTGGTAATTGCACTTATTATCAAAAAAACTCCACCACTAATTGCCCTACTTGCCGGAACCCTATTAGGTGGTATTGCTGCGCTAATTTTTCAACCAGACATTGTTGCGGGTCTGGGTGGTAGTAACATTCTTAATTTTGAAAGTGGTTACAAGGGGATAATGAATGCCATCACTGTTGATGTAGCCATAGAAACCACCAATGAAAATTTAAATGATCTTTTTGCCGCCAGCGGAATGGCTGGAATGCTGGGAACAATCTGGTTAATTATTTGCGCAATGACTTTTGGTGGAGTTATGGACGCAATTGGCGCACTTTCACGCATCAGTCGCTTTATGCTTGGTTTATTTGATAGTGTATTTGGTCTATTTGCCAGTACTGTTGCGACCTGTATAGGTCTTAATGCCACTGCAAGTGATCAATATTTAGCTATCGTAGTTCCTGGAAAAATGTATGCTAAAGCATTCCGTGATAAAGGTCTTGCTCCCGAAAACTTAAGTCGTACCTTAGAAGATAGCGGTACAGTAACTTCAGTATTAGTACCCTATAATACTTGTGGAGCTTATCAAAGTGGCGTACTAGGTGTTTCTGTAGCCGATTACTTTGTATATGCAATCTTCAACTGGCTCAGCCCATTTATGACATTAATTTTTGCTGCTTTTAGTATTAAAATTCGCTCGTTAGCAGAAGCCGGTAAGCAGTAATTCACTTTTAATTTCAAGTGATTTCTGGCAGAAGAATCTTCCGAAAACCTTATAGTATCCCGGAATGATTCATTCTTAAATGTTAAACCTTTCTTAACGAATTTAACCTTTAGAATGCTGCCTTACGAATACGATAAAAGCATTAATCATTTATTGACTATAAAGAGTAATCTCCTGCAATTAAGTAGCAATTTAACAATCATTATTCTCAAATTATCCCCCTATAAGTTTTGCCTATAGTTTGATAACATCTACACATTTTGGTTGTTTTTATTAACCCATTTAGCTGGGTAGCTTTGCTCAAAATTTTAAAACAAACAACAATGACATTAGTAGGAAAACAATTTCCAAATCTTGCAGTAGATGCTATGAATGAAATGGGCGACACTTTTAAACTTAACGTTTTAGAAGAAGCCAAAAAGAATAACAAAAAGATTGTTTTGTTCTGGTATCCCAAAGATTTCACTTTTGTTTGCCCAACCGAGTTACACGCATTTCAAGCAGCAATGGCTGAATTTGAAAAACGCAATACAATGGTGATCGGAGCTTCTTGTGATACTCCAGAAGTACATTTTGCCTGGTTAAATACAGCTAAGGACGATGGTGGTATTGAAGGTGTAACCTACCCTATTCTTGCAGATACAAATCGTAACCTGGCAAACCGCCTTGGTATCTTAGATATTACAAACGAGCGTTACGATGAAGAAACCGGTATTCTTACCGTTGATGGTGACAATGTAACCTATCGTGCTACATACCTTATCGACGAAGAAGGAACTGTATTTCACGAAGGTGTAAATCATATGCCGGTAGGTCGTAATGTAAATGAGTTTTTGCGTCTTATCGATGCTTATGCTCACGTTCAGAAAAATGGAGAAGTTTGCCCTGCAAATTGGGAAGAAGGTAAACAGGCAATGAATGCAAACCGTGACGGTGTAGCATCTTACCTGGCTTCAAACTAATTACGATTAACCCATAAAATAAGTTACTATGTTAAAGCAACTGGAACAGGATAACCTGGCAGAATGGGTATCTTCTAATGAAACTGTCGTAGTACAGTATATGGCAAGTTGGTGCGGAAATTGCCGCGTGATGAAGCCTAAATTTAAAAAGTTGGCTTCAGAAAACGAGAACACTGCGTTTTTGCTGGTTGATGCTGAAAAGTTTCCGGAAAGTAGAAAACTGGCTACAGTAGATAACCTACCCACTTTTGCTACGTTTAAAAACGGAACTTTTGTAAACCAGGTACAGACCAACAAATTTGAAAACCTAAAAGATCTTGTAGATGAAGTTACCAGTAATTAAGCATTTACAGAAAAACAACAGTGCCGAAGCTTTACAGCACACTATTGATGTTCTGGAGTCTTTTACCGAACACCGCTCTGTAGGTAATACAGAAATGGATGTTGTAGGTGAATTAATCACTAACCTTTGCGGAGCAGTAGAAATGCACGCGATGATCGCCAGCGGAATGTCTGAACGTGATGCTGCTAATGGTTTTGCTCAAAAAGTTTTAGGTTCTATAGATCGTTAATTGTCGGTAGATTATTGTATATCCATTCTATTGAATGATATCGGGTAATCTTCAAATCAATCCCAATGTATTTTTGAGATTTAAAGCCCCTGCATTCTGCAGGGGCTTTTCTGTTTAGCACGTTGTCAAATGCATTTTATTTAAAGGTATCTTGCTTTAGATAGAATCAAAACGCATTACTAATCTTTACCAAACTAGATTTAAGAAATTGGCATTGCTTTAATTGTCTTTCAGTCATTATATACCTACTTTTACTGCTTACAAAACCTAAAACATGGCAAAAATAACTCTGGGTGGGAACCCTACGCACACCAGTGGCGAACTTCCTCAAAATGGCACAAAAGCGCCTGATTTTAAGCTATCAAGAACAGATCTTCAGGAAAGTACCCTTGATGATTTTAAAGGTAAAAAGGTAGTAATGAATATCTTCCCTAGTGTTGATACCGGGGTTTGTGCTGCTTCAGTACGCAAGTTCAATGAAGAGGCATCTAAGCTAGAAAATACAGCTGTTCTTTGTATTTCCCGCGATCTTCCATTCGCTCAGGCACGTTTCTGCGGAGCTGAAGGGCTTGATAATGTTCAGGTACTTTCAGATTTTAATACAGCAGATTTTGGTAAAGATTATGGTTTGCTAATCGCAGATGGAGCATTTGCCGGACTTCACAGCCGTGTGATACTTGTGTTAGATGAAGAACATAAAGTAATTTACTCTGAGCAGGTACCTGAGATTGGTCAGGAACCTGATTATGAATCAGCTCTAAGCGCACTGGCTTAATGCAGAATCAAAAAGACCCGTTTATCATCAACCGTCTTAAAGCATTTAAGTATGCTTTTAAGGGAGCATTTTATTTGCTACGTACAGAAGCCAGTATAAAGGTTCAGGTTTTCTGTGCGGTGGTGGTAAGCATCTTGGGTTTTTATTTTGAAATCAGCAGCACCGAGTGGTGTATTCAATTGCTTGCCATTGCTCTGGTTTTAGCCGTTGAAGGTCTTAACAGCGCCATAGAAAAAATAGCCGATTTTATTCATCCCGGTTATCATAAAGAGATTGGGATTATCAAAGATGTTTCTGCAGGTGCCGTAACCTTTGCAGCAGTAATTGCGGCAATTATAGGTCTGGTAATTTATATACCGTATCTCTTCTAAAATTTTATCGGCAGAGTACCGTTTGATATTTGTATTTTTACGCCCAAATTAAACAAGTATGCATAAACGCTCCATTGTGAGCAAAAGCATAAGCAGACCTACTAAGCTTAGTTATACGAATGGCCCGAAAAAAAGCGAAAACAAAATCGACTCCTAAAAAACAGCCTGTAAAAATCAGTTTTAAGCTGAGTAAGCAGCAAAAAATAGTTTTAGGTAGCTTTTTGTTCCTTCTGGGATTGGCACTTATGTTTTCGTTTCTGTCTTTCTTCTTCAGTTGGCAGGCAGACCAAAGCACTTTAAATAGTCTTGGCGATCGCAGTGTAGAAGCTCAAAACTGGCTAAATAAATTTGGTGCAGCACTAGGCAATTTTTTCATTTACGAAGGGTTTGGCGTTGCTGCATTTACACTAGGAGTTTTAGTGACTCTTTCTGGTATATACTACTTTTTTGACCGACCAAAGAAAAGCCTTCAGGCTTATTGGTTCTGGGGAATCATTGTTATGCTTTGGTTCTCGATTTTCTTTGGTTTTTTCTCTGACAGCAATGCCCTTCTAGGTGGAATGGTTGGTTATGAACTCAATGATTTTCTTCAGGATTATATTGGGCTGATAGGAACTATTTTGGTTTTGATTTTTGTTGCAATTATCTATTTTGCCATAAGACTTAAAATCACTCCAGAACAAATCGGCGCTTATTTTTCGCGTAAGCGAAATGATTTTCAATCAGAATTTGATGAGCAGGATGATGATGTAGAGTTTCAGGATACCGCTTTCGAAAAAGATAATATTGAATTACCAGTTGAAGTTCCTGCTGAAGAAGCTACTATTGAAGAACCCGTTCTAAAATCAACTCCCACTCCTACTCCACCTAAACCAGTCGTTGCGGAAGATTCTAAAACGACCTCTGATGACGAGTTTGATATTGAAATTGAAGAAACTGTTGAGGACGAAGAAGTTGTTGAAAATTTAAGTACGAAGTTGGTTCAGGATTTTGGAGAATTTGACCCTACTCTTGAACTCAGCAATTATAAATTCCCATCAATTGAACTATTAAAAGACTATACTCAAGGTCAAAGTATTACAATAGATCAGGAAGAACTTGAAGAGAATAAGAATCGAATTGTAGATACCCTTAAAAACTACAAAATCGATATTGCACATATTAAAGCTACCGTGGGACCTACGGTTACGCTTTATGAGATTGTACCAGAAGCGGGAATACGTATTTCAAAAATCAAAAACCTGGAAGATGATATTGCCTTGTCACTTGCAGCACTTGGTATTCGTATTATCGCTCCTATTCCAGGAAAAGGAACAATTGGTATTGAAGTTCCTAATAAGAATGCCCGCATTGTTTCTATGCGTTCGGCTATTGCCTCGCCTAAGTTTCAAAATGCAGAAATGGAACTGCCACTTACTTTGGGTAAAACCATTTCTAACGAAACCTTTGTGGTTGACCTCGCTAAAATGCCTCACTTACTTATGGCGGGTGCGACAGGTCAGGGTAAATCGGTTGGTCTTAATGCCATCCTGACTTCACTTCTTTATAAAAAGCATCCTGCAGAGGTGAAATTTGTTTTGGTCGACCCTAAAAAGGTTGAACTCACGCTCTTCAATAAAATTGAAAGACATTATCTCGCTAAGCTTCCAGATACTGAAGAAGCCATTATAACTGATAACACCAAGGTAATCCATACGCTCAATTCGCTTTGTATTGAGATGGATAGGCGTTACGATCTACTTAAGGATGCAATGGCTCGTAACATTAAAGAGTATAATGCTAAATTTAAACGTAGAAAACTCAATCCTAATGACGGCCATAAGTTTTTGCCTTACATAGTTTTGGTAATTGACGAGTTTGCAGATCTTATTATGACTGCTGGTAAGGAGGTTGAAACTCCTATTGCCCGTCTTGCTCAGTTAGCCCGTGCGATTGGTATTCACTTAATTGTAGCTACGCAGCGACCATCGGTTAACGTAATAACAGGTATTATCAAAGCAAACTTCCCTGCGCGTATTGCTTTTCGAGTGACTTCAAAAATCGACTCGCGAACCATTCTCGATAGTCAGGGTGCAGACCAACTTATAGGTCGCGGGGATATGTTATTTACTCAGGGTAATGATTTGGTACGCGTACAGTGTGCTTTTGTTGACACTCCTGAGGTTGAAAAAATAACTGACTTTATAGGTTCGCAAAAGGCTTATCCTGACGCTCATTTACTGCCAGAATACGTAGGAGAAGAAGGTGGCACAAGTCTTGATATAGATGCAAGCGACCGGGATGCTTTGTTTATGGAAGCTGCCGAAGTTATCGTAACAGCCCAGCAAGGAAGTGCTTCGCTGTTACAACGTAAATTAAAATTGGGCTACAACAGAGCCGGCCGAATTATCGATCAATTGGAAGCGGCAGGCATTGTAGGTCCGTTTGAAGGTAGTAAGGCAAGACAAGTACTCGTGACCGATTTAAATGCATTACAACAACACTTAAACAATGAATAAAATGAATTTTTATAAAAAACCACTAATCGCTGCACTGCTATTTTTTGTTGCAGCTTTAACGACCGGATATGCTCAGGATGCCAAGGCTAAAACTCTTTTAGACCAGGTATCTTCTAAAGTAAAAAGTTATGACAATATGTACATAGACTTTAAATACGGTTTATCTAATGACGCTGCCGGTATAAATCAGGAAACACGTGGAGATGTAACTCTTGATGGAGATAAGTATAAACTCAATCTAATGGGAACCACGCAGATGTATGATGGCAAAAAATTATACACTGTAATACCTGAAGATGAAGAAATTACTATCTCTACTCAGGATCCCGGGGATGATGACGCGATCACACCTTCAAAAATGCTTACCTTTTTTAATAAAGGATATAGCTATAAGTGGGATATCGAGCAAAATGTGAGCGGACGTAAAATTCAATATGTAAAGCTCACTCCCATTGATTCTAACAGCGAATTAAAGTCGGCTCTCCTAGGTGTTGATATACAAACCAAACATATCTACCGCCTGATTATGACTCAAAAGAATGGTAGTAAAATCACCATTACCGTAAATTCATTTAAGACAAACCAACCGCTGCCAGGTAACCTTTTTGTCTTTGACGAATCAAAATACGGCGACTACTACATCAACCGCTTAGACTAGACAGGTATTGAAAATACTGGATCGATATATACTGATAACCTTTATCAAGAACTTTCTCAGTACGTTCATCATTTTGATGTTCATATTTGTTCTGCAAACGGTATGGCTTTATATCAAAGAGCTTGCAGGGAAAGATCTTGATCTGGTTATTATTGTAAAATTTCTCCTGTATTTTTCACCCCGTTTAGTTACACTCGTACTGCCACTTACGGTATTACTTACGAGTATAATGACCTTCGGTAATTTTGCCGAAAACTATGAATTTGCAGCGATGAAATCTACCGGGATTTCCCTGCAACGTGCTATGCGCAGCCTCACCATTTTTATTTTAATTCTTGCCGGGATTTCGTTTCTCTTCGCAAATTATGTGATTCCAGCAGCAGAATTTCAATCCCTAAATTTGAGGCGAAATATCGCTCAGGTAAAACCAGCAATGGCAATTACAAAGGGCCAATATAATACCATCGGCGAAAGTTATGTGATGAAAATTGCCGACAAGGAAGGTGAAAATGGTCAGTTTTTAAAAGATGTCATTATCTATCAAAAAGATCCTGCACGCACCGGTAATTTTACGGTTATCAAAGCAAGAGAAGCCGAATTGATAAGTGCAGAAGGCGATAATATCCTTTCCTTAAAACTGATTGATGGTAACTACTATGATGAAGTTCGACAAACAGACTACAGAAAACAACGTCGCGAACCTTTTGTAAAAAGTTATTTTGAAACCTACACCATCAATATCGATCTGACTGAACTCGATAATGTTGATATGGATGAGAAAAGCATCGATAATGCTTACACTATGCTTACCGTTGCTCAACTTAGTGATACCCTTGTAGATATCAAAAAGAACTATTCTACCTACCTTAAATCTCGCGGGAGCACTGAGCTTAGGGAGATGCAATTGAGACCACTAGACACTTCTTATATTTCTAATATTAAGGTAGACACCACGCGTGTTGTTGACGATGTTTTAATCAACAATATCAGCCTGTCTTCACAGGCTCAGGTTTTACGTGGTGCAGAGACTACTGTCAAAAATAATATCACCTCCATCAAAGGGCAGAAATCTAACAATATGGTTAAGATTAAAACCCTTAGCAAATATCAGATCGCTTTGCACGAAAAGTTTGTGTTGGCTTTTGGATGCGTGATTCTTTTCTTCGTTGGCGCACCTTTGGGTGCTATCATCCGTAAAGGTGGCCTTGGATTACCTATAGTAATTGGCGTTGGTTTATTTTTAACCTATCACTTCATTGGTATTTTCGCAAAAAACAGCGCAGAAGATGGTAGTGTTGCTGCCTGGCTTGCCAGCTGGCTTAGCACTATTATACTTTTCCCGCTTGGCGTGTACTTAACATACAGAGCCACTACAGATCAGGGATTATTCGATATTGATGGATTTCTCAATCCAATTAAGAAATTATTTCAGAAAAAGAATACTGATGTTGTTGATCCCGATCAACCTCTGGCAGATTTTGATCTTACCAACTCTGAAAAGGCCATTTTAAAGACTAAAAATCAACGGGAACTGGAAGATATCGTAGCCAATTATGAGCAATACGGTTACTCTGAAAAGTTTAAAGAAGCCGCTGAAACTTTATTAGCAAGGTTCAAGTAATTCACTCTGATTTTCTAAAGGCTCAAACGTTATAAGCAGCCTAAATTGTACCTTTGCTTTCCTAAAAAGTATGTATGTCTGTGCAAACACACTCTCAAAATATTCAACTCAATACTATCGAAGAAGCCATTGCCGAAATAAAAAATGGCAAAGTCATTATCGTAGTAGATGATGAAGACCGTGAAAACGAAGGCGATTTTCTTGCTGCTTCTGAAACGGTAACTCCGGAAACCATAAACTTTATGGCGACTCACGGCCGTGGACTCATTTGCGCACCAATAACCGAAGAACGCTGTAAAGAGCTTAAACTCGAAATGATGGTAGGCACCAACAGCGATCCAATGGAAACTGCATTTACAGTTTCGGTTGATTTGAAAGGACACGGTGTAACTACAGGCATCAGTGCATCAGATCGTTCTAAAGCAGTGCGTGCTCTCATTGATCCAGACATCAAACCTTGGGATTTTTCAAAACCCGGACATATTTTTCCGCTTAAAGCTAAAGAAGGCGGTGTCTTGCGACGTACCGGTCACACCGAAGCTGCAATTGATTTTGCTCGATTAGCAGGTTTTGCTCCGGCAGGTGTTATCGTTGAAATTATGAATGAAGACGGCACAATGGCTCGCCTGCCTCAGCTACTGGAGGTTGCTAAAAAGTTTGATCTTAAAATTGTTTCAATAGCAGATCTTGTAGCCTATAGAATGCAGCACGATTCACTTATCGTGAAAAAAGAGGATTTTGATCTGCAAACACGTTATGGAGACTTTAGAATCAGAGCTTATCAACAAACTACAAATGATCAAATTCATATTGCACTAACTAAAGGAACCTGGGGAATTGATGAGCCTGTTTTAGTACGTGTTAACTCCTCTTTTGTGAATAATGACATACTGAGTACTCTAACACAGGAAAGCGATAAAAAACTGGAGAAGATCTTTGAACTGATCAATAAAACCGAAAAAGGTGCAGTGGTTTTTATCAATCAGGAAAATGTAGCTAGTAAATTACTTTCGCGTTTAGCAAATCTTAAAGAATTACAATCTACTGGCAGACCTGTTGATTCCTCTCCTAAAATGGATTTAAAAGATTTTGGTATAGGTGCCCAAATACTTCATGATCTCGGGATTTCTAAGATTAGATTGCTTTCAAACAGTGAAGATCATAAGCGGGTAGGTATGATTGGCTACGGTCTTGAAATAATGGAACGGGTTACGTATTAGAATTATTTCGGGCTTCAGCTGCAACAAAAAGCTTATTTTGAAGTATTTATAGCAAATACATAGTATTATGCTAAAATTATACGTCTCAGGTTTTTGTCTTCTAGCAGCACTTTCTTCGGTTAATGCTCAAACCAATAGAATCTTTCCTCAAAAAAATCAGGATTCTATTTTACAAAAACTTACACAACTTGCTTTTCCATCAATTCATAAGCCCTTTAAGTCAATTCCAATAAATGTGGAAGGTCTAAAATTAGATGAGAATTTTGCATTGGATACTGAAAACAAATCCGCAATGCCTATTTATAAATCAGACTCAAGTTTTCACTATCCTTTGCGCATTTTTATCCCAAGCAAAACTTATGAATATAAGATGCGGATTATTGATATGCCTGTACAAAATTCAAAAACAGAACAATCTTGACCTATAGTTTGAGTATTGTCTCATCTGTAGAGCGACGTACTTTTTTAAAATCGGCAAACATATCGTCTTCAGCGCGGAAACCTACCGGCAATACTAGAACGCTCGATATTCCATAAGCATCCAACCCAAGAATGGAATCATAATCTTCAGAAACAAAACCTTCCATTGGGCAGGAATCAATTTCTTCTACAGCGCAAACGGTTAGCAAATTTCCTAAAGCCAGATAAGCCTGCTTGATTGCCCATTCCTGAGTTTGTTCAGGTTTTTGATCATCAAATTGTTTCTTTAAAGATTCCCGGAAGGGTTTTAGAATGCTTTCGGGAGTATCTCTTATGTCATGAACCCGGTCAAAATAGGTGTCAACATATGGAGATTTCACCTCGTTTTCGATACAGATCACCAATACGTGAGAAGCATCACGCACCTGACTTTGATTAAAAGATGCTGTATATAAACGTTCCTGCAACGCTTTATCAGAAACCACCACAAGACGTAAAGGCTGCAAACCAAAAGATGTTGCTGTAAGATTAAAAGCTTCGGTAAGTACCTTCAATTTTGCTTCACTCAACTGTTTTGAAGGATCAAACTTCTTTACTGCATAACGCCAATTGAGGCTTTTAATAACGTCCATAAGCAAATTTTTATCAAAGTTAAGTCGTTCAAAGCATACTCCATCTAATATCTCTCAAAATGCCGTATTAATTAGCATTTCGAAGGGTTTATTCTAAAATCCTTATTAATTTTAAAGCGTGTCCCAATACCAATGGATGAAACTCGTTCGTTATGACAGGAGGTCACCAAACCGGTTCAAGCCAAATCTTGTATGCTAAAAAATAAATTGGTCCTCTTAAAGCTCTTGCGTTACCTTGTTATAGGATTCCTTTTGCTCTTGTTAATTACGTCAGGACTTTCGCTCTATATCAAGCAAATCACCAAAGATTACATCTTTGAAGATAAGGCTAAACTGCCAAAGGCTTATACAGTTCTGGTTTTAGGCGCTAGCGTACGCAGCAATGGCGAACTCTCAACAATTTTAAGAGACCGAGTAGAGTCTGCACTGCTGTTATATCACGAGGGTAAAGTAAAACGTTTTTTGCTCTCTGGCGATAATGGTACAACCAGCTACAATGAACCCGTAGCGATGAAAAAATATTTACGGGAGCGCGGCGTACCAGAAGAAGATATTTTTATGGACTTTGCCGGTTTTGATACCTACGACTCCGTTTATAGAGCTTCCTATATTTTTGAAGTAGATAAGGCTATTGTGGTTACGCAACATTTTCACCTGCCTCGAGCCATTTATATAGCCCGTAGTATGGGGCTTGATTATTACGGTTATATTGGAGACCGAAGAGCTTATGAGCTCGAATCTCGTAACCGTTACCGGGAAATTGCAGCCAATTTAAAAGCCTGGGGAGAATTACTCATCAACAAAGAGCCTCATTTTAAGGGAGATAAAATCCCAATCACCGGAAAAAATAATTAGTCAAAAATTCCCTGTGTTTTTTTGGTTGGAAATTGAAAAAACTTTCTATATTTGCACCCGCAATCAGCAAATAGCTGATGAGACACTCAAGGAGAAATGGCAGAGTGGTCGAATGCGGCAGTCTTGAAAACTGTTGAGGGTCACACCTCCGGGGGTTCGAATCCCTCTTTCTCCGCAAAAAGCCCCGTTATCGCAATGATAACGGGGCTTTGTTTTTTAAGATACCTTTTAGTTGATAGTAGATAAGGTTATCTGACATTCTGCATTCCAATCTTAGTCAAGTTTTACTTTGCCCCTAAACATATTACAGAATCTATTACCAATTTTACTGTTTGCCAACGCTACATTTTTATGAAGACCTTTAATTGATTAAATTAGTTAAGGCTAGAAACTATAGCCTTAACTAATTTAAAGTTATGACTACAATCAAAACCTCTGTTAATCGAAGATCCTTTTTAAAAACTTCCGCACTTGCAGGTGGCGGAATGCTTATAGGGTTTAACTGGCTCTTACACTCCAACACAAAAAATATAGCCCCAGAGGATATTCCTGAAGATTGGTATGATTTGAACGCTTATTTAAAAATTGGCACCGATGGCAGTATAACCATTATGGCTCCTAACCCTGAATTTGGCCAAAATGTTCTCACCTCTATGCCTATGATTGTGGCTGAAGAGCTGGATGTAGATTGGCAACAGGTAACGGTAGAGCAAGCACCTTTTCGCACTGATTTATACACCAGGCAATTTGCCGGAGGTAGCCAATCTATACGCCAGGGCTGGAATGCTCTACGAACAGCAGGAGCAACCGCACGTCAAATGCTTATTCAGACCGCCGCTCAAGATTGGAATGTACCTGTTGCTGAGATCAAAACAGATAAGGGTACATTAATTCATAATTCGGGTAAAAAAGTTTCCTATGCAGAAATGGCTCAGCTGGCTTCCACTATGAGTATCCCTGAAAATGTGAAGCTCAAAGACACAAAAGATTTCAGTATCATTAGCAGTTCGGTTAAGAATGTAGCACTTCCTGATATAGTAAGTGGTAAACCACTTTTTGGAATAGACTACAAGATTCCTGGAATGAAGTATGCTGCCATCATTCATCCTCCAGCTTTTGGTCAACAATTAAAAACCTACGACTCCAAAGAAGCCCTTCAAATGTCTGGGATTATTGATGTTTTCGATATTGACATCTATAAGGAAGATTACGAATTGAATATATTTGACACCGCTACATTTCCTAAGCTCGTAGTAATTGTTGGGGAGTCTACATGGCAAGTCCTTCAAGCAAAGCAAAAAATAAAGGTGGAGTGGGAATCTTTCGATGATTATACACTCAAACTTAATGTTTTTGGCAATAAATCGACTCAGACTGTTCCTGGAGGCCTGGAAAGCAGTGAGGAGCACTGGAAGCAAATGGAAGCCAAAAGCAACGAACCGGGTAATCTGGTACGTAAAGACGGTGATCCTGAAAGTGCCTTCGCCAATGCCGCCCAAATAGTTGAAAGTACATATACAGCTCCTTTTCTAGCTCACAATGCTATGGAGCCTGTTAACTTTTTTGCAGACGTAAAAGCTGATAGCGCTATACTTGCCGGCCCATTGCAGGCACCAGAATTAACCGAACCAACTGTTGCTGCACGTCTGGGAATACCTAAAGAAAAAATCGAAATCATAATGACCCGAATGGGTGGCGGTTTTGGTAGAAGGGCGTATTCTCACGAATTGGTAGAAGCTGCGGTAATTTCACAACGGATTAAAAAGCCTGTAAAACTTGTGTACTCGAGGGAAGACGATATGACTTACGGCATTTACCGTCCTGCGTATCACGCTAAATTCAGAGCAGCATTAGACGAATCAGGAACTATGATCGGCTTTCACGTAAAAGCAGGCGGAATACCAGAAACACCCTTGCACGCCAACCGTTTTCCAGCGGGAGCAGTAGATAATTATCTGGCTGAAAGCTGGCAGATAAATTCGAATATCACGATTGGTGCATTTAGAGCCCCTCGATCAAACTTTATGGGAGCTTCCGAACAGGCTTTTTTAGACGAAGTCGCTATCGCTGCAGGAAAAGATCCTATTGATTTTAGAATTGAATTATTTGAAAAATCAATTAGTAATCCGGTAGGTGATAATAACGATTATGAAGCGGTCCGCTTTATAGAACTCCTGAAATTACTCCGCGAAAAGTCAAACTGGGAACAAAGCAAGCCTAACGTTTACAGAGGAGTAGCTGCCTATTATTGTCATAACAGTTATGTGGGGCACGTAGTTGATTTAAGAATGGAAAATGAAAAACCTGTTATTGATAAAGTATATAGTGCTGTAGATTGTGGTATTGTGGTAAATAAGGATGCCGCTAAAAATATGGTGGAAGGCGCAGTCACAGATGGTATAGGAAATGCCATGTTCGGGAAAATGACCTTTAAGGAAGGTGTGCCACAAAAAAGCAATTTTTACAATTACAGGCTAATCCGTATGCCAGAAGCTCCAAAGGATATTGAGGTGCATTTCGTTGAGAATGGTAAAAATCCGACCGGCTTAGGAGAACCTCCCTTCCCTCCTATCTTTGCGGCTTATGTGAACGCCTTGTCTCGCGCAAAAAACAAACGGTTTTATCACCATCCTATTCTGGAAGAATACTAAAATTACAAATGTATAGAAAGAAAAATAGTCGCTAATTAGCGACTATTTTTATCGTAGATCTTTCTAAAAATAGTAGGCATTGTTTCTGGATCAATTGTATGCATGTCAATTAACCTTAAAGATTTAACCATTTTCAAGGTTTCACTTTTATATTTTTTGAAATGAGGTGAGTTTAAATGAGCTTTATATGCACTGCTATCTCTGTATATTTCCAATATTTTTATTTCGGTTGGATTTTCCTTTTGAAACATCGGAAAAATTGAAATAACACCTGGCTCCAATTTAACTGAAGCACGAGACTCTTCTTCAAGAATTGACTTGTATTCATCAAGATAATCAGGTTCAATCTCAATTTCAGCGATTCGGATCATCATATCGTCATCATCAATAGTATGCTTATTTTGTTCCTGATTTTTACAAGAAAAGCAAATAGCGACAATTAAAATGATACCGAATTTATTCATTACAATTTTCAATCTTCATTTATTCAGAATCATCAGGAGCATAGGCGCCATTCTTAATCCAGGTGATCCATGCTTCTTTGAATTCTGCATGACTCAATGGAGGTAATGACAAACCTTCTGCGGGTTTCCACCCAGCCTTTACCAAGGTATCTTCAGCGTGTGCTATTAACTCTTTTAAAGTTTTATTACCATTTTTTGATTTATCAACCAATTGCTTGGCGAGTTCGTGCGCACTTCGTCCTTCAAAAACCATTTTCATATCTGCCGGCGGCAGATGCCATTCGGGATTTCCCGGTGGAGCGTGAAGACCTGGAGTATTTTCATTTTGATGACAGTTTGCACACTTCATAGCATACATACCTTTACCGTCTTTACCCCGGTGTGGCGACATCCCATGCAAATGACTATCATCGCCCTGTAAAGGAATATCACCAGCAGGATGACAATTCATACAACGGGGATGCATCAAAACGCTATAAACTTTTCTAAAAGCCTCCTTTGAAACTGTGCTGTCCTTTTTTACAGCGGTAAGATTAATATACTCCTCAGTATTCTTATTACCTTCAGACATACTGAGGGAAATTATCAATATAAAAACTACTGATAAACTACCCGCGAGTATTCTAAATTTCCCTTTCTGCTTTTGAAGTGTTGTATATTTCATAATAGAAATTAAAAGGGTTAGAGATTGCTTTTGTTAATTTCTGCGGCCAGATGAATTGCCTTTCGAATTCTGGAATACGTACCACAGCGGCAAATATTACCTGCCATCGCTATATCGATATCTTCATCTGTAGGATTAGGATTTTCTTTTAATAATACCGCTGCAGACATAATTTGGCCACTATGACAATAACCACATTGTGGCACATCAACTTCTGTCCAGGCCTGTTGAACGGGATGATCATTATTTTCAGATAAACCTTCAATGGTAACGACCTTTTTATCTACGGCACGTTTAACCTTAGTAACACAAGAGCGTATAGCTTCACCATCCATATGCACAACACAGGCTCCGCACTGAGCCACACCACAGCCATATTTTGTTCCTACTAAATCCAGATGATCTCTTAGTACCCAAAGCAGGGGTGTTTCAGGATCTACATCTACCTGAATAGCTTTGTTATTTATATTTAATGTTAACATATGTGTAAGTATTGATGTCCTATTAAAAATACTGAAATTATATATAACCTTTCCTTAAAGAGTCAGTTGCTATCTCTACTATATCCAAAACAGTATAAAATTTTCATTTCACCTATACGGAGATTAATACCAATTAATCATCTAAATTAATCAGTCTCCAAAATAAATCTCGTCTGCAACCGGTTCTAACCATTCCGTTGGTCCTTCTGACCTCCCGGTAATTGCAATTTGAACAAATTCATCTCTATCACTGGCTCCGTGCCAATGTGGAGTATCTGCCGGGCATTTAACGGTATCTCCTTTTTTCAACACTTGCTTTTGGCCTCCCTTTTCCTGATAAAATCCCGTTCCGGAAAGCGCGATAATTATTTGACCTGTAGGGTGCTGATGCCAAAAGGTACGTGCACCGGGTTCAAAAGTCACTACACCTGCAGCGTTAGTATTTACAGCATCAGCAGTTACCAAGTTAAAGAGATAAGCTTTCCCGGTAAATACAGGGCTTTCCAAAGCTTCTCCTCGGGGAAATATTAGGTCGGCTGCATTACTAAGTGCTTCAACAGGAGTTGGTGGATCTTCGTTGCTTATAGATGCCAAAAGCAAGTGCCCTTTATAGGCTTTTGCCGGACCTTCCATTGTCGCCACCATATCCAAAAGTTCTGTAAGCTGATTTATACTCACCCCTTGCTTTACAGTTATATTCATATGACCAAGGGCCATAGGATCAAGATCTCCCAGTGTTACTAAGGCGGCAACAGTGGCAATTTCCCGTTCTTTGAATGTTAAGATTCCACGTTTAAAAATATCTGCGAACAGATGTTCCTTTAAAAAAACTTCAATTATAGGTACGGTTTTGGCGTAACCTGCCCTGGGGCGATCATCAACTCCAGTAAGCTCAGCTAACACCTTTTTGCCTATTTCGTATTTATATCCTGATTTTAAATCGTTTCCTGCAAGACCTTCTTCGTCTTTGATTCCTTCGGCCTTACGCTGCTCAAGAACTTCGGTTAGTGCATTTATAGCCATCAAACTTCGTGGAAACCCGCAATATGCATACAGATGCACTAACTCTTCCTTGATTTGATTTATAGTCATTCCATTATCTAATGCTGTATTAAGTTGTTGATCCAATTCGGAAAGATTTCCATTTGCTGTAGCTATAGCAATCCTCGCAATTGATTCTTCAACCTTAGTAAAGTACTTTTCTGATTGCCCATAAGAAAAACTCAAGCAACACATATAAAGCACTAGATAGCGAAAAGTTAAAAGGAATTTCTTTGGTATTCTGTGTATTTCGCGCATAACTAATTTTTAAAGCTGCAGAGAAGTTAACCAATTATTTAGTTGCTGATCAACCCGTTCTTTCTTTTCTCCCTTAATCACAAAGAAGATCCCATCGCGTTCAATTCCTCCTTTAACCGAAAAGGCTTCTGCTATTTCAGAATCGGGACAAATTTCATGTATGGTTTCAATAGAGCTTCCCAATCCATAGCCCGCATTAGTATTAAAGGGAATAAGCGTTTTCCCGGAAAAATCATTTCTGCTAAGAAAGCTTTTCATTGGTGGGGGTAATTGCATACCCCAGGTAGGAAATCCAATAAAAATAGTATCATATGTATCTAAATCACTGATCTCGGTTTTCAGTTCCGGCAAAAAACCGGTCTCATTTTCTTTTGCTACCTGAGATACTATTTCCTGATAGTTTTGTGGATAGGGTTGCTCTAATTCTAAAGCCACCAAATCTCCCCCAACTTTTTCCTGAATCAGTTTAGCGACCGCAGCAGTGTTTTCTGTACGGGAGAGGTAGACAATAAGAACACGCTCTGATACCGTAGTGTTTAACGCTTGTTCAAACGTTTCGCCCTGTGATTTACACATCCCTAAAATTAACGTTACTGTCAGTACTAAATACTTCATACTACTCTGTTTATTGACCCGGAGGGCCAGTCATCAGTTTAACAAATGATAGATTTGACAGTTTCCAACCTTCACCTTCTTTGACGTATACTTCAGTAACCATAAACGGATTTGTAACCTCATTACCTCCTACTTCGGCGAGAAGCGTTATTTGATTCAGCAGTATTGCTGTATCCCCAATAAGATCTACAGAAACACTTTGAATATCAGCATTCTTATACCAGATTCCTCCGCTTCCTATAATTGCTAATTCGCGTTCTGTGCCCCAGCTTCCACCCATATGTACAAACTGTGCTTTAGGGTGAAAAAGTTTTGCCAGTTTAGACACATCCTTGTCCGCCATCCACTGCCACTTATTAGATGATAGGTTTTTAATTTCTTGCTCTACTTCTGTATTCTGAGAAAAAACGGATGTTGGAATAGTTACTAAAAAAAGTATTAGTCCTATACATTTAAAAATTTGAAATGTTTTCATATCAAATAGTTTAATGTACAATTTCGTGCGTATCACGCACACTGCTGAAGGTTAAGTCAAGTAATTTCCAAGAATTATTTCTTGTTTGATAAACCTCTGTTACGGTAAAATCTGTAGAGACATCATTACCTCTAACATGTGCCAATAGTGTAATACGATTCCAGACTATAGCAGTGTGATCAAATGTTCTAATAACAACATCGTGTACATCAGCTTTTTTATACCAAATGCTGCCGGTCTCTATGATTTCTAATTCTCTTTCTTTATCCCAAGTCCCACTCATATGAACAAACCTCGATTCGTCATCGAATAGTTCTGCCAGTTTAGTCACGTCCTTGTCCGCCATCCACTGCCATTTTGCTCTTGAAAGTTCCCGGATTTCCGTTTCAATATTTGTATCCTGAGCATAACTCCATTGACTAATGAAAATCAGAAATGCTACGATACCTATTCTTTTATAAGTCCTTATCATCATTTTAAAAATTGTTACTTGTTTACGAGTTTCTGCATTTGCTCAGGATATCGAGCTCCATGGATATCAATCCTTTCAAGCGCTTCATCAATCTTAGCAAGATCTGAAGCATCTAATTTTAAGCTAGTACTGCTACTATTTTCCTGAAGTCGGTGCGATTTGGTTGTCCCTGGGATTGGCACAATCCACGGTTGTTGCTCCAATAACCATGCTAATGAAATTTGTGCTGCGGTCGCTTCCTTATCAAGAGCAATTGCCCCCAAAATATCAACTAAGGCCAGATTAGCCTTTCTGTTTTCTTCATTAAACCGAGGAACAATTTTTCTAAAATCATTGTCATCGAACTCGGTTTTGTCGTTGATTTTTCCCGTAAGAAAACCTTTACCTAAAGGGCTGAAAGGCACCAAACCAATACCCAATTCTTCAAGCATGGGAATGATTTCCTGCTCTGGCTCGCGCCACCATAACGAATATTCACTTTGCAGAGCTGATACCGGTTGTACAGCGTGTGCTTTTCGCAGCGTTTCCACACCGGCTTCAGATAAACCAAAATACTTCACCTTACCTTCATTAATGAGATCTTGAACCGTACCAGCAACTTCTTCTATTGGAACATTGGGATCGACTCGATGTTGATAAAACAAATCGATCACATCTGTATTCAATCTTTTTAAAGAAGCTTCAGCAACCTCACGTATGCGCTCTGGCCTACTGTCTAAGCCCTTTCCAGGTATACCTTCTTTAAAACCAAATTTTGTAGCTAATACTACCTTATCTCTAAAGGGTTTCACGGCTTCGCCCAAAAGCCTTTCATTTTCAAAAGGCCCATAGGCCTCAGCAGTATCATAAAAGGTGATTCCTAAATCATACGCCTCACGAATAAGTTTGAGTGCTGTATTTTTTTCAGTGGCAGGGCCGTATCCAAAACTAAGTCCCATACACCCGAAACCTAATTGTGATACTTCTAAACCCGAGTTGCCTAATGTTCTTCTTTTCATTTTCTATAACTTGTGTTCTACAAATATCCTATTTACTGTAAGGTCTTTAGGTATATGTATTACTTCCTGTCTTACCATTTTTACTGATTGTACAGCTAAAAATTTAATTCTTTGTATTGGATGAATATATTTGACAACTAATACATTAAATATCGAAATGAGCAGCATACATAAAGTAGAAACCATTGCCCAATACAACGAATTAAAGGAAGTCAAAAACAGGCATCCGTTAATCACGTGTTTTGATAGTGCATATGCAAAGCCCTTATCGAGTGGAAAGTTCAATTTTGGCTTTTATGCTATCTTTTTGAAAGGGGTAAATTGTGGCGAATTAAAATATGGTCGCAATACCTACGATTATGAGGCGGGAACTTTGGTGTTTATGGGTCCGGGGCAAGCGGTAGAGATTAAAAGTCAAAAAGACTACAATCCGAAAGGTTTAGCGCTTCTGTTTCATCCTGATTTCATAAAGGGCACACCTCTGGCCGCAAGAATACATGATTATACCTTTTTCTCTTATGACCTTAATGAGGCCTTACACATTTCTGAAAAAGAAGAACAAATCGTAAAAGACCTTATGGCTAAAATTGATTATGAACTTGATCAATCTATAGATAAACACAGTAAGCTTATCGTTTGCAATACTATAGAACTGCTGCTTAACTATTGTGAGCGTTTTTACGAACGACAATTCATAACTCGTGAGAATTTAAATAAAGGAGTTCTAACAAACTTTGAGCGATTGCTCAATACGTATTTCAGTTCTGAAAAACCACAAAAAATGGGACTTCCCACGGTATCGTATTTCGCTGAAGAATTACATTTATCAGCAAATTATCTTGGGGATTTGATAAAAAAAGAAACTGGTAAATCTGCCATCGATCACATTCACCTAAAATTGATTGACCTGGCTAAAGACCGCGTATTTGCTGCTGACAAGTCTATAAGTGAAATCGCTTACGAATTAGGGTTCAAATACCCCCAGCATTTCAATAGGCTATTCAAAAAGAGTACAGGAATGACGCCTAGTGCATACAGAAATAGTAATTAAATAATCCTACTTTCTATTAAAGTATTGATTTAAAATCAATTCGCTTTCAATTGTCAGGAACTAATGTCATTTGACTTGAAAAGCTCAGTAAACGGAATATAGAAATTAGAAATTCCGAAAAACTAACCTAGCTTCAAGTTTTCGTCACTATTTAATTGACCCAATTAAATAATTAGATTGGTGACTTTTAAGGTTTTTTAAAAGTGAGTTATAAAGGACTCGAATAGTTCCTAAACCCTTATCAAAAATGCTGTTTGTTTAAATTAACTTGATTTTTAAGATAGCTTTGCTCTTAAAATAAAGTCAACTGACTTTCCCCATCCAAATCAGGATCTATAGGAGCCACAGGATTTAAAATTTCGGGTTTGTTGGTTTCTACCCCGCGTTTATAGATGTCATTGCTTACCGGGTGATAATCGAGTGTTTCATTGGTGAAGCCTACACTCATCAATTCTTTAATTTGATTTTCATTAAGGCTAGGGTCAATCCAATTTTCAGTAAACTGATTATCCAATATCAATGGCATACGCTTTTTGGCATTGTGAATTTTTGCCATAATCTCATTAGCTTCCAAAGTAATAATAGTCACGGTATAGGTCTCTTCATCTAGCTTATTAAACAATCCCGCAAAATAGAATAGCTTATGATCAGGCAGTTTAATGTAATAGGGTTGCTTTTTTTCGGTTTTAGTACCAGGCTTGATATACGTATGCGGTTCAAAAAAACCATCCGCCAAAATGAGACACCTACCCGACTCTGCACTGCGTTTATAAGTATTGCTGGTAAAAATATCTTCACCACGTGCATTTAGCGTATTATATCTAAAATCTGAAGCTGGCCCCTTGTGAAACTCAGGGATTAGCTTCCAGTCTGCAGGCCAAATATGCTTAGTATCGTCTTGAGGTATAATGTGCAGCTTTTTATCTCCAAAACCGTTTATGTGATAAAAGGGCTGGTAATTCTCAGGCTGAACAAATGTGCGTTTCGATTCCTTGCGAATTTGATCTTCTAACTTAACAAGGCTACTCGCGTTACACATAACAATTTGAATTTAATTTAAGTTACGAAAAGCTGTGTATTAGAAGAAGATAAAGATAATCTCTAACTTTTCGAAAATAGACCTACCTCAGCTCTCCCACAATTCGGCTTCCGTGATAGGCATTAGCATTAAGAATGGAATGCAATTCTTCAACATTTAAATTAGTAATTCTACCTGCTGGCATAAGTTCGAGTTCGTCACCAGCTAATTCTATCATTGCTTTAAGGGTTTCGATTCCATCAAATGCAGTAGCTAAACCACCTGAAGTAAGAACCGTATCTATACTTTTAAGATGTATCACTTGTTTTAAAGCTTCAAGGGGATCTGGGGTATAATCAATTGCTTTATGAATAACCGTTTTCATAGGTTTTGCAGCTCGAGCTAATTTGCCATTAGCAACCAAATCGAGAGAATTATCTGATTTAAGTACTCCAAATACAACACCTGCCACACCCAATTCTTTACAAAGTTGAATACTGGTTTTCATTGCATCCAACTCGGCTTTAGAATACACAAAATCTCCTGCGCGTGGTCGTATGATTACCCGCACCGGAATTTGAACCTGAGCAATAACTTCCTTGATCAATTTGGTTGCCGGGGTGAGACCGTCCAGATCAAGATCTGCACATAATTCCAGTCGGTCTGCTCCTAATTTTTCGGCATTAAGAGCTTGTTCTAAGCTTTCTACACAAGCTTCTTTAATATAGGTTGCTGACATATAAATTTTCAATCGTATTAATAAACTTCCAGATTTGAAAGTACAGGACAAGCGAGAGCATTTGTGATTTCAATCTTCAACTGTGTAGTTTCCTCAGCATTCAGTTTTAGAATACGTTTATTTCCAATGGTTGTCTCAGTTGCTATTTGCTTCCACTTCCCATTTTCAAGAATTGAAACAGTAAATTCGGATACCCGTTGTCCCAGTTTAATATATTCCCGAAGTATAAGATAATTTAGCTTTTTGGGTCGCTCCCAGTTTAATACGATACTTGCCGTAGTTTGATGATCATCAGTTGCCCAGTAGGTTTCATTATTTCCATCTAAAAGCTTTACAGCATCATAATCAGCAGAATTCCCACGAAACGTACTAGCAGATATACTGGCTTCTGCCGCAAGATTTACGGCAAATGTACTGTCTAGAATCTTCCGAAATCCTTGAAGCGCAGCCCGATCATTCTCGTGAAATAAGCCACGACGGTCTGGTGGAATGTTCAACAATAAAGTAGAACCGCGTCCAACAGAAGTAAGATACAATTCAAATAAATTCTCAGGAGTTCTTACCAATGAATCTTCTGAAGCGTGATAAAACCAACCCGGCCTGATTGAGGTATTTACTTCTGATGGCACCCAACTGCTACCATCGGGCGAACCGGTTTGAAGCAAGTCACCAATATTTGCCTTACCGGCGTATAGTGTATCGATACTTATAAGATTCCAGTTTGTCTTACCTCCTATTCCCGCTTCATTACCTACCCAACGTAAATCGGGACCTGCATCGCTAAAAAACAAAACCTGAGGCTGTAGTTCTCTGGCCATTTTCAGCGTTTTTGGCCAGTTGTAATAAGTTTCCCGGTCTATTTTGCGCACTACATTGGCTCCGCCATAAAAACCGTCACCCCCGTTTGCGCCATCAAACCACATTTCAAAAACAGGTCCGTAGCCCGTGAACAACTCTTTCAACTGATTGCGATAATAGTCAACATAGGTACTTTCACCATAATCAGCTCTGTTGCGATCCCAGGGAGAAAGATACACCCCAAATTTAAGTCCGAATTTCTCAGCCGATTGCGAGACTTCTCGCACCAAATCTCCTTTTCCGTCTTTATAAGGACTTGCAGTAATATCGTGATCTGTATAGGCAGAAGGCCATAAAGCAAACCCATCGTGATGCTTTGCAGTTAAAATCACCCCTTTAAAACCGGCATCTTTAAGACTCGACAGCCATTGATCGGTATCCAAATTTGTAGGATTAAAAAGTTGGGGAGACTCATCACCATAACCCCATTCCTTATCGGTAAACGTATTGATTGTAAAATGAATAAAGGCGTTGAGTTCCATTTCATACCAATCCAGTTGTTGTTGGGAAGGAATGGGACCATAAGCCACAGGCGCGCTAACTGCTTCAGTTTTCTCTTTACAGGAAAGAGCACCAGTTAGTATGATTAGAAAAAATACGGTTCTAACAAAATTCATAAGTCGGTAATCTGAAAGGTAAACACAAGTGCAGGTTGATTTTTTAGTTTTACATCTGAAGGAATCAGAACACTTATGGTATTATTCTCGACCGAATACTCCAATTGTTGACCGGTGCTTAAAAGTCTTACAACACTTCCTCTTTCCGGAAGATTCCCAGACCAACTTACTGTTTCCGGAATAGGTTTTCCATCCTCAAGCAACAAAATGGCATAGATAGACTTTTCTTTAGCGGTAAACCAAACCTGTTTATCATTATAGATTGCTAACGTATGGGTTCCATAAATTGCTTCCGCATTTAAATCCAACCAATCTCCAATTTCCTTTAGAACAGGTAAGGCATCTGGAGGCAAGAGGCCATCAGGTTGTGGCCCAACACCAAGAAGCAGGTTTCCGCCTTTAGCGACAACTTCCACCAGACTGTGAATAACCTGTGCTGATGATTTAAACTGGTCATTAGGCACATAACCCCAGGCATTGCCTAAAGTCATACAGGTTTCCCAGGGATGATCAGGTTTAGTATTGGGAATATTGCGTTCGGGTGTCTGGTAATTTTCATAGGGACCGTGAACGGTACGATCTGCAATGATGATTCCCGGCTGTGCCTTACGAGCCATAACTGCAATACGCGGCATGTCTATTTCCTGGCTAAAATCAGGAATGGGAGCTCCCCAGGCACGCACTTCATCGGTCACGGTCTCTCGCGGACGTACCCAGCCACCATCGAGCCACAGAATATCTATTTCCCCATAATCATGCACCAATTCGCTTATCTGATTATACGTAAAGTCTTGAAAAGCCTTCCACTTCTGGGGATACTTGCGAATATCATAATTTACATTGCGATCTGGCGTGGCATATTTATCCCACCAAAAATCCTGATTGTGCCAGTCTGGCTTCGAGAAATAAGCACCGATCATAAAATCTTTTTCCCGAAAAGCTTCAAAAACATACCTGGCCACGTTGGCTTTTGGATGATTTTTAAACGGACCATTTGTGATTTTATAGTCGGTTTGCTGGGTGTCAAACATATTGAAGCCGTCGTGATGTTTGGTAGTAAAAACCACATACTTCATACCGGCATTGGTGGCTGCCTCAGCCCAACTGTCGGGATCAAAATTTACAGGATTAAAAACAGAACTTAAATTCCAGTACCACTTCTTGTAATCATTATAAGAGATTCCCTCTGGTCGTTCTAACCAGTGTTCTGAACACAATTGCCAGGACTCAATGATTCCGGGTACCGAATAGACACCCCAATGAATGAGCATTCCAAATTTCTGATCACCCCAAACTTTTAATTTCTGTTGAACTAGTGGATCTGTAGGCGCCACGTAAAGTTGGGATTGCTGGTGAAGATTACCTCCCTGCGCTAAAAGGCCGGTGCTGCTGGTTAGGGAGCCTAGCAGCACTGCCCAAAGCAAAAACCCATTTAGGGGTAAAAGGGTTTTCATAAATTTTTATCGTTTATATGAGTATGAAGATCGCATCGAATTAAAGATAGGAATTAGTCTCAATTATTAAAACGAAACATACTTCCTGCTCTTAAGAGAGTTCAATAGTAAACTCATCAAAATACAAACTCAACTTTTAAAAATTGTATTTGTTTCTAAAATCAAAGTGTTGAATTCACACATATAAATCAGCGCCTAAATCTAGATTATCAGGTCGTTATGAAAATATATATTCGCTGTATGACAATTCTCAATAGATTAATAACCTGAAATAAGTTTCCTATTATAGGGTCATAGTTCTGAAGCAAGTTGTAGGGTTTTTTCTAAAACCTCATCACGACCCGCTCTTAAGCCATTAATTGTTGGATTAACTTCAATATCCACCTTTACTCCTGTCCTTTGTGTCTCAGTCCCATCTGGATACATTACGCCATTACCCGTGAATGCTGTTTTATACCCGCCTAAGTAATCAACAATAACAACAGTTCCATCAGCCCCAGCAGTTTGACTTCCAATTGTAATAATATTATCAGCTGTTTGAAGAGACATTGCAACAAACTCTGCTTTGCTTAAAGATTTTTCATTAACCAAAAGAAATACTTTACCAGAAAATGCTTTCTTACTTGACATAGTATTTAGTTCCAAATTATATTCAAATCTAGATGGATAGTCAATTGATGGTGAGAATGTTAATGCAAAAGTTCGCTTTTCTGAATTTAGGAATTTTGACATTACCAAATGTATTAAAGCTGGATAAGTTCGTAAATCAATTATTATTGCCTTTTCATTTTTGAGAGATTTAAAAATCTCTATAACTTGTTTACCAGACTTGATAAATTGTAAATCCATGTATCCCACAGATTCAGATAGCAATTTATAACCAAGACTAGCTAAATTATTTTGAGTTTTTATTTCCTGGTAATCATAATATTGTGAGTTTACTTCCACTAATTGTCCATTTCGTTCTACTGTAACTTGAACAGAATCATTTGCCTTATTCAGGATATAATTATAGACATATCGAAGTTTGATATTTTTATTTGAACCGGCTTGAAATTTTAAATTTTCAACTACAAGATTTTGAAAATCATAACCATTCATTTTCATTACAACATCTCCTAATTTCACGTCGATAATTTGAGCAAGAGAATCATTGAGAATTTCAGAAACAACAGGCTTTCCTTCAATTCGAGAAACTCTGAAGGGTAAAAACTTTGATTTTTCATCGGAAGTTCTAATCCATGCATGCGAATCATCCAATTTGGCAACGAGTTCTAGCAATAGAAGTTGATAATCATCCTTATTTGATACCGATCGCATTTTTGGGATCATTTCTAATAACACAGAATCCCAACTTTGATCAGTAAGATATTTATAGGGATAGAAGTATTCAATTATATTCCAATATCTGAAAAGGCCCAAAAGTCGATATTCATCATTCGGAAATTTTAATTCTGGGTAAATTGGCTCATTTATTTGATCCAATTTAATTTCATCAAAAGAAACATAAGCATTTGTTTTCTTATTCCTGTTTTGCTCTATATATATATATATAAATTCATCTATTAATGCTTGACTGAAAATTAAAGAGTCTTGAATCCAACTTAGATCAAAATTTTATCAAAATATGTCTTTGTGGATTCTTTGACTTGAACTTGTTCTATCTCTCCTAAATCGTGAATCCAATCCAGGTAGACTGATGAAATAGCATCTTTGTCAGACGCTTCTAAAACGAGTGGTAACGTCTTGAAAAATTCTTTATCCCAATCAAACGAACCTTTCGAAACGTTTGGATGATAATATTTAAGAAAACCATATATTTTGCAAAACGATGCTAGTCTTTCTGTTTCACTTAACTTATCCTGAGCGCATACATTTCCAATAAGTATAAAAGCAAGTATAACTAATAAGCAATTTTTTTTCATAATTAAATATAGGAGTAAAAATGGGTAAACTTGTTATTAACGTGTTAGCTTGTTTTTTCTAACCTTGCTCTACTCATACTTATTCATTAATCCAAAATCAAACGGAGTCCATAAACAAGATTTCATTTCACTTTCTTTAAATCCTGTATTTACCCAACTATTACAAGTTTTAAAACAGGAGTAGCTACCATTAGCTTTATAAAATTCATCTCGAGAGGAATACCCCTGCCCCTCCAACAAATATTTCACACCATTAGAATTGGTTTTAAAACTATTGGCTATATAAAAATTGAGCTTTTGAAATTGATCTTTGGTAAGCTTTACTTCAATCCAATCCTTTTGCTGAGCTCTGTATCGAGTGATATGCATAAGTGTTGAGCTTTCTAAAAATAATGCACTAAATGCATTAGTAAACGTTAAATCCCCCCAAGTTGGAGTATTTAAGTAGAAGTTTTCATCCCCCCAACCAAATGAAACATATTGATCCTCAGCATTTACCACTAAACTCTCACTTAATTCCTCAGTCATTTTATGTTTAGGAATTACGACATCAAGATGAACACCATTAGTGTTTAAATAAACGACTTCGTCTTTAGGTATGACATTCGATTCTGGCTCGATGGTGATTGCTGTTAATATGAGTGCAGAACCTAGATAAATTATAGGTATGAAAAACAAGATGAGTATAAAGCGCAAAAGTTTTCGGAGAAAATTCATAAAACTAAAATTTGATTAACTCCATTTCCAATTCGATTCATCTTTAAAACTCACTTGAAGATTTTCAAAATAGTTCAGGAATTCTAATGGATTAGATATCTGAGTTTTGGGAAATATGATAGATACATCAGATTTCAATTTTAAAAAATAATATTCTGGTAGTTCTATCAATTCTTGAAACTCCGTAGATTTCAATTTTGTTTCTGATGATTCATCTGTGATTTCTACAGAATCATTCAGAAAAGTAAGCTCTGCTGGTTTATCTACTCTGTTTTTGTAGGTTTCCCTTATATGTTTTTTGAAATGGTTTTTATATAACCAAGCAGAATAATATGGGTGTAGTATAAACCAGATTAATGCAATAGCGAGGTAGATAAAAAATGCAATTTTATTGGTAGTAGTAATCAGCAAAAGACTTCCCAGAATTAAAAATAGAATAGGTATGATAACTCTACCTCTCATACGCTTTTTTTTATGTGATAGAGTTTTGGAAGAAGTATAAAGTTGATACGTTAGATAGTCCTTATTAGTGAGCTGTAAATGAATTTTCATTTTTAAACTGTTTATTATTCCGAGAATCAACACATCATCAAATATGGAAATCCCGATTGTGTAAAATAGGATTTTTCCAGCAATTGACTATAAAAAAACGCCCTGATAGTTCAGGGCGTTTTTTTATAGTATCATTTGTAATCTAAAAAATTCGTGTTCGTATATGCTGCCAGAGTTTGATGAGTATTAACGTAGCAATTAAAGTCACTCCTGTTAGGATAGCTGCTTTGGTATAATAGCCGTAGATCCAGTAACCAGTACTAAATAAAGCTCCATAAATCGCTGCACAGCCTACTAGGGTTGCAAGTATACCGGCTGGCACAGACCATTTTTCAGTGTTGGTTACAAGATCATTACCTTCTGCCTTGGCTTTACTTATAATACGTTGCCAACCCGGACCACCGGGCTGAGTACGTTTGTAAAAATCAAACAGCGTGCGTTCTGTTTCTGCCGGAGTAAGAAACGTGACACTTATCCAAACAATGCTGGTTAACAAAACAATCATGGGGTACATTGACCAAAATGGTAAAATTCCATCTGCTTCAGCGGTACCAAAGAGTATGACACCTACCGGAGTAAAACTGAACAGCATCGAAATAATTCCGGAAGAAAACATAGCCGAGATTTCACTCCATGCATTGATACGCCACCAAAACCAGCGCAAGATAAAAATGAGTCCGGTACCTGCTCCAAACATCAGGATGATGTTAAATAACTGGTAAGCATTGGTAAGTACTAATGCAACTGCAGAACTGACTACCATCAACAATACGGTTGAAATACGTCCTGCATTTACCAATTCCTTTTGTGATGCTTCCGGCTTGATATAGCGCGAATAAAAGTCGTTTACTACATAAGACGAACCCCAGTTTAAATGGGTTGAAATCGTAGACATATAGGCCGCTATAAGCGATGCCATTACCAGTCCCAAAAGACCTGCGGGCAATTTGGTTAACATAGCCGAATAAGCTAAATCATCACCCAATTTACTTTCTACAATATTTGGGAAAGCCTCGTGAATACTGGCGATATCTGGATAAATAATCAAGGATGACAATGCGACTAAAATCCACGGCCAGGGACGTAACGCATAGTGCAAAGCATTAAAGAAAAAAGTCGCTCCTATCGCGTGATTTTCATCTTTTGCTGCCAGCATACGCTGAGCGATATAGCCGCCTCCACCGGGCTCTGCACCAGGATACCAGGCACTCCACCACTGCACCGCAAGCGGAATAATGAGCAAGGTCATCAACGTAGCTTTATTATCAAGATCGGGCATGATGTTGATTTTATCCACAACCTGACTGTGACTCATCAAACCTTCAATCCCTCCTACTTCAGGCAGATTTATACAATACCAGGCAGCTCCTATACCCCCTGCCATCGCAGTGAAAAACAGAATAAAATCGGTATAAACAACTCCTTTAAATCCTCCTATTGTACTAAAGATTACCGTTACCAGTCCGGCATAAGCTATAGTTTCCAAAGGTGAAAGACCAAGCATAATTTGCCCGATTTTAATCGCCGCCAAAGTAACTGCACTCATCGCAAGTACGTTAAAAATCACCCCTAAATATAGGGCTCTGAAACCGCGTAGAAAGCGCGCAGGTTTGCCACCGTAACGCAATTCATAAAACTCGATATCGGTCGTCACCGCAGACTTACGCCACAGTTTAGCATAAACAAAAACGGTAAGTAAGCCGGTGATTAAAAACGCCCACCAAACCCAGTTACCACTCACACCCTGATTACGTACAATATCGGTTACCAGGTTTGGTGTATCTGTAGAAAAGGTCGTTGCCACCATCGAAATCCCAAGAAGCCACCACGGCATATTACGACCCGACAAGAAATATTCAGTTGAGCTTTTACCCGATTTTTTAGCAACTAACAAACCTATAATCAGAGTGATGGCAAAAAAACCAATAATAATGGTGTAATCGAGAGTTTCAAGGGCAACCATAAATTCGAGTATTCTAAATGTTCAAAAATGTGCTAATTGGCTAGAAAGGTAGTTTTTCTTTTAGAAATGATAGCGCATAAATGCTTCCATTGCTGCATATTCTGCCAGACCCAGCGCTCTATATTTCTGCGCGGTTTCTTTATTTCGGTCTTCGGCACGCACCCAAAATTCCCGCAAATCTTCTCCCTGAAACATCACCCCATCCTTTTGTGACTGGTGGTAAAAGATAGCCTGGCGCTTTTTAAGAACCTGATCTGGACTCATAGGCACCGCCATTTCAATCTCGTGCATTTCAAACTCATGCCATGCACCACGGTATAACCACACCCAGCATTCGTTCATAAACTCCTGAGGTTTTAATTGTGCCAAGGATTCAAATATGATATTCAAACATACTTTATGCGTGCCGTGTGGATCTGCCAAATCTCCGGCGGCATAAATTTGATGCGGTTTTACATCACTGATTAATTGAGAAACAATATCCACATCTTGCTGAGTCATCGGGTTCTTTTTAATCCCTCCGGTTTCGTAAAACGGAAGGTCTAAAAAGTGTACCTGCTCATCAGGAACTCCTTCAAAACGGGTGGCTCCCAGTGATTCGCTACGTCTGATTAAAGCTTTGAGATGGCGCACTTCTAAAGGATCCATCTCATTGCGTTGCTTGTTCTTGATCTGATCTGCTATTTTACTAAAACGCTCGCAATCCTTATTTCCCATCAATGCAGACACCTCAGCAAACTTTAACGCTTCGGTATCGCTAACTGCAATATTTCCAGAAGTTTGGTAGGCAATATGTACTTCGTGACCCTGCTCAACCAGACGATCAAAAGTCCCTCCCATAGAAATCACATCATCGTCGGGATGCGGACTAAAAATAATCACACGTTTTTTAGCAGGTGTGGCACGCTCGGGACGCTTGGTATCATCGGCACCGGGTTTCCCTCCCGGCCAACCTGTAATAGTATGCTGTAATTTATTAAACATCTCAATATTGAGATTGTAAGCAGACCCCTGTAATGCCAGTAAATCTGACATCCCGTTGTCGTTATAATCTTTATCAGTTAGGCTTAAAATCGTTTTTCCAGTTTTTTCGCAAAGCCAAAAAACTGCCTTGGCGGTCAATTCTTTGGTCCAGTCACAAGTACCCACCAGCCACGGCGTTTTCACACGCGTAAGTTCTGAAGCTGCAGCATCATCCAGGACAAATGTGGTATTATCGTGCTCTTGCAAATAGGTGGCAGGCACGTGGGAAGAGATTTCACCTTCAATGGTTTCTTTCAGTATTTCAGCTTTGTTTTGACCCCAACCCAACAACACAATACGCTTTGCACCCAATACGGTGTTTATTCCCATCGTTATTGCCTTTTTTGGCACATTTGAGAGTCCTCTAAACGAGCTAGCAGCATCTGCCCGAGTCAGGTAATCGAGTGTAATCATACGCGTACCCGAATTGAAGTGCGACCCGGGTTCGTTAAAACCAATATGGCCCGTACGACCAATTCCCAACAACTGAAAATCGAGACCGCCAACCGATTTTATTTTTGCTTCGTAAGCAATACAAAAAGGTTTGATTTCTTCCTGCGAAAGAGTACCGTCTGGGATGTTTATATTTTCAACCGGGATATCGATATGGTTAAACAAATGCTCATGCATAAAATAGTGATAGCTCTGCACGTCTGCCTTTTCCATCGGCCAATATTCATCAAGATTGAAGGTAATTACATTTTTAAAACTCAATCCCTCCTCGCGATGCATCCGCACCAATTCTGCGTAAACATTTATGGGAGACGAACCGGTTGCAAGTCCTAAAACACAGGCTTCCCCAGCTGCTTCCTTACGTTTAATCAAATCTGCAATTTCACGCGCAACTATCGCTGAAGCTTCTGTAGACTGCTCAAAACTGATGTTATGAATCTTTTCAAAGCGGGTTTCTTCAAATTTCCCTGCGGGTTCATATTGAATCAAGGCCGAATTCTGTAAATCTGGTTTCATTGGGAGTGGTTATCTGTTGAATTTGTAATTGATCGGTAACACGAAATACATCTTAAATATACTAATGTAATTTCTTCATCCTGTTTTTTTAGCGGGCTGAAAATCCTAAAAACCGGAAGCATTGCAAAAAAGATTCGATAGACGGCTCTTAGCGAAAGCTAAATAACAAAGAAGTTAAAACTATTTTACCAGAAGTTCATCAATAAACGTCCATACTCCTTTTCCCTGAGCAGAATATGGAGTTATCCCGACCTTGAGATAACGGGTCTGTTTTGTCTGAAATAAGACTTTAAAGGTATTCAGACTGGAGCTTCCATTTACTTTAAACTCCCGCTGAAAACTACCTGCGGTTTTAAATTGCTTCCCATCTTTTGAGGTAAATACTTCAACTTCTATTGGAAAATAAATTCCCGCTCCCTGGTTTTCTAAAGTTCCCAGTTGAACTTCAGAAACCGAATTAATTTCGCCCAAATCCAGTATAATTTCAACAGGAGTATTTAACAAACCCAGCCACTGGCCATCGTGAAAATTCTTGGAACCGCGCAACACATTTACCAGTGTTGCTGCACCTCCAGAATTATATGCAGGGTGCGGAGGATTATTAAAAGTTAGTGATTGGCCTACAGCTTTATGAAAATCAAAACTTTTGTCCAGTATTCTCCCGGCAGGCTTTCCGTTTTCAAAAACAGCGGCTTTAAGATGTGTTGTGGTGTCAATTTGTATTGCTTCAGTAAATCGTTTGGCTTGCTCATCAAGAGGGGCATTTCCTAAAACATAATGTATGGCAGCATCGGGCATTTCTGTACTTAAATCAATCTGTATTCCACCAAAAAGACTATCCTGTCGAGCTTCCACTTCAACATTATAAATACTGCGTGAAAAGTTGATATCCATAACTTCGAGTCTGGGCATAAAATATTTCAATCGCTCTGTATAGTTTTTCCAGTTTTTTGATTCCCTTTTAGACCAAAGAACCTCAGCAAGTGCTGTTAACCGCGGAAAAAGCATATACTCTGATGCATCGGGACTGGTGATGTATTCAGACCATAAATTAGCTTGTCCGCCTAAAATATGCTGCTTCTGCGCCGTACTCATACTATCAAGTACCGGATCAAAAGCATAAACCTGCTCCAGGGTATTTACCGCATCAAAAGCCAAAGGCTCAACATCAGGATTACCCTGATAGAAATTGAAATACATCGGGTTTTCAGGCGTCATCACCACATCGTGACCATTTTCAGAAGCTTCCCAGCCACCTTTTGTTCCGCGCCAACTCATCACAGTTGCTGCCGGAGGCAAGCCACCTTCCAGAATTTCGTCCCAGCCTATTAAAACCTTTCCGTTTTCAGCCAGAAAGCGTTCTATACGCTTCATAAAGTAACTCTGAAGTTCTTCGGTGCCTTCCAGATGCTCTTCAGCTATACGATGCTGACAATCGGGGCAGGTTTCCCAATTAGATTTTGTCGCTTCATCGCCACCTACGTGAACATATTTCGAAGGAAAAAGCGGCATAATTTCGTCAAGGACATTTTCTAAAAACTCAAATGTGGTTTCTTTCCCGGGACAGTATATTTCGGTTATGGGCCAGACGCCACCACTGGGTACGGCGATAGGCTCCTGAGTGCAGGATAAAAAAGGATATGCTGCGATCGCACTCATCACGTGTGCCGGCATTTCAATCTCGGGTACTACCTGTATGCCGCGATCCTTTGCGTAGCTTACAATTTTTTTAATATCCTCCTGCGTGTAAAACCCTCCGTAAGTACCTGTTTCATCAGGATCATTAACCTCCCGGGCATTCCAGTGTTTATTTTCCTGATCTATACGGTAAGCACCTTTTTCTGTAAGCTTGGGATAGCGTTTGATCTCAATTCTCCAACCCTGATTATCTATCAAATGCAGGTGCAGCGTATTAAACTTGAGAAAAGCCAGTCTGTCTATGGTTTTTAGGATGTATTCCGTTTCAAAAAAATGTCGGGATACATCAAGCATAAGTCCGCGCCAGGCATAACGCGGTTCATCTTCAATCTTTAAAGCAGGTACGACAAGTTCTTCTGCATCCTGACTTTCTACTGAATTAGGCAGTAGTTGCCTCAGTGTTTGCAAGGCGTAACCATAACCTGCCTTAGCCGATGCTTTTATCTGAATATAACTGGAATTTACCTCGAGCGCATAGGATTCAGGACCCAGTGAAGCATCTGCCAGGAAAATAATGTAATTATCCTGTGGCGTTTGCTGCTGAAGCTCTAGGGAATACCCGGAAGAATGGCTTAACAACTCCTGAAAAAAGCGCACCGTACCTGAAAGACTATCAGCACCTACAAGTACGGTACCTTCATTAAATTCAAATTGACCCAAATCTAGCTTTATAGAATGAGGCTTAGGAATTACGTTTAAATTTTCGGGATTGAAGGCACTATTCTGCTTCCCGGTGCACCCCATAAAACAGGCGATTACCAGTAAAAACAGAAATCCTTTAAAACCCGAAACCATACCTATACCTTTTAATTTGCTGCTTTGATTACTGCAAGATGCGCATCACTTAACGCATTACCATCAAAAAATGCTGCTCCTTTTGCTCCATTATCTTTAGCTAACTGAATGGCCTGAGCCAATTCTTCCGCAGACATTTCTGGGACATAAATACCAGTGTGCAATTCGGTATCGGTATCTTCCAGATCTTTTACACCCTGAGCCGTTGCATAACCAATCCAGTCGATTTCCTCGTTGTAAAAATTGTGGTAAATCATCGGCAACACCACATCGATATCCCATTTATCCCAACGCTGACGCACCATATGATCTGCCATTTCAGGATACGGAAAAACCGCTCCGGTTAAAATCTTTCCATTTTTATGCGCCACTTTATAGGCATCATCTACAACCGCTTTGATTTGATTGAGGCGAAATTGTTTCCACTCCATATCTATCGCCGTATTTTTGATCTCTCGTGGATTTTTGTGGTGCATTGCTTCAAACTTCTCTACACAGGCATCGCAATAGCAAAAATCATATTCTGCCAACTCGGTATCCTGAACCAAATCATATTTAGGCAATAAACCTATAGGTAAAAATACATCAGGGTACCGTATATAATCCAGGTGGAAACTACTTACACCTTCTACCTTGCTCAATTTATCAACCAGACTTAAAATGTGGTTACGTGAACCTTCTCTAGTAGGACATAAAAACTGATAATAGTCTACATAAGGGCGGTGATCAAAAGTTGAATTGCCATCACGACTTACCGCATACCATTCCGGGTGTTGTAAAGCGATGGAATCCCCGGGACGATTCATGGTAAACATCCACGCGTGTACTTCAAGACCTTCTGCGGTGGCCAGCGGTGTAAGTCGCGCCAGCAAATCGGCATCTGCATTAGTGTTGATCAAAACCGCATCAAGACCATTTTCACTATACTTTTTAAATTCGGTAGTGTAGGATGCATCCGTACGTGTAGCATCTGCTGTCACCCAGGTCCAGAATTTAAAATCTGTTGAGGCTATTGTTGTAGTATCTGCCTTGGAATTTTTTCCCGAAGGATGAATATTATCTATACAGGAAGTGGCGAGAAAGCCTGCAAAAAGAGTGTAGAAAAGTAATTTTAGCTTCATTGTGTTGTGTTGAATTTGAATGTAAAAACAAAATGGATTTCCTAAACTATTTAATTTTAGAAAACTTCCCATCCTGTTGAATGGCATAAAGAGAACCTGTAAACGGACTCTCGACAAAGATGGTCCATCCCAGCTCGTGATTATCAATAACCGGTTTTAGAAATTTGCCGTTCACCTCAAAACGCTCGGCATCAATATCCGCAAGTTTAGAAGCCCAGGCTTTATGGGTGTTGAAGTATAGTTTTTGTTTCCGGTAGAATTTGTAAAACTTCCAGCGGATTTGCTCATCGGCAGGAATGGTGAAGGTTTCAGGCTCCTCAACCGGTTTTGAACTGAAATACACATACCCCCAATGCTCTGGTTCATGCATATTGATAACTCCCTGGGGTGACCATACCCAGTTATATTCGGGTAAAAATTTACCTGAATCATCTTTTGCCCTGCTGTATTTGTTATCGGTTAACTCAAAATCCCAGTTTACACGAGAGAAATTGATACGCCAAAAATCGTCTGCAGGTAGTTCGTTAGAACCACTGGCTTCAACCAGAACAGACCAGGGCATTGCGATCTCAACACTCCATCCCGTATCGGTATCGGTAGCATCATTCAACGTACCATTAATAGACACTGCAGTTTGCAAACCCTGAATATCCCAACTATCAACAATGGGAGCTGGCTCACGATACGGTTTTACCAGAAATAAATCCCAGACCGTATTCAGAGCATTCATTTCAAACTCATAATAATTGTGCGTATCACCGTCAGGATCAATAAAAATTTCGAAATCATTATTGTAAAAAATCACGGTATCACGCTGCTTTAATGTTGCCCAAACGTGAGGCTCAACCAGCTCTGCATAGAAATACAGGTTTTGATCATCCCAGAGCATTTTGACACGAGTCTCGTATGTAGGTGTTTTTTTCCCTTCAATGTCTATAAATGTTTGAGAAAACGAAGCATTTTGCCAGACTTCCTCATTGGCTTTACCGTCTATTTGAAGCGGTGTCTCTATACGATGCGCTACATAAGATCGCGGGGTTGCGATTTGGGCAAAGCCCGAAAAACTTATAAGTCCGCATACAAAACGTATCACTATAGAAGTATTCATAAGCACATTTAAAACCATTTAATCTTAAGTTTCAGTCTGATCAATTTTCAATATTAACTTTTGAATTCACCCGCCTCCGCAAAAGTATCTTCTATTTTTTACTGAATCAACCTGCTTTATTCTGCAGTTTGAACTCCCCAGCTTTTATTGGGTGTTGCACCCATTTCTAAAACCAATTCTCCACCTGCCAATAAATCTTTATGCGAAATGCTGGTTTGATTAAACTCCTTACCATTCAAAGTAGCCGACTGAATATAAAAATTTGTATCAGAAACACCATTTGCAACAATGCTGAAGGTATTGCCATTAGGCAGATTCATTTGTGTTTTTTCAAACAAGGGTGTGCCAATTTCATAGGTCGCGCTTGCCGGATTAAACGGGTATAATCCCATTGAAGACCATACATACCAGGCAGACATTTGCCCTGCATCTTCATTACCACTCAATCCATTTGGCGTCGTGTTATACTGTGTTTTAAGGATCTCGTGTACCCAATATTGCGTCAACCAGGGTTTGCCAGCACGATTAAAAAGATAAGCAATGTGATGACTGGGCTCATTACCATGTGCATATTGCCCGATAAGCCCTGAGATATCGCTCGAAACAAAATCTCCCGTAATCTCTGAGGTTTCGGTAAAAAGCTGCTGCAGTTTATCGGTAAAGGCGTCCTGCCCGCCGTGAAGTTTGATGAAATTATCGGTATCGTGAAGCACAAACCAACTGTGTTGCCAGGCATTACCCTCGGTATAATCGGTACCCTCACGGTGTCTGGAAAACTTGGGATCAAAAGGTTCGTGCCACTCCCCATCAGTCGATTTGCCTCTCATAAAACCGGTTTCCGGATCAAAGAGTTTTTCGTAGGATTTAGATCTTTTCAAGAAATAGTCATAATCATCCTGATGACCTAATGCCTTTGCCATCTGCGCCACACACCAATCGTTATAAGCATATTCCAGATCAAAGGTTACTGACTCGTTTTGCTTATCGAAAGGTATGTAACCGTATTCTTTCAGGAATTTGAGTCCGCGATCATCACGCATCTGTGTATTTTTCATCGCCTGAAATGCCGCTTCTGCATCAAAACCTTTTATCCCTTTAAAATAGGCTTCCGCAATCACAGGAATCGCATGATTTCCAGTCATCGTATTGGTTTCATTACCGTAAAGTGTCCACACAGGCAGACTCTTTCGTACCGAATAATAAGCCAGCATCGAATTCACAACAGCACTTACTTTTTCAGGTTCGAGTAAGGTTAGTAACGGATTTTCAGCACGGAAGGTATCCCAAAGCGACAAGGTAGAATAAGCAGTGTAATCTGCCTTTACAATACTGTCATTTTGAAGTCTGAATTCTCCATTGGCATCAGAAAAAGTTACCGGAGCGATTTGGGTATGGTATAACGCAGAATAAAATGTCGTCTTTAAGGAATCTACAGGGCTTTCTACAACCAATTTAGCCAATTGCTGTTCCCAGGTTTGTTTAGCCTGTGTCTTTGCAGTTTCAAAATCAAGATTCATATCAGCTTCAAGGTTTGCTTTTGCGTTGGCAATGCTAACCGATGAAACAGCAATTTTGAGAGTTATAGATTGAGTCTCTTCTGTATCAAAAAAGAATTGAGCAGCAGTAGTTTTACCGTCTACTTTGCCAGCCTCCGATTTGGTTTTATACTGAACCAAATTATATCTGGAAATAGGTTTTGAAAATTGAGCAGCAAAAAATACCTTCTGATTACGTGCCCAGCCCGAACTGTGTCGATAGCCAGTTATAGTCTTTGAATCTACTACTTCAATACCGGTTTCTACGGGTGAATCCCAGTTAATGGCAAAACCTAAGTCAAGAATTACCGAAGTTTCTCCTTCTCCTTCATAGGTATATTTCTGAAAGGCTGTTCGTCGCGTTGCTGTGAGTTCTGCCTTTACCTTCGGACTTTCTAAAAACACACTGTAATAACCAGGTTCTGCCTGTTCGCTGTCGTGTGAAAAAGTAGAAATATAAGGTCTGTCCTGAAAACTGGAATAATTAGTAGTAAGATCAAGTTCCTTAGCCACAGGCATAAACAACAAATCTGCGAGATCGCCAATACCCGTCCCACTCAAGTGTAAATTACTAAAACCAGAAATCAATGAATCTGAATAATGATAACCTGAACACCAATCCCAACCACTGCGACCATTATCTGGACTTACCTGCACCATCCCAAAAGGTAGCGTTGCCCCGGGATACGTATGCCCATGACCACCTGTGCCTATAAAAGGATCGACGTATTGACCAAGATTGCCATTTTGAAGATTATCTGGGTTGCTGTTTTCAGCCTTATCAAAGTCGCATGAATACAGGAAAACAAGACATCCCAATGCGTAAAGTGTTGAAGAAAAAGATGCTTTAAGCTTATGCCTGAAGAAACTCATTTGATACGATTTTTAAATAAATATGTAATATCTTATCGCGGTGTAAATCTTTTATTAGACAAACAACAGTTTTCAAAAGCTAAACAGCCAAAAAGCCCCATAATTGCTATGTTTATCACATCTGCTTTAAGAAATAGCTTTAGAATTAATAGCTCAACAGACTATAGAATTACAGCGGGGCATCATATCATTTTCTGGCTGATTTATTTCCTCTTTAATTTTTTAAGATGGGGAAGTTATTACGACGATTATTTCTATTCGTTTAAATCGAATTTGCTAGGGTTTCCCATACATATGACCCTCACCTATTTTACGATTTATGCCCTCATCCCCTTTTTCATTAAAAAACGAGATTACATACTCTTTGCGCTGAGCCTGTTTTTTTCAATTCTGATAATGGTGATCATCAAATATGAGCTCACCTATTTTTTGATAAGCAGTAATGTGTGGCCGGAAGGTCCCGAAGTCACCACTAACCTAAGTATCAATTATGTCGTGGTAATGATGCTTGGCGAACTTTATGTTATATCCTTTGTTGCGGCCATAAAAATTACAATAGACTGGATGCGGGAACGACAAATCGCTTCAAACCTTGCCAAATCACAATTGGAAACCGAACTGCGCTTTTTACGGTCGCAGATTTCTCCGCATTTTTTCTTTAATACACTGAACAATATTTATTCGCTTAGTCTCGAAAAGTCTGAAAAAACGCCTGATACTGTCCTAAAACTTTCAGACCTGATGCGGTATTTGCTGTATGAGACCAGGCAGAAAAGACAACCGCTTTCCAAAGAAATTCAGTTTATACAAAATTACCTGGACCTCGAGCGCATACGTTATAGCGAAAAACTTGATCTAAATTTTGAAGTCAATGGCAATCCCAAAGACTATAAAATTGCACCTATGCTACTCATACATTTTATTGAAAACGCCTTCAAACACGGTGCCGGCAAGAATACAGGGCAGGTTCACATCGATATTAATCTTGAAATTGAAGACCAGCAACTTCTTTTTAAAATGAGTAATACTTTGCCGCAAACCGATTTGAAGAACAATCTGAATAATGCCGGTGGTATAGGACTCGAAAACGTTCTCAAAAGACTCGATTTAAGCTATGGTCCAGAGGGATACCATTTAAATCAGTTTGAAGCAAACGGTGAATATCACATTCATTTAAAACTAAATCTATCATGACTTTAAGATGTATAATCATAGACGATGAGCCTTTGGCCATTAATGTGATTAAAAATCATATTGCTCAACTATCGGGAATCGAAATCCTAAAAACGTTTGATAACGCGATAGAAAGCCTCGACTTTATACGCAAAAATAAAGTGGACCTGATGTTTCTGGACATCAATATGCCGGTGCTTGACGGACTTAGTTTTTTGAAAAGTCTCGACAGCAGACCTATGGTTATCTTGACGACTGCTTATGAGGAATATGCCGTAGAAGGTTTTGAATTGGAAGTGCTCGATTATCTGGTAAAACCTATTTCATTACCTCGCTTCTTAAAAGCAACCAACAAAGCTATCGCCCGTGCTGAAGAACAACATAAATCGGTTTCCCCAATAGAAGAAGATAGCATCTTTGTTAAGGTCGATAAAAAGAAAATGAAGAAGGTTTATTTTAATGATATACTTCTGGTTGAAAGTCTCAAAGATTACATCAAAATCATTACTACTAAAGGCAACTATGTTGTGCATCAAACCTTGAGCAGCTTTACCGACGAACTGCCTTCTAACCAGTTTATGCGCATCCATAGATCCTACACTGCAAATATCACCAAGATAGATACGGTTGAAGGTAATAGTGTAGAAATTGCAAATAAGCGCTATACCATTGGTCGCAATTATTTGGAAGACGCCAAAGCTGCTATTCTAAAAGATAAAAGCTAATATTTAAGCCGCATTCTTGCGCAATACTTCTAAAGGCGAACTGCCTATCACACTACGACTGTTTGCTAAACCTATACCAACTACCAGCAAGGTTATCCCGGGAAGTAGCACCACAAAAGGCACCCACGATGGGATAAAGGTGGTGTCAAAGGCAAAATAGGCCAGCAACAGACTTCCTACCAGCGATAAAATAATTCCGCATAAGGCTCCCAACAGTCCCAGATATAAATATTCCAGTCCCTGAATACGCAGAATTTGGTTGCCCTTGGCGCCCATAGTTCGCAATAACACGCTCTCGCGAATACGCTGGTATTTACTCGTACGCACTGCTCCCAGCAATACAATAATTCCTATGAGAATACTGAAAAATGCCATAAAGTTGATGATGTAACTTATTTTAGTCAGTAGATCTTCAATCACATTAAGCACCTGCCGCAGGTCGAGGATGGAAACATTTGGGAAATCTTTTACCAATTTTCGCTGAATAGCTGCAGAGACTTCGGAATTCGGAACCTGTGTGGTAATCACTCCAAATTGCGGTGCCTGCTCCAAAACTCCGGCAGGAAACACCACTGAAAAATTCAGCTGCAATCTGCTCCAGTCCACTAAACGAATACTGCTTACTTCAGTTTCTAACAATCGTCCCTGAACATTAAAAATGACACGATCGCCTGGTTTCACCTGTGCATCCTGAGCAAAATTATCACTCACCGAAATTGGCACTGGATTAACACCTGATTCAACACGAGAAACAAAATTACCTTCCTGTAAACTCTCAGAAGGTATAAGCGAGTCGCGGTAGGTTGTTCTAAACTCATGATTGAGAATCCACCGGCTTATCTGCACGGTGGTGTCTGTTTTTAAGTCGGCTACCTCTCTGCCATTTATGGCGTGGACTCGCATCGTAACAATAGGAACCTCATCAAGAGGTTGCAGCTCGTTATTCTTTAAAGTTTGAGAAACGGAATTCATTTGATCGCGTTGCACATCGAGCAAAATCATATTAGCCTGTTGAGCACTACTGTCGAGATTGGCCTGAGCAAGAAGCATATCTTTTGTAAAATACAGAGTGCTTATTAAGAACGAACCTACGCCAATAGCAAGAATTAAAACCACCGTTTGGTTACGTGGTCTAAACAGATTGCGCAGACTCTGACGGGAGGGAAAACTCCATGAAACCGGAAAATAACGTCGCAACATGCGCATAAAAAAGCGCGCAATCCCTGCCAAAATACTGAAGGTAATTACAATTCCGCCTAAAAACGACAATGCATATTGCCAGCTGCCAAGCAACCACAGTGAAAACAGAAATATAAATAGCAGGATAATCAACGTAACACCCACGGCAGTAGCCCGAGATTGGCTACCCGCATCTTCCGTAACACGCAGGGTTTGTAAAGGCGAAACATACAAGGTGCTTAGCAAAGGGTATAAAGCAAATAATACAGACATAAACATGCCTATAAAAACCCCCATCGCAATTACCGGAAATGACCAGGTAATTTCCACATCAACAGGCAACAGACCTTCTAACAACACTGGAAAAACCTGTTGTAAAGCCAGTCCGCCTATTGTTCCCAGAATTCCTCCCAACAATCCAATCGCTGCGATTTGTATAAGGTAAATCAGAAAGGCCTGCTTGCGGGGTGCACCCAGACATTTTAATACAGCAACCGAACGTAATTTTTCCCTAATATAAATAGTCGTTGCGCTGGCAATACCTACACAGCCCAATAATAGAGCTACAAAACCAACCAGATTTAAAAACTTACCAAAATTCTCATAGCGGCGTCCAAGTCGATCGCTGGTTGAAGTATGCGTATCAAGATCTGCTTCAGCGGCATCCAATCTTTCATCAATAGCATCTTCGAGCAATCGCATATCTGTTTGCGGAGCTTTAAAGTAATATTGATAATCGATGCGACTACCGAGCTGTACCAAACCTGTTTTTTCAATAAACGAATAGGGTATCACAACTGGTGGAGCGATTGCACTAAAAACCGCATTACTTCCCGGAATGTTCTCAAGACCACCCACAACGGGTAGTCGCACATTTCCTATTTTGATCGTGTCTCCCACTGCTACATTAAGCTGAAGCATCACCGTTGCATCTACCAAAGCGCCATTAAGATTTCCATAAGTTCTTCCGGCGGTAGCGGGTTCTGTTTCAAGTTCACCATAAAATGGAAAACCTTCGCTGATACCACGAACCTGTAATAATTTAGTTGCACCACTTTTAGGAAATAATGCCATCGATGCAAACGAAATCTCTTCAGCATCTGCACCGCCAAGAGAGTCAACTATCGCTAAAGCCTCTTCATTAAGTGCATTGTCGCTGTCAATTTTAAAATCGGCACCCATAAGCGCTTTGGATTGCAAGGCTATATTATCTTTTAAAGTTTCTCCAAAAGATTGAATAGAAACTATAGCCGCCACACCAAGAACGATAGAAACCATAAACAGACTTAACTTACCGGCACTGGCTTTAAAATCACGCCAGGCCATTTTAAAAAGCCAATTTATTCCTGCAGATTGTTGTTTATTGCTGCCCATACTAAACGCTTGTAAGATTGGCGATTTTACCTCCCTTAATGGTTAGAATATTCTGAGTTTTACGGGCCAGATCCATATCGTGGGTGACCAGAACCAGCGTGGTCCCCAATTCTTTATTGAGCTCAAAAAGCAATTCGACTACCTTCTCGCCGGTTTCTGCATCCAGATTTCCGGTAGGTTCATCTGCAAAAAGAATTTTAGGATCGTTTGCAAAAGCTCTTGCTAATGCCACACGTTGCTGTTCGCCTCCAGATAATTGATTGGGGTAGTGACCTCCCCGATCTGCCAGACCTACTTTTTGAAGTAAGGCTTCCGCCTTTTGCGTAGCTTTCTTGTTTCCCTGCAATTCTAACGGAACTGCAACATTTTCTAAAGCCGTAAGCGTAGGTAATAATTGAAAATCCTGAAATACAAAACCCACATCTCTATTGCGTAACACTGCCCGTTCATCTTCAGAAAGACTGCTCAGTTCGGTGCCGTTAATAATTACTTTACCGCCATCGGGTTTATCTAGCCCGGCACACAAACCCAGTAAGGTGGTTTTACCACTTCCCGAAGGCCCCACGATAGCAAAAGTTTCTTTTTCTGTTATACTAAAGTTAATATCTTCAAGTACTTTCAGCTTTTTGGAGCCACTGGTATAGCTTTTTTCTAAATTTGAGATTTCCAGAATCGAATGCATAGGTTTTTACTTAATTCGTGTGTGTTTTCGGTTTTAAATACAAGGCAAAACCCCGTAAATATGGCTTTACAGCAAAATAAACAAATGAACCCGATAAATAACAGCGGCTTTTTTAGGAGCCTGTTAATCTTTTGTTGTTTTTTAGGCGGAATGTCGCTCACCTCCTGTAATAATGGAGCTAAAGAAAACAGTAAGACCTCAGCTGAAACTAATTCGACTGAAGAATCTACCTCTCAAAAAACTGATAGTACTTCAAAATCCATTTTATTTTTTGGTGACAGTTTAACTGCAGGCTATGGCCTTGACAATCCAGACGAGGCATTCCCCGGTTTGTTACAGGAGCGCATCGACAGTCTTGGTCTTGATTATACCGTAATCAATGCGGGATTGAGTGGAGAAACCACTGCTGGCGGTAGAGATCGCATTGAGTGGGTTCTGGATCCTGATGTAGATGTCTTTGTACTCGAGCTGGGTGCCAATGATGGTTTACGCGGAGTTCAGGTTGCTGAAACCCGAGAGAATTTGCAATGGATGATCGATTTTGTAAAAGAAAAAGCACCTGACGCCCAAATCGTTCTAACCGGTATGCAATTACCTCCAAATCTAGGAATAGAATATACTACCAACTTTAAAGCAATCTTTCCGGAACTGGCCGAAGAAAATGACATCGCACTCATCCCCTTTTTGCTCGAAGATGTAGGCGGTATCGCCAGTCTTAACCAAAATGACGGTATTCATCCCACTAACGAAGGGCATAAGATTTTAGCCGATAACGTTTGGGAGGTTTTAGGACCGATTTTAAAGAACTAAATAATGACTTCAAACGAGTCTGGTCTCGAACAACTCTACGATTACCTCAATGACGAAGAAGACGCGCGTACCTGTAAAGCCATTGGTGACAATGCCTGCCGGGAAACGCCTAAAAATTACTTCCTGATTCTAATAAGCAATATGCTTACTTCACTGGGTGATACATTGAGCAATCCTAAAACAGTGCTTACCTGGGTGATGAGTTATGTAAATGCCCCGGTGATGCTTATCAGTTTTATTGTGCCTATCAGAGAAAGTGGTTCGATGTTACCGCAGTTATTTATTGCGCATTACATCAGAAAACGTCCCATCCGAAAAATGGTGTGGGTACTGGGTTCGGCATTGCAATTTCTGGCAATAGCCGGTATAGGTTTTGTCGCGCTGTCATTTGAAGGAAGTATTGCAGGCTGGATAATTGTTGCCTGTCTCATAGCTTTTAGCCTGGCTCGTGGTCTCTGTTCTATCGCTTTTAAAGATGTCCTGGGTAAAACCATTCCCAAAACCAAAAGAGGAAAATTGAAAGGTTATACTTCATCGGTTAGTGGGATTCTTGTTCTTGCTGCCGGACTTTTTGTGCTTTATAAATCGAAGTCTGATGTGGGTATTGAATTTTACAGCTATCTGATTTTCTTCGCTGCCAGTTTGTGGCTTATTGCTGCGATTATCTATGCTAATATCAAAGAATATCCCGGTGAGACTGAAGGCGGCAAAAACGGATTGAAAGAAGCATGGCAACGACTTGGTTTGCTTAAAGATGATAAACAGTTCCGAAATTTTGTAATCACCCGGTCGCTTCTATTATGCTCGGCATTGACTGCTCCTTATTATGTTTTACTAGCACAACGCTATGTAGGCAAAGAGGCCTATTTGTTAGGACTTTTCATTATCGCAAACGGAGTGGCTTCAATCATTAGCGCTCCTGTTTGGGGAAAAATGGCTGACAAATCGAGTAAAAAGGTGATGACTTATTCGGCTACACTCACTGCGCTTTTAGGATTAATTGTCGTGGCGATCATTCAGTTTTTACCTGGAATGAAAGAACAAAATTGGCTTTACCCTATTGCATTTTTTGTGCTCGGCATTGCACATCAGGGAGTTCGTCTTGGACGTAAAACCTATATTGTAGATATGGCTCAGGGTAATCGGCGCACCGATTATGTTGCAGTGAGCAATACAATCATTGGCTTTATTCTGCTTATTACAGGTGGTTTGAGTGCGCTGGCATCACTAGTTTCGGTTGAAGGTATTATTGCGCTGCTGTCTATCCTGGGAATTTTAGGAGCTATTAAGAGCGCTACCTTACCTGAAGTGGAATAAATTTAATTAATGCTAGCCGCAAGAGGACATTAGAATCTCGATTTTTTGAGCAATAAAAAAAGCCACGTTTTAAGTGGCTTTCGGTTAATTTATATCGGCTGCATCCTCGATGCCCTTAGATAATTTCAGATTACTTCTTTTTAGAAGCAGTCTTTGCTGGTTTCACAGCTGCAGGCTTGGTTGCCTGTTTTGCTGGAGCCTTTTTAGCAGACTTGTTTTGTGCCATTTTGATCACGTATTAATAGCACTAATGTAGTATAGAAAAGCATTCAATGATCTGGGCGCGCATCTATTTTTAGTTAATTTTATAGTTAAATTTTCAACTGAAAAATAGCGCGACACAAAACTCATAAATAATGGATAAACCCAGTAAAATTAAGGCATATTTTGAAATGGAGCATCCATTTAAAGAAGCTTTAAATCAAATTAGAGCCGTTTTATTAGCAACAGAACTCTCTGAAGACTATAAATGGAACAGTCCGGTTTATACTTTAGACGGCAAAAACGTCGCAGGACTCGCAAGATTTAAACATCATTTTGGCATTTGGTTTTTCAATGGAGCTCTTCTAAAAGATGAGCAAAATGTACTTCACAATGCTCAGGAAGGTAAAACAAAAGGCCTAAGACAAATGCGGTTTGAACATTTAGGTGAGATTGACTTCAATCTTTTAAGAAACTATGTCGATGAAGCGATTCAAAATCAAAAAGAAGGCAAGGAAATCAAAGCGGCACCTGCAGTTAAACAGGTAAAAATTCCGCAAGAATTAAAAACTGCGTTTGACGAAAATCCCGAATTAGAAAGCGCTTTCAACAACTTAACCCCAGGCAGACAAAAAGATTATGTGGAGCATATTGAGACTGCAAAGCAGGAACAAACCAAACAGCGCAGACTTGAGAAAATCATCCCGATGATACTTTCAGGAATTGGACTTAATGATAAATACAAAAACTGCTAATAGACTATGGCTGAAAATAAAAACCAACCCACAACACATTCTGTTACCGCTTATTTAGATTCTGTAGATCACGATAAGCGCAGAGCCGATGCCTATAAACTCCTGGAACTTTTCAACAGGATTATGCCCGAACCTGCAATAATGTGGGGAGACAGTCTGGTAGGCTATGGCAGTTATTACTACAAATATGATAGCGGCCGTGAAGGCGATTTTTTCCTAACCGGTTTCGCTCCCCGCAAACAGAATCTATCTGTGTACATTATGCCAGGGTTTGAACCTTTTCAGGACTTAATTAAAAAATTGGGCAAAGTAAAAACCAGCGTATCCTGCCTGTACATTAACAAACTGGAAGATATCGACTTAGCAATTTTAGAAAAGCTGATTAAAAAGTCGGTTGTGATGATGCGTGAAAAATATGGGAATAAAAGCTAAAAATTCACGTTAGCTTTTAAAAACAACTTCACTCCTATGCGAATTCTCGTTATACTCGTATGCATTTTAAGCATTGGTTGTGCTTCCGTTAAACAGGAAGACATCAATTACCTGCAAGGGAATTATAGAGCCTCAGCCGAAAAACCACAGCTCAATGTTTTTAAACCTAAAGATTCCCTTACACCGCACGATGTCTTAATTTTTGTACACGGCGGTAACTGGAATAGTGGTAATAAAGAAACCTATTCTGTTTTGGGACGCAATTTTGCCCGTCAGGATTATGTAACCGTAGTTCCCGGCTATACCTTGAGTCCGTTTGTAAATTATGACGGAATGGCCCAGGAAATCGCAGAAGCCATTAAATGGACGCAGGAGAACATCGCAAATTATGGTGGTAAACCCGATCGAATTTTTCTGATGGGGCATTCAGCCGGTGGGCACCTGATTGCATTGGCAACGATGAGTCCCAAATACCTCAAAAATCCCGATTATATTAAAGGAATCATTCTGGATGACGCGGCAGGTTTAGATATGTACAACTATTTGCAGGAAAATCCGCCTGGTAGTGAAGATTATTATGATGTAACCTGGACTACAAATCCGGAAGAATGGAAACTGGCTTCGCCTTATTATTATTTGAGCGAAAAGACTCCGCCAATCCTGATGTATCTAGGCACCAAAACCTATCCTTCCCTTTATTATTACAACGATCTATTTTACAAAAAACTGAAGGAATACCAACCCAACGCCGAACTGATCATTTTGAATAAAAACCATACCAGTATGGTAACCCAATTTTTCTCTCCCCTAAGCGGCAGATTCAAAGAAATAAAAGAATTTACAGATAGTAGGAATTAAAAAATCCCGGCAATGCCAGGATTTTTATTTAATCTTCTTCTGCGATGATTTTATTCTGTTTAAAGGGGCGTACAATGAGACGGGCCGCTTTGTCGTAATTGATGTAACTATAGGTCCAGTTAAAAAAAGTTACCACCCGGTTTCTAAAACCTACTAAAAACCACAGGTGAATAAACATCCATATAAACCAGGCAAAAAAGCCACCAAACTGCAGTTTACCAATATCTACGACAGCCTTATTGCGACCAATAGTCGCCATTGAGCCTTTATCAAAATATTCAAAAGGAACCAGTTCCTTCCCGTTCTGCATATTGACAAAATTCTTACCCAGATTCTTACCTTGCTGTATCGCCGGTTGAGCCACCTGAGGATGACCTTTGGGCCAATCTTCGGTTTCCATTAGAGCTATGTCGCCAATCGCATAAATATCTTCAAAACCAGCTACTCTGTTGTATTTATCCACTTTATAGCGGTTGAGTTTTGGCAACAGTGAGGTTGCTTCAAAACCATCAATTGATGCACCGGTAACACCGGCAGACCAGATAAAAGTTGCCGTATCTAACGTAAGGTCACCTTTTGTGGTTACCCGGTTATTTTCATAATTGGCAACCAACGTTTCGAGGTGAATGATCACGCCCATATCTTCCAGAAACTTTTGCGCTTTGGCTGAAGATTTATCACTAAAAGGAGGCAATACGCGGTCTGCCCCTTCGATCAAATGAATTTCAATTTCTGAAGTATCCATATCGGGATAGTCGGCCTGTAATACATTAGATCGCAATTCGGCTAAAGCACCACTCAGCTCAACACCTGTAGGTCCTGCACCGGCGATTACAAATCGCAAATATTCCTTCCGTTTTACGGGATCTTCGGTGCGGTTGGCTTTTTCCAGGTTTTCAAACATCAAACTGCGAATGTTGAGTGCCTGCGGCAAACTTTTCATCCAAACCGCATTTTCTTCGATGCTTTTGTTTCCGAAGAAATTGGTACGTGTACCCGTTGCAATGACCAGATGGTCATATGATAAATCGCCTATGTCTGTACGAACCTTTTTCAAGGCGGTGTCAATATGTTTAACTTCCGCTATGCGAAAGTGCATATGTTTTTGATTACGAATGATCTTCCGCAGTGGGTATGCAATCGATTCGGGCTCCAGACCAGAGGTTGATACCTGGTATAATAAGGGTTGAAAGGTGTGGAAATTTCGTTTGTCAAGTAAAACGACCTGATAATCTGTTTTTTTCAACTTTTTGATCAGGTTCATTCCTCCAAAACCTCCACCTATAATAACGATACGAGGCTTTTGAGAATTAGGGATGTTCATGGTGAATTAGTTTACCGTAAAGTTAAGACACAGCACAGAGACGGCTCAATCTTTATCAATATTTTAGCAGAGGTTGTAACAATAGTTTTATTTGGTATACTAACTTCATAACTAACAATTCTAAATTGGATCCGCAACTTGAAAAACAATTTGTAACCCAGCTTGAAGCTAACCAGAATGTCGTGCATAAAATCTGCAGATTATATACGCACGACCGGGAGTCGCACAACGATTTATTTCAGGAAATAACCATACAGCTGTTTAAGGCCTATCCTAAATTTAGAGGAGATGCCAAATTTAGCACCTGGATGTATCGCGTGGCGCTCAATACCGCTATAACGCTGTACCGCAAAAAGAAACGAAGTGTTCCTACGACGGACTATGATAATGTGATGTTTAAAATCGCAAGTACCGAGTATGACAACACCATTGAAGAACAACTCAAATTGATGTACGCTGCTATACGGCAACTTAACGATATTGACAAGGCTCTCGTCTTCTTATATCTTGAAGATAAACCCTATAGTGAGATTTCTGAAACACTGGGGATTAGCGAGGTAAACGCACGAGTTAAAATGAACCGTGTAAAAAGCAAATTAAAAGAATTATTAAATGTGTAGCACCCGATGGATGAACTTGAATTTTTAAAACAGGACTGGAAGCGGCAGGATGCCGGTCTACCCGTAGTTAGCTCAGACTCGCTATATTCTATGATACACAAGCGTTCATCTTCATTGATGAAGTGGATTCTCTATATATCGATTTTTGAATTTATATTTTGGAGTGTACTCAATCTAGTTACAGTTAATGCACAAACCCTTGAAACTCTTAGAGAAATTCACCTGTTTGAATTTGAAATTGTAATTACCATCATTCAATATCTGGTATTGGGCGGTTTTATTTATTGCTTCTATAAAAATTACCGAGAGGTACAAACAACAGACAACACCCGGAAATTGATGAAGAAAATACTGAACACCCGACGTATTGTTAACATTTATGTGATTTATAACCTGGTGATGGTATTTGTAATTGGCATCGTGGTTTTTACGGCCGCTGCTCTATACGATCCTGCATTACAGGACTTGTATTTACAAAATGAAGATGGAAGCCGCTACTTACCTACCAGCATTGTGCTCATTTTTGCCGGCGCAATTGCCCTGTTTACTTTGGTAATCTGGTTGTTTTACAAACTATTATATGGAATACTTTTAAGAAGGCTGAAACTTAATTACAAGAAATTAAGCAAGCTGGAGATAGAAGATTAAATTTTAAATAATATCAGAACTAGAAGAAAAGAGGATTTTGTCCTCTTTTCTTATTTAAAGCTGTTAGCATTTTGAACCTGATTTTAAGGTCAAAAGCTGCTTTTTAAGAAAATCATAAACTTTTTTAAGCGATTCTTAACAGGCCTTGCACTTACATTTGTGGCAAACAACCATTTATGCAAACTGCACTACGTTTGGCATTCGGGATTCTTTTGATAATTGGGTTTGAAGCCTCCGCCCAGGAATATTCTACCGAAAGCATTAAAAATACCATTAACGATTTTAAAAAAGACCCACGAGGCCCTTACCTGCGCATCCGATGGTTTTGTGAAGATGGTACGATGCGCGAACCTAAAGATCCCTGCCCAGAAGGCGTAGATGGCATTCAACATGCAAGTTATAAGGAAATCACTAAAAATCTGGCTGAGCGCAATTCGCTTTACTTTGGTGAAATTCTTGCCGCAGCAGACAAGCAGGACTTTTGGGACACTGCAAACGAGCACAGTCGTCTTAAACAATATCAACTGGGCAACTACCTGAAAAGTGTTGACAACGGCTGGATTCTCGAAAGAGCACAATTCTACCGCGGTGCGATTCAATCTGAAGATGAAGAAGCCTGGGGTATCGAATTTTTTGAATGGCTTTTAAAAGACGATGCCCGTCTGGAAGCAAATTACTACCTCATCCGCCAGGCGCTTAAAGATATTCCGCACGCGGGTGATGACAACCTGGCCCAGCGTATGCGTAGCGAGTCTAAGCTTATTGCGGAAGAATTTCCAAAATTTATGGACGCCCGTGTAAAAATTCACGGTCAGCCCGATGTAAGCGATGTGGCTTTAGTTCAAAATTTTAAACAGGAATATAACGATGAGTTGAGCAGTGATCTGAAGGCTGAATTCGATCAGCTACTGGAAACCATGCGTGAGTACTACGCTCCTATTAACTTCACAGCACTTAACAAGCGTGTGAGCAATCTTAAAAGCGACCCGGCAGTAAAAGCTTCGTTGCTTCAGTTTACCAAAGACTATAATTTTGAAACTCCGGCTGACTCGCTTATCCCTGAGATAAGTGATATTCTTTGCAACATCCGCATACAAATCACTCAGGTGAAAAGTGCTAAAGAACGTCTCGAACTTTTAGACATTTCGCTTAAGCTGGAAGAAGTCATTCTTAAAAAAGCACCTGAATGGGAACCTAAAGATCTACGTGAACTTCTTGACAAAATATACCACCTTAGCTATGCCACTGCCGGCACCGGATTGATCGAAGTCTGGGAATGGGAAGAAGTGGAAGGTGTTTTAGCGCCTATACGCTATACCAATGTATCTCAGGGCGAACTCAACACGATGCTTAACACCGCGCGTAGCGTTGTGCAATGGAGTGCTGCGATGGCAAAGGCAAACTATGATGCCGTAGTTGAGAAATACACGGCTTTTGAACCACTGGCTTCCGGATTTATTGACGACCGCGTGCGCTCATCTGTGGCGCTTCCGTTAGGGAAAGCGGTGAGTGAATTGGGTGATTTTATCGCCACGCGTTCTAAACTTGAAAACAATGTATTGGACTTAAATGGTCAAAGCACCATACACGGTCTTAACCCGGGTTATGCAATGGGCGAACTTGTGGTTGTGCCTGGCAATCCTGACGGAGTGGAAGTTGACAATACGAAAATTTACATTTTTAAGCGTCCGCCTTCAGACCTTAAACCTGTTGCAGGTATTGCTACGGTAGATGAAGGAAACCTGGTTTCTCACGTGCAGCTTTTAGCCCGAAACCTGGGAATTCCTAATGCGGCACTGAGCGATGCCAATCTTGAAGATCTGGAAAGCTATAGCGGAAAAACGGTTTTTTATGCAGTTTCAAATAAAGGAACGGTGATTTTAAAACCCGCAAGCGAAATGACCAATGAAGAGAAGCAACTCTTCAGCAAGGAAGAACGCAGTAAGGCAAAAATCGCTGTGCCTATTGAAAAAATTCAGCTTGATAAAAAGAACATTCTAAATATGCGGGATATTGATGCTTCGGCAAGTGGTATTCTGGCAGGACCAAAAGCTGCCAACTTAGGGCAGCTTAAAAAAATGTTCCCCGATCACGTGGTAGAAGGACTTGTGATTCCTTTCGGCATTTTTAGAGATCATATGAATTTACCTATGCCTGGTCAGGGCAAAAGTTACTGGCAATTTCTTACCGATATGTTTGCTTCTGCGGAAGCAAAACGCAAGGCAGGCACTTCAGAATCTCAGGTTGAAGCTTACCAACTGGCGCAACTGGCCACATTGCGCGATGCAATTAATGCGATGAGCTTAAAACCCGAATTTGTAGGTGAATTACGCAGTTCGTTTTCAAACATTTTTGGTTCTTCAATAGGACAAACCCCGGTTTTCTTACGAAGCGATACCAATATGGAAGATCTTAAAGAATTCACCGGAGCCGGACTCAACCTTACGCTCTTTAACGTGGTGCAGGAACAACAAATTCTGGATGGAATTAAAAAAGTATGGGCATCGCCTTATACCGAACGCAGTTTTAAATGGAGACAGGCTTATTTGTCAAATCCTGAAAATGTATTTCCTTCAATTCTGGTTATCCCAAGTGTAGATGTAGAATACAGCGGAGTTATGATTACCAAAGGTATAAATGAAGGAACTGACGAAGATCTTACCGTTGCCTTTAGCCGTGGTGCCGGTGGTGCGGTAGATGGTCAGGCGGCAGAGACCCGTTTGGTAACAGCAACCGGAACCCGATTGTTAGCTCCCGCCCGTCAGCCCGATTACATCAGGCTTCCGGCAGCTGGTAGTACCAAAGCATATAGCACCACATTTGAATCGCCTATACTGAATGAAAAGAATGTTGCCAGTTTACGCGAGGTTGCCAGTGAAATACGCACCAAAATTCCACAAGAAACCAATACCGATTACGAGGGAGCTTATGATGTAGAGCTTGGTTTTGCCGATGATAAATTGTGGTTATTCCAGATTAGACCTTTCGTAGAGAATAAAAACGCATTAAGCAATGGCTATCTCGATTCGATTTCGCCAAAAACCGACGCCGGAGAATTTATAGAACTCGACAGCGCACTATAACAAACCAATTAAAAACCTGGTAACGGGTTTAAATAATTATCAATAAGCTTTCCGCTATAATCTGGATAGCAGTTGGTAAATCAAATTTGAAACTAGATGAAAAAAGCCTTACTCTTTATCCCACTCGCAATGCTCGCCGTGCTAACATATATGTCGACGAGCTCCTACCCTATTGACGGTTATGAGCGCACGGGAATAGACCGCCTCGCCTACCTGCAGAAAATTGTACGCGACAGCATTAAATACACGCGAATCCCTGCCGGAGCTTATTTGTCTATTGACGATATTAAATTGCGACTGACTTCAAAGGCAGACAGCGCAATAGCTTATATGAAGGAAGACCCTGATTTTCAGAAGAAAATTGGTGGACTGTTCTACGGTTTAGATCAAAGCTATTCGATCTCAGTGCTTGATATGACCGATTCAACCAATCTAAAATATGCTGCCCGTAACGAGACCCGCGGTTATCAACCTGGTAGTGTGGGTAAACTGGCAATATTGATCGCTATGTTTGATCAGCTTGAAAAATTATGCCCGGATGACTGGGGCGCACGTGTGAACCTGCTTAAATACAAACGCGTAAAAGGCGGTCCTTTTGCGGTTTATGATCATCACACCATTCCTATTTATGATATCGAAAATGATAAGCTTACCAAAAGACAGGCGCAGCAGAGCGATGTTTTTAGTCTGTATGAATGGATAGATCATATGGTAGCGGTAAGTAATAACGGTGCTGCAAGTGTGGTGTATCGGGAAGCTTTATTGCTGAAAGTTTTTGGTGAAAAGTATTTTGACCTTACCGATGAGGAAGCGATGCAATGGTTTAAAGATACCGATCGCGGCGAGGTTACCCGCCTGGCAAATGAGGTTGTTAATGAACCCCTTCGCGAAATGGGCATCACCGAAGATGAATGGCGCCTGGGCGGATTCTTCACCAACGGTGGTGAACGTTATGTAGGCCGAATGGGCGGAAGCATTGGTTCGCCAAAAGGTTTGATGAAATTCCTGATCAATCTGGAACAAGGAAAGGCTATCGACTCGTTATCAAGTCTTGAGATGAAACGCATTATGTATCAAACCGAGCGTCGCATACGCTACGCTTATTCTCACGATCTTGATTCTGCAGCGGTATATTTTAAAAGCGGAAGTTTTTACAAATGTGATCGCAGCAAAGGTGGTTGTGGCGATTATGCGGGGAATGTTTTTAACTATATGAATTCGGTAATCATCGTGGAGCATCCTAACAACGGACCAAAATATATTGTGTGTCTAATGACTAATGTGTTGCGCAAAAATTCGGCTTCAGACCATATGTACCTTGCCGGTCGTATTGATAAAGCCATCCGTGAAGAACTGGCGGCTACTACCCCAACGACGACGACTGGGCAGTAAAAAGTCTTTTAATTTCAACGAAAAGCCTTTGGTTTAAAGCCAAAGGCTTTTCTGTTTTACGGAAAATTTCGGTTTTAATAATTTTAAAAGAAGCACTTAAAATAAGCCTGCATTTATTTCTTTAAGATTATGTATTTCAGTAATTTAATAGTAAAAATCACTGGTTATGCATCGTATTACTTTAAACCGAATGGTTCACAGAGGGGAGCCTCAAATTGCGATTCAATTTGATTATGATGATGCGGTAAAACAGTATGTAAAGGCATTTGGAGGAGTGCGCTGGAGTCAAACGCACCGGTGTTTTTATTTTAAAGATTCGACTTCAAATCTTCATCAGTTTTTTAAGTATCTGCGTAAAAAATCGTGGTATCTGGATTATTCTGCCTTAAACAGTGGAACCAAATCTATTAAGGCTGAAACTATTCCTGCAAAGCAGACAAAACAAAAACCACAGGCGCTACAAGCGGTTTATAAAGATTTACCCAAAACACATAAAGAGCTGCTTAATAGATATGTAAAGTATTTAAAAGGGCTGCGCCTTAGTGAACAAACACTAAAGGTTTATGGGAACTTCTGTCTTCAGTTTTTAAATTATTGCAGGGATAAAAGCTTTGAAAATTTGGACACCAAAGATGTATCGCGCTTTGTAGAAGATGTGATTGTAAAACGTAATTACAGTATAAGCAGTCACCGGCAGTGTATAAGTGCATTGAAGCATCTGGGCGAATTTTTAAATTTATCTGGTTTGGATTACTCCCAACTGAAACGCCCTAAAAAAGACAAAAAGCTACCTACAGTTTTGAGTCGGGAAGAACTTATCGCTCTACTTGTAGCGACTCCCAATCTTAAACACCGTACGATATTATCGCTATTGTATAGCGCAGGTTTGCGCATTGGCGAATTATTGAATTTAAGAGTACAGCATATAGATCTTGACCGGTTACAAGTACATGTTAAGAATGCTAAAGGCCGCAAGGACAGAACCGTAAAACTCGCCCAGGTTTTAAAACCTTTATTGCTAAATTATTATACCAGTTATAAACCTACAGACCTATTGATTACGGGTCGTGACGGGCAACGATATAGCGACACCAGCATAAGGGCATTGCTCAAAAGGAGTTGTAAAAAAGCCGGAATTCTTAAAACTATTACGCCGCATACGTTGCGTCACAGTTATGCTACCCATATGATGGATAATGGTGTGGCTTTACGCCATATACAGGAGTTGCTGGGCCACGCTAAACCCGAGACCACGATGATTTACACGCATATCTCTCAGCGGGATTTATTGAGTGTTACCAACCCGCTTGATGTGATTGTAGGCGAGATAACAAGTCCTGATAATCAACATAAAAAAGTATCGATATCCCGCCAATCGCTTTTATAAACGCCTATATTTGTTTTGATATAACAAGTTAGCCACAAGTTAAAACGAACGACAACCAATGAATAATAAAGCATTTTTTAAAGTTGACACCAAATTAGCTGAACTTTTAGGAGAAACTTACAGGTCAACCGAATACGCATTAAAAGAATTGGTAGATAATGCATATGATGCAGATTCTGAAAGACTTGAAATAACCTTTCCAAAAGAGCTAACACCTAATCCTGAAATTATCATATCCGATAATGGTTCAGGAATGAAAGAAAATGAAGTTAGAACTGAGTACTTAAACGTAGCAAATAGCCGAATTGTAAGAAAAGGAAATTTATCTATAAAGAAAAAAAGGAAAGTTAAAGGTCGTAAAGGAATTGGGAAATTTTCAGGATTAATGGTCGCTTCTAAAATGAAACTAGAAACCATTTCAAATGGTGTAAAAACTTCATTAATAATAGACAGAGATGAATTAGCCAAAGAAGGATTTGACCTTGAGAAAATACCTTTAGATATTTCAACAGAAAAAGTAGATGAGAAAATTTCAGGCACAAAAATAACTTTGTCTGGATTAAATCAGAATTTTGATTTCCCAAATCCAGAAAGAATGAAACAAATTCTTGTTTGGGATTATGGGAGAGAGAATGATTTTGAGGTATCAATTAATGGTGAAAAAATTGGCGTTTTAGATTTACAAGGCAAATCATATACAGAAGAATTAATTATTGATGGAAAGAAAGCTACTTTAAACTATACAATAACACCAAAACCAATAAAATCAAGTGGTATAGTTACAAAAGTTGGAAATAAGTTAGTCGGGAAACCAAAAAACTTTTTAGCTGATGATGATATTATTCCTAAAAAACTTCAAAATAGGATTTACGGAGAGATAATCTGTGATGACTTAGAAGATGATGTTACAGCTGATTGGGGAGCAATAATTGAAAACAGTAAATTAAACAAAGTAATTTCAGAAAGAACGACTGAAAAACTAAAAAAGTCAGTTGATGATGTTTTCAAAACTGATATGAAAATGGCTCGTGCCAGATATCAAAGAAAAATCAACAAAGAACTTGAAAAATTACCCGAATATAAAAAACCATTTGCTCGTAAAGCTTTACACAAAACTTTAGAAAAATTTTACGGAGAAAGTGAATCCAAGATTAATACTGTTATTTCTGTAATGGTTGCAGCAATGGAAAAAGACCACTATTGGGATATAATATCAAACATTCAAAAAACAGGTAATTCTGACATTGAAAAATTTGCAAGTGCATTAAATGACTTTGGTCTTTTAGAAATGAGTATTGTTACAAGTCAAGCATTAAATCGATTAAGATATCTAGATGAATTACTTATTTTAATAGAAGATAATAAAACCCTGGAGAAAGATATTCACAAGGCATTAGAACTTAACACTTGGATTTTAGGAGATGATTATAATGTTTTAATATCAGACACAAGTCTTGAAACCGCAATAAATAAAGTCTTAGACAAAAAATACAGTGGGGAAAAGGCTCAAAATAGACCTGATTTACTTCTTGGAAGAACTCTAAACAGGGAATTAGTTTTAATTGAGTTTAAAAGGCCAAATTTCACATTAAATAGAGATACAGAACGTCAAGCTTTAGAATATAGAGATGAATTAAACACATATTTTCATAACCAACATATAAAAATTATTTTGTTAGGTGGTCGTGTAAAACAAAATATTAGCTCACATAATGAGAGAGATGATGTTCATTTTAGAACATTTTTGGATATTATAAGTGTGGCTCGAAATAAATTGGAATGGTTAATTGATGAACTGAAAAGAAAATAACCAGTGGCTAACAACGTATATAATCCATTGCTAGTGAGAGCCTACTTACGAAAATCCTCGCGGATTTTCTATTCGGTTTTTATTTGCTAAATTACGTGCTAAACCACGCAACGTATCATATACAAAACCGTTAGGCACAATTAGAAAAATGAAAAACAGAAAGAATTTAGTTTACATAATAGCATTTGTCTCAATTTTCTTTTTCCAATGTAAATCGAAAACGGAAAATAACTTAAACGAAAGCCAAGAAACACTAAACAATAAGGTTTATATAAATCCAAATTATAGCGGAGAAACTATCGAACCTGAAACATATAATGCGACAGGAAAAGTATATAACATTTTTATTTTCAACGAAACTGCAAATTCAATAAGTGCTAATGAAAAAGTGACAATCAAACCAAACGAAAGTTATGTATTTAAAATACCTGACACGATGGGTATTGCACTTGATAACGGAATTCAATTCTTCTTTGGAGAAACAGAAGGATTAGAAGTAATTGATAATAAAATCCAAGTAGCAGGTTTAGGTGGAGAATGGCTCGAAAAATTAAATGTACCAAAATCTGCGGATTGGGCGTTTTCAATTTTAAAACCAAGCGAAGGAGACCCAATTCCAGAATAAGGCAAAATGAAAAAACTGTTTTTAGACGATGTAAGGACTATCGAAATGATTTATGATAAATCAATGGAATCTGAATTTGATATAGTTCGGACTTATGACGAATTCGTTGCATACATAAAAGAAAATGGATTGCCGAATTACATAAGCTTTGACAATGACCTCGGACTTGATAAAAACGGAATTGTCGCTTTAGACGGATTGGCTTGTGCCAAATGGTTAGTTTATGAATCTGGACTTGATTTACGGAATTTGGAATTCAAAGTTCACTCTGCGAATCCAGTTGCGTCTGAACAAATAAAAGGACTTTTAAATAATTATATAAGACATTTAAAAACAACGGAATAAAATAACTGTGCCTAACAACGGCTATAATCCATTGCGGCTGAAATTCCTATCGGAATTTCATTGCAATTTACTATCTTTCAGCTATTGCGGAAAGAATCCTGCGGATTTTTCCGCAACGTATCATAGCCAAACACGTTGTGGTTAATGTCAAAAAAACCGAGAAACTAAATGAATAAAACAATATTTGAGATTACTAAAATGGACTGTCCTTCAGAGGAAAATCTAATCCGAATGAAATTGGACGGAATTTCAAGTATTGCGAATTTGGACTTTGACATTCCCAACCGAAAACTGACCGTTTTTCACAGCGGAGAAACTGACCAAATTGAAAAATCAGTTATCGAACTGAATTTAGGCGGAAAGAAAATATCGACCGAACAAACCGACCAAACGGAATTTAATGAAAACTCAAACCAGAAAAAATTACTCTGGACAGTACTCGCAATAAATTTCGGATTTTTCCTAATCGAAATGACAACAGGAATAATCTCAAAATCAATGGGATTGGTTGCCGACAGTTTAGATATGCTTGCGGACAGTTTCGTTTACGGAATTAGCTTGTTTGCGGTTGGTGGAACAGTAATAAAGAAAAAACGGATTGCCAAACTTGCTGGATATTTTCAAATAACACTTGCAATTATCGGATTTGTAGAAGTTTTAAGGAGATTTTTCGGAGACGAGAAACTACCCAACTTTTCGACAATGATTATCGTTTCGATTTTCGCCCTTATTGCAAATGGAATTTGTCTTTACATTTTACAAAAGTCAAAAAGTAAGGAAGATGCTCATATGAAAGCAAGTATGATTTTCACTTCAAACGATGTGATTATCAATTTTGGAGTAATTACAGCTGGACTTTTGGTAAATTGGTTGAGTTCAAGCAAACCTGATTTGATTATCGGAACAATAGTTTTTGTTTTGGTAAGTCAAGGAGCATTTAGAATATTAAAATTGAGTAAATAAACTAAAAAACACTAACCACAACAATGGCTATAAGTAATTGCTTGTTCTCGCCTACTTCTGAAAATCCTCGCGGATTTTCAGTTTGGTGTGTACTTGCTAAATTTCGTGCTAACCCACGCAACTACTCATAGCCGAGACCGTTAGCAAACATATGGACGAAAATCAACTGAAAGAAGTATTAAAAGAATTGATTGAAAAATCAAAAGAATATAAAGATGGTTTTTTAGCACCAAAAGAGTGCAAAATAAAATTATCTGAATTGAATAATTATGACTTTTTCATTTACAGTAAATTAGAAAAAACCAAAAGGGAACTTTGGACAAGAAAACATAGTAACAAAGAATACGGAGAAAAATTACTAGTCCCTGTTGTAACAATAGACAACGATTATGTTTCTTTCATCCCAAAAATAATTAGAAAATATTTAAAAGAAATCAGTTAATGAAAAGAGCAACTTTATTGTTAGTGATTTTACTAACAGCTACTTCAGTATTTGGACAAACAAATTACACAAACGGTTTTAACACAGGATATAAAAAAGGTTATTGTCAAGACCAAGGAGTTGGTTGTATTCCACCAATACCACCAATTGCACCAATTCCTAAAATTGGAGAAAGTTCAGACAGCTATAACGATGGCTACAATCGAGGTTTTGAAATGGGTTTAAGTGCAAGAAAATCTAGTAATAATTCAAACAATTCTACTTCTTCAACAAATCGTACAAGATACCAAACTGCAAAACCAAAATTTGTTGACTTTGCGAGTGGTGGATATTCAAATACCGACATTGTCAACCTGAAAATAAAAGCTATTTCGGTGATATCTAAAAGAGCATCAGAAAACATATCAAATGGTAATTACGATTCAGCAATTGAGGATGCAAATAGTCTTTTAAAAGTTCAACCGAATTTAGCTTTAGCCTATCATATTAAAAGTGTTGCTTACTATCATAAAGACAGAATAATTGACGCTTATAATATGTCTGTAAAAAGCGACAGAATTAGAGGTACACAATCAGAATGGAGAAAAGATATGTTTAATGAATTAACAGAATATTACAAGGATATGATGTCTAAAAACCAATATTCTAATGTAATCTATATTTCAGAAAACATCTGGACACCAAATAACCTTACAAATTATTTTCACGGTTTAGGCTACTATTTTAAAGGCGATTACAAAAAAGCGAAAAAGTATTTAAAAAAAGTAAAAGGCTTTGAACCAGCCGAACAATATTTGGAAAGTATTAATAACAAAAAATACTTTTCAAACCCATTTTCTAATAACAACAATGTAAAAAAGGAGGAAAACAGCCAAAACAGAAATGAAAACAACGTTGATGTACAGAAAATCATCAACTTAATGCAAAGCAAGAATTACACAAAAGCAATTGAATTAATTGATAAAAACACTAAAAATCAAGAAGTTTCACTACTATTTGGAATTCGAGGAACAGCAAACTATCTATTAAAAAATTACAGTCAAGCAATTTCAGACATAACTAAATCAGCAAAAACAACAAATGAAATTTTACCTGACTTTTTATTTTATAGAGCTTTAGCAAAATCCGAAGTATCGGATTATTATGGAGCAATAAATGATTACGATTTATTATTACAAAAAGGTGATGCAAAAGGACAAAATTATGATATTGCAACTGTTTATAACAATAAAGCTTATTCTTATGTTGGGCTTAAACAATACGAAAAGGCATTACCTTTCGTGAATAAAGCAATTGAATTGGATAAAGGGAAATGGTATATTTGGGATACGAGAGCGGAAATTTATCTAAACACAAAGGAGTTTGGAAAAGCAATCAATGATGCAACAAAAGCAATTCGAATTCAAGAAAATTCTAATTCATTTTTCATAAGAGGACTTGCTCAAATAAAACTGAATGATAAAGAGTTAGGTTGTAAAGATTTATCAAGAGCAGGTGAACTTGGAAAATCAGAAGCATATGAAAAAATTAAAGAATTATGTAATTAAATACGTTTGCTAACAACGTATATAATCCATTGCTAGTAAAGGCTTACTTACTAAAATCCTCGCGGATTTTCTATTCGGTTTTTATTTGCTAAAGTACGTGCTAAACCACGCAACGTATCATATACAAAACCGTTACCTGCCATTAAAAAAACCTCGATGAAAAAAATCATATTGTATTTTATCATTTGTTTATTCGCAATCGGGTGTGCATCTACGAATAAAATATATAATGATATAACCACTTTTCAACTGAAGAAAATTACTTCAAAAGAAATTCCTCAAATTGAAGAAAATCAAAACGGAATAGAAAAAATAACAAATGTGAACATTAGTCAAGGTTACTTCCCAGAACTAAATGTTTACGAATTTAGCCAACCCAAAATTTACAATCGGAAAATCGGAAATATAAATACAGCCGTTTCTTATTATTTTACTGCAAAGGATAGTGTTGTCCGTGTGATTTCTTATGCTTGGAATGAACAAGACGATAATGATTCCGTTCAAGAAATCTTTGATACTAATAAAAATTTATTCAATGAATTTTTTAAGAATAACGGTGATATGAAAAGAACTGATGAACCAACTTATTGGCAAGATGCAATTACGTGGGAAAATAAGAAAGTATTAGTTTTTCAATTTATTTTAGGGAATGATAAGGGAGCTTATAGAACTCGAACAATAATTAAATATAAGTAAAAACGGCAGGTAACAACGGCTATAATTCATTGCTTCTGACTTTCCTCTCGGAAAGTCCTCGCAAATTTGCTATCTTCGGTTTGCGGCGGAAAATCCTCGCGGATTTTCACGCAACGAAACCATAGCCAAGACCGTTAGCTGTAATTTGAAATATGAACTTTTATCACCCCTTCGAAAAAGAAAATTTTATTTGGGATAACTGTTTTCTATGCGGATTAAATCAAAGCGAGAAAAACACAGAAGAACATATTTTCCCTAAATGGCTTCAACACAAATTCGAGCTTTGGGACCAAAAACTTACACTTACAAATCAATCAAAAATACCATATCGAAACTTAACTGTTCCTTGCTGCCCCGATTGTAATAATAATCACTTATCAAAAATGGAAACGAGATTTCAGAAATTGCTGAGCAATTCATTTAGAAATTTATCATTTGATGACGAGTTAACCATATTTCAATGGACAGGTAAAATTATTTATGCGACCAGATTTAAGGAACTCTCTTTATTATTTGATAGACGAAATCCTAAACTCGGAAAAATTCTGAGTCCAGAAGAAATAGAGAGCTATTCAACTCTACAACTTTTTCTACAATCAATACGTTTCAAAACCATTTTTAATGAAGTAAAACCTTGGAGTATATTTGTTTTTAAATCGGAAGACGATAGCTTTTTTTATCAAAACAACCTTACTTCATTGTCGTTTATGATGAAACTAGGTAAAATCGCAATTTGCATCGTTTTTGAAGACAATAATTGTGTTGAGCAGTTTATGCAGCCACTGAACGATTTGAAGAAAGTTATATTGAATCCCCCACAGCTTATCGAAGTAACTTCATTCATATTTTATTCTGCATTATTGAAAGATAAAATACCCAGCTATTTTTCATCATTTGGTGAAGAAGAAAAAATCCTAAGAGTTAATCCTGCAAATAGAATTTATGGCAGACCTTGGAATGATAGAGAGTTTGGAATTCTATTTGACTATATGCTAGACAATATTGGAATAGAACGGACTGAGAACACATATCAGGAAAATGGACTTCTTTCAACCTATCTAGTTGACGAAAATGGAGAACCGTATTTGAGTAAATATTTAAAAAAATAAAAACTACAGCTAACATTGGCTATAAGCCATAGCTTCTTCACTGCCTTTTACGGAAAATCCTGCGGATTTTCCTCTGTTCCTGCTTTTTTGCTATCTTGAGTACAAATCCACGCTACGGCGCATAGCCGCAGCCGTTGGCAATAATTAAATGACGAACGCAAATTTTAAATACCCAATTCTGTTAATTAAAGAAAATGACAAGTTTCTATATGGAATGAATTCGAATCTTGGAATAGTTTCTAAAGGTGGAGAATCTTTTTATACCAAAAAAAAGATTTGGATTTATGATTCGAATGGAAAACAATTTGAATTGAAAAAAGCTAAACTGAATGGAAAAGCTAACTGGAAAAGTTCATTGAGATTCTTTCAGCAGATGTATGAAATGAATTTACAATTTGAGGAGAAATCAAAAATTGAGTTGACTGAATTAAAGGAAATCGTAATTGAGCATATAAAAAAACATAAAAGACATTGGTCGAGTATTGGAACTCTTGATGGAATATCGGAAATGATAAATACTCAAAGAAGTTACTCTGACCTCATTACGAAATTAAAATAACTATTGCCAACACCGTATATAAAAAATTGCTGGTGTTTGGCTTAAATAAAGGGCGTTGCTTGTTTTGTTACGTCTGATTTTCCTTCGGAAAATCCTCGCACACAAAACCGCAACTTTCCATATACAAACACGTTGCCAGCAATTTTCAGAATGATTTTGACTAAAAGAATACTGACTTTAATTTTTCTAATAATAACTGGTACTTCAATTCTTAGTTGTTCAAATCCAAAAAATAACAAAGGATTAGAATATGAAGATTACGATCCAGAGGAATTTTATGAAGTAATTGGAAGAGTAAAGGAAAATAGATTTAGTTACCAATTACCTAGAACCAATATTCTATTTTACGAATACTTTCTTGAAAAAGAAAAACCTTTAGAAGGTTATGAAAAAGGGATTAGAGTTAGTCTTAAAAAAGGCGAGAAATTTATTGTCTTAGTACATAAAAAAGATAGCACGATTAGTTTCTTTGGATATGTGGATCCAAGGTTTAGAAAAGAATCTTTTGAAGAAGCTAGAAACAAAGCGAGTAAAACATTTACTCAAACTAAATAAGAAAATATGATAAAAAGCCTAAAATGGATAATCCCGACAATAGTCATTTTAGCAGTTGTCTTTTATTTGTTTTCATCGTCCGGAATGGGAAAAGTTGCAACTGATTTAACCCAAGCATATGCAGATGAAGAACTTTACAAAAATGCTATTGAGAAGGCTAACTCCGATCAAAGAGTACTAGAGAAAATTGGAGAAATACAACCAATAGACAAAATGACTATTTTAAATGGGGAAGTCGATTTTTCAGATGATAATCAAACAGTAAATTCAACTATAAAAGTTACTGGTTCAAAAGGAAATGGAAAATTAGATTTAATAGCAGAAAGAGAAAATGAAAGCTGGCGCTACGAGAAGATAGATATTCGATTTAAAGATTCCGAAAAGAATAAAAAAACAATTGAAATAATAAACCTACCCTAAAACTGCAGGCAACAACGGTTAATCGCCAATAGCCGGCATCCTTAGAAGGAAAATGATTAATTTGACCAACAAACCAATACTAAGCCGACAACTCCGCGTTACCTACTCCGCCAACTGGCGATAACCGAGACCGTTATCTGCACTTGCTCCGAAATCAAATTCCGGCGGAATTTATTTCGGAGCGGTAAAACTTCAAAGTTGCTGTTTCTAACACCAGGCGTCGACGGATTTTAAAAAAATCAATCCAATGCTGAACAAAATACACTGCGGACTAAAAAAGTGCGGATAAATAACAGTTACTTGCTAAAATCACACTCAAACACGGACTAGTAAGCGTGGATAAAATTAATGCTGAACTCCTACTCTACTTTAATAAAAAACGGATAATCCTGCTGCCGAAATCAATCACACGATGAAAAAAATTGCGAATCAGCACACGTGTTCACTCAACCGTGTCGCAAATTCAGATAACATCGGTTATAAAAAATAGCGGGTTTTGAGTATTTCCGCAGTTCTGGTATATTTAATTTCTATAAATTTAGAACGGAAAGGTAACAGCACTTTTAGCCGCTACTTTTCATAACCAAGACCGTTAGGGCACATTTGAAAAAAATCCGTTCTTCTTAAAAAAAGTCCGTTCAATTTCGTTAATTTGTAGATCTTGACAAAACAACCGAATGAAAAAAAATAAATTAATAGCACCATTTCTAAAATGGGTTGGCGGAAAAAGACAATTAATGCCAGCTATTAATGAGTTGTTGCCAAAAAAATATTCGACTTATTATGAGCCTTTTGTTGGCGGAGGAGCAGTATTATTTGAAATTCAGCCAAAAAAAGCAATTATAAATGACTTCAACTCTGAACTTGTAAATACTTACAATGTTATCAAAAATCAACCAGAAGAATTAATTGAAGATTTAAAAACTCACGTTAACGAATCTGAATATTTTTACAATATCAGAGCATTAGATCGTCAAGAAGATTTTGACGAACTTTCAGACGTAAAAAAAGCTTCAAGAGTTATTTATTTAAACAAAACTTGTTACAATGGTTTATATAGAGTTAATAATTCCGGAGAATTTAACTCGCCATTTGGAAAATATAAAAATCCCAATATTGTTAATGACGTAACAATCAGAGCAGTTAGCAAATATTTTAACGCAAACGACATTACGATTATTAATGGAGACTTTGAAAATGCAGTAAAAAATATTAGAAAAGGAGCATTTGTATATTTTGATCCACCTTATGACCCAGTTTCAAAAAGTTCAAACTTTACAGGTTACGTACAAGGTGGTTTTAATATGTTTGACCAAGTCAGATTAAGAGATTTATGTGATAAACTCGACAAACAAGGAGTTAAATTTTTAGTTTCAAATTCTGCAACTCAACTAATTTTAGACCTTTATTCTAAATACAACATAACTTTTGTAAAAGCGAACAGAGCAATTAATTCAGATGCTTCAAAACGTGGAGAAGTTGACGAAGTACTTATTAGAAATTATGAGTGATACAAAAAACGACATTGCTTGGAATAAGCTATTTTCAAAATATAAAATCTCGGAAAATGTTTTAAAAAATGGTGCTTTCGAGATTAATTCTACACAAATTAATGAGTTTAGAGAAGCTCGTTTAATGACAAAATTTGATTTCCGATCACAATTACCAGAAATTTTTGCAGAAAATAAACTTTCAATATTACCAATTTCAAGAGGTGGCTATATAATTTCAGACTTTGAGACTTTCAAAGATTTTGAGACCAATGATCCTACACTAATTAAAATTGACTTCCCAAATTATTTAGAAAGTATTAAACACGACAATATTACAAGCGAATCGACAGCTTTAAACTGTGCTTTTGTTACGGGAATTATAGAAGATTTTGTGCAAGACGAAGAAATAAAACCAACGGTTAGTGGTCGAATGAGTTCATCAAGTTTTGATTTTAATATCAAGACACTAAAATCTAATTTAAACATTGTTGTAAATAACAGTCAAATAGAAATAGATGGTGGTTATGAAGGAGTTAATTCATTAAGTTTAATTGAGGCAAAAAACTCAATTTCAAAAGACTTTTTGATTAGGCAAATGTATTATCCATACAAATTGTGGAATAACAAAATAACCAAAGAAATAAAACCAATTTTTCTAACTTATTCTAACGGTATTTTCCACTTTCGAGAATACGTGTTTGAAGATCCAAATCACTATAATTCACTTAAATTAAAAAGTGAGAAAAGATATGTAATTCGTGATGGAGCAATAAATTTGGAATTAATTCAAAAAATTGCAAACGAAATACCAATAACAGCGGAATTAGAAGTTCCTTTTCCACAAGCTGACTCGTTTGACAGAGTAATTAACCTTTGTGAATTGCTAAACGAAAATGGATCTTTAACACGTGAATACATAACTGTAAACTATGATTTTGACGTTAGACAAACGAATTATTACACAGACGCAGGTAGATATTTAGGACTGATCGACAAATCAAGAGAAAACGGAGAAGTAAATTACTTTTTAACTGATTTAGGTAAACGGATTTTTAGTTTAAACATTACCGACAGACAAATAGAGTTTTTTAAATTAATCCTATCTCACAGAGTTTTTAATCGAGTAATCAAATCATATTTTGAAAATTCAGAACAACCAAGTAGAAACGAAATTGTCGAAATAATGAAGACATCTGACTTACACAATATCAATTCTGATGTTACATTTCACAGAAGAGCATCTACAATTTCGAGTTGGATAAATTGGATTATCGACCAAATTGAGGAATAAAAACGTGCCCTAACAACGTATATAAAAAATAGCGGTTTTAGTGCTTAACACAAAGATAATCAATTAATTAAAAGTCTGTTATAAACCGAAAAGTCCGTGTGTAAAATCCGCTACTTTTCATATACAAGACCGTTACACAATTATGAAAAAAATAATGCTAACATTAATAATTGGCTTTTTGAGTTTAATAAATCACTCTCAAGAAATTATTACGTCTGATATAGAAAAGGCATATGAAGAGGAAAAATACGATTTGATTATTTCAGAGCATTCTGATAAAGTAAATGAATATCCTGCAAAAGCAATTTACTATGTTGCAATGGCTTATTATATGAAAGCAAATGACAACAAAGTATTAGAATTAATGGATTTGTCAATTCAAAAAGATAAAACTAACCCCGATTCATATTTCATTAAAGGAATGACTTTTAATTTTATGGGACAATTCGACAAAGCAATTAATTCTTTCAAAAAGGCAATTGAATTGGATTCTACAAATTCAAATTATTTCACTGGTTTGGGAGATTCTTATTTTAGTCAAAAAAAATATAATGAGGCTCTAACAGCATATAAGACTGCAACTGAAAAAAATGAACCGATTGATCGACCATTTACAATGATTCCACAAATTTATGCGGAACTGAATCAATCTGAAAAGGCTTTAGAAGCTTTTTATAAATCAAAAGAGACAATTTCAAAAGAATCCGATTCATATATAAACGCACTATACAATATCGGACTTTATGAGTTGCTTAATAAGAATTATAGTAAATCCGAGATTGCTTATAAAGAATTAATTGAATTAGCACCAACCGACTATGATTCTTACGCTAAACTAATTCAAGTTTACTACGGTAAAAAAGAGTACGAAAAAGCGGAACCATTTAAAAACAAACTTTACCAAGCGTACGAGCAAGGAATGTTAAAGGACAATCTTAAAAATATGTTCTGTTTTGATCAATTTGATTGGAATGGAAGGTTAATTTTTGCGTACGAACGATTTGCTGAAAAAGAAGGGGAATTATATTATAAGCACATATTTTATATTCCAAATGAAAAAGGAGAAACTAAATTCACAATTCAAACCGAAAATTCACCAGTTTCAGTTGAAATGGGTGGACCAAAATATGCAGTTGGAATGGATAAAAATGGTACGCATACTACTTTTGTTTTTATTGATGAAAATTTTAAATATGACGACTTAAAAAAGATTGTGTTAAGAGTACTGGATGAACAAATAAAACCTTCAGCCAATTCAAGAAAAGGGAAATAATAATAGTGTACAACTTCGGCTATAGTTCATTGCTGCGTTAATCCTCACCCTTTATTTGGGCAACTTTTCTATCTTTAAACGCGGCAATTAATCTATAGGTTAAGCCTAGGGAATATTTCAGGTTTTATGTAAAAGGTAAATCTAGATTATCATCAATGTTGCTTATTTCATATTTCAAAAAATGACCGCACTATTTTCAAATAAGATTGGCAATCCAGGAAATAAAATAAAGTTGATCGCGGCTAATTTATTTTTTATAATACTAGTTTCTACAGCAATTAGTTTAACCACTAACTATTTCCTAATTGGTGATTTAGTTATAGATCTTTCAACTTTCTTAATAATTGCCCCAGTTGCGATTATAAAGCTATACTTAACCAAAACCTTACTTTTAATTGAATTCGATTCAGTTCAAAACTTATTAATCATCACTCAGAAAAATGGTTTTGAAAAAACCTATTTTAAAAAACTAGATATCAAAAAAACGCATTTAAGTCCGATAACAAAGGAGTTTGGTGAATTGGAATTTGATTTTGTAGAAACCTTCAGATATATAAGAATCAGTTCAAAACAAAAAGGGATATCAAAGAGCGACGTTAATGATCTGCATCAGTTTATGCAAGATGAATTTGGTCTAACAATTCAAAAATTAAAATAATAAGCAAAAAATTATTTTGAAATAGAAGGAATTCCGTAAGGTTAATCACATTAGAAATAATAGTTTTACGGAAAATCATAATCTATTTTTAATAATGAAAAAAACATTACAATTATTTCTATTTATTGCATTAACGTCTATTACTGCTAAAGCACAACGCAGTGGTGATTTTGAAATGGGATTTCACGGAGGACTCAATCTAGCTAACGTAACCACTATAGACGGACAAAGTAATGCCAAGCCTCGTATTTCCTTTAATATCGCGGTAACCGGAGAATATTACTTCTCAGAAACCTGGGGTTTAAAAGCCAAACTTATTTACGACAACAAAGGCTGGAGTGACGGCTTTATAGAAGATAACAATTTCAACACATATACTACAGATTTTCATTTAAACTACATTACACTACCTGTTATGGCTAGTTGGCATTTTGGTTCCCGAAAGAACTGGTATTTGCATGCTGGGCCATACGCAGGATTTTTGGTTAGCGCGAAAGATTCTGAATTGGGAATGGATCTTAAAGATGCTTTTAACAGCACCGATTTTGGTATAGCTCTGGGAATTGGCTACAAGTTTGAAGTTAATAGAAATACAACCTTATTTATTGAATACGACGGTCAATCTGGCTTGACAGATATCTTTGAGGAAAATGAATCCGGAACAGCCATTACAAATGCCCGAAGCGCTTTAAATTTTGGTGTATTATTCTACCTAAATTAAACATCAATAATCACTAAAATACCTCAAGATGCACAATAGCTAATTCTCTGCAAGCAAACATTTATTATCGAAGAAAGCCTTGAGTTATTAAATGCCTTTAGCGTTTCAATTAAAATAAAAAGCTGAACAGGTTCCTGTTCAGCTTTTTTAGGTTAAAAATGTATGTTTTCTTAAGAAGAGGCTTCCATTGAAGCTTGTACTCCAGCAGAAAGTCTCTTGTAAGTTCCATTTTCTAGGCGCTCACGAATGCTTGAGAATGCATCTAGTGTTTCCTCTACATCTTGTAACGTATGAGAAGCAGTAGGTATTAAACGTAATAGGATTAAACCCTTAGGAATTACTGGATATACCACAATAGAACAGAAAATACCGTAATTCTCACGAAGATCTTTTACTAAAGCCATCGCTTCAGGAATACTTCCTTTTAAATATACCGGAGTTACACAACTTTGTGTAGTTCCTATATCAAAACCACGCTTTTTAAGTCCGTCCTGAAGTGCATTTACATTCTCCCAAAGCTTTTCGCGTAGCTCAGGCATAGAACGCAACATATCTAAACGCTTTAATGCTCCAATTACCAATTGCATTTGAAGTGACTTGGCAAACATTTGAGAACGCAGGTTGTATTTTAAATAATCAATGATTTCCTGATCTGCAGCAATAAAAGCACCAGTACTTGCCATAGACTTTGCAAAAGTTGCGAAATACACGTCAATCTGATCCTGAATACCCTGCTCCTCTCCTGCTCCGGCACCTGTTTTACCTAATGTACCAAAACCGTGTGCATCATCAACAAATAGACGGAAGTTATATTTTTCTTTAAGAGCACAAATCTCTTTAAGACGACCTTGCTCACCACGCATTCCGAAAACACCTTCTGAAATCAACAGAATTCCGCCACCGGTTTGCTCTGCAAGTTTTGTCGCACGTTGCAGGTTCTTTTCAATACTATCAATATCATTGTGCTTGTAGGTAAAGCGTTTACCCATATGTAAACGTACGCCGTCAATAATACAAGCGTGTGCATCAACATCATAAACGATGATATCATCTTTAGAAACCAAAGCATCAATGGTAGAAACCATTCCCTGGTAACCAAAGTTTAAAAGATATGCAGCTTCTTTATTTACGAAAGTAGCAAGTTCTTTTTGAAGTTGTTCGTGCAAAGACGTATGACCACTCATCATACGAGCTCCCATAGGATACGCAGAACCCCACTCAGCAGCAGCCTCGGCATCTACTTTACGCACCTCAGGGTGATTAGCAAGACCTAAATAATCATTAATACTCCAGGTAATTACATCTTTACCCTGAAATTTCATGCGATTTGAAATTGGACCTTCCAGCTTAGGAAATACAAAATAACCTTCTGCCTGTTCTGCCCATTTTCCTAAAGGACCTTTGTCTTTGTAAATTTTGTCAAATAAATCTTTCATACATCAATTTTCAACCAAAAGCATCTCAGCTCTTGTCATACATTCTTGTTAACCTATTTTTGGGTTCTTAATTTATTTTTGGAGGCGCTTACTTCACAAATTCTATCTTATCAGCGCTGATCTCATGTTCTGTATTAACAAATCCCTGTTCATTCATCCAATCGTCACTATAAATCTTGCTCATATAGCTGCGGCCATGATCTGGAAAGATGATTACAACTTTAGAATTCTCGTCAAACTCTCCGTTTTCAGCCATTTGAATCGTTCCCTGTACAGCTGCACCACTGGTGTAACCTACAAATAAACCTTCGGTTTTTGCAATGCGTCTTGCCGTGTGTGCACTATCCTCGTCAGAAACTTTTTCAAAGTAATCAATCACGTCAAAATTAGTCGCGGTTGGTATAAGGTTTTTACCCAAACCTTCAATTCGGTATGGATAAATTTCATTCTGATCAAATTGATGCGTCTCGTGATACTTCTTAAGCACGCTTCCGTAAGCATCGATGCCCAGAATACGAATATTAGGATTTTTCTCTTTTAAATATTTTGCGGTTCCCGAAATGGTTCCTCCTGTACCGCTACAGGCAACTAAATGCGTGATTTGCCCTTGAGTTTGTTCCCAAATTTCAGGGCCGGAAGAAGCATAATGTGCTTCGGCATTAAGTTGATTAAAATACTGATTGATATACACAGAACCTTCGTGTTCTGTATGCAAGCGTTTTGCGACCTGGTAGTATGACCTCGGGTCATCTGCACTTACGTTTGCCGGACAAACATAAACCTTCGCTCCCATCGCACGTAATGCATCAATTTTATCTTTTGAAGATTTTGAACTTACTGCCAGTATACACTTGTAGCCTTTGATAATGCTAACCATTGCTATACTGAAACCGGTGTTTCCTGAAGTAGTTTCGATTATGGTATCGCCCGGTTTTAAGATTCCTTTACGTTCTGCATCTTCAATGATGTAGAGCGCAATACGATCCTTTGAAGAATTACCAGGATTAAAGGCCTCAACTTTTGCAAAATAAGTACCGGGTAAATCTTTGGTAATTCGGTTAAGTCGTACTAAGGGAGTGTTACCCACCAGCTCAAGGACATCATTATAAACATTTAGGTGTTCTCTCATAGAAGAATTATCGTTTCGAGTGCGCTATTGCAGCGGTTCCTAAAACCATCGTTTAAAACCTTGCAAATTTACGGGAAATATTTGGATTTACTTGGATTTTCCCGCTAAATCCATTAAAAAAGCATAATCCTTTGCAGTCTCTTTAAGTGCCTCAAATCGCCCTGAAGCCCCACCGTGACCGGCATCCATATTGGTTTCAAAAAATATTTTAGTAGCTGCTGTGTTATTTTCGCGCAGCTTGGCTACCCATTTTGCGGGTTCCCAATATTGCACCTGACTGTCGTGATAACCTGTAGTAACTAAAATATTCGGATAATTTTGTGGTTTTACCTGATCGTAAGGCGAGTAAGATTTCATGTACTCATAATATTCTAGATCATTGGGATTTCCCCACTCATCATACTCTGAAGTCGTAAGCGGAATACTATCATCAAGCATCGTTGTCACCACATCTACAAAAGGTACTGAGGCTATAACTCCTTTATACAACTGTGGCGCCATATTTAAAATCGCACCCATCAGCAATCCGCCGGCCGAACCACCGTAGGCAAAAAGATTGGATGCTGAAGTATAACCCTCATCGATTAAGAATTGGGAGCAGGCTATAAAATCGGTAAAGGTATTGCGTTTTTTAAGCAACTTGCCATCTTCATACCAGGTTCTGCCCAGGTATTCACTCCCACGCACGTGAGCGATTGCAAAAACAAATCCTGCATCAAGTAAACTAAGTCTCGAGGAAGAAAAGGAAGGATCTGTCGTAATCCCATAGCTGCTGTATGCATATTGTAACAACGGATTGCTTCCGTCAAGACTAATGCCTTTGCGATAGACAATACTCATTGGGATTTTCACCCCGTCAACTGCTGTTGCCCAAAGTCTTCGTGATTCGTAATTAGACTTGTCAAATTTTCCACCTAAAACTTCAGCTTCCTTTAATATTTCCTTTTCTCGGGTAACCATATCAAATGAGATTACCGAAGCCGGTGTGTCTAAAGCATTAAAACCATATCGTAAATAATGCGTGTCAAAATCAGGATTGATCCCGGTGTAGGCGGTGTAGGTCTCGCTATCAAAATCGAGATAGTAATCTTCCGCTCCATCCCAACGTTTGATGTTGATCTGATTTAAACCTTCGCGACGCTCTTCAACTACCAGAAATTCTTCGAAAATCTCAATGTCTTCAATTAATGTGTCTTCGCGATGCGGAATAACTTCCACCCAATTTTCTTTCGAAGTAGCCGAGATAGGAGTTTTAACCAACTTAAAGTTAGTCGCCTCATCAGCATTGGTAACCAAATAAAAATGATCTCCAAAATGCGAAATCCCATACTCGAGTCCACGAGTTCGCTCCTGCACTATTGTAAAGTCAAAATCGGGTCCGCTGGCTTTCGTATATCTATATTCAGAAGTGAGCTTACTTGAAGCGCCTATAAAAATATACTCGCGCGATTTGCTTTTAAAAATACCCACGTCAAAAGTCTCATCAAGCTCTTCATAAACCAAAATATCTTCAGCTACCGATGTGCCCAATTTATGACGGTAAATTTTATCACTACGCAATGTTTGCGGATCCTTTCGTGTGTAAAAAATGGTCTCATTATCCCCTGCCCAAACAGCCCGACCGGTAGTATTCTCGATCTTTTCGGGATAAATCTCACCTGTTTTTAGATTCTTTATTTGAATAACATATTGTCTTCTACTTACGGTATCGGTACCAAAAGCAGCCAACTCATTATTTTCAGAAACCGAATATCCTGCCTGCTTGAAGTACGAATGACCTACGGCCATCTCGTTATTGTCAAACATGATCACTTCTGGCGATAGCATCGTATCCTTACGACGGCAATACAACGGGTAGTTTTTTCCTATCTCAAAACGAGTATAATACCAATACCCATTAAATTTGAAGGGAACACTCTCATCATCCTCCTTAATTCGCGCTTTCATCTCTTCAAACAACTGCTGTTGTAATGGCCTGGTATGAGCTGTCATTTGCTCGTAATAGGCATTTTCAGCTTCCAGATATGCCAATACATCGGGATGATCACGCTCGTTCATCCAGTAATAATCATCATTGCGCAAATCACCATGCATCTCAAGGCTATGAGGCTTTTTTAATGCTTTTGGAGGGGTGGGAATTGTATTCAAAATAAGAATGTGTTCTACTATTAATGGCTGCAAAAATAGCGGTTATCTTATTAAACTTGACTAAAATCGAAGTCAGAAAGCTCCTCAAATGTGTACTTTTGTAATTCAATTAAAAAAACACGATTATGTTTGGAGATATGATGGGTATGATGGGAAAAATCCAGGAGGCCCAACAAAAAGCGGAAGAGACAAAAAAACGCCTGGAAACCGTATATATTGATGAGAAAAGCAGCGATGGTTTATTAGAAGTAAGCGTAAGTGTTGCGGGCGCAGTAAAGTCTATCAATATTAGCGATGAACTTCTGGAAGACAAGGAACAACTCGAAGATTATTTGATTTTAACCTTGAATAAAGCTTTGAGCAGAGCAAAAATCAGCTATGAGCAGGAACTTGCGGCGGTTGCAAAAGCCGGAATGCCAGATATCCCTGGCCTAGATATGTTTAAATAAACTACTTTGATGCAAGTTTATAAAATGTATAGGCGAAGCAAGCAATTCTAATGTTACAAACACTCATACATTACAGTTTACATTTACTGGTACCCGGGCTTATCGCCTGGGTATTTTTTCGTCCGATCTGGAAAAAAGCCTGGATTGTGATGCTACTCACCATGCTGGTAGATCTGGATCATTTACTGGCAAATCCCATATTTGACCCGAATCGCTGCAGCATCAATTTTCATCCTTTGCATAGCTATTGGGCGATGGGTGTTTATGTTGTATTTCTGTTTAATCCAAAACTTCGCATAATCGGTATTGGACTGCTGTTTCATATGGTGACCGATTATATTGATTGCATTTGGTAATTTTAAAATTATGCTTAAACATATTCATCACATTGCGATCATTTGTTCGGATTATGCCGTATCAAAACATTTTTATACCGAAATCTTAGGATTAGAAATACTGAAAGAAACCTTTCGCAGCGAGCGCCAATCCTATAAATTAGATCTTGCCCTCAATGGCGACTATTGCATTGAATTATTCTCATTCCCAAACCCACCGGAACGTGTCTCGAGACCCGAAGCACAAGGCTTACGACATCTGGCTTTTTCAGTGGCTAATCTAGATGAAGCTGTTAAAGAACTTCATCAAAGAGGAATAACTACTGAAGCTATACGTGTAGATGAACTCACCGGCAAACGGTTTACCTTTTTTGAAGATCCAGATCATTTACCATTGGAGTTGTATGAACTTTAAACTATTCCTTCAAAATAGTATTTCCGGTATTATGTGCCTGCTTTGCCTTAGTTGCAATTCAAGCGACGACAATTCAAGTATTGCGTCAAATCTCACTTACACAACTCAAAACGAAATTATCCTCAAAAATGCTGAACCTATAATTCTAAAAGGTGTAAATGCATTGAATGTATTTGGCATTGACGACTCTGCACTTATGCAGGAATGGAACATCAATATCGTACGAGAATTCATAGGCAACTTGAGAGAGCAACCCATTGAGGGAAATGCAATTTTAGATTCAAAAAATCAGTGGCTACACCCTCTTCAGAAAATTGTTGATGTACATCGTCAAAATGGTAGAATCACCATAATATGTCCATTTGGCTGGGTAGATCAAAATGGAGAGCAAACCTTATTTACCGGCTTAAACCCTTCGGAACAAGATTTTTATCTCGCATACCTGAAGAAGATGGAAGAAATTGCCAACCACTTTAAAGGGCAGCGAGATGTATGGATTGAGGTATGGAATGAACCTTACGCTTATCACAATGGAAATGGATACAGCTCAAATCTTTGGCTCAGCGATCAAATTGAAATGATACAAAATCTTAGAACATCAGGTTTTGACAATATAATCCTAGTCTCAGGCAATGCTCAAGGTCAGTCTGAAAAGGCTATTCTCGAATTTGGTAAAACAATTACATCCACATACAATAATATTGTATTTGATTTACACGCTTACGAAAGCTGGCTGATCGATTCAGACGATGAAATCATTAGAAATAGGATTACAAACTTGAAGTCTAAAGGCTTACCTGTACTTTTTGGCGAAATTGGGGTCATCAACAGTACTGGACTTATGCAGCCCCAGCCTTTTCTTAAAGTAGCTAAGGAGCTAAACATCCCAACTCTAGCCTGGGTTTGGAAACGAGATCAGGGTGATCAAAACGCACTACTAACTGATCAAAATACTCCAAACGAATTCAACAACAATAATTGGGGCTCTACCTATTTCAATTTTCTCAAAGACTAACTGAAACCTCCTGAGGATTAAAAATTTCGCTCAATAATTCATACGACTTAATACGAGCATCGTGATCGTAGATATTTGAAATCGCGATAATTTCATCAACTCGTGTCTCTTCCTGAAATTGCTCCAGCCCTTGAGCTACAGTTTGAGGTGAACCTATAAAACTGTAATGCATCATATTCTCGATTTGAGCCTTTTCGTGAGGCAACCACTCCCTTTCCATACTTTCAACAGGAGCCGCAAGAGGTTTGCGCGTGTTACGAATAACTCCCAGCATAAATCGTTTGGCACTTGTAGCAAGAAGTTGCGCTTCTGCATCTGTTTCTGCAACAATAACATTTACACAAGCCATTGTGTAAGGCTTATCCAATTGCTCTGAAGCTACAAAATGCTGATGGTATAAACTTAACGCTTCGTGCAGGTGTGCCGGTGCAAAATGACTGGCAAAGGCATAAGGCAAGCCTTTTTTTCCTGCTAATTGTGCACTGAATGTACTTGAGCCTAATAAGTAAAGTGGAATATCAAGTCCTTCTCCAGGAATGGCACGCACGGCACCAGTATTATTCTCTTCTGAAAGATACAATTGAAGTTCATCTATATTATTTGGGAAATCCTGAACGGTTTCCTGCTGATAGCGTCTCAAAGCCATTGCCGTACGTTGATCTGTCCCCGGTGCTCTTCCCAAACCTAAATCAATACGATCTGGAAAAAGAGTTGCCAGTGTACCAAACTGTTCTGCAACAATTAAGGGTGCATGATTGGGAAGCATCACCCCTCCTGAACCAACGCGAATACGCTCTGTGTGAGCTGCAATATGGGAAATAAGCAGCACTGGCGAAGCGCTCGCAAGGCTTTCCATATTGTGGTGTTCTGAAATCCAAAAACGCTTATAGCCAAGCTTTTCGACGTGTTGCGCCAAATCACGACTGCGGTCAATCGCTTCTCTTCGGGTAGCCCCTTCCGTTACAGGAACAAGATCCAGCACAGAAAACGGGAAATTTTTTAAACTGAAATTTTGCATAGTTAACTAGTCATAACAAAAGATTTTCCCTTACAAATACTTCAAAACAATTCTGAAATAAATCCTTATTGAACTAGGCTAGCAGAATTTCCATCCCTAAATTTGATTAAAAAATTGTGCTTATGAAAATCTACACCTTCCTGCTTGCAGTTTTGATGTTGACAAGTTGTAATCAGGCAAAACATTCTAAAGCAGACAACTATCCCATAAAGACTGGTTGCTATGGCTATGCAAAAGACGGCAACAAAATTACATTTCAAATTACCCGAGTAGATCCATTGGTACAAGGCACATTGATCTATGACTGGGCTGAGAAAGACCGAAATTCGGGAAGTTTTAATGGAACTTTTGAAAAAGGTGTGATTTTAGGAACCTATACTTTTATATCTGAAGGAACAGAATCTAGCCGGGAGCTTGCTTTTAAAGTCAAAGACTCCTCGTTGCTCGAAGGCTATGGCGAAGTGCAATCTGCAGGTAAGATGACTTCATTCACAAATACCGAAGCGTTACGATATGATGAGCGATTCAAGCTTACTCTTGGCGCATGTAAAAATTAAAAGTTCTATCTCAATCTATTTTCTACTAAAGCTTTAACTTTAGTAAATGTATTCAGTTTGAATACCCGATTACTTTTATCGATTAATTTTTCAACTTTCTATTGGTATGCCTATTTTTAGGCAACCTTAATTTGCTAAATCGTTTAAGAAAGCAACATATGAAGAAAAAGCGACCATCACTAAGAGACATTGCCGATGCTCTAAATGTATCTACAACTACGGTTTCTTTTGTTCTTAACGGAATAGGAAAAGAAAAGAAAATATCTGACCAACTCATTGAGCGTGTAGAGAATTATCTTAAAGAAATAGACTATAAACCTAATCTTCTTGCTCGTAGCCTTCGCACCGGAAACAGCCAGATTATTGTATTTATGGTTGAAGATGTGAGTAATCATTTCTTCTCTAAAGTAGGTCGGGTAATTGAGGACATATCCTATAAAAATGATTACCGCGTCTTGTTTTGTAGTACTGAAAACGATGCAAAACGCACCCGTGAACATATTGAAGTTTTTACCGAGCGCCAGGTAGATGGTTTTATAATTGTACCACCACCCGGCATCAAAAAAGAAATTGAAACACTTCAGGAAAGTGGTGTACCCGTAGTGCTCTTTGACCGAAAAATTGAGGGTCTGCCCATTGATACGGTATTGTTGAACAACTATAAGGGTGCAAGACAAACCACACGTCATTTAATAGATCAGGGCTTTAATAAAATTGCTTTCATAACAATTGACCTTGATCAAAACCAAATGCACGATCGTTTAAACGGATATAAGTCTGTTTTAAAAGAAGAAGGCTTGGATGAGTACATGCTTACCCTACCTTACGATACCGAACGCGTAGCAGAATCCCGTAAAAAAATACGAGAATTTGTTGCTGCTAATCCGCAGATTGACTCGATCTTCTTTGCTACTAACTATCTTTCGCAGAGCGGGCTCAAAACTTTACACCAAATTGATTCTAATCTGGTGAGCAATCTGGGAATAATAAGTTTTGACGACAGTTCGTTTTTTGAGATGTATGCTCCAACTATTTCAGCATATGCTCAACCTATAGATCAAATGGGTAGAGAATTGATGCGACTTATGCTCGATCGTATTAAAAATGACGGAAAAGAATCGTTTGAAAACATATCTCTTGATGGCGAGCTTATCGTAAGAGAATCTTCACTAAAAAAATATACCCGCCTCTAAGAGGCGGGCTTTTTATGATTAAGGGTGAAACTCTTTATCTAATTACGTGCAAATAATTGTTTTTTCTTGTCTTCATAAATCGCATTGAGGTTGCGGGTAAACATATCGAGTTCTTTAGACACGGTTTGAATGTATTCACTATACTCTCTCAGTTTTTCTTCTGTCAGATTACTGCGTTCCATCTCTATAATATTAGAAAGGCCTAATAAGTTAGTAACCGGGCTTCTTAAAATGTGTGAGATATCAAAACTAATTTGATCCATGGCTTTCTTAAACTCGAGCTGTTGCGTGATATTTTGAATAGTACCATACCAAACAGGACCTTGCCTGTCCTGATGTGCAGATCCCTTAGCTAAATACCATTGCATCCCGTTATCGGGGTCATCAATCCTAAACTCAAAACTGAAAGACTCTTGCGTCATTGCAGCACGCATCAACTTACGATTAACCATTTTTTTATCTGCACTATAAACAATATCTAAAAAAGATTTAGGATTGTTTAGCAGCGAATTTGGTGTAACCGCATCATCAAGATCCCCTACTCCATTACTAACAAAATTGAGATTGAATTGCTGCCTGTTCAAATGAAATTTAAACAACACTCCTGGAGCCTCATTTGTAATATTTGATAGAATTTCTTCATTATCAGTTATCATGTCCTGCTGGTTGAGCATGACTTTTCGGGTATTCAAATAATTCATAACCCTTGAAGCCAATATTTTAAGTGCTTTCTTCTGGTCTGCATTTAAATCACCAGGCACCGTATCAACCACGTATAATGCCCCTAATACATATCCATTAGGTGATACCAAAGGAGCACCAGCATAAAACCGGATACCAGGGCCACCTAAAACCATTGTACTGTTCTTAACCCGATCATCTTCTAATGCATCCTTGATAATCATTACATCATCAGGATTACTGAAGGTATGTGGACAAAAAGCTTCAGAACGTGGGGTTTCAGTCAAATCTGAACCGTATTTAGCTTTAAGCCAATTGCGATCCTTATCTACCAGACTTACCAAACCTACTGGTTTATTACAAATCACAGATGCCAGAAAAGCAATTTCATCAAGTTCCTTTTCTGAAGGGGTGTCGAGCACTTTATAATCTAAAAGCTCACGTATACGTAAAGATTCAGGCATGCGTAGGGGTTTAGAGGGTTCCTATTAAAACTAGTTAATGTTAACTTAAAAAATAAATTTATCCGTAAAAAAAACCCTGAAATAGAAGCAATTCTAATTTTTTTACCATTTGAACTTGTAAAATCTCAATTCTGCCTATAATCGCTAAGCCTACTGCAAGTAATTTCAGATATAGTTTCCATAAAAAAAGGTCTGGCAAATTGCCAGACCTTTAAGCATTGATTTTATATAATAATGAATTAAATCACGTTCAGTTCTTTACCAACTTTAGTAAAAGCCGCAACAGCTTTTGTGATGTGATCATCACTATGACCAGCAGATAATTGTACACGAATACGTGCTTTACCTTTAGGCACCACCGGATAGAAAAAGGCAATAACATAAATACCTTCATCTAGTAATTTTGCTGCAAATTCCTGAGCAAGTTTAGCATCATAAAGCATAATGGGTACAATAGGATGCACTCCAGGTATAATATCAAAACCAGCCTCAGTCATTTCTGCTCTAAAACGCTTAGCATTATGCTGCACTTTGGCAATCAAATCACCAGATGCGCTTAACATATCAATAGCTTTGATCGATGCACCTGCAATTGCTGGAGCAAGCGTGTTAGAAAATAGATACGGTCTGGATTTTTGACGCAACATATCTACAATTTCTTTGCGAGCTGCGGTAAAACCGCCCGAGGCTCCGCCAAGGGCTTTACCATAAGTACCCGTAATGATATCTACACGTCCCATTACTTTGTTATACTCATGAGTACCTTTACCGCTCTCACCAATAAATCCTGTGGCATGACAATCGTCTACCATCACCATAGCATCATATTGTTCTGCCAGGTCACATATTTTATCTAATTGCGCAATAGTGCCGTCCATAGAGAAAACGCCATCTGTAACGATAAGTCTTCTACGGGCACCAGAAGCTTTTTTCAATTCTTCTTCAAGAGACTCCATATCGTTATTTTTATAACGATGTCTTGCCGCTTTACATAAACGAATTCCATCAATAATACTGGCGTGGTTCAATTCGTCTGATATGATTGCATCTTCAGCAGTGAGTATTGGTTCAAAAACACCTCCGTTTGCATCAAATGCCGCTGCATATAGAATGCAATCTTCCATTCCTAAAAATTCAGCAGTCTTACGCTCTAATTCTTTGTGAATATCCTGAGTACCGCATATAAAACGCACCGATGACATTCCGTAGCCGTGACTATTAATAGTATCAATACTAGCCTGAATAATGTCTGGATGCGATGAAAGGCCCAGGTAGTTATTTGCACAAAAGTTCAATACCTCATTTCCTTTTTGAGTATTGATTTCTGCACTTTGTGGAGTTACAATGATGCGTTCTTCTTTATAAAGACCAGCTTCACGTATCTCATTAAGTTCTTCTTGTAATTGGTGTCTTACTGATGTAAACATGATATATTTTTTAAACGTGCATTAAAGCGTTTGCTCTCTTCTTGTGTTCCAAGCGATAAAGCATTTCTTCGGTCATACGCTCTAAATCAAATTCTGGCTCCCAACCCCAGTCCATACGTGCTGCGGTGTCATCTAGCGAAATTGGCCAGCTTTCAGCAATTTTCTGTCTGAAATCGGGTTTGTAGTTTATTTTAAAATCCGGATGATGTTTCTGAATTTCTTCAGCAATCATTTCTGGCGAAAAGCTAATTCCCTGAATATTGTATCCAACGCGTCTGATTGAACTTTTAGGAGCTTCCATCATTCTTAATGTAGCTGCTATCGCATCATCCATGTACAACATAGGAAGTTGGGTTTCTGGCTTTAAATAGCATTCAAATTCTTCATTGTTCACCGCATTGTGATAAATGGCCACAGCATAATCTGTAGTACCACCACCCGGCATTGCGTCGTGACTAATCAGGCCAGGATAACGCAAACAGCGAACATCCATACCATAACGTTGGTTGTAGTAGCTAGCCCACTTTTCACCGGCAACTTTGCTGATACCATAAACCGTGGTAGGATTTAGCGGAAAGTCATTGGAAGTGCTCGCACCTCTTGAGTCTGGACCAAATACTGCAATCGAACTTGGGAAAAAGATTTTTTTTATCCCATTATATCGTGCAGCCTCTAGTACATTAAAGAAGGTTGAATTATTAAGATCCCAGGTTTTTAAAGGTTCTTCTTCTCCTTTAGCAGATAAAATTGCTGCAAGATGGTAGATTTCAGTAATACGATGCTTTCTGATGATATCATCAATAGCTTCAAAATCTGTCGCATCGAGTGTTTCTGTCTCACACGCAAAATTATCACGTGTTCTCAGATCTGTCGCAATTACCGATTCAGCTCCGTATTGATAAATAAGAGCCTGAGTAAGAGCCGTTCCCAACTGACCAAAAGCTCCTGTAACAAGAATTTTTTGTGCTTTCATAACCTTCATTATTTCCATATAAAATTAGTAAACATCAAGGTATTTCAAGTTAAATTACTGCCAATCCCCAGTAATTAAGTATTTTTAACTGTTATTTCGAAATATTTAAGTTTTTTCACTTTACAGACTGTTAATTAGGCCCTACAACCAGTAAATTTTTCTGCTCATGGAACTTCTCGATCAAACCGATTTAAAAATTTTACGCATTTTACAGGAAGATGCTAAGAAAACCACAAAGGAAATCGCTGAACAACTGCACCTTACCGCATCACCGGTTTACGAACGCATAAGACGGCTGGAGAAAAAGGGATACATCAAAAACTACGTTGCCCTTCTCGATAAAAAAATGCTGAATCGGCCAGTAACTGCCATCTGTATGGTTTCACTACGCTATCACAATGAAGGCTTTATCGACACCTTTGAGCGTCAAATCAAAGAATTAGGTGAAGTACAGGAATGCTATCACATGGCTGGTAAGGTTGACTTTTTCCTAAAAATTCATCTGGAAAGTCTGGACATGTATCACGAGTTTGTACGTTCAAAACTTTCGCGAATTGAAAACATCGGGGTTTTGGAAAGCTACTTTGTACTCAAGGAAATCTACAACACCACAGCGATTGATATTTAAGCGATTCTGGTTAATCTATAACAAAGTACACCCAATCTATACCATTTAGAAAAAGTGCGCCAACAAAGCCCCTATTTTAGCAGCACTTAAAACACAAACCATGAGTTTTATATTGAAGAATTGGAAAGTACCCAAAATAGAAACGAGGAATGTTGTTGTTCACGCTTGTTTTTTATTGATTGCGCTTTCCTACATATTCTACAACTTACCTTCCTATTCCGGGTCCATGAATTTTCATTTATGGGCTCCTACGCTACTGGCTCTTTTAGATATAAGTGCTGTGTATTGCTTTTTTGTAGCCCTCACTTATTTTAAAAAATTTAAATTACTCTGCTTCCTATTCATGGTATTTTGCAGCATTCACTTTCTTTATTATTCTTCTGGAGTTAACTCGCTAAGAACTAGCAATACAGTAATTCAAATAAAAGAAATGCAAATCTGGTATAATAAAGACTGGCTGATAGCAACCTTTCCCAGATTAGTTCTCGTGATTTTAGCAGCGCTCTTTTATTATGCTGTTTTTCAAATTTTGAAACATACTAAATGGCTTTGGTCAAAAGTAAATTTAGAATTCATTATTAATGCGCTATTGATTATAGGCTTTTTGCTTTATGATCAGCCTTCTAAAAACACAGGGGATATCATAGAATCCCTTTTAATTAAAACAATAATTATCTGCATCTGCTATGGCTCAGCTTTCTTTTTGGCACCCGAACTTTTTAAGAAAAGGAATTATCTGAGGTTTGCGATTAGTTTAGTTATTGGCTATTTGGTTATTACCTGTATAATCATAGCTATTTCATTTTACAAAGGCGAATTAGTTTATAACGACCTCCAAGAGTTGATTTATAAATTATCACCAGTTATTGGCCTTTTTACATTAGCCGGTCTCCTATACGGATTTATACGCCATCTCATTATTAGTAGGTTTAAAAAGACTGAAGAGCAATTGGGACACACCACATCTGAGTTGCTTCTTTTAAAATCACAGGTAAACCCCCACTTTCTGTTTAATACGTTGAATACACTTTATGCTACAGCTCTAGAAGAAGATGCTAAAGTAACTGCAAGTGCTACAGCAAAACTCGCTAATCTGGTACGCTATATGCAGCAGGATATGCAGCAGGAATTTATTCCGCTAGATCGGGAAGCTGGCTATATTTTAGATTATATCAACATTCAAAAACTGCGTATCGCCTCTCCTATAGCTATCAAAACCACATTTGATGATTTTGGAGATACACAGATCAGTCCGGGATTACTGATTCCCTTTGTAGAAAATGCATTCAAATACGGTATTGATCCTGATAGCACCTCCAGCATTTCTGTTCAATTAATTCAGCAAAAAGATCACATTCACTTTCAATGTCAAAATACCTTTAACCCCACACAATCTACCTATTATCGTGAAAAAGGATTTGGAATTGGCATTAAAAATACCCGTGAACGTCTCAAATTGATTTATCCAAAGCGATATGATCTTCAGATAGACAAAAGCAATAAATTATTTACCATCAATCTTAAAATCAAAACAGTATGATACGTGCTATAGCCCTGGATGATGAACCTAAAGCTATAAGCATCATCAAGCATCACGCCTCTCAAATAGCGACACTCGATTTGATCAAAACCTTTAATGATCCCGAACTGGCACTTAGCTATTTAAATGCAAACAAAGTAGATCTACTCTTTTTGGACATCAATATGCCAAAACTATCTGGTTTTGATTTGTTGAGTAAACTTGAGAAGCAACCCCTTGTGGTCATTACTTCGGCCTATGCGGAATACGGAGTAAAAAGTTATTCCTATGAAGTAGTTGATTATTTACTGAAGCCCTTTGAACTCGATCGCTTTACACAGGCTATTGATAAGGCTGCGGAAAGACTTTCACCTTCAGAGATTCAAAAAAGCATTGTTATACGTGATGGGTATGACCGGGTTTTGGTTCACACTTCCGAAATCTTATATGTAAAAAGTGACGGGAATTATCTTGATATCTATTTAGAAACTAAAAAATTGAGTCCACGTATGACCTTCACAAAATTACTGGAACTCTTACCCGAAGAACGTTTTGTACGCGTTCACAATTCGTATGTGGTGAACCTTAGCAAGGTTGAAAAAATTCAAAATGATGCGGTTAAAATTGGTGATTTACTCATTCCGGTAAGCAACTCCCAAAAATCAAATCTTCAGGAAAAACTAAACTTTTAAAAATCAATCAAATGAACTATATAAAACAATTCAATACTTCATTTTTTTTGTTATTAATACTTTTGTCCCTACTAATATCCTGTGATTTCAAACCTGAACATTCTCCCCATATTTATAAAGGCGACGAGCCTATGTTAGATTTGGACATTACAGGTTTTGAAGGAAAAACATTGCATATAGAAGGGATAAATTTCGGTTCTTACAATGGCGTAAGCAGAAACTATCTTGATTCATTTCTAGCTAAATCATACTTAAATATTAATCCTAATGAAGTTGTTCGAATTTATGTGACCGACATATCATCAGACACCGAAATCAAAACCAAACACGGAAATACCTTTTATCGATTTCTTTATGGTGGTATCCGTATAAGGGGAGATCTTACCAACGGTTTGTCTGAACAAAATATTGATGCATTGGGAAGTGCGGAAAAGTTACTCGGAAAATCATTAGATAGTATTCAAGTTATTGATAGTCAGCTCAATCAATTAAAGTCAGAGATTCCCTTTAACTATACTGAATACAAAGACTATAAATCAAACTTTACCGAAAACTTTAAATCTCAAGTATTAAATGCTCATTTTACTTTTCAAACAGCGAGATTAACTATTTATAACACTTGTGCAAAAAAAGAACTTATTTCTATATATCAATTTAGTGAACTATTTAAAGCAAATAACTTTTCTTCTCGTTTTGACGTTAATTTTCTAGAAGAAATTCGCAAGCATATCCCTATTGGCTTACCCATATTTGGTTTGGGAGAGCAGTTTTCTACAGATTATCTCAGTGACCCTTTTAAACAAGATGACTTTTTCACTAAACAAATCCCAGATACTGAAATAAAAATTTTGATAGATTCAGGCTGGGATTTAAAAGAAGAAGCCTTGGTATTAGAAATGGAAATTAAGAAATTGTTTGGTGAACGGGTCAAAACTAAACCTGTAGCATTCTATAATCTTTTTGACTATAACACCCTATTTTCTGGTGGAGACAACCATCATGAAATTCTATTCTCTAAAAAACAACCTAATCCTTATATACTAGGCGAATTGCGATTTACGGTCTTAGATAACCAAAACAGAGTACTCTTCAATACCGAAGAAAATGAGCATTTAATGAGTCAGATTGAAGGGATCCTGGCTGCATTACCTATTAATGAAGAAGTACAGTAAATTTTCGAAGAAAAAGATGTGTTTGTTATTCCTGGTGGTAGTACCAATAAATAATTGCTTCTAACCTGCTTTTCGATAAATTGCAAGCTTAAAAGCTTTTGCAATGAAGTATATTTTTTCAGTAGTTATTTTAGCCCTGAGTTTTACTTGTCAAGCTCAAAAACTCACTGCATCTAAAACTCCTTTGATAATTGGTGAAACACTTACCTTCCATTCAGAGATACTTCAGGAAGATCGAAAGCTAAACATCTATCTGCCTCAAAATTATGTAGCAGATTCTACAAAAAGCTATCCGGTGATTTATGTGCTTGATGGTTCGCTTGATGAAGATTTCATTCATATTGCCGGCCTCGTTCAGTTTTGTTCCTTTTCATGGATTAACACCTTGCCTGAAACTATTGTCGTGGGGATTGCAAATGTTGATCGCCAGAAGGATTTCACCTATCCAACCCATCATAAACAAGATCAAAAAGACTTTCCCACTTCTGGTAATTCTGCTGCTTTTATAGATTTTATAGCTGAAGAAGTACAACCGCAGATCAATTCTCAATATCGAACTACAGATTCTCAAATGCTTATCGGTCAATCTTTGGGTGGATTGCTCGCCGCTGAAATTTTAGTTAAAAAACCAGAGCTTTTTGACCAATATGTAATTGTAAGCCCAAGCTTATGGTGGGATGATCAATCGCTACTGAAGCAGTACAACTCCAAAATCACTTCTGTAAAATCAATCTATATTGCGGTTGGGAAAGAAGGTGAAATTATGGAGCGTGATGCCAAATCTCTTTTCGATACCGTTATGGAACAGGCTGGCCCACAGCTTCAAACCCATTTTAAATTTTACGAAACTAAAACACACGGAGATGTATTGCACCAGGCGGTTTATGATGCATTTCTAACCTTTAAAGCAGAAACTACTAATGACTGATTACCCTAAAACTTTCAGTAAACTTTCTAATAAAGAACTCGTACGCATTGTTACCGTAGAAGTTCATAAGTATGAACAGGAAGCTGTAAAAGCTGCAGAAACCGAACTTTCAAAACGTGGTATCACCAAACTGAAAATGGCTGAACTGGTTAAAGAAGTCGCTCAGGAAAATACTTCAGTACAACAAATACAGGATTACGTAAGCAGTTCGTGGATGCGGTTTACCAACTTTATCATTGACTTTGTTATTTATGTTGTTTTAGTCCTGGCTGGTAGTCTCGCGCTCGATTCAGTCTTTGTAACTACAGATAGTGATTTGATACTAGGCATCGGTTATTTTATGATGTTCCTAATCTTCATGACTTATTATGGGCTGAGCGAGTATTTTTTTCAAAAGACTGCAGGTAAATATGTCACCAAAACAATTGTAGTTACTAAAGACGGTGATAAGCCAGGCGCTGGTACTATCATCATTCGTACGCTGTGCAGGCTTATTCCTTTTGACCGACTTTCATTTTTAATTACTAAAAATGGTTTTCACGATCGCTTTTCAGACACCATGGTGATACGGGAAAAGGAGTATCACTAAGCGGTAGAATTATTTTTTCAACGAGTGAAAAACCAATAAGATTTTAGTCTAATTTCGCCCGCCTTAAAAACTCATATGCTAAAGAAACAGCTCATACAGGAATTGCACAGTCGGCTTAACACCAGACTTGCTCAATTGAAAGAAACCCGTAACGGACTTATTGAATCTCGCGAGAGTGAAGGTGGTAAAAGCAGCGCCGGGGATAAGTATGAGACCGGCGTTGAGATGATTCAACAGGAAATGGAACGCACTCAGGGGCAAATTGATCAAAGTGAGCGTCAAAAAGAAATTTTAAACCGGGTAAGTCTTACTCCCAATTCATTAATTGGCGAAGGCAGCCTGGTAATTACAGACAAAGCTTCTTATTTTATTGGAATCCCTTTTGGAGAATTAAAGCTGGAAACCGGAAACGTGTACTGCATCTCTAGTGCTTCCCCTATTGGAGAACTACTTCTTGGAAAGCAGGAAGGTGAAGCGATCAAATTTAGAGACCAAATTATTCAAATCAAAACTATACTTTAAACTGTAAGGAACAATTCTTCAGTAGTATTGAAGGATTCAAAGATTGCAGATAACGATCGGCGTCTTACAGGTTTGGATAAATAGCCTTTAATTTCTGGCTTTTCTAAATTTATGGGTCTATATAAATTAGAGTCACCTGCACACATTACATATACCAAACAAATAAAACATTGCTTTTTTAATTCCTTTAGAAATCGCGTAACACATGCCTCGTTCAATTCTGAACCAAGAATTATAAGTTGTGGATATTCTTTAGATTGGTATTGTTCCTGAGATTGAATTTGACGCATTGCCATTTCGCAAGAGTCAAATGAGAGTAGCGATATTCGCCCCCATTCATTTTTAATTAAGCGTTCGGTGATATGTTGACTAACTAAATCATTATCTATAATGTAGATATGATTTACACCTGAAGTTTGTGGAGAGTTCAAAGCGCTTACAATTAAATTTTAAGATCAATTTTAAAAGCTCAGAATTTATATTTTTAGATTTAATTAACAAAAAATGGCAACCAAAAAGTTGCCATTTTTACAAGTATTAATTTTAGGCTCAATAGGATAGCCTAATAAAATTATCTGTAGCTTAATGCTTGAAAAGAGGTCTGTGCCCCATCATCTCATTTACTTTCTCAGCAATTTCTTCAAGTTTATCATCATCCTGATAATTTACTAAAGCTTCATCGATAAGTTCCACGATTTGCTTCATATCATCTTCAACAAGTCCGCGAGTGGTAACAGCCGCTACTCCAATACGCATACCTGAAGTCACAAATGGTGAACGGGTATCAAAAGGAACCATATTTTTGTTTACAGTAATATCAGCCTTACCAAGTGCTTCTTCAGCATCTTTTCCTGAGATATCTTTATTTCTAAGGTCGATCAACATCATATGATTATCAGTACCTCCAGAAATGATATCATAACCTTTAGCTACAAAAGCTGAAGCCATAACTGCAGCATTTTTCTTTACCTGAACCATATAGTGTAAGAAATCATCTGTCAAAGCCTCACCAAACGCTATTGCTTTAGCGGCAATTATATGCTCTAATGGTCCGCCCTGATTACCTGGAAAAATACCACTATCTAACAAAGAAGACATCATACGAAGGCTTCCGTTTTTAAGAGTGATACCAAATGGGTTTTCAAAATCTTTCCCCATTAGAATCATACCACCACGAGGCCCACGAAGAGTTTTGTGTGTTGTAGTGGTACAAATATGACAATGTGGTACCGGATCACCAATGATTCCTTTCGCAATTAATCCTGCAGGGTGCGCCATATCACACATAAGGATAGCTCCTACTTTGTCTGCAATCTCGCGAAAACGCTTATAATCGATTTCACGGCTGTACGCAGAAGCACCAGCGATAATCATTTTAGGCTGCTCCTTAATAGCAAGCTCTTCAATCTTATCATAATTTAAAAGACCGGTTTCCTGATCTACACCGTAAAATACCGGATTGTATAAACGCCCTGAAAAGTTTACCGGTGAACCGTGAGTAAGGTGACCACCGTGAGCGAGGTCAAATCCTAAAAAGGTTTCACCTGGTTTCATACACGCATGGAACACCGCTGTATTAGCTTGAGATCCTGAGTGTGGTTGTACGTTTACATACTCGGCACCAAAAAGCTCTTTTGCACGTTCTATTGCAAGATTTTCAACCTCATCTACCACTTCACAACCGCCATAGTAACGCTTGCCGGGATACCCTTCTGCGTATTTGTTAGTTAGTACAGAACCGGCAGCTTCCATCACCTGCTCGCTCACAAAGTTTTCTGAAGCAATTAACTCTAAACCATTGAGTTGACGTTGCTTTTCTTCCTGAATAAGATCAAAAATTTCGGTATCCCGTTGCATGCTTTATAAAGTTTGTTAAATTAGGTTCAAAAGTAGTGATTACAATTGGTTGGTACTATTTTAATTCTATATTTGAAAAGCCCTTTTACTAACACCTTATTAAAAATCATGCCTACTAAAGCCAACGATCCCAAACGTAAAACCTGGTTAGAGACACCTGCAGACACAGATTTCCCTATCCAAAACATTCCCTTTGGCGTGTTTCTCACACGTGATGATATCATCACTATTGGGACACGTATTGGAGATTTTGCGATAGATCTGGGCGCACTGCACCAATTGGGTTATTTCAGCAACATTCCCCTTACAGATGATATATTTCTGCAAGACAGCTTAAACGATTTCATTGCCGATGGCCGTAAAACCTGGAGAGCGGTACGCAACCGTATTTCAGAAATTTTTGAAGCTGGTAATGGCGAACTTCGTGATAATGCAGATCATCGAGACATTGTCATTTTTGCGATGGACGAGATTGAAATGCAACTCCCGGTGCAAATTGGCGATTATACAGATTTTTACAGCAGTAAAGAGCATGCGACCAATGTAGGCTCTATGTTTCGTGACCCGGACAACGCGTTGTTACCTAACTGGCTACATTTACCTGTGGCGTATCACGGGCGCAGCAGTTCTATTATTCCATCAGGAATATCAGTTCATCGCCCACAAGGACAGAAATTACCCAATGGTGCCGACAAACCTATTTTTGGTCCGTCACGTCAGCTTGATTTTGAATTGGAAATGGCATTCATCACCACAGCTGCAAACGAGTTGGGCCAACCGATTCCCGTAGATCAGGCAGAAGAATATATCTTTGGATTAGTCTTATTTAATGACTGGAGCGCGCGCGACATTCAACGATGGGAATACATTCCATTAGGGCCGTTTTTAGGGAAGAATTTTGCTTCTTCCGTTTCCTGCTGGATTGTGACACTTGATGCTCTTGAACCTTTTAGAACCGACAGTCCAAAATCCGATCAGGAGGTGCTTCCTTATTTAAAATATTCTGGCAAGAAAACGTTCGACATCAAACTAGACGTAAGCATTCAGCCTGAAGGAAAAGAAGAAACTGTTGTTTGTCAATCAAACTTCAAGCATTTATACTGGAATATGAGTCAGCAATTGGCGCACCATACCATTAACGGTTGCCCGGTAAACAGTGGTGATCTTATGGGAAGCGGTACCATCTCTGGCCCTACTCCAGAATCTTACGGCTCTATGCTTGAGCTAAGCTGGAAAGGCTCTAAACCTGTGCGCCTTAATGATGGTAGCGACCGTAAATTTATTGAAGACAATGATACCGTAATTATGCGTGGCCACTGTGAAAAAGCAGGAGCGGCACGTATAGGTTTTGGAGAAATCACTACCAAGATCAAACCGGTATTTAAACCGAAGAAAAAATAAACTCTATTAAACTCATACTACAACGCCTAAAATCTTCCCGGTTTTAGGCGTTTTTCATTTACACAAAAACTACCTTTGCGATACAATGGGGTGCTTGCCACAGTAAATCTCTTAGATTTTAAGGCAGGCTGAGATGATACCCAAGGGCAACCTGCCCTGCACCTGATCCGGATAATGCCGGCGTAGGGATTTTAAGCAAACAGGCTACACCTGTCTGCCGCCCCCTGGGCTCATCTCCCCATTGCATTTGGTAATCTAAAATCCGGTAATGGAAGACTTTTTAATGAATTTTGTGTGGTTGCAGTGGATAGGCACCGCCTTCGGCATCACACAGGTGTTGTTGGCTCGTCAAAACAACGTTAATAACTATATTTTCGGAATAGTAGCAATTCTCATCAGTATCTGGGTGCTCTATTTCTCCAAACTTTACGCAGATATTTTACTACACCTTTATTATCTGGTGATGAGTATTTACGGCTGGCTGTATTGGAAATTTGGTAAAAAACAAAAACAGGCACCTATTTCCTATTCAAGCCGAAAAGAACACCTACAAGCACTGGCTATCGTAGGAGGTTGCTTTATGCTGATGGTTTTCTGGCTCACCCGATACACCAATTCAGACGTGCCGTATTGGGATTCGATAATCAGTGCATTTGCCTGGGCCGGAATGTGGCTGATGGCAAAACGCAAAATGGAAAACTGGATTTACCTCAACATTTCAAACATCATTTCAATCCCCTTACTTATTCATAAAGAACTCTACATTTATGCAGGGTTAACAGCCTTTCTATTTTGCGTGGGAGTTTCAGGATATTTAAAGTGGCGAAAACTAATTCAAAAAGAAGAAACGAATGAATTTGCACATACCTGACTATAAAAAAGGGACTGAACGTTTTTCTACCGAAATATTAGATTGGATTACACAGCAAAACCTTTGGAATATCTGGGTGTCCCAAGTTTACGGCGGTAAAGCATGCACTTTTTCTGAAGGTCTAAAATTGAGATCGGAAGAGCACACGTCTG
>CAXPQP010000002.1:0-32526 GCA_964219495.1 Leeuwenhoekiella sp. | reverse complement strand
TGCGCCATCTTGATAATACCGCCGTACTCTGGTTGTCGTAACCGTATAGGTTAGTAGTAACCATATCGGTACCGTTTATGATGTCATAATTTAAACGATAGGTGAAGAATAAGATGAATTTGTATTGATCATTTAGTGTAACTGTTGGTCCAAAACCACCTATGAATTTTGGGTTGCTATTACCTAAATACACCACATCTCTACTATCGATGTTTCCATCTTTATTGATGTCTTCATAGATCGCATCACCCGGTTGAAAGGTATAATCAACAGCAGGGTAGTTAAATCGCATATAAACTTCCTGTCCGTTTGGACCTACAATCACATTACCATTAGCATCACGAGCTCTGGTAGCATCAAGATCTGCATAAACTCCTTTAAAGCGGTAACCGTAGAAAGATCCAAATGGGTTGTCAATTTGAAGGAATCGTTTGTACTGCCCGTTACGATCTATAAAGCCAGACTCGCTTGGGAAGAACTCAGAAATTTCACGTATGATATTTTGATTGCGTGAAATGTTGAAGTTAAAATCAACTTTCCATTTGTCTGACTTATATGGAGTGGTATAAAGACCAATCTCCCAACCCTGGTTATCAATCGTACCTACGTTTTGATCAGACAGATTTCCATAACCAGAAACTGAAGAAATAGCCAGGTTTTGAAATAACAGGTTGGTAGTACGGTTTTGATATACATCAACATCAAGCTGAATTTTCTTGTCAAAAAGTTGAAGATTCATCCCCACGTTTTTACCGGTAAGGGTTTCAGATCTTAAATTATCTAGCTGGATGTTTTGTGGGTAAACCCCGTTGTAACCCAGATATTCGGAATCAAAGTTTCCGTAAATATTAAAGAAACGGTAATCGTAACGAGGCGTACCACCTGACTGACCGTAACTGGCTCTAAAACTCAAATCATCAATGAAATCCAAGCCGCTCATAAAGGGCTCGCCAGAAGCTCTCCATCGCGTAGAAATCGAAGGGAACAGAGAGTATCTGTTATCTGCGCTAAATTTAGAGTTACCATCACCACGCAATCCTACGTTTACGATATAACGATCTAACAAGCTGTATTGTGCACTTATTAAACCAGCAACGCTTCTTGCCTGACTATTATTGGTGTACAATCTCAAATCTGAATTCTGAGTTCTAGAGGGTACAGAAGGGTCAGTCAGTAATGAAGAAGCCGTATTAGCGGTTAAGGCCTGATGTGATTCATATCTAAAATCATTGGTCTGTAAACTCATAAGAGCCTGTAAACTTTGATCTTTTCCTAAATCTGGCGTGTAGATGATATTGGTTTTTGAAGTGATACTTGCGATATCAACATCAGCATCAGATGCCTGGTTAACCACGGTTTCTGTAAAAGGTCTTCCGGTAGCATTTTGAGGTAAAAATGCATTTGCCTTGGTGTTGTTAAAGTCAAACTGAATATCAAATGTTGAAACCAATCGTTTAGGTACCAAATCTACCTGAAGATTAAAGTGCGGTACAATACGATCACCTACCTGCGTATTACTTGCATATTCTGCCAACGCAACCGGGTTGTACGTACTTGGGTAAGCTCCCTGGATATTGATAGCAGGAGAGAAGTAGTTAGGCGTTAAATCACCCACATCATCATACTCATAGATACTCATATTAGGCATCTTGGTGTAAGCAATACTTCTTAGACGGTCTCTGTCTGAAGTACCAAATGTATTTACATAATTACGCTCGGTATTGGTATGCGTATAAGCGATGTCGGTTCTAAAACGTATACGGTCAGATACGATATAGTCCAGGTTAAGTCTACCATTAATACGCTGGAAACCGGTTCCTTTGGTAACCCCTTTTGAGTCATAATATCCTACTGAAGTATAGTAACGGGCTTTTTCTCCACCTCCTTGAAGAGACAGTACATGCTCTCCGGTTAAACCTGTTTGAGAAATCGCCTTAACCCAATCGGTGTTGTTGCCGTAATTCTTAAACCAATATACTTCCTGAGGATCGTATTGAAATTCTTTAACAGTAAGTGTGTTCAAAGGCACTCCGTTTCGGTTCATAACTGCTTCGGGTATGAGTTGTGAATACTGGTCCCCACTAAGCATTGGGATGGTGTTTGGCAATTCCATATACGTACCGGTGAAATTGTAGCCGATTTTTGGTTTACCAACAGCACCGCGTTTGGTATTGATTACCAAAACCCCACCGGCAGCACGTGAACCCCACATTGCAGTTGCTGCAGCATCTTTTAAAATTGTAATACTTTCAATATCTGATGGTGCAATGTTTAAAAGTGCGGCATAACCTTGCTGATCTGCAGTACCAAAGTTAAAATCTTGCGGAATTGAAGTTTCGTAGGGCATACCATCTACCACGATAAGTGGATCTGATGATCCAGAAATCGAAGAGGTACCACGTATACGTATTTGCATTCCGGCACCGGGATCACCCGAGTTGGCAACAATATCAACACCGGGAACACGTCCTTGTAGGGCTTCATCAATAGAGGCAGCCTGGGTATTTTCAACCTCACTGGCTTTTACTGTTACATTACTGGTAGTTTGATTCCGCTCTGCGATATTTAATAAACCGCTCTCTACTTGTTTTTCTACGGAAATCATAACGGCATCCAGCTCATCTACAGATGGAGTAAGCGATACATTGTAAGAAGCTTTTCCAGTCATCGGAATTGTTTGCGAAGTGTATCCCAAAGTGGAAATAACTAATTTGTTATTTGGGTTTTTTACACGCATTGCAAAATTTCCGTCAAAATCTGAAATGGCTCCGTTTACAGTTCGGTTTTCTGCATCTTGCTCAGCAATGGTTGCTCCAGGAATAGGTTGGCCGTTGCTTGAGTCTGTAATAGTACCTCTAACCACCATGTCAGATCCCTGAGCATGAAGTGTGTAGTTGCTGGAGAGTATTACAGTCAACAAGAAACAATAAATTATATAGGTAGTCTTTTGCTTCATTTTATTCGGTATATAAAAGGTAGTTGTCAACTAGGTGAATTAAGCTTCGGTCTGCAAGATTGTTACTTAAAGCCGGGATGTAAGTTGCGATGCGATCTGCAGAATCTGTAAAGAACAGATCACCAAGGGCACTGCTAACATCTACATAAGTTTTTTCGCCTAAGCCATCACGTAATAGAGTTTCAGTTAAACCATTGATCAAACCATCGTCAGACGCTGTGCGTGTAGCAAGAATATGATAGCGTAAAAAATCTGCTACGATGTCTTTTTCTCCCTGCGATCCCGGGTTGAAATTAGGCACTCCAGTTGTAGAATCTCCAGGAAGCACTCCGTCACGTACTGCTTGCATAATCGCCTCGTTGTTAGGGATTACAAAGGTGTATGACGTTCCCAACTCAATACCATCAATGGCTCCAGAATTTCTGTCGTAAATAAGGGAGTTGTTGAGGTAGTTGAAAAAGTTTGCGAACTCAGATGCGGGTTCTTCAGCCAGACGACGCAGATCAAGGCCTTGTGGCTCTTCGCTAAAATCAAGAATATGATCAATATAATAGGTTCGACCATTACGTTGATCTTCACTTCCAATAATATTTACATATTGTCCTGATACTTCGTTACCGGCAGCAAAAACCTGCCCGTTTTCCCATTTAATATATTCGCCAGGTAGATCAAAATCTCCAGTACGTATGATGCCAGAGCCTGATAAATCATTCAATTCATCGTTGGGTGTTGGTACAATTCCGTTGTACAAAACACGTAATAAGGTAGATCGTGCAATATTGGCCGGCAAGGCATTACCCGTGGCAGGATCGGTATAGGTATACGAAGAGGTAGGAATGTCATAACCAAAACCTAAATCGGCTAAAACCTCATCAGAAGGTAAAAACAAGGTATATCTGCTCGATAGATTGCTAATAATCTCACGGAAACCTGAACCGTCATTAAACAAACGCGTAGCTAAAGTAAATTCGGGATCTAAATAAGCAGAGGTGTAAACACTGAAGAATAAATTGGATTCCTGTACGGCTGTTGTGCCATAAAAAAAGCCGTTACTTAAAATTTCAGCTTCCTGAACTTCACTGTTTAGATCGATTCGTATTTCTTCACCAAGTTCATTATTGTAGCTTGCTAATAGTGATGGCCACACCGCGCTTTGCACCATATGAGCATTTATAAAATCTTCATAAACATATTTAGGTAATTGTTGTAGGGAAGCGTAATTTTTTAGTAATACCTCATCAACAAAAGCTTGAAGCGCATTGTTTTCAGGTACAAACAAAGTGTAGGCATTAGACTGACCATCGTTGTCTTCTTCCTTGATGTAATTTTCATTATTAGGAGAAAAGGACAATGCAGGATCATAAACCTTTACATAAACCTGATCAGAATTTCGGGTGAAATTTTGATAGGTTGTCGTGGCATCCTGATCAAATACATACTGAACAAGATTATCCTCAAGAAAACTTCTGAATAAGGAGTAATCATTGGATGATTCTAATTTCTGATCGAGATTGATAAGCGGTAAAGAAACTTTATCTACCTCGTGGATAATACCATTTTCAGCAACGATATTAGTTTCCAGAGCTTCAGCACTTAATACATTAAAACCAGTATAGGTTTCTCCAGGGTAGAAGTAGTTATAGTCTGAAGCGCTTAAACCAGCAACAGTCATAAACTCATCCATAAAATAAGTGATATACTTATTATTGTTGTCGCCTGGTATGTAAGACTCGCCACTTAGATCGGTATTACGGTTAGAACCGGCTACAACGATTTCACTACCATTTACGGTTTTCTTGACAAAACCGTCGTAATAAGCAGTACGACGTCTAAAGGCAAGATCTTCTTCCCAACCAATTCTGGACTGATAGTCTGAAAGTCGTTCTGTGCGAAAGGCATTGTAAATCAAAGCAAATCGTACAATTTTGGCGGCCAATACCGAATCAACGCTCGCTACATTTGCAATGCCTTGTTCCTGAAAAAAGGCTGCAAATGCATCATCGTTTGGAGCCAGCATGGTCCAATACCCAGCTTTGCTTAAAATGTCTTTGTAACCAGCCTTATCAATTAGGGTGGTTAAGTTGGTAAAATTACCCTGCGCTTCAAGCGTTTGATAAATGGGTGGTTCCAAATCTGCGGGACGCTCATAATACTCGTCAACTTCGTCTCTGCTACAGGCTGCGAAAACGATTGCACAAAGGCCCAGAATAATGGATTTTTTGAGTAAGTTTTGGTTCATTTGTTTTTACTTAAAGATTTTAATGTGTGTCTACTATTTCGATGTAGTAAAAACATCCTTGAAGGATTACAAAATCAAATTTAGATGTTAAACGAAAGTTAAGTATCCTGCTCTGACCTGCTCACTGTCTCTATTTTCAAATTTATCTAAATACAAGTCTATTTATTTAAAACCAGTTAGTTAATTTGATAAATGTCATAAAGTGAATGATAATCACAAAAGGGTTAAGTGTATACAGATGCTAAAAATAGAAGAATATTTTAATATTTGCGAAATCGATTGCATTTTTGTTTCTTTACTTTTAGCTTATTTTAGGAAATCACTTCATAATTTTTTACTTACCAATCCATTTTTATGAAATCAAAAATTTTAATAGCTGCTGGAATTTTATCCAGCCTTACCATGTGTAAAAACCAGGAAAATCAAAACACATTAGATGAAGTAAAAACGACAGTCGAGGACACATTGTCAACCTATGCTGAGATATCTGTAAAAGAAGGTGGATTTTGGAGTTCAGATTCTCGCGAATATCAGGAAGGTGAATTTGTGAATGTAACAGAGCTCGATGTGCCCAAGCAACACACAGATCATTCCTGGTTTATACGTTATGAAGGTCCGGGCTGGGAAAACAAGCAAATAGCCTATCGCCTCTATCTCGACTGGAGAAACGCTATAGATATATTCGGAAAAAAAACGGATACGCTGGTGCTTCCCTTCGTAGGGCAGGATGGTTTTGATTCGTATCACAATGATGGTCCATGGGGTCAGGATATTTTAAAGGCAGGTACTTCTCTGGGAATTGGTGGCTACGGAAGAATGGTTGGTGACACCATTGCTCATTTTAATGAGGTGGAAAAAACCTTGGTAAAGGTTGATAATGGTTCTACTGCATCAGGAATAACAATAGACTATAAAGGTTGGAAGACCGGCGATGTGACGACCGATTTAAAGTCAGTTATTCAAATCTTTCCGGAAGATCGCTTCTTAAAAGCGGAATTAACTCCAAGTGTTGAATTTGAAGGTTTAGCTGCAGGAATCGTAAAATTTGATAACATCCCGCTCATGCAGGCTACTAGTGAGAGTGGGGACTGGGCTTATATCGCGACTTACGGAGTACAAACACTTGCAGGGGAAAATGACAAGTTGGGTATGGCTTTATTCTACAAAACAGCTCAGGCAACTACTCAAGAAGGTAAAGATGATCATCTAATTATCTTCAAACCTTCAACCGAAACACAGACTTATTATATTCTTAGTGCGTGGGATCAGGAGCCACAGGGTATCAAAACAGAAGATGCTTTTGTGACTGATATCAATGAAAAACTGAAAACTTTAGATTCTAAAGGCCAACTGGAGAATTAATCTGTTCTAAACAGCACAGTACAGGATAATAGTATATACTGACCTTTCTATTTTAGAGCTGTCAGAATTAGTTTCTATAATAAATTTTATAAATGTATTAATTACGTTTATAATGGGATTTGTATCTTTAAAGACTACAAACTGAAAAAATTGAAAATTTTAAACTTATGACCAAATCTGAATTTAGATATGCACATCACCCTGATGATGTAAGAAGATACACCACACAGGAGTTGCGAGAACATTTCCTAATCCCTTCAATTTTTGTAAAAAACGAGATCAACCTTACCTATACTATGTACGACAGATACATTGCAGGGGGAGCATTTCCTGTTGACAAAGCTTTAAAGCTTGAGCCTATAGACGATCTTAAAGCTGCACATTTTTTAGACCGAAGAGAACTAGGTGTAATCAATGTAGGTGGCAAAGGTAAAATTACAGTTGATGGGGAAGTTTTTGAACTTGATAATAAAGAAGCTCTTTATGTAGGTAAAGGTGTTAAAGAGGTGATTTTTGAGGCTACTGAAGAGCAACCTTATTTCTATCTCAATTCAGCGCCTGCACATCACGCATATCCTACTAAAAAAGTAACCAAAAAGGAAGCAGAGATTGTTGAACTTGGCGATTCAAAATATTCCAACAAACGTGTCATTAATAAATTGCTGGTAAATAGTGTCGTAGATACCTGCCAGTTACAAATGGGAATGACTGAATTGGTAGAAGGCAATGTGTGGAATACCATGCCTGCACATACACATACCCGCAGAATGGAAGTGTATTTTTATTTTGATCTGGAAGATGGACAAACTATTAGTCACTTTATGGGTCAGCCAGATGAAACCCGTCATATTTTTATGAAAAATCATCAGGCGGTGATCTCTCCGGAATGGTCTATTCACTCTGGTGCAGGGACTTCAAACTATACGTTTATATGGGGAATGGCAGGTGAGAATATGGATTATGGCGATATGGACGGCGTTTCACCTGAAGATCTTCAATAATGAGTTTATTTAGTTTAGCAGGTAAAACAGCATTAGTAACGGGTTGCAAACGCGGAATTGGCTTTGCGATGGCACTGGCACTTGCAGAAGCAGGTGCAGATATCATCGGAGTTTCTGCTTCTCTTGAGGCGAAAGATTCAGACATTGAAAAGGCGGTTCTTAATACTGGTAAAAAATTCAAAGCCTACCAATGTGATTTTTCAGACCGAAAAGCACTGTATGCATTTATAGAGCAGGTTAAAAGTGATTACCCGGTAATCGATATTTTAGTAAATAATGCCGGTACCATTTTAAGAGCTCCTGCTGCAGAACACAGTGATGAATACTGGGACAAAGTGATTGAGATCAATCAAAATGCCCAGTTTATTCTTAGCAGAGAGCTTGGCAAAGAAATGATAAAGCGAGGCAGTGGTAAAATTATTTTTACTGCTTCTTTGCTCACCTTTCAGGGTGGGATTACTGTACCGGGATATGCCGCTTCAAAAGGAGCTATTGGGCAACTCACCATGGCACTTTCAAATGAGTGGGCTGCTAAAGGAGTACAGGTAAATGCAATTGCGCCCGGATATATTGCGACAGACAATACAGAAGCCTTAAGAGATGATGCAGATAGAAGCGCTTCTATTTTATCCCGTATACCGGCTGGAAGATGGGGAAAACCTGAAGACTTTAAAGGTCCGGTTGTATTTCTCGCTTCAGAAGCCAGTAATTATATGACGGGTACGGTTATGACCGTTGACGGTGGCTGGATGGGCAGATAATATAAATTATGTATGATTACAGCAGATAACTTTCAAAAACAAAAGATTGGTTTTATAACCAAAGACTTTTTATTGCAAAACCGTTTTGCAGAAGAACTGTATTATAAATATTCGGCTCCACAGCCTATAATTGATTATCACAATCACCTGCCGCCGGCAGAAATTGTAGCAGATCGTAAATTCGATACCATTTCGCAAGTCTGGCTTTATGGCGACCATTATAAATGGCGTGCCATGCGCACACTAGGTGTTGATGAGCGATTTATTACGGGAGACGCATCAGACGAAGAAAAGTTTTTAGCCTGGGCTAAAACTGTTCCGTACACGTTACGCAATCCATTGTTTCATTGGACTCATCTCGAACTCAAACGTTATTTTGATATTGATGAGTTGCTCAATGAGCAATCTGCTCCGGAGATTTATAGTGAAATCAACCGTCAATTACAGCTACCTGAAAATAGCTGTAGAGGGTTACTTAAACAAATGAATGTTGAGGCGGTTTGTACCACCGAAGATCCTTTGGATACTTTAGAGCACCACAAAGCTTATGATGGGAACAAGGCAGGTCTCAAAATGAGTACGGCTTTTCGTCCTGATAAAGCTATTTTGATCGAAGCAGATACGTTCAATAACTATCTGGATCAATTAGCAGCAATTTCAAATATTCAAATCTCAAGTTTTGATGATTTGAAGAGCGCCTTATCGCAACGCATTAATTTCTTTCACGAGAATGGCTGTAGATTATGCGATCACGGCCTTAACCGATTATCCTGGGAGCCTTCTAACGATAGTGAGGTTGAACAAATTTTCGAAAAACGTCGTTCTGGAGGTTCACTGAACCTTAAAGAAATTGAGAAATTTAAAACTGCTATCCTTGTTTTTCTGGGCGAAAGTTATCACGCAAAAGGTTGGGTGCAGCAATTTCACTTGGGTGCTTTGCGTAATAATAACAAACGTATGCTAGCTCAATTAGGTCCAGATACCGGTTGGGATTCTATAGCAGATTACAGTCAGGCAGAACCACTTTCTGCTTATCTAAATCATTTAGACAGCAGCGATAAGCTTACTAAAACCATACTTTACAACTTAAATCCTGCTGACAATGAAGTCTTTGCCACAATGATTGGTAATTTTAATGATGGAAGCGTAAAAGGAAAAGTGCAATGGGGATCTGGCTGGTGGTTTTTGGATCAGAAAGATGGGATGGAAAAGCAACTCAATGCATTGTCAAATATGGGACTCATCAGTTGTTTTGTAGGTATGCTTACAGACAGTAGAAGCTTTCTGTCATTCCCCAGACACGAGTATTTCAGAAGAATATTGTGCAACCTTTTTGGTCGCGAGATGGCTTCCGGCGAGTTGCCTCAGGATATTGAACTCGTAGGAAAAATAGTAGCAGATATCAGCTACAATAATGCAAAAGCCTATTTCGATTTTTAATGAGTCAGTCAAAAAAAATAATAACTTTTGGAGAAGTTTTGCTTCGGCTTTCACCTCCTGAAAACCGAAAGCTCCTACAGGCAACGAGTCTTGACTTTTTCTTTGGTGGAACCGAGATGAATGTAGGTGCATCGCTTACCTATTTTGGCGAACCTGTAAAACATATTACTGCAGTTTCAAATGATTTGGTTGGTGAAGCAGCTTTAGCCACAATGCGCAAATATGGGCTTGATGTAACTTCAGTACAAAAAGTAAATCACCCTATCGGGCAATATCTTTTAGAAGTAGGCTCTGCAATGCGCAGTAGTCAGATTGCCTATAACCGTCTTAATGGTTCTTTTGCAAACATAAACCCAGATCAAATCGATTGGGATTCTGAATTTCAGGATACAGATTTCTTTCACTGGACGGGCATTACGCCTGCAATCTCAGAAAACTCATATCAGGCACTTAAATCGGCTTTGGTGGCTGCGCAAGCAAAGGGTTTACACATAACTGCAGACCCGGCATATCGTAGTAATTTGTGGCAATATGGTCGTAAGGGGCAAGAAACTTTGAAAGAATTAGTAGGACTTTCTACAATTTTTATAGGCGGAGTAAATGAGATCAATGAGATTCTCAATACTTCTTTTGCATCTGATCAGGCTGGTTTTATTGCTGCAGCGAAAGAGCTTATGATCCAATGTCCATCAATTACACAGGTTTTTGATAAAATAAGAACTGGAGTAAGTGCGAGCTGGCAAAAGATCTATGGTAGAGCCTGGGTTGACGGTGCCTATTTAGAAACTCCGGAGTTAGAAATTACTCAGGTGGTAGATCGTATAGGTACCGGCGATGCTTATGCAGCCGGCCTTATCTATGGTCTGCGGCATTTTGACGTACCAAAAGCATTGAATTTTGCAAATGCAGCCTGTGCCCTAAAACATACCATTCTGGGAGATGTAAACCTCGTTTCTGTTGCAGAAATCGAAGACGTAATGCAGGGAAATACCGGAGGACGTATTAAACGATAAAAAATAAAATATGGCAACATATACACGAATAGAAACAGTCCTGCAAATGAATGAGAACGGCATCGTTCCCGTGTTCTATAACAACGATATAGAGGTTTGCAAACAGGTTTTAAAAGCTTGTTACGATGGGGGTTTACGCAGCTTTGAGTTTACCAATCGGGGTGACTATGCTCACGAAGTCTTTAGCACACTCAATAAATACGCGAAGGCCGAATTGAAAGGAATGATCATGGGCGTGGGATCTGTAATCGATGCTGCTACCACAGCATTATACCTTCAGTTGGGAGCAGATTTTATAGTTTCGCCTATTGTTTCTGAAGAGATGGCAAAAGTTTGTAACCGCCGTAAAGTTGCCTGGATGCCCGGCTGTGGTTCGGTTACTGAGATTGCTCATGCGCTTGAGCTTGGTGCTGAGGTTGTAAAGATATTTCCTGCTGCTCAAGTAGGAGGGCCTGGTTTTGTGAAAGCTGTAAAAGGACCGTTACCCTGGGCAAGTATAATGCCTACGGGTGGAGTAAGTCCAGAGCCAGATAATCTAAAAACATGGTTTGATGCCGGTGTACATTGCGTGGGAATTGGCTCTCAACTATTTGTTAAGAAGACCGATGGCTCATTTGATTATTCTGCAATAACAGAAACGGTGAAGACAGCTCTATCTAGTGTGAAAAGCCTGCGTTCATGAAAGCGGTAAAATTTCTATATCTGGTATTTTTTGGCTTGTTGCTAGTGCAGCTCACCGGCTGTGATGAATCTTCCAATAAACGCGTGATTAAATTGGCTCACGGCCTGGATGTTACGCATCCTGTTCACAAGGCAATGGTTTTTATGGGTGAACGTCTGGTTGAAAAATCTGGTGGTAAGATGAGTCTTGATATTTACCCCAGTCAGCAATTGGGCTCAGAGCGTGAATGCCTGGAGCTTTTACAGATTGGAAGCCTTGGGATGACTAAAGTTTCTACCGGAGTTTTAGAAAATTTTGCGCCACAACTTAAGGTTTTTGGTCTTCCATTTTTATTTCGAGATGCTGCACATCGGTTTGAAGTTTTAGAAGGACCAATTGGAGAAGAATTGCTTAATGCCAGCGTACCTCAACGTTTAAAGGGACTTACCTTTTACGATGCCGGAAGCCGTAGTTTTTACACTAAAGAACCCATTGAAAGTCCGCAAGATTTACAGGGTTTGAAATTACGCGTGATGGAAAGCCAGACTGCAATTAATATGGTTAAAAATCTGGGAGGCTCGCCAACACCTATTTCCTGGGGTGAATTGTACACAGCTTTACAGCAGGGTGTTGTTGATGGTGCTGAAAATAACCTGCCCAGCTTTTACCTTTCACATCATTATGAAGTTTGTAAATATTACATAGTAGATGAGCATACCGCATTGCCAGACGAACTTTTGATTGGTACGTTGCTTTGGAATGATCTCTCTCCCGAAGAACAAAAATGGGTAAAAGAGGCTGCTATGGAATCGGCAGAATATGAGAAGGAAATATGGCACGAAGCCGAGATGGAAGCCCTTACCGAAATTAAGAAAGCAGGGGTGCAGGTTAGTTATCCCGACAAGGAGCCTTTCAGAGAATTGGTAAAACCTATGTATGAGGAAGCAAAACAAAATCCTGAGATGAAAAGGCTAATCGAAGAAATTCAAAACGTAACAATCAATTAAGATGAAGAGAAAGTTAGATAAAGCATTAGGATCTGTTTTGGTTTTTTTAATGATTTCAATCGTTGTAGCTGTTTTGTGGCAGGTATTTTCCCGTTATGTTTTACAGTCTGCAAGTTCCTATACCGAAGAGATCGCCCGGTTTCTATTGATCTGGATAGGGATTTTGGGAGCAGCCTATGCTTCAGGACAACAAGATCATTTGGCAATAAATATACTTCCGCCCAAACTCGATGAGAAAAACCGAATAAAACTCCGGGTATTCATCAATATTCTGGTGATTGCTTTTTCCATTCTGGCGCTGATTATTGGAGGTGGGAATTTAGTCTATGTAAATTTTGAATTGGGGCAAAGTTCTGCAGCCTTAGGAATTCCATTGGGTTATGTGTATTTGGTGCTTCCATTAAGCGGAATCCTGATTATCATTTATAAATCAATTGAACTTGCTAACCCTAAAAAATACCTGTTGTCATGATTGAGATTATAGTTTTGGTTCTGGTATTTTTTGTTTTGCTGGGCATAGGTGTACCGGTAGCCTGGTCTATTGGTATCTCGTGTTTATGCACAATAATGATCTCTATAGATTCTCTGGCAAGTGTTACTACCATTGCTCAACGAATGGCTACTGGTCTTGATAGTTTTTCACTTTTGGCAATTCCGCTTTTTGTTCTAGCCGGGCAGGTGATGAATCAGGGAGGGATTGCGATACGGCTTATCAATTTTGCAAAGGCATTAATGGGGGCACTTCCCGGCGGACTTATTTACGTGAATGTTATTGCGGCGATGCTATTCGGTGCAATTTCGGGCTCAGCAGTGGCTGCGACTTCTGCCATTGGTGGTATTCTAGGGCCTTTTATGGAAAAGGAAAACTATTCTAAAGAATTTGGAGCTGCTATAAATATTACTTCATCAACTACCGGTCTTATTATACCGCCATCCAATATCCTGATTGTGTATTCTCTTGCCAGTGGAGGTGTATCTATTGCCTCACTGTTTTTGGCTGGTTATATTCCGGGAATTTTGATGGGATTAGCGCTTATGCTGGTAGCCACTTTCTGGATTAAGAAAAAAGGGTATCCGGCAGGTGAACGCAGCAGTATCAAACTAATTATCAAGACATTTTTAGATTCATTACCTAGTTTGCTTTTACTGGTTGTAGTTATTGGCGGAATTATTACAGGAGTTTTTACCGCCACTGAAGCTTCCGGGATCGCAGTTTTATATACACTGGTTTTGTCATTCATTTACCGTGAATTAAAGCTTTCTGGCCTCAAGAGTATTTTTTTGAATTCTGTAGGAACTACTGCTATTGTGATGCTTCTTATTGCCACTTCTATGAGTATGTCGTGGGTGATGTCTTTTGAAAACATTCCGCAGAATGTAAGTGCAGCGCTTTTGGCAATGAGCGAAAACAAATTTGTAATTCTGGTAATCATCAATATCCTTTTGCTTTTTGTAGGTACGTTTATGGATATGACACCGGCTGTTCTCATTTTTACGCCCATCTTTTTACCTGTTGTAACCAGTATGGGAGTAGATCCTGTTCAGTTTGGGATTATGATGGTGATGAACCTTTGCGTAGGTCTTTGTACGCCGCCCGTTGGAGCCGTATTATTTATTGGGGTAGGTGTGGCCAAAACTTCCATTCAAAAAATTATGAAACCGCTATTACCGCTCTATGCGGTGATGGCAATTGTGTTGTTAATGGTGACATTTATCCCGGCAATTAGCCTGTGGTTACCATCTTTATTCGAATAAATACAGAGAATACTTATGAAAAAATTAAACAGGGCAAATGCGGGTTATGCTGAAAAGCTTCCCATAAAAGTCATTCAATTTGGCGAGGGTAATTTTTTAAGAGCCTTTGTTGATTATATCATCGATAAGCTGAATACCGAAGCAGAATTTAATGCCGGAGTGGTCGTTGTACAGCCATTACCAAACGGCCTTATTCATATGCTTAATGAGCAGGATGGCTTGTACAATTTGTTTTTACGAGGTATTAAAAACGGAGCAGAAGCTGAAGAGATTCATACGATTTCCTGTATTCAAAATAGCATAAATCCATATGCGGATTATGATAACTATCTGGCACTTGCAGAAGAAGAGGAACTTCAGTTTTTAATTTCAAATACTACCGAAGCTGGAATAAGCTTTGATGAGAAAGACACCTTAGAATGTGTGCCACATAACAGCTTTCCGGCCAAAGTTACAGCCTTACTGTACCGTCGTTTTGATCATTTTGATGGTGCGAGTGATAAAGGATTGAGCATCATTCCTTGCGAACTGATTAATCACAATGCAGATACACTTAAACAAATACTACTTCAATATGCAGATTTGTGGCAGTTAGGAGATGCATTTAAATCCTGGATAGAAACTGCAAATAGTTTTCACAATACACTGGTAGATCGCATTGTTCCTGGATATCCTAAAGATGAAATTGATTCTTACCAAAGTCAGTTAGAATTTAAAGACAATCTTATTGTTTCTGCGGAAACATTTTTGCTTTGGGTGATTGAGGGAGACGATAGTCTTAAAGCCAGAATCCCTTTTGATCGGATTAATGAGAATATTTTAGTGGTTAAAGATATGCAACCCTATCGCACTCGTAAAGTGCGTATTTTGAATGGAGCGCACACCACAATGGTTCCGTTCTCTATTTTGTATGGCAATGAGACCGTGAAAGAAACAGTTGACAATACGTTTACCGGCAAGTTTGTGCGGGATGCGGTTTTTGATGAAATCAATCCCACTCTTGATTTGAGTGACGAAGAACTTAAAGAGTTTGCTGATGCGGTTTTTGACCGTTTTCGCAATCCGTTTATCAAACATCAACTTTCTAGCATTGCTTTAAACACGGTGTCAAAATTTAAAGTGCGTGTTTTACCAAGCTTAATTGGTTATGTCGAGAAATACAATCGATTGCCAAAACATCTTACTTTTGCATTGGCTTGCCTGATACGATTTTACAAAGGAGACTGGCAAGGCCGTAAACTTCCGGTTCAGGATGATGCAGCTGTAGTCTCGGTTTTTGATGAAGTTTGGAAATCTACGAGTTATCAATCTGTCTCCAATGAGATATTGAGTCAGGTTTCATTTTGGGATCAGGATTTAACTAAAATAGATGGACTTGCAATTGAGGTGGCACGCGCATTGGAGTTGATTGAAGATAACGGTATTGAAAAAGCTTTTGAACTGTTTGCCATACAGTATAGCTAATAGTAAGAATTCATCATATTAGAATTATTATGAAACATAAACTACTAAAAGTACATCCAGACGATAATGTGGCGGTAGCTTTAATTGATCTGACCGCAGGAGATTCTGTAGATTTTGAAGGGAAATCATTAAAGGTTTTAAACGATTCAAAAGCAAAACACAAAATTGCTGTTACAGACCTTGCTGCGGGAGATTCCATTTATATGTATGGAGTTTTGGTAGGTAAAGCATTAGACCTTATCGCTAAGGGTGGTTTGTTAACTACTCAAAATGTAAAGCACGAGGCCAGTTCTGTTTCTCAAAAAACCGAAACCACAATCTGGACTGCTCCAGATATCACAAAGTGGAAAGACCGCTGTTTTATGGGCTACCACCGTGAAGATGGCCAGGTAGGAACTCAAAATGTTTGGCTGTTCTTTCCTTTGGTATTTTGTGAAAATCGAAATATCGAACTGCTAAAAGATGTTTTTGAAAAAGAACTTTCCTTTCATAAAGCTAGTAAGCAACGTCAATTATTGCGTAATCTCATTAACGGTGCGCCAGAAGACACAGCGATTGCAGAGGCTGAAACAGAAGAACCAATTTTTCAAAATATAGAAGTAAAATTTATAACCCATCAGGGTGGTTGTGGGGGTATCAGACAAGATTCGGTATCACTCTCAAGATTGCTGGCTGGTTATGTAAACAATCCCAATGTTGCCGGAGCGACTGTGTTAAGTCTGGGGTGTCAAAACCTGCAGATTGATATTTTCAAAAAAGCTTTAGCAGAGAAGAACCCCGATATCAAAAAGCCTGTTCTCATTTACGAACAACAACAGGAGGGAACCGTAGATCAGATGCTTTCAAAAATCATTAAAGAATCTTTTGAAGGTATTAAAAAAGCAAATGCTCTAACACGTAAACCAGCACCACTTTCCAAACTTAAAATGGGACTGGAATGTGGAGGTTCTGACGGCTTTTCTGGTATTTCTGCAAACCCGGCATTAGGTTATGCGTCTGATTTGTTATCGGCTTTGGGAGGTTCTCCTATTTTATCTGAATTTCCGGAGTTGTGTGGCGTAGAGCAAGAACTGGTAAATCGTTGTGTAAGTGAGGATGATGCACAGCGCTTTATGCAGCTGATGAAAGACTACGAAAAATCTGCTGTAGATGCAGGATCTGGTTTTGATATGAATCCGTCGCCGGGTAACATAAAAGATGGACTGATTACTGATGCCATGAAATCTGCTGGTGCTGCAAAAAAAGGAGGTACTTCTCCAATACAGGCCATTTTGGATTATGGAGAATATGTTACAAAACCCGGACTCAATTTGTTATGTACGCCAGGTAATGATGTAGAAAGCACAACAGCGATGGTAGGAGCGGGAGCTAATGTAGTAGTATTCACAACAGGCTTGGGCACTCCTACCGGTAATCCCATCGCACCAGTTTTAAAAGTAGCTTCAAACAGTACTCTGACACGACGAATGCCTGACATCATTGATATTGATACCGGAGCTGTAATTCGCGGTGAAAAAACCATCGAAGAAATGGGTGAAGAAATTCTTGAATATGTAATTCAAGTAGCTAGTGGAGAAGTAGAAGCAAAAGCTGATGCTTTAGGACAGGATGACTTCATCCCCTGGAAACGTGGTGTTTCTTTGTAATAATTAAAAAGGGAATCAATTTAGATTCCCTTTTTTAATGTGGTGCTTCTGATAAAAAGTTCAGGTTCCAAAATTTCTCTTTTTTGAAGAGGACCATTTTTACCAGATTTGATTTGTTCTAAAAATACCTGAGCAGCGATTTTACCCATCAACACAGGGGTTTGACCCACTGTAGAGAGTGGATTTTCAAGATGGCTGGTAAAAGGTTCGTTACTAAAGCCCATTACACCAACTTCTTCCGGAATTTTAATGCCGCGTCTGCGCAGTTCCTGTACACAACCCAGGGCAACATAATCCCCCGCACAAAATATCGCGTCAAACTGAATGTTAGAATCGTAAAGTTGGTTGATAGCTTGTATTCCAGAGTCAATCACACTACTTATTTCCCAACTGGGTAAATCTTCTGTAGATAGGTTGTGAGTTTGCATTGCGGCAGCATAGCCTTTATACCGATCCTCATATATTTTGAGCTTTCGGTCACCACCCAGATGAACAATTTTGGTGTACCCCTGATCAATTAAATGACTTACAGCATCATAAGCTCCCTGATAATCATTTATGCTAACAGTGCTAGCTCCTTTGATTTCTTTAATTCGGTCAAAAAATATTAGTGGAGTATTTGTATCTAAAACAGCTTCCAAATGCTCCAAGGCTTCTGTATTTTTTGAAATAGAAATAAAAATCCCGTCAATGTGTGTGTTGAGCAAAGCTTCAATTTGGCGTGCTTCGTTCAGTTCATCTTCGTGGCTTTGGCAGATAATAACATGATATCCTTTAGGCTCAAGTTCTTCTTCCATACCTCGTATCACTGAAGCAAAAAATGCTCTATTGATATAAGGTACTATAACACCAACATTAAAGGTTCGACCGCTCTTTAAAGCAACTGCCAGACTGTTTTGTTGGTAATTGAGTTCTTTGGCTATTTTTAAAACTTTCTCACGCGTTACTTCACTCACCCGATTGCTGTTATTTAAAGCTCTCGAGACGGTTGCCGCGCTGATGTTTAACCTGCGCGAAATATCGTAAATGGTTGTTTTTTCTTTTTTAGACATAGGTGATTAGTCTGCTAGGCTAGGGGTTTAGGGGGAAATCCAATCTAAAATTTCTAAATAGGTTTAATATGAAGAGATTAAGTTTTGAAATATTCTTAAAAATACGTTTTCAAATTGAATTTTATATGAATTTAGACGGTGGTTTTCATTAAAAACCTAGTGGTTAGGGACGAGAGCATAAATAGAATACCGGTTTTTAAATTGTAACTTTAACTTTAAACGTAATAATAACATATATTTTTAGATTGATGCATTCAAAATTGGCAGTAGCGGGTAAAATTATAGTTGTGAGTGGTGCAACCGGAGTACTTGGTGAGTCGATGACGCGATCCCTTGCAGAATCTGGTGCTCAGGTCGTTATATTGGGAAGAACTTCGTCTAAAGTTGATGCTTTGGTTAATGCTATTTCTGAAGATGGTTTTAAAGCTATTGGCCTGGTAGCAGATGTTACCAGTAAAGACGATTTACTGAAAGCGAAAGTTCAACTAGAAGTTAAATTTGGCTATATAGATGTGTTGATCAACGCAGCTGGCGGTAATATGAAAGGCGCAGTAATTGGTCCTGATCAAAGTTTGCACGATGTGGATCTTGATGCTATGCGCCAGGTAATAGATCTAAATTATATAGGCAGCTTTCTTCCGATACAGGTATTTCTTCCGTTGCTTGAAAAGTCTAATAATCCGAGTGTTCTAAATATCTCATCGGTCTCTGCACATTTACCGCTTACTCGTGTAATGGGTTATTCTTCGGCCAAATCAGCTATTGAAAATCTTACTCAGTATTTAGCTGTAGAATTTGCTCAGAAAATGAAAACTCCAATTCGGGTAAATGCTTTGGCTCCAGGCTTTTTTTTAACCGAACAAAACCGGGAATTGCTTACTAATGCTGACGGAAGTCTTACCGCCCGAGGTGAGACCATTATAAAACATACACCTCTGGGTAAATTTGGAAATCCCGAAGACCTGCACGGTGCCATTCACTGGTTATGCAGTGACGCAGCTAACTTTGTAACCGGAACGGTGGTTACTGTTGATGGGGGTTTTAAGGCTTTTTCAGGCGTGTAGTTTAATAAGTTTATTAAAGAAAATAATGTATAAAAAAGAGAGTACTGTGTTTTTTAAATCTGATGAAGTAGAATGGGAACCAGCCGATATTGGAATTACGAGACAACTTGTTGCCTATAATGATGATTTGATGTTGGTGAGCGTAAGCTTTGAAAAAGATGCAGTGGGAACTGTACATAAACACATACATAGCCAGGCCAGTTATGTCGTTTCAGGAGAATTTGAAATTACGATTGATGGAAAAAGTCAGTTGCTAAAAGCCGGCGATGGATTTTATGTGCCACCAAATACACTTCACGGAGCAAAATGCATGGAGGCTGGGGTTTTAATTGATTCTTTTAATCCTTCTCGAGAGGATTTCTTAAAATAATAAAGAATAGTTTTTGGCCTTTATCTAATGGGATTCCCTTGCTACAAAATGTAAACTACCTATTCTTTTTTCGACCAATAAAACTCAATTTTAAACTATTGAAATGACAGCTCAAAAAATGAAAGTAGAAATTTGGAGTGATATTATGTGTCCATTTTGTTATATAGGAAAACGAAAATTTGACACCGCTCTAGATCAATTCGCACAACGAGATGCTATCGAAGTGATTTGGAAAAGTTTTGATTTGGCTCCAGGTCTTCATACCGATACATCTATCCATAGCATCGATTTTTTACAGAAGCATAAGGGAATGAGTCAGGAACAGGCTGAGCAGGCGATAAACCGTGTTACAGAGTTTGCAAAAGATGCTGGTCTTGACTATGATTACGATAAGATTGTAATTGCAAATACACGCAAGGGACATCAACTCATACATCTTGCTGGTCAATCTGGCCTACAAAATGAAATGAAAGAGCGTTTGCTTAAAGCTTATTTTATTGAAGGTAGAAATGTTGACGATGTAGCAACCTTAATCGAACTAGGTGTTGAGATTGGACTAGAGGAGGCTGAAATTAAAAGCGAATTGCAGGAAAGCCAGTTTGAAGCTCATATAGACCAGGATATAGCCGAAGCTCGAAATATTGGTGTGAATGGCGTCCCCTTTTTTGTTTTTGATCGCAAGTACGCAATTTCAGGAGCTCAACCTGAAGAGCAATTTTTAAATGTACTTACGAAATCCTATACCGAATGGTACTCCAGACAAAATCACGCTCCACTGGAGGTTTTACAGGGAGCACATTGTGATGTAAATGGTAATTGTGATTAATTTTAATATCTCATAGAATAAAAAAAGACCCGTTATTATAGCGGGTCTTTTTTATTTCATAATTTCTAGGAAATTACATTTTGATCTGCATATCATAAGACGCTGCCGTTTTTAATACTTCTTCAATTATTTGCGGAGTCACAGAATTTTGTTGTGCATTTTCAGTTGTACTATCTACTCCTAATTTTTCAAAAAAGGCTCTGAAGCCTTTTGGGCTGTGAATGTTAACCCATTTGCAGGTTGATGAACCTGAATTTTTAAAAGTATGTAGTGTGTTGGGTGGTAAATCAACAGATTCTCCTGCTTTGACAACACGTAATTCACCGTCGATCATAAATTCCATTTCACCTTCTGTAATCAAAAAAGATTCTTCCAGATTATGATGTAAATGTGGTGGAGGACCAGGTACTCCGGGAGGTGTTTCACCTAAGGCTAAATCGTAATTTCCTGTAGTGTTATGGGGAGTCACCTTGTGACCAAGAACCCATTTTGATATTGGCTTTTTCATCTTATGAGATAATTGTCTCACAAACACAAATTTAAATTATTATAATTCAAAATTTTATGAGACATTTGTCTTATGAATAAAGAATATTTAGGTCAGGGACGTACGCGTCAAAAGCAAAAAACCCGCGAAAGAATATTAGACAGTGCTCAGAAATTTCTACAGCAGAGCAAGGGGTTTACTTTGGAAGAAATTGCAGATGATGCAGGAGTATCGCGTGCTACAATTTACCGGTATTTTCCTAATAACGAGATACTTTCAGCAGAAGCGGCACTTGACGTTAATACAGAAAGCTGTGAGTCTATTTATGAGCACGCTAAAAGCACAGACGCTATTCAGACTCTTTTAAATATTCAGGAATATTTTAATCGCCTAGCAATAGATAATGAGCCCGCTTTTAGGAAATACCTGAGCGTACTACTCAACGTGCAGTCCTTATCAGAGAATCGAGGAGCACGCAGGCCGAAAACGCTACAACTTGCGATTGACGAGGCACAATTTTCTATGAGTGCCGAAGATTTAAAAAATTTAAAGAATATGGCCTCTGTGATTATGGGTATAGAGCCTTTAATTGTAACTAAGGATGTCTGCGGTCTGGATACAGAGCAATCGATTAAGCTTTTAAAATGGGGATTTGAGATGATGTTAAAGGGCATTTTAGTTAAGAACAATCCTTAAGAGCTAGTTTGTATTATTTGAAGGAAAACAATTTCACCTTTGTCGCTGAGTCGATTGATTTTATTTGATTGCATAACTGCGACTAGTTTCCATCGATCAAAAATTCAATAAGTTAATATAGTTGAATTAAGATTTGGTTAATTTTAGATATGTATATTAATCTCTAAATATAAATCTTTACATTTACGTAACCAGTTACGTAAAAAACATGAAAGAAGATTTTTTAATTGAAATGGGATATGCCGGTCTAACCGGTAGGTTAAAGCGTCTTAGCGATGCTTTTATATACCAGACCCGTGATTTTTATCGGGATCACGAGTCAGATATTGAGCCCAATTGGCATATGATTTTTTTATTGCTTCAGAAGAATGAAAAAATGACCGTAACAGAGATCGCAGAAGCTTTGCAGCTTTCGCATCCTGCAATTGTAAAACTCATTAATAAAATGAAGAAGAGAGGATATGTAACTGCTGCGCTAGACCCTTCAGATAATCGCAAGTATCAATTAATGCTTTCTTCAAAAGCTAAAAAAGAACTTCCCGTTCTTGAAGAATTCTGGGTAGCTGGCGAGAAAGCCCTGCAGGAGCTTTTGGGTTTTGATACCCGCTTATTGGATGAGATTCAGAAATTGGAAGATCGCATGGCAGAAGCCGATTTTAAAACCCGAATGGACAAGTTATTAGTTAATGAATAGCCTGTTATGAAATTGATCATTGACATTTCTGGTTGGTTAGGTTCGCTGCTGGTAGTAGGAGCTTATGCCTTAAGTTTAGTAAAAACTAAAAATTACAGCACCTGGTGTATTCTAATGAATCTTTTTGGAGGGATTTTTATTGCTGTAAATTGTTATTATTACAGAGCAATCCCTTCTTTAGTAACCAATATGATCTGGAGTGCAATCGCTCTTTATTCGATTTATCAAAGCAAAAAAGGAAGTATGATAGACTTTAAGAATTCGATAAAGAAGAGACGCTATAAATTAAAATAGAAATAAATGAACTTTAAAATATCAAAACTACAACACGTAGGTATCCCGGTTACCAATCTTGAAAAGTCGGTGGCTTTTTATAAGAATTTAGGTTTTAAACAAGCCATGAAATCCCAGTTTGATCATAATGAAGAAAAAGGAAATGTGGTGATGATGCAAAGTGGTGATGTGATTATGGAACTGTATGAATTTCCGGCAAAGGACCTTGGAGAAATACGAGACCGTAAACACGGGCATATTGATCATATTGCATTTGATGTGGAAGACGTTGAGGCTGTTTATACGGAGTTAAAGACTTTAGGTTACAACATTCAGGAAGCTGCTCCGGTGTTTTTGCCCTTTTGGGAAAAAGGCTGTAAGTATTTTAATATTACCGGTCCAGATGGGGAGCGACTTGAATTCAACCAGATTCTATAATCTTTCAACCGCAAATGGGTAATACATTTTTTAAGTTGTGTGTTAATTTTGGAAATGCAGGAATTGCTTTGTTTTTGTTGCTGCTTATTTCCGCCTGCGGAAATAAACGTCAAAAAGAGCCTTTGAGACTGGCAACTGCTGCAAATATGCAATTTGCAATGAAAACTCTTGCTGCAGATTTTGAATCGAAAACCGGTATCTCCTGTGATTTGGTAATCAGTTCGTCAGGAAAACTAACAGCTCAAATTAAGGAAGGAGCGCCTTATGATGTGTTTATTTCAGCAGATACTTCCTATCCGCAAGTCATTTACGATGCTGGTTTTGCGGTTAATCCACCTAAGATTTATGCTTTTGGGAAGTTGGTTTTGTGGTCGTTTAATGCTACTGAAACTCCCAGGCTTCAGGATCTTGTAAACGATTCTATACAGCACATTGCCCTTGCCAATCCTAAAACAGCTCCGTATGGTAGCGCGGCAGTTTCCGTCTTAAAAAACATTGAGATTTACGAGAAGGTAGAGGATAAGTTGGTTTATGGAGAAAGCATTGCGCAGACGAATCAGTTTATCATTTCTGGCGCAGCCAATATGGGTTTTACAGCATTGGCTGTGGTTAAAAGTGACTCTCAGAATTCTAAGGGGAATTATCTTTTAGTAGATGAAAATCTATATAATCCCATTGCACAGGCAGCGGTCATTATTAAGGGTGTAAATGAAAATAGAGAAGATGCAACAGCTTTTTACAACTATCTTTTTTCGTCTGAAGCACAGAAAATCCTGAAAGATTTTGGATATTCGGTAGATGAATGAACTGCAGGGACATATTGCGTGGGTAGAAACTAGTGGGAATCTCAGTCTTGTTGCAATAGAAATATATCCCGGTTTAATTCTAAAAGCTATAGTTATAGACACGCCCCAAACCGCATCTTATTTGCAAGAGGGATCGCAGGTTTTGGCTGTGTTTAAGGAAACTGAAGTCATCATTGGAGTAGGTGAGCAACTGCAAATAAGCCTACAAAATCAAATTCCCGTAAAAATCACTCAAATTGAAAAGGGAAAATTGCTAAGCAAACTTACTTTGGAAAGTAATTCTGGTAATTTGAGATCCATCATAAGCACAACTGCGGTTCATAATTTAAACCTGAAGACGGGTGATTGGGTATTGGCTATGGTAAAATTAAATGAAGTAATGCTACGCGGTTTATGAATTGGGAGCCACTCATACTTACCTTTGAACTTGCTCTTGTTACTACGATCATTTTATTTGTGATTGCCATACCCATTGCTTACAAACTGAGTAAATCATCTTCACGTCTTAAGCCGGTTATTGAAGCACTGGTAAGTATGCCTCTTGTGCTGCCACCTACAGTTTTGGGGTTTTACTTTTTGATTGCATTTAGTCCAAATAATTTCTTTGGCAGCTGGCTGGAAAATTGGTTAGGTATAAAATTAATATTCTCTTTTGCCGGACTCGTACTTGCATCGGTTTTATACAGTTTGCCTTTTATGGTGCATCCCATACAGGCAGGGCTTAGCAGTATCCCAAAATCCATTACGGAAGCTGCATTTACAATAGGAAAATCAAAATGGCAGACCCTGCTCAAAATTCAATTGCCACAAATTAAGCCAGCCTTACTTACCGGGATTGTACTTTCATTTGCGCATACAATTGGAGAATTTGGTGTGGTTTTAATGATTGGCGGTAATATTCCGGGAAAAACTAAGGTAGCTTCTATCGCAATTTATGACGAAGTGGAAGCGCTTAATTATGGTGCAGCAAACCAATATTCTTTGATTTTGTTTGCCATTACATTTTGTGTTTTATTGCTGGTGTATCTCCTGAATGGTAATTATCTAAAGCGTTTTTATAAATGATAAAACTTCAGCTACAGAAAACCCTTCAGGCTGCATCGGGGACAATGTTGCTCGATCTTGATCTGAACATTTTCAAAGGGCAGTTTGTAAGTCTCTATGGCCCTTCCGGGGCTGGGAAGACTTCAACCTTGCGTATGATTGCGGGTTTATTGACTCCGGATTCCGGACGTTTGGAAGTTGGTGAAGAGGTTTGGTTTGATGCTTCCACAAAAAAAAATAAAAGTGTTCAAAGCAGGGGAGTGGGCTACGTTTTTCAGGATTATGCCTTATTCCCGCATATGACAGTTTTAGAAAATCTCAATTTCGCAAAGGCGAAAAACACCAGTCGAAAATCAATTGATCATTTGATAGAAGTCGTTGAGCTAGGAGAATTAAAACACCGCAAACCCGAAACGCTAAGTGGAGGACAAAAACAGCGGGTAGCTCTCGCCCGGGCACTGGTACAACAACCTGAAATATTATTGCTAGACGAGCCACTCGCTGCACTTGATGCTTCAATACGATATAAGCTACAGGGCTATCTTAAGCTCGTTCACGAGGAATTTAATCTTACTACGATACTCATTTCACACGACGTAAGTGAGATTGTAAAGCTATCTGATTATGTGTATCAACTTGACTCCGGTAAAATAATTGCTAAAGGTACTCCTGAAGAATTGTTTATGGGACAAAGCATTAGTGGCAAGTTTAAATTTACCGGTGAAATCCTGAAAATTCAGTTTGAAGAAACTATAAGTGTACTCTCCATACTGGTCAATACCCAACTTGTTAAAGTTGTGGTTAGCCACGAGGAGGCAGCATCACTTCAACCTGGCGATCAGGTTTTGGTCGTGAGTAAAGCCTTTAATCCTTTGGTTTATAAATTAGATTCTTAGCTAATTTTTAATCTTCCTGCTTTAAAAACCACTCAATCTTTTCAACTTCTGTTTTACAACCACAGAAGAAAGGAGCACGTTCGTGGAGTTCGTTTGGAATTCGTTCCATAATGCGGTCATAACCATCAGATGCCATTCCGCCTGCTTGCTCGGCTATGAACGCCATAGGGTTACATTCATAAAGCAAGCGTAGTTTGCCTTTTGGAGCAGTGGTGCCTGTAGGGTAGAGAAACACACCGCCGAGCAGCATATTTCTGTGGAAATCGGCTACCAGTGATCCTGTATATCTCGAGGTAAATGGCCGTTTATCGCTTTCGTCCAATTCCTGAGTCCAGCGTATGAATTTTTTAATTCCTTGCGGGAAATGCACATAATTTCCTTCATTAATCGAGTAAATTCGACCCGAAAGAGGGAATTTAATATCGGGATGTGATAGAAAAAAGGATCCAATACCTGGGTCAAAGGTGAACCCGTGAACACCATTTCCTGTGGTATAGACCAGCATTGTTGATGAACCATATATGAGATATCCGGCAGCTACCTGGTTAATGCCAGGTTGAAGAAAATCTTCAATGGTTACTGGAGTTCCGGTTGGACTAATACGTCTATATATACTGAAAATAGTACCTACTGTAATGTCAACATCGATATTTGAAGAGCCGTCTAGCGGATCAAAAAGAACCACATAATTGGCATTTTTATGGCGTTCTTCATTGAAGACTACAAAATCTTCCAACTCTTCAGATGCCAGGCCACAAATATCACCGCGATCTCTAAGGGTGCTTATAAACATATCGTTTGCGAGGATATCCAACTTAGCCTGAACTTCTCCCTGTACATTTTCTCTTCCTGCTTTTCCTCGAATTTCTGCAAGTCCGGCTTTATTAATCTCCTGATTAACCATTTTACCCGCAAGACGTATTGCACTGAGTAGGGCGCTGAGCTCTCCTTTAGCATACGGAAAATCGCCTTGATTTTGAATGATAAATTCGCCTAAAGTTGTGTGTCTTTCCATAGATGGTTAATTTGAATTTAATTCAATTAAATTTTAGTATTCAGGTTAAATAGTACATTTTGAATATAACGAAAACGTTTACGTTTTGAATTATGTTCAAAATAATTACGTTTTTTGACGGGCTAAAAATACTTCAAACAATTGATATTTTACTTCAGATTCTTCTAACTTTTTAGAGTTTAAATTTTTTCAAAAACCACTTTTGAGAATGAGTTGGAGTTTGATTTCCTAATTACTACGATTTCGTTGATCTGAGATTTTAAAAAACTGCTAAAAACCTGTGTGTGTGCTTAAAAACAGGTAATTTCGATGCTGTAACAGCAGTTTTATGGAAAAACATATTGTAATTATTGGAGGTGGTTTTGCAGGAGTGAATCTGGTTAAAAAACTAAATAAATCGCAGCACTACCGTATTACACTGGTTGATAAGAACAATTACAATTTTTTCCCACCGCTTTTATATCAGGTCTCTACAGGTTATCTCGATCCGTCAAGTATTATATTTCCCTACCGGAATTTATTTAGAGATCAAGCCAACTTTCGCTTTCATATGGGGAGTTTGCTTGAAGTAAAGTCTGAAGAGAAGAAAGTGGTTCTGGATACCGGTGAACTGAGCTACGATATCTTGGTTCTTGCTACGGGTACCCAAACCAATTTCTTTGGTCTTGATAATTGCCAGAATCATGCAATTCCCATGAAAACCCTTGAGGATGCTTTAGAAATGCGTAATACCTTATTGCAGCGATTGGAACAAGCTTCACGAATTAAAGACAAATCAGAGCGGTTACCTTATTTAAATATGGTTATTGCAGGAGGTGGTCCAACCGGAGTTGAGATTAGTGGTGTATTTGCCGAACTGAGAAACAATACCATACGCAAGGAATTTCCAGAATTGGTTGGGAGTGGTTCGCGCATTTACTTAGTAAATGGAGGAGGAGAACTTCTTTCTCCAATGAGTGAGAAAAGCCAGAAATATACTCTTGAGAAATTACAGGAAATGGGTGTTGAGGTCCTTCTAAATACCCGTGTAGTTGACTTCGATGGAGAGAAAGTGTTAATGAAAGACGGTTCTCATATTTATAGTAAAAACCTGATTTGGGCAACTGGGGTGACCGGTTATCGTTTTCAAGGTATTCCCGAAACAGCTTATCAACGAGGTAATCGTATTGCTGTAGATCAAATCAATAAGATTATAGGAGAAGACAGTATTTATGTGATAGGTGATGCAGCATTTATGACTGCCGATCCTGCTTTCCCCGAAGGTCATCCACAACTGGCACAGGTGGCTATGCAACAGGGTACAACTTTGGCTAAAAACTTAAAGCGAATCGCTCAAAATAGTGAGATGAAACCTTTTAAATACCACGATAAAGGTTCCTTGGCGATAATAGGAAGCAATAAGGCGGTTGCAGATTTGCCAGATAAGATTCATTTCGACGGATTTTTAGCCTGGTTCATCTGGGTTTTTGTTCACTTATTCGCTTTAATAGATTATAGAAACCGAGTAAGAACTTTCTACAATTGGTCTTTAGAATACTTCACAAAAAATCAGGATCTACGATTAATAATCCGTCCTAAAGTGGATAGAAATTAATACGAGATTTACTACTTGTGATTAATTGATTCACAACTTCATTCCGTGAGCTTCGACTCATTTTACATTACGATATTGTTATAAATAGTTACAATTAACTTGTATATATTTAATATAAGTAAGTTTTTGATGCATATAATTTAATATCTATCTACTTGTAAAAAGTATCAAAAATTTCTTTCTTAAACGATTTAGTTCGCCTTTTATCTGTGAAATACAGTTTTTTACGGATATGAGTGGTTATTTTTATACTGTCAATGAATGCCCGTTCATTGTGTATTCTCCAAAAACGTTCACTCGGTTCAAAGGACCCCTAAGCTTTGATTGAGTTAAAACTTTGAGGCAGAGATGTATCTCGATATCAAGGTTTTGAAGTCAATCCTATTTTTATATGCGTTTTGGCTTCATTCTGAATTAATTTCAAAATTGACTTTATGAAACTAAAACTACGCACAATTCTTTTTGGGCTGGGGTACCTACTTATTCCGGTTTTTTGGATCACACTTAATGCACAAACCAATGTTTTTGCTACGCAGGTAATTAGTGAAGATCACGTAAGTAATTCAAATTTAGCAATCGATGAAAATCTGGGTACAAGAGCTCAGATTGAAGCAAATTCAGGAATTGCTATTGGTATAGGGGCTTACGACGGATTTTTGGAATTGGGTTATTCTTCTACATTAGCTGCAAATACTACATCCTTTATAAAAATTGATACAGAAGACGATATACTTCGGGTTTTGCTTTCTGGTGGACTTGGAGATCTCCTTGGCGATGTTTTAGGAATTGTTTTGGTTGGTAATCAGGAGTTTGAGGTTCAGGCGAAGTTAGATAATACGGTTGTATTGAGTGCAGATTCTGCAAACTCCAACGAGTTTGATTCTCCTCGTGTACGTATTGTTACTGATGCTGTTGGTGAATATTATATAGCCATCACACCTTCTCAAAATTATAACCGTATTTATATATCCAATGAAATAGGTAGCATTCTGGGTTTAAATAATACCCGTCAATTAGATGTCTATGGTGCTTATTATGCTGATGGTACACTAGCTTGTAACGATCCAACTTTTACAGCCTATGATGGTGATGGTTTGACTTTAGACATTTTGCAACTAGGAGATGCGGGTGTTCAAAATCCGGAACGTGCGATTGATAATGATATCAATACTTTTTCAGAATTAAGCCTGGGGGTTCTAAATGTTGCTGCTTCGATAGAGCAAATCATTTATTTTGACAGACCTTCTCAAGCTGACGAAGACTTTAAGATTTCACTTCGGGTAGATCCAACATTAATAGCACTTGGAGTTCTAAATAATATTCAATTTGAAGCGTATAATGGCACTGCGCTAGTCAGTTCTTCAAATCTTGCATCCCTACTAAGCCTTGATTTACTGGGTATTTTGCAGAGCGGTGCAGTGACGCAGGTCCCTTTTGAAGTTGCGGGACCTGCTGATCGCATCGTGGTAAGATACAGCTCGTTATTGGGAGTAACCGCTTTTCAGCGTTTAGACCTTTTTGAAGTTGATATAACTCCTTCTATACCTGTCATCGACGCAGGATCTCAAAATCTGGAAGTATGTGAGGGGGAAACAGCGAGTTTAGTTGCAACCTCTGCTTCTGCGGGCGCTCAAATGAGATGGTATAATAGTGCAACAGGAGGAACACTCCTAGCAACCGTTGCCAGTGGTGATCCTTTTGTGACCGATCCACTTATAACAGATACTACTTTTTATGTTGCATCATTTGTCGCTGGTTGTACAGAAGAATCGGGTCGTATTCCTGTGACTGTTACTGTAAATCCATTACCAGAATCAGCAGATATCACCGTATTAGGACTTGAGTTACCTATCTGTATTCCTGAAATTTTAAATATCGTTCCAACGACAACTTTGAACGGAAGCTTTAATTATTATCTGGATGCTTCAGGAAGCACGCAGATTACTAATGGCTTGGTACAGGGTAATTTAACCTACACCATAAACGCAGACGGAGAACTGGAAGTTGAAGGTCTAGTAGAGTCAGATAGTCCGTTTGTAGTTTACGTTAGTGTGGTAGATGCTGTTACCGGTTGTGAAAATGCGCCGGGAGATTTAAAACTTGTTGAAGTAGTACTTGATGGCGGCCCGCAGCCAACTATAGATCTGGATCCTATTACAGGAGACAATGTACTCAATGCAGCCGATCTCGCAGCAGATGTTACCATTACAGGAACTGTTGGAGGCGATGCCGAGGTAGGCGATGAGATTAATGTGATTGTCAATACCTTTTCTTTCAATACTACAGTTGTTAGCGGCTTAACCTTTTCGGTAGATGTTCCGGGAGCACAACTGCGATCAGATTCTGACTTAACACTAGAAGCACAGGTTACTTCGCAGAACTTGTTGCTTTGCGAAAATACTGTTCAAACTTCTATAACCTATACAGTCGATGAGACGCCCCCCACAGCTCCTACGGTTGATTTTCTGGTGACCAATGACAGCACGCCAACTATTACAGGTACTGCAGATTCTGTAGATAATCTGACTGTTACGGTAGATGGTGTGACGTATACTGAAGGTGATGGTAATCTTACCGATAACGGTGATAATACCTGGACCTTAGTGATTCCTACACCACTTGCAGACGGCACTTACGATGTAATGGCTTTAACTACAGATGCTGCAGGAAATACTTCGCCAGATGCAACCGTAGACGAATTGATTATTGATACTACGGCACCAACGATTCCCACGGTTAATGCTCAGCAAACCAGCGATACAACACCAACAATTACAGGAACCGCTGATTCCGCAGACGTATTAACAGTGACCGTTGATGGTGTAACCTATAACGAGGGCGACGGAAATCTTACTGATAACGGTAATAATACCTGGACGCTGATAATTCCTGCGGGAAATGAAATGGTAGATGGAGTTTACGATGTTTCAGCAACTGCTACTGATTTAGCTGGAAATCCTTCAAACGATGTTACTGTTGATGAATTGACCATTAATACCACATTACCCACAACACCTTCTGTAGTTCCATTATTAACAACGAATACAAGTCCGACCATCACAGGTACTGCTGATTCGGTTGATGATTTAACCGTTACGGTTAATGGTGTTACTTATACGGAAGGAGATGGGAACTTAACAGATAACGGCGATGATACCTGGACTTTAGTAATTCCTGTTGTTTTAGCTGAAGGCGTATATGATGTAACCGCTACTGCAACTCAAGGACCTCTTTCATCAACAGATCCTACAAATGGAGAGCTAACAATTGATACAACAGCTCCTACCATTCCAACAGTAAACTTTTTAACTACTAATGATGATACACCAACTCTTACGGGTACTGCAGACAGTATAGACGATCTTACAGTTTCTGTAAACGGTGTAATCTATACTGAAGGTGATGGCAATCTTATAGATAATGGAAATAATACCTGGACACTTACAATTCCTGTGGCTTTAGCAGAAGGGGTATATGATGTAATGGCAACAGCTACTGATGCTGCCGGAAATAGTAGTGCTGATATTACAGTTGATGAATTAACAATCGATACTACACCGCCTGCAATCCCTACAGTAGATTTTCTGGTGACGAATGATAATACGCCAACCTTAACAGGTACCGCTGATTCGAGTGCTAACCTAATTATAATTGTAGGTGGAATCTCTTACTCTGAAGGGGATGGAAGCCTTTTTGATAATGGTGATGATACGTGGTATTTAAATATTGCCATTCCGCTTGCTGATGGGGTTTATAATGTTATCGCGATTTCCACAGATTCAGTTGGCAATACCAGTATGGATGCTACAGTTGACGAGTTGACTATTGACACCACACCGCCAACTATTCCAACGGTAACTCCGCTGGTAACAAATGACAATACACCAACAATCACGGGTACTGCAGATTCAGCAGATATGCTCACGGTGACTGTTGATGGTGTGACGTATACTGAAGGTGATGGAA
>CAXPQP010000001.1:0-91782 GCA_964219495.1 Leeuwenhoekiella sp. | reverse complement strand
CCACACAGGTATCGTACGTAACTTCACCAACTTTGGGGTATTTGTAGAGCTAGAAGAAGGTATCGACGGTTTAATTTACATCTCAGACCTTAGCTGGACTAAGAAAGTTAAGCACCCATCAGAATTTACTAATATCGGTGATAAACTAGAAGTTGTAGTTCTTGAGCTTGACGTAGAAGGACGTAAACTAAGTCTTGGTCACAAGCAAATAGAAGACAATCCTTGGGATAAATACGAAGATGAATTCGCAGTTGGAACCAAGCACACAGGTACTATCGATGAGGTAGTTGATAAAGGTGCTGTTGTTAAATTCAACGAAGACATCGAGGCTTTCATTCCTGGTCGTCATATGGAGAAAGAAGATGGTAGCAAACTATCTAAAGGAGAGGAAGTTGAATTTCAAATTATTGAGTTCAACAAAGACTTCAAACGTGTAGTTGCTTCTCACACTTCTTTGTTCAAAGAAGAAGAGGCAAAAATCGTTAAGCAGGCTGCTAAAAAAGCGGCTGACTCAGCAGCAGCTAGTGCACCTACTTTAGGTGATGCAAACGATGCTCTTGCAGAATTGAAGAAGAAAATGGAAAAAGGTGGTAACTAAGCCAAATCCATTTTAGCATACTAAGAAACCCTTTAGCGTTTACGTTAAAGGGTTTTTTTATGGCGTTACTTTGCCAAAAAGCAAAGTCGGGCTTTGCGTTGCAATTCCTCGTTGCCATCACTGTCATTCCAGCAACTGTGGGATTTTCACTACAATCCCTAACGCATTTTAAGGAAATAGGAATTCAGATATCAGTATCTGCTATCCAACAATCAAAGGTTTCCGCTACATAAATAGGAGTTTTCAACCGGGATAGTAGTTTGATCAGGCTTTATTAAGTAGTTTTGACCCGCTTCAAAATCTTAATCGTTATGAACTACATTCTCTTTGATGGTCCGGTACGCAGACAGCTATTGCCATTTACCTATACAAAACCTGTAGCCGATTTACGAATTGGTATCCTCACCATTCGTGAAAAATGGGAAAAACATTTGGGTAGCACAACATCTACAGTAACGGAAGACTATCTTTCTGAGAAATACCCGATGGTGGAGTTTGATCAAAATGTAATGCTTAATGCGGCTTATTTGCCAACAGAAGTCTTAGTAGAATTGGTTCAGAATTTGGAATCTAATCAGGCTTTGTTTGATGGGGAAGAAGTGGTTGCCTTTTACACTTCAGAAAATCAGGAGGACATAGATTTCTCCGATTATGAGCAGATCGAACTTCCAGAAGAAGCAGTCTTTAAAATCGAACATACCTGGGATATTTTTAGCAAAAATCACGAAGCGATTCAGCTTGATTATGATTTACTCACCCAGGACCGAAAATCTGCTTCCATACCTTCAACAGTTCAAGCTTTAAATTCTGAGAACATTTTTATTGAAGAGGGAGCAAAGCTTAATTTCTGCACTTTAAATGCTTCTGAAGGTCCTATATACATCGGTAAAGATGCCGAGATTATGGAAGGTGCCTTAATACGTGGTCCGTTTGCTCTTTGTGAACATGCCACGGTTAAAATGGGTGCAAAAATCTATACCGGTACAACGATAGGTCCGTACTGTAAAGTAGGAGGAGAAGTTAATAATTCGGTTTTAATGGCTTATTCTAACAAAGGTCACGACGGCTTTTTGGGGAATGCAGTGTTAGGAGAGTGGTGCAATATAGGCGCTGATTCCAATAATAGCAATCTTAAAAATAATTATGAAGAAGTGCGACTTTGGGATTATGAGACTGAAGGATTTGCACGCACGGGACTACAATTTTGTGGTTTGATGATGGGCGATCACAGTAAATGTGGTATTAATACTATGTTCAATACCGGGACCGTGATCGGAGTGAGTTCAAATATTTTTGGTACTGGTTTCCCTCGCAATTTTGTTCCCTCATTCAGTTGGGGTGGAGCAGCCGGTTTTACCACGTATAAAACTGCTAAAGCATTTCAAACAGCTAAGCTGGTTATGGAGCGACGAGGTGTGGCTTTTGATGAGCAGGAAGCTTCAATTCTCGAACACGTATTTGAAGAGACTGCAAAATTTAGAAGATACTAACTTCTAAAAATTGTAGTTGAGAATAAGGTTTACCAAAAATAAATCTGTTTTATTAAAATAGAGATTGGGGTTATTGGGTACCTCATCTCCTGAAAATTTTGCAACCAGGAGCAACTCGGGCTGGAAGTTTTTTAGCTTTTGAGAATTTATAAACAGGTCTAGATTGATCTGTGTATAATCTGGAAATGCATATTTATTCTGAACGGCATTTGTAACTTCAGGTTTCCAATGGTGGCCAATACTAAGTATGGATTGAATGTTTGACCTGCCTTTATTCAGCTCAATACCCTGGTCATAATAAACTACCAGAGCGTGATTGTTGGCGCTGCCCTCGCTGCGCTCGCGTTTTTGAAAACTGAACAAAAATTCTCTTCCCCAGGATCTCGGGAATATATATTGTCCGTGAGGTAAAATGTAGTTATAGGATAAGGAAACTGTAGAATTTGTTTCCTTCCATTTGTGATTCAGTTGAATTCCTAAAAGATCTGAAGAATTAGCTCTGAAATACTGCAAAGAATCTATGGGATTTCCACCATTTCCTACTTTATTTTGATGTAACCATTCTAGCTGAATATTAGTTTGATTAGACACCTGGATTTTCGGATTTAAGTAGAGCGAATTCGAAATATTATCTACATAATAATTCCACGCAATTAAGTCGATATTTTTGGTGACTGCTAGATTTACATTTGCAATCGCAATAAAATCAGAATCTGTATTTCCTTGATATTGTGAAGGCATTCCTTCCCAGTTGCGCCCCACAGGATAGGTGCCAATACTTGCTCCGGGATTGTAAAACTTGCTTGTAGATCGAGGTGCTACACGATTAAAAACAGATGCGCGGTAGCTATTCTCAGGATTGGGTTTAAATTGATAATCAATACCTTGAAAGAAGCTGGGAATCATTCTTCCATCCTGACCGTTTACCAGAGGCGAATTAAATTTCATTCTTCCCAAAGTAATTGTATGCTGCTTGTATTTATAATTCAGGTATAGTTCACCAAGTAAAACAACTAGATCCTTGTCAAGATTGGTTACATCAAAAAGCCCTTGTTCATAGCGACTGGTTCTGTTTGTGGTAGGATCGGGAATACTTAAATCCTCGATTCCGGTATTGATGCTTGTATAACCAGCGATACCCAGTTTTAGATTTTCAGTTATTTGATATTGATACTTTAGGTGACCACCTATTGCCAGTGCTTCAAAATCTCTCAACGAATCTTTATTGCCCGTGTTCATATAAAAACTACGAACCTGCCCTGATAGCGAACCCAATTTATTTTTAGTTGGAGATTCCTGAGCGTTTAAACTCGACAGAGCCAAGAGGATGAAAAAAGAGAAGTGCTTCGCAAGCTTAATCATTTACGTTTATTTAAGTCGTAGGTTTCTTTATAGAATGCCATGATGGGTTGAAAAGGCCCAAATTTGTGTTGCTCTTCTGTAAAATTATCAGCCCAGGGTCCGTAAGGAGTAGATACAGGTTTGAGTTTGAGATCTGGGTAGTCCTTTTGCAGATTACTTTTTGTAGGTCTTTCAAAGCTATTAATGTATCCTGCAAGATGATATGCCTCCTCATCAGTAAGTTTAGGATTATCCCAGGTTGCCTGTAGATAAGGCATGTTTCCTTTAATAAAGCTCGCTGCTGTAATTACTCTATTCATACCAGCACCATTATTGTAACTGTCGGGTCCCCATAGAGGTGGATATTGATAGCCTTTAAGAGAATCTGCATATTTAATCCCCTGGCCATTTTCACCGTGACACAGTGTGCAATCTTTTAAAAACAATTGTTTGCCTTTATCAAAATCTACTGCGACATCAGGAAGATCGACATTGGGATAGCCTTCAAATTCTTTTTCCCGTTCTTCGGGTAAATCCTCACCCAACCAGGTCATATAAGCCACAATTGCGCTCATTTCTTTTGAATCTACAGGTAACTTATGCCCATTCATACTTCGTTCCATACAGCCGTTTATTCGGTCTTCAATCGTTCCTTCTTTATTAGATCTACCTCCAAATTGTGGAAAGCGCTTGATTACTCCTATCCAGGAAGCAGAACCGGCCTGTGTTCCCGATTTTAAATGGCAGTTTGCACAAGCCAGATTATTACCGGCGTATCGCATTTCAGGTTCGGAAGCCATTGGACCCAGATGAGCCGAAGTTTCTTTGATGAGCAAATAGCCATATTCTACATCTTCCGGCATAGAGCCTTTAGTGTATAAATCTTCCACATTTTTAGGCTCCCAGGCTATTTGTTCTTCTTCTATACTTTTAAAAAGATCTGGATTAAATTGATAGAGGAAAACAACTGCAAAGGCAAACAGAATTAGTACTGTAAAAACAGCAAATAGCCGGTAGATAGCGCGGACGAACGATTCAAATTTCTCCATAGAATGAGTGAACTAATATATTTGCCAGATTTAATTTCTATAATTCTGTTTGAAAACAAATCTAGGGACTTTACTGCATACTAAATGTAACGAACGTTACATGGAGTGTCAAGCGACATTTCTAAAAATAACAAAGCCCAATTTCATATAGAATGAAAATTGGGCTTTACCGAATTTAGGGGTGAAATTTTAATGTGCTGCACCTGCATCAACCTTTCCTGAGCCACTTTTCATCATCAAGACGAAAGGGACACAGCATAAGAAAAGTACTCCCAGATAGAGAAATACATCCATATATGTTAGCACTGTTCCCTGCAAGGCAATGCCTCCTTCAAGTATTTGATAAGCACGATCTAAAGCTTCATTAAAGCTGAAACCTTTACTGATAAACATTTGTTGCAGTCCATTAACGCGTTGTTGAGTTTGCGGGTCGATATTGCTTAAGTTCGGAATTAGATCCACACGATGTTGTTGATTCCATCTACTAATCATTGTGGTGATAATTGCAATTCCAAACGAACCGCCCAATTGTCGCATCATACCTGTAAACGCAGCTCCCTCGCCGATTTCGGCACCTTTCAGTGTAGATAAAGCGAGTGTTGTAATGGGAACAAATAGCAATCCTAAGCCTACACCTCGCAGTACTAAGGGCCAAAACATAGCTTCTGAAGAGGTATTTGGAGTTAAGAGATTGTGCATCCATAAACTATACAGGAAAAAGCCAATAAAACCTAAAGCGACCAAATATTTTGCGGGAATTCCGCGTTCCAGCATTTTACCAATTATTGGCATCATTAATCCCGTGGTTATCGAACTGGGGATTAATAGTAAACCCGCATCAGTAGCTGTCCATCCTAGAATCGATTGGGTGTAAATGGGAATTACAAAGGTTGACCCATATAACCCGAAACCAAGAATGAAGGTCATAATGGTTCCCGTCCATAAATTGGTGTTGCGCAACACTCTTAAGTTCACAATAGGAAACTCATAAACCAGTTCGCGCCAGATAAAGGCAACTAATCCAAATAAGGAAACGACACTTAAAATAATGATCATATGATTTTCAAACCAGTCGTCTTGTTGCCCGTGTTCCAATACAAATTGTAACGATCCGATAAAGGACGCCAGGAAAATAATTCCCCACCAATCCACCTGATTGGCACTCAGTTTCTCACCATATTTTGGACTTCTAACAAAAAGAATCGTCAAAAATGTAGCAATTATCCCTATAGGAATATTGATGTAAAAAATAAAGGGCCATGAAAAATTGTCAACTAAATAGCCACCAAGCGGAGGCCCTAGTGTAGGACCAACAATTACTCCCATCCCATAAATTGCCTGTGCCATCCCACGTTTTGCAACCGGATAGCTTTCGGTAATAATTGTTTGTGCCGTCACCAAAAGTGCGCCACCACCTAAACCCTGCACAAACCGGAAAGCAACAAGTTCCCAGATATTTGTAGCATTTCCGCAGAGAAAAGAGGAAAAGGTAAAAATGACAATAGAAACTGCAAAGTAATTGCGTCTCCCAAATTGCTTGGAAAGCCAGCTGGTCATTGGGATGATTATAACGTTAGCAATCGCATACGCGGTAATTACCCAGGCAACATCGGTTAAGGTTGCTCCAAGACTCCCGCGCATATCATTTAATGCAACATTTACTATGGTTGTATCTACAATCTCGAGTAGCGCACAGAGAATAGCCGTGATGGTAATTATCACACGTCTAAAGCCGTACTCAACGAGACTGTCTTCTGCTTCAATAGCCTCAGCCATGATTTTTTAGTTTAGATGAACATCTATTTCTGCATTCATTCCTGCTCGTAACTGCGCCAAACGCTCCTGATTATTAGCATCTGTAAAATTGATTTTTACTGGAAGGCGTTGAATGGTTTTTACAAAGTTTCCCGTTGCATTATCAGGTGGAAGTAACGAGAAACGCGCCCCTGTAGCGGGTGAGAAATTGGTTATAACACCTTCAAACTCCGCATCTGGATAGGCATCAATAGCAATAGTTACTTTTTGACCTACTTTCATCTCGTTTAGCTGTGTCTCTTTAAAGTTGGCTACAATCCATTTTTCCTGAGTGTTTACCAAATAAAAGAGAGATTGTCCCGGCTGTACAAACTGCCCTTCCTGAACCTCGATTGCAGAAAGTTGTCCGTCAATAGGAGCCAGTACAACAGTATAATCAAGATTAAGCTGCGCGGCATCAACCTGTGCCTGAGCACTTTTTATATTTGCTTCGGCAACAGCGACTTGTTTTTCAGTCACTTCACTTTGAGAGGTAGCAGCACGACTCTGACTTCGAACTGCCTTTTGCTGATTTTCTAATACGGAAAGGTGCGCTTCAGCCTCTTGCTTTGCAGCTAAGGCCTGCTCATATTGCTGTGTGGTGATACTTTTATTATCATACAGATTTTTATATCTATTGTAATCATCAGTTGCTCTTCTCAATTGAATTTTTGCAGATTCAATATTTCCGTAAGTTGAAGAAACCTGGGCGTAAGAAGCGCTTGCATTTGCTTTTGACGAACCAATGTTTGATTCAGCCACAGCACGCTGACTTTCTGCAGCGGCAAGGTTTGCCTTAGCTTGTTCCAGTTTTACCAGATAATCGCGTTGATCGATGATAAAAAGCGTGTCACCTTCTTTTACAATGGCATTGTCTTCTACGTAAACTTTTTCTACATAACCTCCCACGTGAGGGATAATAGCACTCATATTGGCTTCTACCTGAGCATCATCAGTTTCCTCGTGAGAAAGAGAATGCATGAATTTTATGGTTCCGTATGTGGCTCCAATGATCACTAAAACCGCAGTGATAATGATGAATTTCTTATTGGTCTTTTTCTTCTGTTCCATGATTTTAGAAGGAGTTAATTTTGAGAAAATTGCTTGGTAAGTACGCCTTCGGCGCTTAATAATTGGTAATAAGTTTGCGTGATATCTGCCTTAGCATAAGCCAGATTCATTTTGGCTTGTAACTGTTGAAGATCGGCTTCTAGTAAATCGTTAGTATCAGAAAGACCATTGTCGTATTTGTCCTTTACAATTCGATAATTTTCTTCAGCCTGTTCTTTAGATACTTCATATACCTCAAAAGTGCTCAAAGCCAGATTGTATTCTTCAAAAGCATTTTGGGCTGAAACTTTGGCCTGAGATGTGGCTTCATCAATTTTAAATCGCAATTCTTCAGCCTGACTTTCAGCCAATTTCACATGTGCTTTAGTTTTAAATAAAGAGGAAAGATTGTAGGAGACACTAACACCCAAATTCATTGCGTTGGTTACCGTAATCGCATTATTAAGATCTAAAGCGATATAACCGCCAACCAAAGCTAAAGATGGATAATAATCATACTTTGCTACTTTAATCTGGTCTTGTAGTGCTTCCTCCTGATAGCTGAGTGCCTTTAAATCATTTCGGTTTGAAGTAGAAGGAAGTTTATTTACGTTTGGTGTAACAGCATTGACATCTGTATTAATTTTAATGTTTTCCGGAAGCTTTAAAAGTGCATTGAGCTGATAATTTAAAATCTTGGCATTTTTATTAGCTTCTGCCAAAGACAGCTCTACATTAGACTGTTGCAATTGTGCTTTTAAGAGGTCGTTTCGTGCCAACAATCCATTATCTGTCATATTTGAAAAATCAGTTACACGCTGACTGGCACTTTTCAAATTGTCTTCAAATAGTTTGATTGTAGCATTGGCTTTATACAGATTGAGATAGGTTTGAATTGCTCGCAACGCCAATTCTTCCTGATCATTTGCTGCATTGTAAATTGCGGCTTGCAATTTATTCTCACTGGCCGAAATGCTGTTTTTAAGCTTAAAGCCAGAGAAAATAGGCATACTTACATTAGCAGAACCCATTAATAGACCATTGACTTTGGGAGAAGTGGAAGTTTGCTCTTCACTTCCTTCGCTGTTTCCCGAGCTTACTGGTATCTGCAGTTTTACATTAGCATTGGTTAAATACCGATATTGACCAGAAATATCTAAATCTGGATACTGGTTGTTTTTGGTAATTTTTAATGCCTGCTCTGCATTGGAGATTTGAGCATTGTTGATTTTCGACGCATCACTTGTGGTCAATGCCATCTCAACAACCTCTTCGAGCGATAGGTTTCTGGTCTCTTGTGCCTGAATTTCAAACAGCACAAAAAGCAGGGTTAATCCTGTGATTAAAATTTTAGTCTTCATATTTAATTAGGGCATTAAGCATTGTCTGTAAATGCTTAGTGAGTGTATTTTGAATAAATTGATCTTTACGCTCTGGGGTTTTTAAATTGTAGTTTTCTTCAAAAAATTTCTGGTTATAGTGAAAGTGGAAATAGGTTCCTAAAATGGTAGGAATAAGCAATGGAATTTCTATATCCTGCTTGAAGCATTTAGCTTCCTGACCTTGTTTTATGAAGTCAGAAACCGTTTGATAGTTTTCCTTTTTCTGCTTTAAATAATGTTCAAATGTGAAGTTGCGGTTATTGTTAGACAGTTCATTATGAACAATTTTATAAATACGGTTATTCTTGTGAATTCGTCTTATAAACAATGCAACGAGTTCTTCAAAGCGTTTTTGATAAGAAGCATCCTGATCGATTATGTTGTGGAGATTATTTTTAAATCCCGTCATACGATGCGTCATCATAATCTCTAGCATTTTCTCTTTGGAACCGAAATAATACGAGATCATCGCAATGTTGATGCCTGCTTCTTTAGCTATTTGCCTTACTGAAGTACCTGCAAATCCCTGTTCAGCAAAGAGTCTTTCTGCAACTTCAATGATTTCCTTCTGTTTATCGTTTAATTCCATACTTATCAGAATTGAGCATACAAAATTAAACAACTGTTTAGTTTAAACAAACGTTTAATTATGTTTAAGGAATGTTTTAACCTATATCGATTTCGAAGTCGAAAGGGGAATTTTAATTAAATAAGAGATTTTTAATAAGCCTAAATAAATGATCTGCCAGATTCGTTAATCAGCAGATAGACAAACAGGCTTAAAAGAATGATGGAAACAATCGTATAAACTAATACCTTTTTATTGTGGGCACGGGTTTTAGTTTGAATTTGTTTTTTTGCTTCTGCCAGGTCCTGGTCATTGAGCTTTTTAAAAACCAGTTTGTCTTTTATATTTTTTGAATGGTAGTAGGATTCTGATTTATTATCAAAACGTGTAGCTCTGGTTCGCTTATTGTTTTTAAGCGAAGTAAGCATGGCCGATACAGCTCCTCCAAATCCCATAGTAGTAGATTTATATATTGGTAATAGAAAGAAGAACTTTGTTACAGATTTCCCTAGTTAGTAGGAGTTTTTCGTACACGTTTTAAGATCAGAAAGTCCTGTGGATTTGCCTTTAACCCCTGTATATCTTTATGGACAAATTTGATTACCTGATCGTAGTATAGTGTGACAAATGGAGCCTTTGCAATTAAAATGGAATCCATTTGTTGGTACACCAATTTTCGTTTATCCAAATTCGTGAGTTTAAAACTGGCTTCGTAGAGACTATCAAACTTTTCATCCTTAAAATGGGTATAATTAGGACCATTTGGTGTGAAGTTCTTACTATAATAAAGAGACAGGTAATTTTCGGCATCCGGGTAATCAGCGATCCAGCTGGCGCGAAAAGTTTCAAGTTTCCCCGTAGATTTTAATTGTCTTAGTGTAGATGGAGGCATTACATCAATATCAATGCTAAGTCCCAGTTTATCAAGCTCACGCTGAATGTACTCGCAAATGTCTAAATACTGACTGTTCGTGCCTATTGTAATAACGGGATTAGCATTTCCGGTTTGTTTCTTATACTCTTCAATGAGTTGACGGGCTTTTGCAGGATCGTATTCAAAACCGCGTGTGCCGTATCCCGGTAAACCTTTAGGTATAAAACCGGCATTAGCAGGTTCTCCAATTCCATTTCGCAGATATTTGATCATTTTTACACGATCAAAACCATAATTTACGGCCTTACGCAGCTCTTCTGACTGACTTTCCTGCTCTGCACCCGAAAGAAAAAAGCCTAAATATTCTGTATTTAAAAACGGACCAGTAATAGTCTTTACATTCTCCTTGTATTTATCTTTTAACTTGCCGGTTGCTGTAAGTAATTCATCCTTATAGGAAGGATCCAGACTGTTAAGCATATCGAGATTTCCCTGTGCAAACTGTAAGAATTCACTTTGTTTATCGGGAAGGAAGGTGATAGCTACAGCCTCAAGATAAGGGAGGCGAATTCCCTTTTCATCAAACTCGAAGTAGTTTTCATTTTTACGTAAAACGAGTTTTACACCTTCTTCCCAACGTTTGAATTTAAACGGGCCTGTTCCTACCGGGTTTGCTCTAAATTCATTTCCATAAAACTCCACAATTTCGCGAGGCACTGCCGAACAATAACGCATAGTTAGCAAGCCAAGAAAAGCAGGAAATTCTTTTTCAAGCTTTATGCTGAAGGTCGAATCGTTTACCGCTGTGTAACTCGACACATTATTAAGCACCCAACTTCCTGGAGAGGCAACTGCTGGATCTTTTAATCGGTCAAAACTGTAAACAAAATCAGAAGCTACCAGTTTCCTGGTGCTATCTCCTGTTTTAAATTGTGCGTGTTTGTGAAAATACACATCGTCTCTAAGGGTAAAGGTATAGGTTGTCGCGGCACTATCAACCGTCCATCTTTTAGCCAGATCAGGTACAATATTTAACGAGTCATCCTGTTGTACCAGTCCATTAAATAATTGATTGGTGGGCCAGATTATCGGCGGGTTACGCGCAAAGGCGGGGTCGAGCGTGGCTACGTTATAATGCTCGTTGTATCTAAAAACCTGGGACTCATTATTTTTTACATTAGGATTAGAGCACGCATAAAGTGAAAGGGCTAGTAGTAAGTAGCCCAGCAAGGAGAATTTTCGAGTGGTTATATATTTAAACGAAATCAATAATCTGTATTTGAACATGAAGTACGGTTAGCTTTTTGACTAATAGCATGATAAAAGTTAACTTTGCACTTTTTGATTTTTAGGTCATCAGGATTGCATAAGAATCTAACAAAAATAGGTATTTGTGAATAAGAATGATATGACAGAAGCTACTAAAAAAGTTGCATTTTATACTTTGGGCTGCAAGCTAAACTTTTCTGAAACAGCTACAATTTCCAGAAGTTTTAAGAATGAAGGTTTTAAACGAGTTGATTTTAGTGAACCGGCAGATGTGTATGTAATCAATACCTGTAGCGTTACCGAAAATGCAGACAATCGCTTTAAAACTATTGTTAAGAAAGCTCAGCAAAGCAATCCGGATGCTTTCATTACTGCTGTGGGCTGTTATGCTCAACTTAAACCTGAAGAACTCGCAGATGTAGATGGTGTAGATTTGGTTCTTGGAGCGACTGAAAAATTTAAAATCACAGATTACCTTAATGATCTCACTAAGAATGATATGGGTGAGGTGCACAGTTGTGAGATCGAAGAAGCAAACTTTTACGTTGGTTCCTATTCTTTAGGAGGGCGTACACGAGCTTTTTTAAAAGTTCAGGATGGTTGTGATTACAAATGTACTTATTGTACCATTCCACTAGCCAGAGGTATTTCACGAAGTGATACGCTTAATAATGTTCTCAAAAATGCTAAGGATATAGCTGAGCAGGGTATTAAGGAAATTGTTCTTACCGGAGTAAATATTGGCGATTATGGTAAGGGTGAGTTTGGGAACAAAAAGCACGAGCATACATTTTTAGATCTTGTGAAAGCGCTTGATGATGTAGATGGGATTGAGCGTCTGCGTATATCGAGTATTGAGCCCAACTTGCTGAAAAATGATACTATCAGACTTGTAGCCGATTCGCAGACTTTTGTTCCGCATTTTCATATACCATTGCAGAGTGGTAACAACGAATTGTTGGGCAAGATGAGTCGTCGATACAAACGTGAGTTGTACGCCGATCGCGTTTCTGAAATTAAAAAATTGATGCCAGATGCCTGTATAGGTGTCGATGTTATTGTTGGTTTTCCTGGTGAGACCGATGAACACTTTCTAGATACATACAACTTCCTTACCGAATTAGATGTATCGTATTTGCACGTATTTACGTATTCTGAACGCGACAACACCAAAGCAGCTTCTATGTCTGGGGTTGTCCCACAGCGTAAACGCAAAAAACGCAGTAAAATGCTTCGTGGTCTTTCTGCGAAAAAACGAAGAGCTTTCTATGAGTCGCAATTGGGGACACAACATACGGTTCTTTTTGAAGGAGAAAACAAGAAAGGTTACATACACGGTTTTACTGAAAATTACGTGAAGGTTAAAGCACCTTGGGATCCCGCCTTAGTAAATACATTACACGAAATAAATCTTACAGAAATAGATGAAGATGGATTGGTGCGTTTTGAATATGCTGAAGAATTGGATGCTGTTAACGCATAAAAAAACCTGTCGTTAAAACAGGTTTTATATTAAATCTGAAGCTTTGCGCTAGATATTTATACCTACTGGCAATAAATCTTTATACTTTCTGCGATTTGCTCGCATAAATTTTGCAATCTCAGGACTTGTAGGTACGAGTCTGATATTGCGGTCTTCAACTTCTTTAAAAACAGCAACGATAAAATCATTCATTTTATCTTCGGTGCCTTCAGGCATATTCAATTTGGTAAGAAAAATTTTTCGGTCCTGAAGAGAGTATTCAATTTTTGCCAATTTACCATCGATAGTGGTTTCAAATTGTCTTAAGAATTCGTTGTCTGTCAATTCAATCGCTGTCATTACATCCATATAAAATTTGATTTAAGAAAAAATAGTTCTTTCTGGAAGGTTTTGGCTAGAACATTAGCATTCTTTTAGCAAGAATTTTAAAGTCTTTGCAAAGATACAAAAAAATTAAGGTTTTTTGGGGAAATGACTGTTAAAGCCTTAATTTTAAAGCTTATGATACATGTTTATTTGATGCCGGGCATGGCTGCCAATCCCAGTATTTTCGATCATATAAAATTGCCGGCTGAACGTTTTAGGCTTCACCCGCTTACCTGGAAAATTCCTGAAGTTGATGAAAGTCTAGCTACTTACGCCAAGCGTATGCTAGAGGAAGTTAAGCATAATAATCCCGTTCTAATTGGAGTTAGTTTTGGAGGAGTTTTAGTCCAGGAGATGGCAAAATATGTAGATTATAAAAAGCTTATTATTATAAGTAGTGTAAAAACCAAAGCCGAATTGCCAAGGCGGATGCGTTTTTCAAAAATTTTAGGGCTTTACAGGATTGCACCAGTAGGACTGGTAAAACACGTTAATCTGCTTTCAGATTATGCGGTCACTGAAACTTTAAAGCATAAAGCAGAATTGTATCAAAAATATTTATCAATTACAGATCCCGTTTATCTACATTGGGCTCTTGAAAATATGATTTGTTGGGACCAAATTGAATATGCTAAAGATTTAATTCATATTCACGGAACTGCAGATCCCGTTTTTCCGTTTAAATATATTAAGGATTGTATTCCAGTGAAGGGAGGTACACACGCAATGATTATTAGCCGATGTAAATGGTTTAGTAAAAACCTTCCAAGATTAATTGAATCATAAAGTTTTGCAGTTATTTTCAGCAAAATTTTATGATATCAATCCCGGTATTGTTCTTGTGATCATGTAGATGATTTGCTAATTTGCAATTCCACTTCAAAAAATAAATTCTATGATAGCTATTAAAAATATTCTTGCAGGTGTAGGCCTTGTTGCTACTACTGCTATTTGCGTACAGGCCGTTCAACAGGAAGCTGTAGATCCCGAAATAAAGAAAACGGAAAAATTAGTAAATGACTATAACGTCTATGCCATCCCATTACCAGAAACTATGGATTTTGCAGGGGAGGAGGTTCCTCTTGATGATCCTGATGTAAAGGAACGTATGGACAGAGAGTTGCTTGTAAACACCTATTGGCAGTCAAATGGTTTACTAATTATAAAACGAGCAGCTAAGTATTTTCCGATTATTGAACCTATTCTTAAAGAAGAAGGGCTTCCAGATGACTTTAAATATTTAGCAGTAATTGAAAGTGGACTTACTCAGGCGGTATCTCCAGCACGTGCTACTGGTTTCTGGCAGATTCTGGGAGGCACCGGTAAAGAATTAGGTCTTGAAGTAAATGACAACGTAGATGAGCGTTATAATGTAGAACTTGCTACTCGAGCAGCTTGTAAGTACTTAAAGAAATCTAAGAATTATCTGGGAAGCTGGACACTTGCAGCGGCTGGTTATAATGCAGGAAATGCAGGTATAAGTCGAAGATTGGAGGCTCAGGATGTAAATGGTTATTATGATTTGCTTCTTGGTGAAGAAACCGGTAGGTATGTTTTTAGAATTTTAGCATTGAAAGAGATTTTAAAGGATCCACATAAGTATGGCTTTAATTATACGCAGGATGATTTGTACGAAACTGTGCCAACGTATAAAGTGAAAGTGGATACTGCAGTAACAGACTTCGTGAAGTTTGCCCAAGGCTTTGGAATTAATTATAAAATTTTAAAGATTCACAATCCCTGGTTACGCGAAGATCATTTGAATAATGCTTCTAGAAAACTGTATCAGATTGAAATTCCTGAAAAGGAAGTTTATACTGTAGGTCAGTAATTGAAAGAATTTATAAAATTTAAAAAGGAGCCTGATAGAGCTCCTTTTTTATTGGTGTTATGTTAGAAACAGCATTAGAATGTTGCCAAAGATTCTGGTAGATCCTGAATGTTTATATTAAGATCAAGATTGATTGCGGCAATCTGACGACTTAAAAACGTTAGATTTTGATTAACCACTTCAGTAGGTGAAATACCTAGTTGATTAGGAGGTCTTCTGTTGATGTCGAGAATTTGACCATCAGCTGCAATTACATAGGAAAGCGAAATGCCTAAAGCGTGCTTCAGGAGATTAACTGTTTTCATATGTTTGTTCTGCTTCTCATCAACATAAGCAACTTGAATGGCGTTTGAGAATTTTTTAGCCTCTTTCTTTACCACATCTTTACTATCCCAGAACAACACAATAAAATCCACCAAACCTTCATAGCGCTCAGCTAATTTATTTAAAACAGGAATTTCGCCTTCACTTGGAATACACCAGGAAGAATAAGTTAAAATAAGCGTAGGTCGCTCAAGTTTTTCTGTAGAGTTTAGAAAGGAGTTGTTGAGATTCTCAAATTCAAGCTTGTCGAGGTAGGTTCCCTGAAGCTTATTTTTTACCAGACTGTCAAATAATGACTTGGCAAAATCGATTTCGCCCAATTTCAAAGCTTTATCTACCCGTACGGCATAACTATCCATATTAGCAGACAATGCATCAGAATAAAGAACTTTTTGCTGATCCTGAGCTTGTAAACTAAATATCGATAAAAGAATTAGTAGAAGTAGAGTTCTTGCCATATAAATCCTTGAGATGCAAAGATATCCTGAGGTTTAGAGGCAATAAAATCTTATCGATAAAGTTTGAATTATACTCGTTGTAAAACACAAACGTTGTTGTGAAATGTGTCTCTTTCAGAGAAAACCTATTATAATATTGAAGGAATGCAGATTATGGAGTAGTTAGAGTACTTATCGTCTGGCTCCTCTACCATATTGTTGACGTGGCATATTTGCAGCCTGTTTCATCTGTTTCTTCATCATTTTAATCTGCTCGGTAAGCATATTGTGCTTGTCGAGTTTTTTTGCTTCGGCTAAAAGCATATCTGCTTCACGACGTCTGTTTTTAGTCATTGCGATACCGGCAAGGTTAATTTTTGCCATCGCCATATCGGCATCCATACTCAATCCTAATTGCACTGCTTTTTTAAAGTATTTTTCTGCCTGTACCATATTAGTTTGAGAAACCATTAAGCCATTCAGGTAATTATAATATCCCTGTTGTTTGCGAACTAATGCTCCTTCCGGGTTTTTAATTTTATCTAACCAGCTTTTTGCACCATCAAAATCCTGCTTACGTAATCTTAGAAAAGCCAGAATAAGAATTTCATTTTTAAAATATAAGAGAACAAAAATTCCAGCTAAAAGAATTAATAGGATACCATTACCTATAGAGCGGTCTGTAAATTGCCATACGGCTAAAGCTACTACTAAGACAGCTAAAACTAATTTTATATTTTTGTTGAACATTATCGGGATTCTTAAGTATTAAATCAAATCGCTTCTAAAACCACAGGTAAGTACCTGTTTTATTGACCCTGCAAATGTAATAAAAACAATCTAAAAAATTTTAAACTTTGCCCTTGTTGAATTAGAAACTCTTTGTATATTTGCGCCCAGCTTTTGGGAAGCCTATTCTCAGAATTACACTAGAAAAGTTTAAGGAAGTTTAAAGAAGATACAAAATGAGCAAAAGAACGTTTCAACCTTCAAAAAGAAAAAGAAGAAATAAGCACGGTTTCCGCGAGCGTATGGCTACTGCTAACGGTCGTAAAGTCCTTGCACGTAGAAGAGCAAAGGGTAGAAAGAGATTATCTGTATCTTCTGAGCTAAGACATAAAAAATAAATGATTTTATCATTTTAAATATCAAAGGTGTTACTTTTAATAGTAACACCTTTTTTTTGTAAATACTCCAGACTAATTTTAACCACACATCATAATCTGAGCACTAATGCCTAAAAACGAGAAACTTAAATCTATTCTAATTATCGGTTCTGGTCCAATCATCATCGGTCAGGCTTGTGAGTTTGACTATTCATGAACACAGGCCCTACGGTCACTACGAGAAGATGGTATTGAAACAATACTCATCAATTCTAACCCGGCGACTATTATGACCGATCCGGTAATGGCTGATCATGTATATCTGTTACCACTTACTACAAAATCGCTAGTTCAAATACTCAAAGAACATCCGCAAATTGACGCAGTGTTGCCTACAATGGGTGGTCAGACTGCACTTAACTTGTGTATTGAGGCAGACGAGAAGGGAATCTGGAAAGATTATGGAGTTGAGTTGATCGGTGTAGATATTGATGCGATTAATATTACTGAAGACCGCGAAAAATTTAGAGAGCTTATGCTTAAAATAGGCGTAGGTATGGCTCCACAGGCTACAGCTACGTCGTTTTTAAAAGGTAAGGAGATTGCTCAGGAGTTTGGCTTCCCTCTGGTAATACGTGCTTCGTATACCCTTGGTGGAGCAGGAGCTTCTATAGTTTATAAGCCAGAAGATTTTGATGAGTTATTAAGCCACGGACTTGAAATTTCTCCCATTCACGAGGTGATGATTGATAAGGCTCTTATGGGTTGGAAGGAATACGAGCTTGAGCTACTTCGTGACAAGAATAACAACGTAGTTATTATTTGTACGATAGAAAATATGGATCCTATGGGTATTCACACCGGGGATTCAATCACTGTTGCGCCGGCAATGACGCTTAGTGATCATACTTTTCAGCGTATGCGCGATATGGCGATTCATATGATGCGCTCAATTGGTGATTTTGCAGGTGGTTGCAATGTTCAGTTTGCTGTAAGCCCAGATGAAAAAGAAGATATTATTGCAATCGAAATCAACCCAAGGGTATCTCGCTCTTCGGCTCTTGCATCAAAAGCAACGGGTTATCCAATCGCCAAAATTGCATCTAAACTGGCAATCGGTTATACCTTAGATGAACTTGATAACCAAATCACTAAATCTACTTCAGCCTTATTTGAGCCTACCCTAGACTATGTTATTGTAAAAATTCCACGTTGGAACTTCGATAAATTTGAAGGTAGTGACCGTACTTTAGGGTTACAGATGAAATCTGTGGGAGAAGTGATGGGTATTGGACGTTCTTTTCAGGAGGCTCTGCATAAAGCTACCCAATCTCTTGAAATTAAGCGTAATGGTCTTGGTGCAGATGGTAAAGGTTACACCAATTATGATAAGATTATTGAAAAATTAACCAACCCAAGCTGGGATCGCGTGTTTACTATTTATGATGAGATACAAATGGGAATTCCACTGAGTCGCATTCACGAGATTACTAAAATCGATATGTGGTTCCTCAAACAATTTGAGGAAATGGACGCGCTTGAAAAGGAAATTTCTAAATATAATATAGATACCTTACCACGTGATTTATTGCTTGAAGCAAAACAGAAAGGTTTTGCAGATCGTCAAATAGCGCATATGCTAGACTGTCTTGAAAGTAATGTTTACGACAAGCGTGATGAATATAAAATTAACCGCGTTTATAAACTGGTTGATACCTTTGCAGCTGAGTTTGTTGCTCAAACACCTTATTTCTATTCAACTTTTGAGAATGAAATGCAATTGCCTTCTGGAGAGCGATTTGCAGATAACGAGAGTAAGGTTTCTGATAAAAAGAAAGTTGTTGTTCTAGGTTCTGGTCCAAACCGAATAGGGCAGGGGATCGAGTTTGATTACTGCTGCGTACACGGGGTAATGGCTGCTGCAGAATGTGGTTATGAGACCATTATGATAAATTGTAACCCGGAAACGGTTTCTACTGACTTTGATATTGCAGACAAACTGTATTTCGAACCGGTATTCTGGGAGCATATTTACGATATAATCCGTCACGAAAAACCTGAGGGCGTAATTGTGCAGTTAGGTGGGCAAACTGCTCTTAAACTCGCTGAAAAATTAGACCGTTATGGGATCAAAATTATAGGCACGAGCTACAAGGCGCTCGATCTTGCTGAAGATCGTGGCAGTTTCTCCAGATTGCTTAAAGAAAACAATATTCCATATCCGGAGTTTGATGTGGCAGAAACCGCTGAAGAGGCTCTTGCAGTTGCAGATCGTCTTGATTTCCCAATCTTAGTAAGACCTTCTTATGTATTGGGTGGTCAGGGAATGAAAATCGTGATCAACAAAGATGAACTTGAAGAAACGGTAGTTGATTTGTTACGTAAAATTCCAAATAATAAACTTCTTCTGGATCACTATCTGGATGGTGCAATCGAGGCGGAAGCTGATGCCATTTGCGATGGAGAAAATGTTCAGATCATTGGTATAATGGAACATATTGAACCTTGTGGTATTCACTCTGGGGACTCAAATGCTACGTTGCCACCATTTAACCTGGGAGATTTGGTAATTCAGCAGATTAAAGATCATACACATAAGATTGCTTTGGCGCTTAATACTGTAGGTTTAATCAATATTCAGTTTGCGATTAAAGACGATAAGGTTTATATCATTGAAGCTAACCCACGTGCATCTCGTACGGTGCCTTTTATTGCTAAAGCATATGGTGAGCCTTATGTTAATTATGCAACCAAGGTAATGCTTGGTGAAAAGAAAGTGACTGATTTTGAGTTTAATCCAAAATTAGAAGGTTATGCAATCAAGCAACCGGTTTTCTCATTCAACAAATTTCCTAATGTGAATAAGCAATTAGGGCCAGAGATGAAGAGTACAGGTGAAAGCATTCTATTTATCGATAGTTTAAAAGATGATGCTTTCTATGATTTGTATGCGAGAAGAAAAATGTACTTAAGTCGATAAATTTTTGCAACATATATTTTGTGGCAACGTCTTTAGAATAACTTTAGTATAATATTGCTTTTTATTTAGCATTCTATATTAAAAGTTATTCTATCTTTACAATGCATTGAAACACAGTTATATGGTATGAAATTTACTTGGTTCTACATCTTCCTTTTAGGTTTTGCGTTTACAATAAGTGCGCAAAAAACATATACAATTGATTGGAAGTCAGGTTCCAAGGATCTTTCAGCGACTCTAGAAGTCAAAGTAGGAGATACCGTACAATGGGTATTTGGGGAATATCTTCCGCAAAATATTGTGAACACTTCTTTTGGTGCGCCGTCAGATTTTGGAATCAATCAGCGATTAGCTAAAGGTTCAATCTACGAATATGTGTTTACTAAAAAAGGTATTTATACTTATGAAAGTAGCTCTAAAAAAAGTCTTAAGGGTAGTATAAAAGTTTCTGATGCAAATTCAGTTGTAACTCAAACCGCTGATGGATATAAAATTTATCCCAATCCGGTAAAGGATCGACTGTTTTTTGAAAGTCCGGCATACAGTAACGCTTTAGATATCACTTTTTACGATGTTCTGGGCAAGAAAGTGAAACAAGATCGAATTACTTCAGCCTTAGCTTCAAGCGGACTTGATGTAAGTACTTTAAAACGCGGTGTGTATTTGATTCAGATTGATAATGGGAGCCGCTCGTTTACGCAAAAGCTTATAAAGAATTAATCTTCTTATTAATATATAAAAAGCCCATTTGATCACTTCAAATGGGCTTTTTTGATTTATACTATTTTGATTGTCTAGCCTTTAGAGGCTAGTTCCATAAGAATCGCACAGAGATAAGCGCCTGCTGTACCAGTTACATAACCAAAAACGGCTAGTAATATTCCAACAGAAGTTAGAGAAGGATGAAACTCTGCTGCTACAACTGGAGCAGAAGCCGCACCACCTACATTTGCCTGACTTCCGACAGCTAAAAAGAAATATGGAGCTTTAATGATTTTTGCTACTACTATAAGCAAGATTGCATGAATACTGATCCAAATCAGGCCAATTGCAATAAGACCAGGATTTTCTAGCACCTTGGTTAAATCCATCTTCATACCTATTGTGGCGACGAGGATGTAAATAAAAAGACTCCCTATTTTACTTGCGCCAGCACCTTCATAATTTTTAGCTTTTGTGAACGATAGCATTATACCAAAAGCCGTTGCAAAGACAACCATCCATAAAAAATCTGAACTTAATGATGACAGAATCTTTTCTTTGTTGCGCACCACTTCAAAATTGTTTTCTAGAAAAGAGGCGAAATTCGTTCCGATAAAATGTGCTAAACCAACTCCTACAAATGCGAAAAAGGCAATCATAATCAGATCTTTTAGCGTAGTTACCCGAGTTATACGTTCAGTATGTGTGGTTACCTTTTGTTTTAATTTTTCAATAGAGGAGGTGTCTGCTTCTAACCAGCGATCAATGCGCTCGCGTTTGCCAATTCCAAATAACAAGAGTGCCATCCAAATATTTGCCACTACAATGTCAATAAGAACCATCCCGCCATAATTATCTGGGTTATATTTAAACACTTCGAGCATTGCGGCTTGATTGGCACCACCACCTATCCAGCTTCCGGCAATTGTTGATAGTCCACGCCATACAGCGTCAAAACCACTGCCGCCCACCGTATCGGGTGAAAAGATCGAAACGATTAAAATCGCTAAAGGTCCGCCAATGATGATGCCTACAGTTCCCGTAAAAAACATAATAAGCGCTTTGGGGCCCAAATTAACAATGGCTTTAAGGTCGATGCTCAGGGTCATTAAAATAAGCGCGGCAGGAAGCAGATAACGGCTGGCCACAAAGTACAGATTGCTGGCTTCTTCCGAAACAATACCCGTACTGGCGAGGATTGCAGGGAGCAGATAGCAAAGCAGTACTGTTGGGACAACAGTATAGAATTTTTGCCAAAATTTAGTTTGAAGCGATGATGTATAGAAAACTGCTCCCAGGCAAAGCGCCAGTAGTCCAAAAATTACCGTATCGTCTGTAAAAGGAAGTATATTCATAGTTCTATATGGTCTGGCATTAAAGGTAGCCTATTTCAAATAACCTTCTTAGGAACTTATTTACCAAGCTCGAGTTGATTCTTAAGTTTTGCGATGTATTCTTTATGTGTGACCAATTCTCCAATTGTTGACTCCAAAGTGATGGTGTTTCCTATTTTTGGGAAGTTGAGTTTGTTTTTGGCGATCGAACTTGAAATTAATATGTTGAAATAGTTGTAGATCAAAATAAGCTTCTGAAATCCATTTGTTGCGATGATTTTAAAACCTAATTTTTCGGCTGTACGATGGTTAATGATGTAGCTGGTACCCTGTACTCGTAGTTGCGGCTGATCTTTATAAGCTTCTATCAGGGCCAGCAGTCCGTTAAGGTATTCATACATTATATAGCTGGTGCGTTCGCGTCCGTTCAGGTTTTTTTCGATTGCAAAGTAATAGTCAAACAGGGTGCCCCCGTGAATTTTAATAAGGCCGTCTTTGGGTTTTTCGGTGATGAAAAGGGGAGCGTAGTAGATCATTTTCCCGCTTTTTTTAAGCGAGGGCACATCAAAAAATGGAGCAACCAGTGATAAGGTGATAGAAAAACCAATGACAGCAATAAAATAGACTCCCGTATAGATTGATAGAGCAATCAATAAAACGAGAACAGCAAATGCTGCAAGTGCAAGTTTGAGCTGGAATGTGCTTTGCTGTTTAGGCGTTTTCGTGTAGAATTTATGATTTCTAAGGAATGGTTCAACTTCTGGAGTAGAATTCAAAAGTACGGGTTTTGGGATGAAAATAATATGAACTTAACGGGTGGGGTTTTAAAGCGATAATCAATACTTCAACTGCACCTTATGCGAGTTTTTAAGAATCTCAAGATCTTCGTTGTTGATCTCGTGTTTGGCTGAAGATGCTGCCCGGTGTTTTTTCTTTAGTTCCTGACGATTGAGGCTTTTTAAAAAGCGACGCATCTGCTTTTCATTTTGTAAAATGAGTCCTGGAACTGGTGCGCTATCTCCATTTTTGTCTTTAGCCACCATCGTAAAATAGCTGGAATTGCAGTGTTTGATAGTGCCGCTATGAATATCTTCGGCCTCAACACGAATACCTACCACCATCGAGGTGCGGCCCACAAAATTAACAGAGGCTTTCATCACAACAAGTTCGCCTACCTCAATAGGTCTTAAAAAATCTACGGTATCAACCGAAGCAGTGACGCAGTAATTACCCGAATGTTTGGAAGCACAGGCAAAAGCGATTTGATCCATCAGAGAAAGGATATATCCGCCATGTATTTTTCCACTGAAATTAGTGTGTGAAGGGAGCATCAGTTCGCTAATGGTTACCTGTGACTGCTCTATTGTTTTAAAGTTTTCCAAGGTATATTGAATTTATTGGCGGTTAAAATGTGGGGATTGTTCTTTGCTGATGTCGGTAATAAAATACTTGGTATCACCCCAAAATAAAAAGGTAGCATAACGTTCTACATAAGTAAGTTTTACATAACTGCCTTGATATTCATTAAGTTTATCTATTACCTCCTGTTTGCTTCCCATTACCGAAAAGTCAAAGATCTGCGCGCCGCTAATGCCCTGACTAATCTGACCTTCCCAGGTTTTTGCCAGCACTCCTTTTTTACTAAATTTAATGAGTTCGCCTGCTCGTGTACCTTCACTATAGGGCACAAAATATACAAAGGCGTAGAAAAGTATTGCAAATGCAAGAATGCCCGAGAGGACTAAGAATAAGAGTTTTTTCATCAGTATAGGGTTGTCACTTAAATTGATTTTATTTTAGGATAGCTTTTTTAATCGATTTCCATTTCAAAAGTATCATCCTGATCGGTATCTAGCAATTTTTGATCGATTTGTTTACCGGTACTGGCTCCAAGTTTTTTCAGTTTTTCAACCCGATTTATGAGGTTACCCTTGCCGGTAAGTTTAGTCATGGTGCGTTCCCAGCTGTTTTGTACGGTACCGAGTTGGCTTCCAATTTTTGTGAGTTCTTCGGTAAGCAGGGTAAACGAATCATACAATCTTCCTGCCTGAGTTGCGATCTCTATGGCGTTGCGTTTCTGCCGGTCGTTTTGCCAAAGGTTTTCGACCAATTTGAGGGCGGCAAGCAGGGTAGAAGGGGTAACGATGATTACATTTTTAGTAAAAGCCTCTTCATACAATCGGGGTTCTTGAGCAGAAGCCAGTGCAAATGCAGGTTCTATGGGCACGAATAAAAATACGGTGTCTGGACTTTGGTTAACCACCTGCTCGTATTTTTTAGAAGCCAATGTATTGATATGATTTTTAACCGAAAGAATATGCTGTTTCAAATAGCCAGCTTTCAATGACTCGTCGGTTTCTGAAACATAACGTTCAAAAGCTACCAGCGATACTTTGCTGTCGATGATCATTTTCTTACCATCTGGAAGGTGAATTAGCACATCGGTTACCAGGCGTCTCCCATTTTCATTGGTGTGGGTGTCCTGCAGTGTGTACTCGCGGTCTTTTTCCAATCCCGATTTTTCAAGAATTCGGGTAAGAATAAGTTCGCCCCAGTTTCCCTGCATTTTGGTGTCTCCTTTAAGCGCTTTGGTAAGATTGTCTGCATCTTTACTCATCTGCAGATTTAACGCTGCCAACCCCCGTATTTGCTCACGTAGTTCGCTGTGACGTCCCAGACTTTCCTTATTGGTATCTTCAACCTTTTTCTCAAAACTGTTTATCTTTTCCTGAAGGGGCTTTAAGATCGTATCCAGGTTTTCTTTGTTCTGAAGGGTGAATTTACTCGATTTCTCATCGAGCAGACGGTTGGCTACCAATTCAAAATCTTTTGTAAACTTCTCCTGAAGTTGTTCTAATTCTGTTGATTTTTCGCGAATGCGTTCTTCTAAATGTTCAAAAGCAGTATTGCGCGCGGTAAGTTCGTTTTGATAAAACTCTTTGTCTTCCTGCAATTGCTCTATTTTTTGATTTAGAGTTGCTTCTTGCTTGAGTAGTTGCTCCCGTTGTGTTTCAGCATTACTCAAACGCTCTGCGGTCTGAGCATAACGTGCATTTTTGCGTAGCGATGTAAGTAAATAAGCAATCACAGCACCTACGAGCAATCCCGCAAGTAAAGCAATCAAAATCGGTAAGAGTTGATCCATCAATAAACGAATTTCCTCAAAGATACATATAACGTGTAGGTCTTAACGAATTAAAAATCGACGGGATTGGCTGTCAAAATAAATATTGGTGCCGGGGAAAAGGTTGTCGAAAATTCCCTGTTCGATTAAAGCTTCAGGCGTGTTTTGAATCGCAGTGTTTTGGTGAAGTACTATCATTTCATCGCAAAGAGAAAGGACCAACTCAATATCGTGCGTAGTACATAAAATGGTCTTGTTTTGTTGTTTCGCGATTTTTTTGAGCAGCGAAAAGATGGAAGCTTTATGGTGTAAATCGAGATGGGTGGTGGGCTCGTCGAGCAGAATGACTTCGGTGTTTTGTGCCAGAGCACGAGCAATCAAGGCTCGCTGTAGTTGCCCATCGCTCAACGCATAACATGGTTTATTTTTGAGACTTACAAGCTCTGTTGCGATAATTGCTTTTTGAATTTCGGTTTTATCTTCTTCAGTAAGTTTGCCCAGCCAGTTGGTATAGGGTTGGCGACCTAAGGAAACTAATTCAAGAACGGTGAGGTTTTTAGAGATAAGCTGGCCGGTGAGTACCACGCTAATTTTTAAAGATCTCGTTTCAGAGTCAAAAGTATTAAGCGGTTTACCTTCTAAATACATTTCACCTTCTAAAGGTTCCTGCAAACCAGCAAGTGTGCGCAACAATGTTGATTTACCCGAGCCATTTATTCCTACCATAGTTACAAAACTTCCGGCTTTTAAATCGAGATTGATGGCATTTACCACAGTTTCCTTTTCGGCTTTGCCGTAACCTACTGCCAGTTTTTTTGTGGAAAGAATACTATGTGATGGAGTGCTATTCATCCTAAAACAATAATTTTTTCTTACGGATTAATAACCAGATCACAATCGGCGCACCTATGAGTGAGGTAATTGCATTAACGGGAAGTGTGATAGGCAGTCCTGGTAATTGAGATATAATATCACAAAACAGCATCAACACAGCGCCACCCAAAATACAGGCGGGAAGCAGCGTCCAATGGTTTGATGCCGTAAACCATTGCCTGATGAGGTGTGGTACTGCAAGTCCTACAAATGCTATAGGACCAACGAAAGCAGTGAGGCTTCCTGCTAATATGCTGGTCGAAATCAAAATAATAAAACGGCTACGCTGTAGGGAAACCCCGAGAGTCTGTGCGTAATGATCACCTAAAAGAAGACTGTTTAGATTTTTGGTAATGCTAAAAGCTAATGCGATTCCTATAAAATAGCAAAGAGAAAGGATTCCCAGAGCGCTCCACGAGATGTCTCCCAGACTGCCAAAGGACCAAAACATATAGCGTTTTAAATCTTCTGCCGGACTAAAATACGCAAGGATACTTACAACAGCAGAAGTTAAACTTCCAAACATGAGCCCGATGATGAGTAAGGCCATTGCGTCTCGTACACGGGCAGCGACAATAATTACAATACTTAGTACCGCAAAACTACCTATGCTTGCTGCAATGATAGTTCCCCAACCGTGTACCTGTAACAGTGCTGTAAGTCCCAATGCGCTTCCGCCCAAAAAGAAGAAAGCCACACCCAGGCTGGCGCCACTGCTTATTCCCAATACAAAAGGTCCTGCCAATGGGTTTTTGAATAGTGTTTGCATCATAAGTCCGGCGACAGCCAGTCCACTACCAGTCATAATTGCTGCTAAAGCTTTAGGAATACGATAATCGAGTATAATATACGTCCAGGCCTCACGAATGCTGTCGTCACCAAAAATCACTTTGATAATTGCTGAAAACGGGATGTAAACCGATCCCAAAGCTATGTTTAGCAGTAAAAGAATAAGAATCCCACCACCTAAAAGCGTAAATTTTAAACTATGATTTCTGCTAGTCTTCAAGTTGGGTGTAAAAATGAGATTGGTGATTGGGAATTAATTGCGGGTGTAAAATTGCAACCAGATCTTCAAGAACCCAATCTGGTCGGGATGAAGCGAGTTCATAATACAGCATACCTCCGGTCTCTCCTTTGGCTGCTGCAAAGCTGTAAATTTTTTTGTCTTCAAAAGCTTTGAATTTGGTATAGGCGGTATTCGCACTGGCCATTTCACTAAAGCTTTCAAACGAATTGGGAGCAATCCAGAAATTGGCATTTTGTGCGGTGTTGAGTACTTCTTCAATGCTTAAGGCTGCGCTACCTGTACCTTCGGTATTCTTATAAAGATAGTCTGCGTGAGCATCTTCAACCAATTTTGCAGCCCAACTGTCTCCTTTTGGCAAATACCAAACATCTTTAAACAAGGCTCCGCTGATAACGGTTGGATTTTCCTGTGCTGTCGCAGCTTTTTCTTTTAGACTTAGGTAATTAGTTTCAATTTGACTAAAAATAGAATCGGCCAGCTCACTTTTATCATAAAGTGCTCCAAAGAACTTGATCCATTCTGCCTGTCCCAGAGGGGTGTTTTCAGTCCAATCGCCATTATACAGAACCGGGATTCCCGCACGATGTAACGAACTGATAGCTTTATTCTCACCTTCTACGCCAAAGCTTACCACTACATCTGGGTTTAGATTGATGGCACTTTCGGTATTAAGGGATTCGTTTTGACCGAGTTCTTCAATCTTATTTTTAGTAATTAACGAGCGTGTTTTAGGAGATGAAATGTAATCGAGATTCGGGAAACCTTTTAGGCTGTTTTCAACCTGAAGCATTTCAAGAGCAGGGATATGAGTAGTCGAAGTTACTACAATGCTTTTGACAGGAATTTCAATTTCGGCATCTGCAGATATGCTATCCGGAAGCTTTTGCCCTTGTTTTAAAAGTACATATTGAAAGGTTTTGTCGCTTCCCGGCCAGGCCTGAGTCACGGTTAGCAAGGTATAATCTTCATATGTTGTTATATTGAAGCCGGTAGCATACTTCATGTTTTGCTCCTGTGATACTTTCGTGGAAGCGGTATCGCCTGCTTTTTGATTTTTGCAGCCGCTAAGAACGAGCAGGAACAGGACTAAAAGGGAGGCTAAGTTTTTTGCTTTCAAAATAATACGGGATTTGGAATTTTTAAACGCCGCCTCAAAAGTAAGATTAATTAAAAAAAGGCGTGCAGGCTTATGGATTTGATTAACTTCGTGCCCGAATTTTGGTGGCAATTTTCAGTCTGAAAAACGCCTTAAAAGGGAATCAGGTGATTTAGAATTCAAGGTTTAAAGTTCAAAATTTAAAGATTTTGTTCCTGCTGTTCTAAAAATTCCTGAGCTGTTCCCGCAACTGTAAGCTTTTTCCGCCCGTGCGGAAGTTAAAGATTGCTCTCAATTACCACTGCCTTGATGGCGGGAAGGTTAATCTTTAAACGCGAGCCAGGAGACCTGCCTTTATTCACTTTTGTCAAACCTTCGGGATAAAGGTTTGTATGAAGGTGACTTCATACCTTTTCTCGTGCAATTTTATTTTAAATGATTACCAAAAAGTATGTTTTAGGCGGCGCATTACTGGCGTCCCTATCGGTTTTTGCCCAACAGGAAGAACCACAAAAACTGGAAGAGGTTGTAGTGACCGATTCTAGATTTGAATTGAAACGCGAAAACAGCGGTAAAGTTGTTACAAGTATTACGCGTGAGGAGCTTGAAAAACAGCAAGGGAAATCGGTTGCCGAAATCCTGAGCACTGTAAGCGGAATCAGTATTAACGGTGCACAGAGCAACGCCGGGCAAAACATCAGCATCTTTGCTCGTGGAGGAAACAACCGTCAGGTGCTGGTGCTTATTGACGGAGTACAACTTAACGATCCTTCTAACATCGCTTCAGATTACGATTTACGTTTATTAGATGTAAATACAATTGAACGTATTGAAATTATTAAAGGAGCTGCCAGTACCCTTTACGGAAGCGGCGCGGCTACCGCAGTGATTAACATCATTACGCGAAAGGCTTCACGAGACAAAATTGCTTTTGAAGCTACATCTGTTGCCGGGACCAATGAGTCTCAGAACAACAGAGATTTCAGTTTTAATGATTTTCAAAATCGTGTTTCAGTTAATGGAACATTAGACAAATTCACCTATTTAGTAGGTTTTTCCAATCAATATACAGATGGACTTTCGGCTGTTATTGACGCAGACAGCAACGAGAGTGATCCGTTTTCTCGTTATAGTACTCAGGTGAAATTTGGTTATGATTTTGGAGATCGTTTCAGCCTTACCGCTTATGGAAACTATGATAAGATGGATGTGGATTATGATAATTCCTTTCCGCTAGAAGATGCGCCATTTCGATCTTTTAGCAAGCAATATCGTGGAGGAATTAATTCGGAATATGCTTATAACAAAGGAAGTATTACTTTAAACGCAGCGTATAACAGCATAGAACGGGAATTTGAATCTACTTTCCCCAGTGCTTATGATTCTGATAGTTATATTCTAGGTATTTTCAACCGATATACATTTAGCGAAAAGTTTTATACCGTTCTTGGTCTGAATCATATTAATAGTCGAACCTATTTTGGTGATCAAAAATCGGCTCAAATTACCGATCCGTATGCAAATGTGGTGTATGTATCTGATTTTGGACTGAATGTAAACGCCGGTGCACGTCTCAATAATCACAGCGAGTACGGAAGCCAACTTACTTATAGTTTAAACCCTTCATTTGCTTTTGAACAGGAAAATGGCTACTTCAAGCTTTTTGGAAGTTATGCAACTTCGTATATCGCTCCTTCTTTATCGCAACTTTATGGAGCTTTTGGAGCAAACCAAGAATTACAACCTGAAGAAGATCGAACTCTTGAAGGTGGTGCAGAATGGAAGTCGGGTAGTTTTCGCTTAAGCGGTACGTATTTCAACCGTTTAGAAGAAAACTTCATTGATTATGTGACTATAGATCAGGTTACTTTTGAAGGAGAATATCAAAATATAGAAGATGAATTTACCGTTCAGGGAGCAGAATTTGAATTGGAAGGAAAGCTTTTTAAATTATTAGACCTTAGAGCGAACTATACCTTTACAGAAACAAAGGACCGCGAATTATTGCGTTTACCAAAACATACTGCATTTGGGCAACTAGGTCTTAACCTGAATTCTGGAACTTTTTTCTCAGCGAGTTACCAATATCGTGGTGGTAGAAGTGATAGCGATTTTTCAACAGGAGAGCAAGTGCTTTTGGATTCGTATGGATTGGTAGATCTATATTTGAGCCAAAAGATTCTGAAGAATCAAGTCAATCTTTTTGTAGGACTTAACAATGTATTCAATACCGAGTATGTAGAACTGGTAGGCTATACCACACGTGGAAGAAATATTCGATTTGGATTGAATCTTAGTTTGTAAGTTCAATACTCCGCATAAAAAAGCCCGACTTTACCAGTTAAAGTCGGGCTTTTACTTATATGAATAAATCTTACTTCTTAATAAGAGGTAAGCTGTTGTCGTACATTCTTTGATAGGTTGGGCTAAACATTTCGCTTTCACCAACGCTCTTAACGGGCACATCAAATTGAGGTTTACTGCTTTTAGAAACAAAAGATTTACCTGTGATAGCGCTTAAGGCTGCAGCCAAAAGCGGTTCGGTAGGATCTCCCAACACACCCATATTCGCAATATCTTCCTCTTTAGAAATATCTGGAGTTAATCCTGAGGGTGGTCCAACCACACCTTCTGCATTTGAATAGGTGTAAATAAGCGGTTGAATGGCATAGTTATGCTCTGTGTTGATATTTTGCTTTCCAAAATTATCACCATCATATAAAGTTGCAGAAGCCTGAAACTTACCAACGGTTGTAGTTCCTATTTGAGTTACATTGATATAAGGTCTAAGACCGATAATTGTTAACTCACTTGCAGAAGCCGTGCTTCCTGTACCAATTACATACAAACGATTTAAGTTTAAGCTATTTATCGGTTCTTCAGAAGTTGTACCTGTATAGATAGTTGAGTTAAAACGGTTGATTAGACTTTCAGGAGCTTCAGCTTCAAAATAAGCCATTGCTTCAGCATTCCACTGTTCTTTGATCAATACTTCACCATCAAACTGACCGGTAATCATAGAAGTAAGATCAATCGCAGTAGCTACAGAGCCACCACCATTGTATCGTAAGTCTAAAACCAGATCGGTAATTCCGTCTGCCTTAAACTGAGCGAAGGCAGCATTTAATTCGTCATCGTACTGACTTACAAATGAATTGTACATCAAATAACCAATTTTCTGACCGTCGATATCCAGCGTTTTTGATACCAAAATTGGGTTTTCAGCAAAGTTAGCTTCCTTGGTTAAGGTTACTGTTTCGCCGGTTTCAGAAACGGTGTTGTTGTTGATTTCGGCAAGAGATAGTGTGTAAGTATCCTGATTGATTAAAGTCGTATAGTTATTAATCGTTAAAGCTGTTCCGTCAATTCTGGTAAATAGATCACCTCGCTTGATTTCAGATGCAGCTGCAGGCGAGTTTGCAGCGACATAGCGTACATAGCCAAAAATATTGTCTGAACCAGAGAAGCGCACAAGCTGAAAACGTAATCCGTTGCTTTTACTAACTCCAGAAAAGCTATTCTCGAGTTCTACATAATCATCAGTCATAAAACTGAAACGATCCTGTTCGGCAACTAATTCGTCGTAGAAGAAATCTTCTGGCACTGGATTAGCAGCCAGATAATCTACGTACTGAGTCATCGTGGTAAAATAATCATCGGCTAATTCAGGGATGTCAGCTTTATAGAGATAATACAAATTCATTCCTAGGTACATAAAATCCTGTACCGGAAAATCTTCACGCGTAAGTGCCGGGGTTTCTTCTTCCGGATTTTCTTCAACAACAGGAGGAGTATCATCTTCGTTAGAACAGCTTGAAAAAATCACAAGCCCAAGTAAGAGCATTAAAAAATTCTTCTTCATAGTGATATTTAAGGGTTTATTATCTTAAGTTTTGTAATGATTCAGGCAGATCGTCAATATACATACGTTGAAAATCAAGCCCAAGGTTTTCAATTGTTGTATTGACTTCAAATTTTATACCAGTAAATGATTTGGTTGCGTGACTTCTACCTAAAATTTGATCGAGTGCTAAACTTAACAAAGGTTCATCTGGATTTCCCAGTGTGCCAAGATTACTTAAACTTTCACGTAATTCAAAGTCTGGAGTTATTCCGCTAGGAGGTCCTACCACAGCATTGGCGTTTTCGTAAGTATAAACCAAAGGTTGAATGGCATAAAAATGATTAGGATTGAGACTATCATCATTTCGCCCAAAAGAATCTGAATCATATAAGGTAATAGAAGCCTGAAATTTACCAGTTGTGGTTGTGCCTATAGTTTTAACGTCAATGTATGGATCAAGACCTATAATAGTAAGTTCGCTTGCAGAAGCCGTGCTTGAAGTCCCAATTACAAATAACCTGGTGAGATTAAGACTGTTTGTAGCATTGCCATTTGAGATGGTGTTGTCAAAACGGTCTATGAGGGATTCTGCATTTTGTGATTCGAGATAGGCTTGAATTTCAGGATTCCAGCGTTGCTTGGTGATTATCTCTCCGTTAAACTGTCCCGTAATCATAGATGTAAGATCAATTGCAGTTTCTACAGAACCACCGCCGTTATATCGTAAATCAAGAACAAGGTCCTGCACGCCGTCAGCTTTAAATTGTGCAAAGGCGTTATTGAGTTGCACATCAAAATTTCTGCGATAGGCGTTGTACATAAGATAACCTATTTTTCGGTTATCGATAGTGAGTGTTTTGGCAATGAATACAGGGTTTTCAGTATATTCTACCTGAGTTAATGAAAAAGTTGTTCCTGTAGGCTGAAGTTCTTCATTACTGTCAAACTCTACCAATTCTATTGTAAAATCATCAAGATCCAGCAATTCACGAGAACGTTGACTCAATGAATAAGTGCCATTGGCGTTTGCAATAGTGGTAAGGCGCTCCCCGTTTATGCTGTTGAAAATCATTCCACGATCGACACCAGCATCTTCAGCAGGTGTGTCTGGCATTACATATCGTACCCAGGCAAAGGCAAAATTAGGATCATTTCGGTCCAGGGATAATCCGTAGTCAATTCCTGAAGTTTTAGAAATTCCTGCAAAACTGCGCTCAAGTTCGCGGTAATCATCGGTCATAAAGCTGAAGCGATCTACAGTTGACAGCAGGCCATCGTAGAATAAATTTTCAGGCGTGTCAAAAGTGTTTAGGAACTCATTTCGCGCATCGCGACTGTCAAAAAAATCATTTGCAAGCACTTCTACATCGGGTTTGTACAAATAGTAGAGCTGCATCCCGTCGTAAATAAAGTTTTTGATTTCAAGGGCTGATACCGGACCTAATTCGTCATCCCGATCTGTACTACAAGAACTAAATAATGCTATAACTAGAAGTATTGCAAGGCTTGAGGCTATCTTTTTCATCAAGAAGGTGTATTTTTTTGAACGTTAAATTTAAAGGTTTATTACCTTAATTTGGGATTGATGTAACAAAATTTATACTGAGTCGTCATCCTTATAACTAACCACAAAAAGATGAACCAAAAGGAATTTTTAGCTCACGTGACTCCCGTACAGGATAAGCTGTACCGCCTTGCAAAGCGGTTGCTGGTTTCTGAAGACGAGGCACAGGATGCTACACAAGAGGTTCTCATAAAACTATGGTCCTATCGTAAAAAGTTTAAAAAACTGAAAAGTGTTGAAGCTTTTGCGGTAACCATAACCAAGAATCATTGTTACGACAAATTGAAGCTAAAAAGCAGCAGCAATTTACAACTGGTACATTCTAATTATGAAGATGAGCATTACAACACGGTAAAGCAAACCGAAAATCAGGACAGTGTAAATTGGGTATTGAAATTGATGAATGAATTACCCGAGCAACAACGATTAGTATTGCATATGCGCGACATAGAGCAATACAGTAACAGTGAGATTGCTGAAGAATTGAATTTAAATGAAACAGCGGTACGTGTGACGCTTTCGAGAGCTCGAAAAACCATACGTGAAGAATTGCTAAAAAAACACAACTATGGAATTAGATAGAATAGAAAACCTGCTCCAGCTTTATTTTGAAGGGGAGACTTCATTAGAGCAGGAAGCCCAGTTGCAGAACTACTTTACCAGTGATAAAGTGGCGCCGCACCTGGAAGAATACAAAGCATTGTTTGCAGCTTTTGCTCAAACACGACAGGGAGGCTTTAATAGAACCTTAGAGTTGCCTCAGGACAAACCCAAATGGCACTGGATTCCCATTGCTGCAAGCATTGTGCTATGCGTGGGCTTATTTTTAACCTTCAATGATAATTCGAACTCAGATCACGATTTGGGTACATATAAAGATCCTGAAGTAGCAGCTCTTAAGACCAAGCAGGCTCTGTTTATGATGGGCAATTTTGTAAACAAAAGCACTGGAAACCTCAATAAGCTTGATGCTTTTGAAGAAACCACCAATCAAATTTTAAAATAACTTAAATCAAAAAACGATGAGAAAATTAGTAATTACAATCCTTTTGGTAAGCGTGAGTCTTACCGGTTTTTCACAAAGCTTCGAGAAATTTGAAGATATGAAAGATGTAACCGCAATGGTTATGAATCAAAAAATGTTCAAACTTCTGGGTAAGATGGACCTTGATTCAAAAGATCCTGAGATGAAGAACTACATCAATATGGTTAACAGCCTTAAGGAAATTCAGGTTTATGCAACCAAAAATGCTTCAGCAGCAGGTATGATGAAGTCTGAATTTAATGCCTATAAATCTTCACAGAAGCTAGAACAATTAATGCGTGTGAAAGATGATGGTAAGAATGTGAATTTCTATTATAAGCCTGGCAAGAGTGATGATTTCGTAAGCGAGTTCCTGATGTTCTTAAATGGCGGTGGAGATGAAGATACTGTGATTATTAAAATCACTGGAGATATCGACCTAAAAGAAATCGGAAAAATTGCCAGTAGTATCAATTTTGAAGGGAGCGAAGAGCTCAAAAACGTAAAAGTAGACTAAGATGAACTTTCTAAAATTAAGCGTTCTTGTTCTTGCTGTTTGCAGCTTAATAAGTTGCAACAATGAGCAATCGCTGCAGGAGTATTATATAGACAACAAGAGTAATGATGATTTTATTATGCTTGACGTCCCTACCAGTCTTATTGCTCCTGCAAGCGAAAAGCTTTCAGCAGATCAACAAAAAGTGGTGAAATCGGTTAAGAAGATTAATCTACTTGCTTATTCTTTAAAGGATACCGGCTTTTATAATGCAGAAACCAAAAAGTTGAAAAGCATTCTCAATAATGATGATTATGAGGAGCTGATGAAAGTAGGAAATACTGAGCAGCGTATGCGCATTTTCATCAAAGGTGATGAAGACGCGATTGATGAGGTAGTGGTATTTGCTCAGGATGAAACCAAAGGTTTTCTGTTAGCTCGTGTACTTGGCGATAATATGAATGTTGCCGATATGGTTCGATTTGCAGAAACTATGGACACAAGCAGCGCCACACTCAACACTGGAAGTTTTGAAGGGATTATGGACGTTTTTAAATAGAATATTCAAATCAAAATAACAAAAAAAGGGCTCGGGCCCTTTTTTTTATGGTGCAAAGTGTAATCATTTTAAAATTCCTTTTGTTGGAAATTACTATTTTAAACATAAACTGAAGCTACTATTGCAGACTGTGTAAAAACCTAAAGTCGTAATTTTGCAGGCAAATAAGGTGTTATGAATAAAGGCATATATATAGCTACTTTAGAACCCAACAGCGGTAAATCTATAGTTTCACTTGGATTGATGCGAACCTTACTCGGTAAGACTGCAAAAGTTGGGTATTTCCGTCCGGTGATCGACGATAGTAAAGGCGATTCTAAAGATAATCATATCAATACGGTGCTTTCCTTTTTTGACATTCCGTTAGAATATGAAGATGCGTATGCCTTTACTACAAGCCAGCTCATTAAAAAGCGTAATAAAGGGAAGCCTGGAGAAATACTAGATACCATTATCACCAAATACAAGAACCTCGAGGAGCGTTTTGATTTTGTGTTGGTAGAAGGTTCTGACTTTACCGGAGAAGGAAGCGTTTTTGAGTTTGATACTAATGTGCTTATTGCTAAAAACCTGGGATTACCGGTGATATTAGTTGGTAGCGGAGTAGGTAAGACCGAAGACGAACTGTTAGGAAGCCTTCAAATTGCATATACTTCGTTTACAGACCGTGATGTTTCGATAATGGGAGTTGTTGCCAACAAGGTGCAGCCGGAAAATCTTCAAATAGCAAAAGAAGGTCTGAGTAAATTCTTACCAGATTCGGTAGAAGTTTTTGCAATTCCCTATACCGAAAAGCTAGCCCATCCTACAATCAAGGAAATTGTTGAAGAACTGGATGGTGAGGTGCTTTTTGGTCACGCATTTTTAGACAACCAGACCGGTAATTTTGGAGTGGGAGCGATGCAGTTGCGCAATTACCTGACTCATTTAAAACAAGATAGTCTGGTTATAACTCCCGGTGATCGTGCAGATATCATTCTCGGAGCTTTACAGGCCAATATCTCAACTAATTATCCACGTATCAGCGGAATTATTCTAACGGGTGGTTTGGTACCTGAAGAACCTATTTTAAAATTAATTGAAGGCTTATCTCAGGTTGTGCCTATTGTTTCTGTTGCAGACGGGACCTTTTCGGTTACTAATCGTGTAGGAAATATCAAATCGAAAATTTATGCCACCAGTCGACCAAAAATTGAAACCTCGCTTACTGTTTTTGAACGGGAGGTTTCTTTTGATCAGTTGATAGAACGTCTGATTAATCTGGAGCCAAAAGGTCTAACTCCCAGAATGTTCCAATACGGTTTGATGAAGCGTGCTTCGACTTCAAAGAAGCACATCGTTTTACCCGAAGGTACAGATCCTCGTATACTCAATGCCGCGATGCAGTTGGTAGAATTGGGGATTGTTGAAATTACCCTGCTTGGTGAATTCAACAAAATCAAAGAGAAAGCGGTGCAGTTCAGTATTCCGCTTAATCTGGAAAAATTAAAAGTTATAAATCCGGTAGAATCAGAGCATTTTGAAGATTATGTTCGCACGTTTTACGAGTTGCGTAAGCATAAGAATGTAAATATGGATATCGCCCGTGACTGGATGGCCGATGTTTCCTACTACGGGACTATGATGATCTATAAAGGTCATGCAGATGGTATGGTTAGCGGTGCCGCACATACCACGGCTCATACCATAAAGCCTGCCCTTCAATTTATAAAGACAAAACCCGGGGTTTCTGTAGTTTCTTCTGTGTTCTTTATGTGCCTTGAAGATCGGGTTTCAGTTTTTGGAGATTGTGCTATAAATCCCAATCCTTCTGCTAGTGAACTAGCTGAAATAGCAATCTCTTCAGCCGAAAGTAGCCTTGCTTTTGGTATTGAACCCAAAATTGCAATGCTTTCCTATTCATCAGGAACCAGCGGTAAAGGAGAAGATGTAGATCGCGTGCGTGAAGCTACTGAAATTGTAAAATCCAAACGTCCAGATCTTAAGATTGAAGGCCCTATACAGTACGATGCTGCGGTAGATGCCGCGATTGGGAAAAGTAAATTGCCCGACTCAGAAGTTGCAGGTCAGGCGAGTGTCTTGATTTTTCCAGATTTGAATACCGGAAATAATACCTATAAAGCGGTGCAACGGGAAACCGGAGCTTTGGCAATTGGTCCAATGCTTCAGGGTTTAAACAAACCGGTTAACGATTTGAGTCGCGGTTGTACGGTAGAAGATATTTTCAATACCGTGATCATTACAGCGATTCAGGCTCAAGGCATTTAACTTAAACAGAAAATAGAAAAGGTTCGCAAGAGCCGAATTTCATATACATGAAAATATTAGTAATTAATAGCGGAAGCTCATCAATCAAATTTCAACTTATAGAAATGCCTGTTGCTCGGGTAATGGCATCTGGGATGATAGAACGAATTGGCATAGAAGGTGGAAGCTTTCAATACAAATCCCAACGCGGGAGTTTAAAGGAAGAAGCTCATTTTGAAGATCACAATGCCGGACTTAAGAAAATTGCCACCTTGCTGATGAACCCGGTTTCTGGTGTGATTGATAGTGCTGATGAGGTTGATGCAGTAGGGCATCGGGTGGTTCACGGTGGAAGAAAATTTACCGAAACTACCCGTGTTACCGAAGACGTAAAAGCTAATATTAAACGACTTTTTTCACTCGCGCCTTTGCATAACCCTGCAAATCTTACTGGGATTGAGGTTGCTGAAGAACTTTTTGCAGGTGCAGAGCAGGTATGTGTCTTTGATACTGCTTTTTTCAGCAGTATTCCTCAAAAGGCGTATCAATATGCTATTCCGCAGAAATTTTTAGAGGAATCAAACATTAGACTTTATGGTTTTCACGGTACAAGTCATAAATACGTGAGTGCTAAAGCTATCGAATATTTAGGCCAAAAAAATCTGAAGCTTATTACAGTTCATTTAGGTAATGGTTGCAGTATGACGGCTCTTAAAGATGGAAAGGCTATAGATACTTCCCTTGGATTTGGACCTGCAAACGGACTCATAATGGGAACGCGTGCTGGTGATATAGATCAAAGCGTGGTTTTCTATTTACAGGAAAAACTAGGTTATTCAGTTGAAGAAGTAAGTACGCTTTTAAATAAAGAAAGTGGAATGCTCGGGCTTACCGGTTTTAGCGATTTGCGGGATATTGAAGCAAAAGCTGAAGCTGGTGATGCAGCCTGCAAATTGGCTTTGGAGATGAATGCCTATCGCATTTGTAAATATATAGGCGCTTATACGGCTACTTTAAATGGACTTGATGCTTTGGTTTTTACAGCAGGAATTGGTGAAAATAGCAGTTCAATCAGACAACTGGTTTGCGAGCAAATGGCATTCTTCGGAATTGAAATTGATGAGCAGGAAAATAGCGAGCGGAAACCGGGAATTCGTGAAATACAGTCTGTAGAATCAAGGGTAAAAGTACTGGTGATTCCAACTAATGAGGAATTGGAAATTGCCAATCAGGTATTTGATCTATTAGAGGATTGGGATTAAACCTAAGTCTGTTCTGACTGATTTCGGGTTCTAATCAGATTGAAAATAAGCACAAGAAAAATTACCGCTAAACCTACCAATACATCAACTCGGGTTAACATATTTAATAATCCGCTTATCAAAATACAGCTGTAGAGCAGGATTACTAAGAATAGGTTTAGCGATATTCTTTTTGGCATTAGATACCGGTATAATTTGAAGGAGTAACTGCCTTTAATTCTTCTTTAATAGCATCGCTAACATCTAAAGTTTCTATAAAACTATGCATAGATTCTTCTGTTATAGAAGTATTGGTACGCGTTAGACCTTTTAAAGCTTCGTAAGGGTTAGCATAACCTTCTCTTCTTAAAATGGTTTGAATCGCTTCCGCTACTACAGCCCAGTTGTTTTCAAGATCCTGATTGAATTTGTTCTCATTAAGAAGCAGTTTATTCAATCCCTTAAGCGTGCTCTGTAATCCAATAAGCGTGTGCCCGAGAGGAACACCAATATTTCGTAAAACCGTACTATCGGTTAGGTCACGTTGTAAGCGAGAAACGGGTAGTTTAGAAGACAAATGCTCAAATAAAGCATTTGCAATACCCAGGTTTCCTTCGCTATTTTCAAAATCAATTGGGTTTACTTTATGTGGCATAGCCGAAGAACCCACTTCACCAGCTTTGATTTTCTGCTTGAAGTAATCCATAGAAATGTAACTCCAGAAATCACGGTTGAGGTCTAGCAGAATAGTATTGATACGCTTCATATTGTCAAATAAAGCAGCCATATGATCGTAATGTTCTATCTGTGTAGTGGGGAAAGAATGGTGTAATTTCAAGGTTCCGTTTACAAATGACTTTCCAAATTTTTTCCAGTCAATTTGAGGATATGCCACGTGGTGCGCATTGTAATTACCGGTCGCTCCACCAAATTTTGCAGCACTTGGAATATTTTTTAGAAGTTTAACCTGCTCTTCAATACGCACAATAAAAACTTCGATTTCTTTACCTAAACGGGTAGGAGAAGCTGGCTGACCATGCGTACGTGCCAGCATTGGTATATTTTCCCACTCATCTGCTAGCTGCTTTAAGTGATCAACAACTTCAAGAAGTTCGGTAAGATATACCTGATTGGTCGCATCTTTAAGACTTAGCGGGATCGCCGTATTATTAATATCCTGTGAGGTAAGGCCAAAGTGAATAAATTCCTTAGATTCTTTGAGACCTTGACCGTCAAACTTTTCTTTGATAAAATATTCAACTGCTTTTACATCGTGATTTGTGATATTTTCAATCTCTTTTACCTTCTGAGCATCTTCAAGAGAGAAGTCTTCATAAATCGCTCTTAAATGGCAAAATTTTTCTTTTGGAAAACTTTCTAATTGAGGCAAGGGAATTTCGCAAAGTGCGATAAAATATTCGATTTCAACTTTAACGCGATATTTAATGAGTGCTTTTTCAGAAAAAAATGCAGCGAGAGCCGCTGTTTTACCGGCATATCTACCGTCAATTGGGGAAACAGCTTCCAGAGAACTTAAAGACATAATTGCTTTTTGGTTTAAAACTGTAAAGATAATCAGCCTTATGCGCTTAGCAAGCACTTATATGACATAAACTTAGTTTTTTAGCTTATTTAGAATATGATTAGCTCGAGCTTTAAAACCGGCAGTTGAGTTGGGGTATTGCATTTCTAGTTGAGCAATGAGCTCTTCTGCAATCCAGGGTTGAGCATTTATAAAGTTGAAAAGACACTGCATGGCAAAGACTTTAACAGCCACTTTCTCATCATTTATGAGCCAATCAAAGCAGGTTGTAATTATAACTTGTTGATCGCAATCTTCAAGAGGGAAAGAATTTTTAGGGTAAGCTTCAGAGATAAGTTCGAGAATTTTTGCGAAAACCCGTTTTTCGGTATCTCCTTTAATCTTATTCAAGACTTTAATAAATAGCTCTGTATGAGGTTTAAGTAATTCAATATTCGTTCGTAATGCCTGATCTAGTGCAAATGCCGATTTAGTAGTTAACTCTTCAGAATATTGATTACTTATAATACTTAAACAATGCTTTATAGCTTCAGGATTGTTTACAATTTCATTTCCAATTGCCTTACGGTCAGACAGGCTCGAAGAGATTTGAGAAATTTTTATAGCCCAGGCAGCCTCAGTCATTAGTATTTAGTAATTTTCCATAGTAAAAATAAAAAATAATGATCTGGATAAAACGTTTTTTGATTTTGGCATTGGTGGCACTTGTAGTAATTCAATTTATACCTGTAGAAAAGAATGAGGGAGGCTATGAGTCGCTTCAGCCATTTCTAGACGAAACAAAACCTTCTGAGGAAGTTGCAGGTATTTTGAAAGCTTCTTGCTACGACTGTCACAGCAATCAAACGCAATATCCCTGGTATTCTAATTTAGCTCCGGCAAGTTTCTTCCTTGCTGATCATATTGAAGAAGGTAAGGGACACCTTAATTTTTCAGAATGGGAAAGCTATTCGGTAAAGCGTAAGGATCATAAGCTTGATGAATTAATAGAAGAAGTTGAGCATGGTGAAATGCCATTGGAGTCCTACACTTTAATTCACGGGGATGCAAAGCTTTCTGCTGAGCAAACAGAAACCTTGATTAATTGGGCTAAAGCAGCCAGACTTAATTATTCATCAGCTTCTCAACCACAATAGGAATTCCCACTGAAGCTTTCTCAGCAATTACTTCCAGATTTTTCTGGGAGGTGATATTTGGTTTAGGGTCTACAAAGAAAATCTTAGCCTCTGGTTTAGCGTAATGTATTAAGCTGGCAGCAGGATAAACCTGCATTGATGTCCCTACAATAATTATATAATCTGCTTTTGCAGTGAGTTCAATTGCTTCATCCAATAGTGGAACCATCTCGCCAAACCAAACAATATGCGGTCTCAATTGACTGTTTTTACTACAGAGATCTCCCTCTACTAGATCTTCTGTCCACTCTAAAATCAAATTTTCATCTAAAGTGCTACGAACTTTTAGAAGTTCGCCGTGAAGATGCATAACGTTTTTACTCCCTGCTCTCTCGTGTAAATCGTCAACATTTTGAGTGACTATTTCAACATTAAATTTAGTTTCTAAGTTAGTCAATGAAGTATGAGCCTTATTGGGTTTTACCGTAAGTAATTGTCTGCGTCGTTGGTTGTAGAAATCCATAACCAGATTTTTATTTTTATACCAGCCTTCGGGACTGGCAACTTCCATAACATCGTGCCCTTCCCACAATCCATCGGAGTCGCGAAAGGTTTTTAGTCCACTTTCAGCGCTAATTCCTGCACCAGATAATACTACAATATTTTTCATTAACAAAAGTTTAACGGAATTACGAAATCCTTTGCGTTAAAGTCTTCGTAAATACGCAAAGTGATGAGGAGCAATCCTCTAACTTACTCTCAAAACTATTTACAAATTTCAAAAAAAATGATTTTTATGAAAAAAATTTATCTTCTAACCACAATGCTTTTTGCTTTAGTCGTCGTTGGCTGTAGCAATGATGATGACACAACAGTGGAGACAATTCCTTTTGATGGAACTGGAAATGCCATGACTTATGACTTAAGTTCAGTATCTGATCCTGATATAAGCGGTACGGCAACTTTTGTAGAAAAAAATGACGGTTCAACAGATCTTATTATTATAATGGATGCAACTGGAGATGGAGAACATCCTGCACACATTCATATGGGTAATGCTGCTGATGGTGGTGATATTGCTATCGATCTTATGCCTGTAGATGGTGCTACTGGAAAAAGTACTACCAATATTACCGCAACAAATTCCGGAACTCCTGTAACTTATGATGATTTAATCGTTTTTGACGGTTATATCAATGTTCATGCAAGTGCTAGCGATTTAGGTACTTTATTGGCGCAAGGTGATATCGGTGAAAATGATTTAACAGGAGACTCGAAGACCTATATGTTAATGACCAAAGCCGTTGAAGGAATTTCTGGAACAGCAACATTTTCAGAACGCGTTAATGGAGAAGCATTGCTCGAAGTTATGTTAGATGGAACACCTGATGGAGGAATGCATCCAGGTCATATTCACTTTAACTCTGCTGCAGAATCAGGTGACGTTGCAATTACACTTACTACTCTTGATGGTACAACTGGGATGAGCAAAACTAATATTAACGCTCTTAATGATGGAACTGCTATTACGTATGCTGAATTATTGAATTTTGATGGATATATCAATTTTCATTTAAGCGCAGATGATCTTGCAACACTAGTTGCTCAGGGTGATATAGGTGAAAATGAATTAACAGGTGTATCAAAAGTATATGATCTTAATACCAAAGACGTTGATGGGATTAGCGGAACAGCTACTTTCGCCAAGCGTAAAAGTGGAGCTGCTTTAGTAACAGTTATGTTAGACGGCACTCCTGATGGCGGCATGCACCCAGGTCATATTCACAATAATTCTGCTGCCGAAACTGGCGGAATCGCGAAGACTCTTACTACCTTAGATGGTACTACCGGAATGAGTGTAACGCATATTGAGGAACTTAATGATGGTACAGAAATAGGTTACGACCAATTATTAAATTTTGACGGATATATTAATTTCCATTTAAGTGCAGATGATCTTGCTACCTTAGTTGCTCAGGGTGACATAGGTGAAAACGAACTTACCGGAGATACTAAAGAATACGATCTTGTGACCAAAGACGTGCCTGGTATTAGTGGTACAGCTACTTTTGCTAAACGTAAAAGTGGTGCTGCTTTAGTAACAGTTATGTTAGACGGCACTCCTGATGGCGGCATGCACCCAGGTCATATTCACAATAACTCAGCTGCCGAAACTGGTGGTATCGCGAAGACTCTTACTACCTTAGATGGCACAACCGGAATGAGTGTAACACATATTGAAGCGCTTAATGATGGTACAGAGATTGGTTACGACCAATTATTAAACTTTGACGGATATATTAACTTCCATTTAAGTGCTGATGATCTTGCTACCTTAGTTGCTCAGGGCGATATAGGTGAAAACGAACTTACTGGAGATACTAAGGAATACGATCTTGTAACCAAAGATGTGCCTGGTATCATGGGAACTGCAACTTTCGCTAAACGTAAAAGTGGAGCTGCTCTTGTAACCGTAATGTTAGATGGTACAACCGCAGGTGGAATGCACCCAGGACATATACATAATAACTCTGCTGTTCAGGGAGGTGGAATTGCTAAAACGCTTACTTCAGTGGATGGTGCTACAGGAATGAGTGTAACTCATATCGAAGAACTCAACGATGGTACTGAAATCGGCTACGATGATTTACTTGACTTTGATGGGTATATTAACTTCCATTTAAGTGCGGATGATCTTGCTACCTTAGTTGCTCAGGGAGACATAGGTCAGAATGAACTTACTGGTATGAGTAAAACTTATGATCTTGCAACCAAAGACGTACCTGGTATTATGGGTACTGCAACTTTTGCTGAGCGTAAGAGTGGTGAAACGCTTGTGACTCTTGATCTTGATGGAACTCCAATGGGAGGGATGCATCCTGCTCACATTCACGCAGGTTCTGTTGCTGAAGCTCCCGGTGATATCTTAATCACGTTAGCTACCGTAGATGGTACAAGTGGAATGAGCCAAACTCACGTTTCTGCTTACAATGCAGAAGACGGAACCGCAAATGGAGGTGATGCAATTTCATATGATGAGATGGTAGCTATTGACGGCTATATCAATGTACATTTAAGTGCTACTGAATTGAGTACACTTGTGGCTCAAGGAAATGTAGGTTCAAATGTTGAATAATTTGAATTGATATTAATACAATTAAAAACCCGGTCATTTGACCGGGTTTTTTTATTTTCGGTATCTATGGAAGAAGATCTCATTAATTATCTTGAAACCTATCTTACACCCCGCAGACAGGAACTTTTTAAGCAAGTAAGTGCTCAGCGTACCCGCTTTCTAACTGTGGCTATTGAAGATGTTGGTCATTTGCACAACACAAGCGCTGTGATGCGTAGTTGTGATGCATTTGGGGTTCAGGATATGCACGTCATTGAAGAATTAAAAGGTAAGCGTATTGATCGTGAAATTGCGATGGGGGCTCAAAAATGGACATCAGTTCATCGTTACGATAGTACCAAAACTGCTCTTTCAACATTAAAGTCCAAAGGCTATCAGATTGTTGCTACCACTCCGCACCATACTGCTCACAAGCTTGAGGATTTTAAATTAGATAAACCTACAGCCTTGTTTTTTGGTAGCGAAAAGGATGGATTGACAGACACCGTAATTGAAGCTGCAGATGCCTATATCTACATACCAACATTTGGATTTACACAAAGTCTCAATATCTCGGTTTGCGCCGCTATTTTATTGCAGGAGCTTACACAGCGTTTACGCAACTCTTCGCTAGACTGGAAATTAAAGCCTCTGGAGATTGCAGAAATTAAATTGTTTTGGTTGAAGCGCAACCTTAAAGATTTTGATGCGCTCTGTGAGAATTTTAATAGACAGGCACTATGACGTTTGTAGATTGGTTGGGTGCTTTAGGTGTATTTCAAATTCTAATAGCGTATATATTAAATTTAAGAAGCATAATCAAGACTTCAGATTGGTCATTTATTATACTTAATATAACTGGTGCGGCAATGGCTTGCGCCGCTAGTATATTGTTGAATTACTGGCCTTTTATAATTCTTGAAGGGATTTGGACGCTTACTTCTATAATTGCAGTGATTAACAAGTTAAGATATTGATATTCAGTAGTTTTATTAAATAATAAAAACGAACTTTAAGCTGATTAATATAATTCATTATGAAAAATCTAATAGCCTGGTTTGAAATTCCTGCTCGTAATATTGAAAGAGCCAAAACCTTCTATGAAGCCATTTTGGAAATTGAAATAAATGTGGTGTCTTTTGGCAATTTTAAAATGGGTTGGTTTCCTAGACCTGAAGAAGGACCAACAGGAAGTCTGGTGCAACATAATGCATACACACCCTCAGCTGAAGGTACTCTTATTTACTTTGCTGCAGAAGATGTGCAAATTCCACTTTCAAAAGTGATTGATGCAGGAGGAAAAGTTTTACAGGAGAAAACCCAAATTTCTGAAGATTACGGTTATATGGCACTGTTTACAGATACCGAAGGTAACCGTATTGCTTTACACAGTATGAAATAGAAAATCGATTAGCGATCGCGATTAAGCACCCGGTATTCTTCGTAGCAACTGCTTAAGGCATCCAAAATCTGTAGATCATTTGCTGTTTTCACAAAATTTTCCGAATAATCACAACGGCTTAATATAGCTTCAATATCTTCTTTAGGAACCTGAAGTAATGCAGTAAGTGTTTCCCGGTCAAACTTGGTGATTAAAAGATTTCTGATATTATCGTCTTCTTTCATTTTACGCAGTTTTCGCATTTGCGAACTCTTATTAGAAAAGACTTTATTTAAGAAATCTGCGGGGTTGAATATCGCGCTTATCACTTTATTAATAGCCCCTGGTTGTGAGACACCAGCTTCATAGGCTGTGTCTAAACCAGATATACTGTAGCGCACGTTCTTGTAAACTGGAACATTTTTAGCATCGATTTCTAAATAACCGGTAAGCTCCACATCTTTTACTACAACTTCTTCAAGTGCAATCCCACTTTCAGTCATTTTTACTTTTACATCCCCAAAACGTTTCCAGTCGTTGGTCACACGCACTTGTAAACTTTTAAAACCCAAGAACGAGAAAAAGAGTGTGTCATTAACCTGTGCTCTAAGCTTAAAATTACCTTCAGCATTTGTAGTAGTACCACGTACCGAATTCAGGTTTATTATATTAACACCTTCTAAAGGTTCATCTGTAGAGGAATTGAGTACAGTACCTATTATAAATTCTTCATTTTCCCCGTCACTTTTAGAAAGCACCGTTTCTTGTGCCGATAGTAAAATAGGAGCTATAAAAAGTATCAGTAAAAAGAGTTTTTTCATATTGGAAGCCAATTTATATAAAGAGACGGAAAAATCATACCAAAAGTGACAATTCCGTCTCATTAAATAAAAATTTATCGGTCCCGGCGTCTGCGCTTACCTGAAAATGGACTCTTATTTTCTTTTGGTCCGTCTGGTTTGCGTTTGCCTTTACGTTCACTGCTACTGCTGCGACGTTCTTTTTTACCAGAACTTCCTTTTTTACGGAAGCCTCCATCTCCAAAATCGTCACGTCTTTTACCACCTTTACGATCATTGCGTTTACGTTTTCCGTTACCACCACCACGGGTATCCTTAGTAACTTCTACGTGTATCTGTCTGCCCTGTAATTTGAAGTCTTCAAATAAAGCCAGGATGGTATCTTTGTTATCAGTATTGGTATTGAAAAATGAAAACGAATCTTTACAATCTACCTTGTATATACCCTCGCCTAAACCGGTTGTGTCTTTAAGAAAATCTTTTAGACTCATCCAGTCAAAACCATCTTTAGATCCTACGTTGATAAAGAAACGGGTAGATTCTCCAGATTCCTCCATCATATCCGCTTTTACAGCGACATTAAGATCTTTGGTTTTTTGATAATAGTTGAAGAATCGGGTAAACTCTACAGAGAATACTTTCTTAATTAATTCTTCACGACTCAAACCTTCTAGCACTTCATTTATGCTGTACAAATAAGGGTTGATCTCTTCGTTGATTTTGGTATTGCGAATGTCATTGGCAAGGTGCATCAATTGAACTTCACAAATTTCCATTCCTGTTGGAATTTCTTTTTGTACAAATTGTTTATTGATGATTTTTTCAAGCGTGCGTATTTTACGCATTTCACTTTTTGAAACAATCACCATAGAAATTCCGGTTTTTCCTGCACGACCGGTACGACCACTTCTGTGCGTATAAGTCTCAATCTCGTCTGGCAATTGATAGTTGATTACGTGTGTAACATCATCAACATCAATACCACGAGCAGCAACGTCTGTGGCAACAAGCATTTGAATTTGTCTGGCTCTAAAACTTTTCATTACCAGATCACGCTGATTCTGACTCAAGTCACCGTGAAGCGCTGAAGCATTGTAACCATCTTCAATTAATTGTTCGGCAACTTTTTGGGTATCGCGTTTGGTGCGGCAAAAAACTACTGAGAAGATCTCAGGATTCGCATCTGCAAGACGTTTAAGAGCCTGATAACGGTCTCTTGCATTAACCAGATAGTACTCGTGAGAAACGCTATCTGCACCTTCGTTTTTGGTGCCTACTGTAATTTCAATAGGACTTTTCATAAACTGCTTGGCAATACGAGCAACTTCTTTTGGCATTGTTGCTGAAAAAAGCCAGGTTTGTTTTTCCTTTGGAGTATCGGCTAAAATGGTGGTAATGTCTTCATAGAAGCCCATATTCAACATTTCATCAGCCTCATCCAATACACAATAATCAATACCTGTAATATCAACCAGGTTGCGACGCATCATATCCTGCATACGACCTGGAGTTGCAACAATAATTTGAGCACCTCTCGAAATCTGACGAGCCTGCTCCTGTATGTTTGCACCACCATAAACCGCTACGGTATTTAAACCTTTAACGTGTTTAGCGTAGTTTTTAAGTTCGTTTGTAATCTGCAAACACAATTCGCGGGTAGGAGAGAGAATCAATCCTTGAGTTTTGCGACTGTTTGCATCAACTTTTTGAATAAGCGGAAAACCAAATGCTGCTGTTTTACCGGTACCCGTCTGTGCGAGGGCGACTACGTCTGTCGACTCTTTTAGTAGGACCGGGATGGCTTTCTCCTGAACGTCTGAAGGTTCTGTAAATCCCATGTCGGATACAGCCTGCAAAATAGCCTCATTAAGTCCTAACGCTTTAAATGTATTCATATTTAAGAATTATCTCAAATCATCGTCGATTTAAGAGGGCGCAAAGATACAGTTAATTAGCTTAGTAAAAGGTGATTGACGGCTTTGATTTAAAAACTTGTAAATAAGTGTTTTATGTTGGTTGAATGGGGTTTTGGCAACTCTGGTGATATTCTATTTTAAAAATGGAATGTCTTTTGGTAAGCATATGACCCCAATTTTTAATCACGAAAGGCAGACATCCTAAAAATTTTTTTTATCGAAAAACTTTAAAAGCTTTTGAATAGCACGACCTCTGTGACCAATTTTATTTTTCTCAGACAACTCCATTTCTGCAAAGGTCCTATCATAACCTTCAGGTATAAAAACAGGATCGTAGCCAAAACCACCATCGCCACGTGGCTCTTCGATTATAATACCTTTACATATACCTTCAAAAAGATGTTCATCATTTGATGTACAAAGTGCTATAACTGTTTTAAACTGGGCACTTCGGTTTTTGTGCGATTTTAACTTGTTTAGAAGCTTTTCAGTATTTGCTGAAGCACTTTTAGTCTCACCGGCATAACGGGCGCTATAAACTCCCGGTTCACCATTTAGCACTTCAACCTCAAGGCCTGTATCATCTGCAAAGCAGTCAAAACCATATTTTTCCTTAACATAACGAGCTTTTATAAGTGCATTGCCTTCAATCGTATCAGCATTTTCAATTATTTCTTCATTACAGCCTATTTGTGTAAGGCTTTTCAATTGAATGTTGTCTGGCATTAAAGCCTGAATTTCCTTTAGTTTGTTCTCGTTATGGGTTGCAAATACTAGTGTCATCTATAGAATACTTGACCTGCAAGTTAAAGTTTATTATAAAATCTCTGAAGTGAGTCCAGGTTTAAAAGTTTGTCAAATCCCAGTCATTAGTTGAACTCTTTGATTTTTCGCAGTAATTTAGGCCTATGCAAGACGAAAATCATTATGCCCAACGTAGCGGCTGGCTTCGGGCTGCTGTTCTGGGAGCAAACGACGGAATTTTATCTACAGCTAGTCTGGTAATTGGCGTGGCAGCGGCAAGCTCTACCCGAGAACCGATAATTTTGGCTGGTGTGGCGGGCATTGTTGCCGGTGCACTTTCTATGGCAGCCGGAGAATATGTTTCGGTTAGTTCGCAAAGCGATATTGAAAAAGCAGATCTCAAGCGTGAGGAAGAAGAACTGGCAACTATGCCTGAAGCCGAACTTCACGAACTCAAAGCTATTTATATACAACGAGGATTGGATGAGGGAACTGCTCTTGAAGTTGCCAGGCAACTTACGGCACATAACGCACTAGAAGCTCATGCTCGTGACGAACTCGGGATGCACGAAATCACACAGGCGCGACCTTTACAGGCAGCGTTGAGTAGTGGTGCAGCCTTTACTGTGGGTGGTGCACTTCCGGTTTTGGTAGCATTTTTAGCTCCCGTGAATTCAATGGAATATATACAGTATGCAGCAGCGATTGCCTTTCTTGCAATTTTAGGAGCACTGGCTGCCCGCACAGGAGGCTCTAAGATGAGTACTGCGGTATTGCGCATTACAATTTGGGGAACTTTAGCAATGTTGGCTAGCGCATTTATAGGTCATCTTTTTGGTGTAAACGTGGCTTAAAATTAATTCTGCAATAAGGACTGAGTTTTGCAAACCTCAGTTTTAATCTCAATGTTTTATCTTTAATGCTAAAGCAATAAAACTGAAATGACTCACGAGTTTTTAGAAATTTTAAATCAGGCAAATCTTTATAAAGCCGAAGGAATACGTTCTGTTTTGGCTACAGTTGTTGCTCTAGACGGCTCGTCTTATCGCAAGCCTGGTGTGCGTATGCTTATTGCTGAAAACGGTAGAATGACCGGTGCGGTGAGTGGTGGTTGTGTAGAGAAAGAAGTTTTAAGGCGTACCGAGACTGTTTTTAAAACCGGAAAGGCAAAGATGATGACCTATGACGGGAGATACCGATTAGGTTGTGAGGGAGTTCTCTATATTTTACTGGAACTTTTTGAAGCTTCAGAAATATTGAATCTAGAATTTGATAAAATTCTATCTAATCGTTCATCATTTGAAATCAATTCAGTTTACACAAAACAAGATGAAATAATCGGAGATTTTGGTTCGTATTTACTTTTAAAAGACGGCCAAAAAATCTCTTTCCATACCGATTTTCAACCGCAAGTAAATCCAGAGAATTTAATATTTACCCAGAAGTTGAAACCGCGTTTCAAATTGCTAATTGTAGGAGGTGAGCACGATGCGGTAAAATTGTGTTCGATGGCGGCAATGCTCGGTTGGCAGGTTGAAGTTATAACTTCAATAAAAGATACAAAGGAGTTGAAAGACTTTCCAGGAGCTTCTAAAGTAAGTGGTGGTAATGCAGATACGTTTGTGCCTGGAAGTTTAGATGTAGAAACTGCAGTGGTGCTTATGACACATAACTACGCGCAGGATTTGCAATATCTGGTAAAATTGAAAGAAGAATCTTTTAGTTATTTGGGAATTTTAGGTTCTGTAAAACGCAGGGAAAATTTAAAAAATGAACTATTTGATTACGCACCAGACTTAAATCCTGATTTTTTAGATGCGATTAATAGTCCGGCAGGGCTTGATATCGGTTCAATTACTCCTGAAGAAATTGCGCTTTCTATTCTTGCAGAAATTTTAGCTAAAATCAGAAATCGAGATGCACAACCCCTGTCTGCTATGCACCGCGTTAATCCTAAATCATTATGAGGCGAACGGCGATTCTAATTCTCGCCGCAGGTAAGTCGAGCCGTATGGGTAAACCCAAACAACTTCTAAATATAGGCTCTGAAACTTTAATTGAACACGCCATAAAACAAGCATTGCAAAGTGATGCAACAGCAGTACTTTGTATTCTTGGAGCTCATGCAGACGAAATTAAATCAAGTATATCTCACCATTCCAAATGCGAATTTGTTGTGAATAAAGATTGGGAATCTGGTTTGAGCAGTAGTTTAAAATGCGGAATTCACTGGGCTCAGATGAATAATTATGAAGCAGCAGTGGTAATGCTTGCTGATCAACCACTCGTAGATAACCTTTTTTTAAATGAAATTTTTCAGCTGGCGGATAAACATCCGGAATCTTTGATCGCATCCAATTATGGGAAGAAAAGGGGAGTACCCGCATTTTTTCCTAAATCCTATTTCAATCAATTAGTTAAGCTTCAGGGAGATACTGGTGCGGGTATACTGCTGAATAATCCAGATGAGCACGTCATTACAGTTGAGGCAGAAAATTTACTTATAGATTTAGATACGCCAGAAGATTATGCGCGCTTCCTCCGAAAATAATTTAATTTTAGAACTTAAAGTTTACAACTACCAGCATGACACCAGATCAGGAAAAAAAGCAGGCAGCGCTTGAAGCTGTTAAATACGTTAAGGATAATATGGTTTTAGGTCTCGGGACCGGATCAACAGCTAAGCATATGATTGAAGCCGTTGGCAAACTTGTTGCAGATGGGATGAATCTAACCTGTGTTCCTTCATCTGATGCAACCGAAAAGCTTGCGAAAGAATTGGGCATAAAAATCGTTGAACTTCATGAAATTGATCATATTGACGTGACTATTGATGGTGCAGATGAGTTTGATGGCGACTTTCAACTTATAAAAGGTGGAGGCGGGGCGTTGCTACGCGAAAAAATCCTGGCCTGGAATACTAAATTCAACATAATTATTGCCGATAGTAGTAAAGACGTGAAGAAACTGGGGGCTTTTAAACTTCCCGTAGAGGTTATCCCTTTTGCGACCAAACAAATCAAAAACTATCTCGAGGCTGAAGGTTTAAAACCGGTGCAACGTATGAAGGGTGATGGTGAATACCGCACCGATGAAAATAATAACATTCTAGATATAGATATCTACGAGGTTGATGATTTAAAGGCGCTTGAGCTAAAATTACTTAAAATCCCAGGTGTTGTTGAAACCGGACTTTTTCTGGATACTACAAGTCTCGTCATTGTTGGTAAAGAAGGTGGTCCTGAAATTAAGAAGCGCTAGTTGCCAAAACATACTTGATAATCAAAAAGGCTATCTCAACAGATAGCCTTTTTAATTTTATAAATCTACTTCAGATTAACTATATACCTGCTCTAAGAATGCTGCTACATCTTTTGGTTTTCTACCTAATAATTGCTCCAGATCTTTTGAGTCTGAATCAAATTCTCCCTGAGCAATTCCTAACGAAAAAGCAAGCATCATCTGTATCGCTTCTTCTGGTACGCCGTAGGATGTCATCGTCGATTTAAAAGTTTCTACATCTGGTGAAACGTATGCAATTTCAGTATTGGTAATTGAACTAAGGATTTCAGATACTTTTGCAAAGTCTATAGATTCCGGACCATCAAGGGTGTAAATTTTATTCTGATGCTTAGCAGAATCTTTCAACACTGCCGCTCCTGCCTGTGCGAGATCATCACGCAATGCAAAACCTGTTTTTCCGTTACCTGTTGGTAAGAAAATTGTTTTTGAATTAAGGAGCGTTTCTTTAGCACCTAGAAATAATGCTATTACTTCGGCATATAAATTGTGTCTTAGAATGGTGTAGATTAACCCTGACTCTTTTAACCAGTTTTCGGTTTTGATATGAGCCTCCATAACAAGCGCGACAGGAGAATCTGCACTCTCATCTTTGCGACCAGCACTGGTATATACAATATGATTAACTCCCGCTTTCTTCGCAGCTTCTACTACATTTTTATGTTGAGTAACGCGAGAAGTGATATCGCTCGATGAAACAAAGTAAAGAATTTCTACACCTTCAAATGCAGCTGCAAGTTGTTCTGGATTATCATAATCTCCCTCTCGAAGTTCAAAACCTAATTCTTTCAATTCATTAGCTTTATCACTATTCTTATCTCTTACTAGTACAGCAATTTCAGATGTTTTAACCGATTTTAAAAGATATTTTGCTACACTGTTTCCCAGGCTTCCGGTCGCACCGGTAATTAAATAGGTACTCATTATTTTTATATATTTTAGTTATTTACTTACTTTTGGTAACCAAATATAATTACTGCAATTGTATAATAAAAGAACTTACAAATTTGTAGTTAACTCACTTTGAGGTTAGTAATGTTGAAAATCAATTGGTTATAATGGGAAATACATTTAAAAAATTTGCAGACACTGAGAATTGCCCGGTGCGTAATGTCTTAGATCGCTTTGGAGACAAGTGGTCCACCTTAGTATTACTGGTTCTTGAAGACGAAAAAGTGTTGCGTTTTAATGAGATTCATAAGTTGATTGATACCATTTCACAGAAAATGCTGGCTGTTACGTTGAAATCGTTGGAGGCAGACGGACTCATCATTCGCACCCAATATCCCGAGATTCCACCCCGGGTAGAATATCAATTGAGCGAGCGCGGTAGTTCTTTAATTCCGCATTTAAAAAGTTTGGTACAATGGGCTAATGCTAATTTTGATGCTATTGTAGAATCTCGTGCAGCTTATTCTAAATAAAAAAGGCTGTCTAGAAATTAAACAGCCTTTAAAAATATCATTTAATCACTTTTACTCGTTTTTCGGAGTAACTGAATCTTCCTTGACCCAGCCCAGGTAACCACCTTTCAGGTCGTAAAGTTTTTCAAAACCCATTTCTTACATTATAACTGCTGCTTTTCCGCTTCGGTTACCCGATCTGCAGTACAAATATACAGGTTTACTGGTATCTAGATTTTCAACCTGAATTCTGAAATTTACGGAATCAAGTACATTATAGTTAAGCGCCTTTTCCAGATGACCAGCTTCAAACTCTTCCGCTCTGCGTACATCTAGAATAACAACATCCTGAGCAAGGATACTATCTTTAAAAGCTTCTTTTTCTAATACAATATGTTTTTGATCTTGTGCTTCTGCCTGAAAACTAACTCCTAATAGCAAAAGCAAACATAATATAATTCGCATCATTCTTATTTTTTTATAGTTGAAGGACAAACAAAATTGGTCGTTTTCAATTCCGTTTCTTTTATAGCCTTATAACCACCCTGAACATCGATTAGATTGTGGATACCTCGACTTTTCAAAATACTTGCTGCGATCATACTGCGATAACCACCTGCACAGTGAATGTAAAATTCTTCTTTGTTAGGGAACTCGCTTAAATGTTTGTTGATGTAATCTAGAGGAGTACTCTCGGCCACTTCCAGGTGTTCAGCTTCAAATTCACCGGGTTTACGCACATCAAAAACAGGTGTATTGGCATCTGCTTTAACAGCTGTTTCCAATTCGCTAGCGGGTACAGATTTTACAGAGTCGGTCTGCTTACCTGCATCTTCCCAGGCTTTAAAACCTCCTTTAAGATAACCTAAAGTGCCATCAAAACCTACACGTGATAGTCGGGTAATAGTTTCTTCTTCACGACCTTCATCGGCTACAAGTAAAATAGGCTGCTCGGTATCTGCGATAAGCGCACCAACCCAGGGAGCAAAACCACCATCTATACCAATAAATATAGATCTAGGGATATGACCTTTTGCAAAGTCGTTTTGATGTCTAACATCTAGAATTACCGCGCCCGTTTCATTTGCAGCTGCTTCAAAAGCATCTGGTGTAAGCTCGCGGGTACCACGCTCTAAGACCTCATCGATATCATCGTAACCTTCCTTATTCATTTTTACGTTTAAAGGAAAATAAGAAGGTGGAGGTAATAACCCATCAGTTACTTCTTCAATAAATTCTGCCTTGGTCATATCTGCACGCAGTGCATAGTTGGTCTTTTTCTGATTACCTAGTGTATCAACGGTTTCTTTACTCATATTTTTACCACAAGCTGAACCAGCACCGTGTGCAGGATATACAATCACATCATCTGCCAGAGGCATAATCTTATTGCGCAAGCTGTCATATAAATAACCTGCGAGATCTTCCTGGGTTAATTCTTTAGCTTTTTGTGCAAGATCTGGTCTTCCTACATCACCTAAGAACAAGGTGTCACCACTAAAAATTGCATGATTCTTTCCGTTTTCATCAATTAGTAAGAAGGTCGTACTTTCCATAGTGTGACCTGGAGTATGCAAAACTCGTATGGTAACTGCACCAATTTTAAACTCTTGATTGTCTTCTGCGATGATGGCATCAAAAGAAGTTTTGGCATTAGGCCCATACACTATTTCAGCTCCGGTTTCTTTTGCAAGCGTAACGTGACCACTCACAAAATCGGCATGGAAATGTGTTTCAAAAATATATTTTATAGAAGCTTTATCTGCTGCTGCACGCTCTATATAAGGTTTTACTTCGCGTAATGGATCGATAACTGCGGCTTCGCCATTACTCTCAATATAATAAGCTCCCTGAGCCAAACATCCGGTGTAAATCTGTTCTATAGTCATGGTAATTCGTCTTTATAAAGTCAAAGATAGTACACCCTAACCTTAGTCGGGGTAACACCGGTTACATTGATGTAATTCTAGAGGCCAAAATTTACACCGAAAGTAAAACGGCCGCCTTCATCCCCCGTAAAATAAGCAATGTTACCACTTAAAAATCCACCCATACTCATGTGAATTCCGCCACCGTAACTGTCATACCAGCGCTCTGAACTTTCATTTGCATACCAAACTCTACCTAAATCATAACCCGCAAATAGATAAGACCGCAATGGGAACAAAGCTGTTTTTAAAGGCTTAAACTGGTAATTTAAATCAGCTGAACCTCTTAAGGACTTGTCTCCTGCAAAACGATCAATTCGGTAACTGCGTAATCCAGTCAAAGCTCCTAGTTGTGCAGATTGAAAGAATGGTGCAGGATCACCAAAGCGCATTTCACTTGAAACCTGAGTTTTAATTACTAAATCACGCGAACTGTCAATTGCATTCCAAAAAGTGAGTGAAGGGTCTGCAGCAAAAAAGGTAGTCGTGTTAGTCAGATTATCATAAATTCCTCCTTTGGCGTTGAACTGCATACCCCGAGTTGGGAATTTTTCATCATCAACACTATGGTAAGAGTAGTTGATTTTAATGCTTCCGTATTTATTCTGATTGGTAGCATTGCCTAAATTTAAGAAGGCTGAATCTTCAAAAGCGTAATGCTGATAGGCAAGTTTTGCTTCAAAAGAGCTGCCATATTTGCCCTTGTAATAAACTCCTGTAGTATATTCAAATTGCTGGTTAAGCAGACGATTTACATCATAATCGGAAGTATTATTCATCGTTTCATTTCCAAAACCGAAGAAATTTTCAGTGTAATTATTTGTTGTCACTCCGGCACCAATGAGTAAATTCCATTCCGGGAAAATATTACTGAAATGAACTTCTCCTTTAAACACGGCAGCCTGAGTTAACGAAATATACTGCGCATCCAAAACAAATTGAGAGGTAAACGGATTGCGTTCAAAACCGAGTTTTTGACGTGTAATTCGCAAATGAGGTGCAACTCCCCAATCTGGATTGTAAGGCAGGCTCAAACCAAATTTCTTAGCTTCATCTGGTCTGCGTTCTGAGTCGTAGATATGATTTTCGTAGGTATTGCTAAAACGCAGTCGAGCACCTTTATTTTCTTTTACTTCATTGCCTTCACGTTGATCATAGATAGTTAGATTTCTTCCATTTTTTATTTCATACACATCATCATCCTGCCCGCCGGCTATAACCAGTTTAATTTTAGATCGGGAATTGCCAGTGACCGTAAATACATCATCGTCATCTAAACCATAAATCCATATTTCACGAGTTTCCTTAGGATCAAAAATTCGATCAAAAAGTAACGTGCCGTCCTTGCCATCTTTGATTCGATAGGCCTTAATAGCAGTCTTGCCGTCTTCAAAGCGTTCAATATAGAAGTGGTCGTCTTTATCGGTGCCTTTCAAAGTTTGAAAGTCAATAAAGTATTCATAATATCGATCAACTATGCTGCGCAGGTTTTTCTTACGCGCCAGTAAATCTTGTTGTAATTGTTTCCAGTCTTCATTCTGAACCTCCTTAGGCATTTCTTTAAAAGCTTTTTCAACTACATCAGGAGTGATGCGCTCTTCTATATAAGCAACGGCTTCTAGCCAATCAGCTTTATCAGAATTCTGAAGTACAGCTCGATCCAGATTGATTGCACTTTCTGAAAAGCCTCTAACAAATTCGATATCTGGTCCGTAATTTCCTAGTTCGCGGGTACCAGCCATAAACTTCTGCATGGTCTTAATGAACTTCCCATCAAATTTTGAGAAGACCTGATCCCGATCACGTGGAATAGCGATGTAGGAATAGGTACTGTCTTCATTCATGCGCTCTGCCCAGCGCCATTGATCTTCATGACGATCCCAATCACCTACTAGCATGTCAAATACACGAGCTTTGATATAGGCCTGCTCATCAATTTTATTCTTTTCATCTTCCCGGATTGCTTCAAAAAGATCGGCTGTACTTTCAATATCTTCATTAAAACCAAACATATGGCTCCCGTTGAAGTCATCATCTGGCTTTTCAACAACCATATACAAGCGATCGCCGTGTGTTTCATTAAAGTCGCCCAGAGTTTTTTGTTTTGGAATGTAATAAACCTTTGGGTGAGTATGATTAAGATCTGCAGCTCCTGCCAATCTTGGTATAGCAAATGCCCCATATGGGTGCGAAGCGGTATAAAAATCTTCAATTAGTCGTGCGGGTAACGTACCCTGAAAGTATTCCTGAGCATTGAGGTCATCATACCCCATAGCTTTTAAAAACTCATAAGGATCTTTTGCCAGTGCGCGCATATTGTATTCACGATCATCAGCATCAACGAGTCTAAGCGATTGCGTCTGGTGACCTCCACCAGCACGTTCCACTGTTAACCCACCATAAAGGGTGTCGAGGAGAACGACGGGAACATTAATATCCAGACCATACAGATCGCGATGGTGCTTTCCCCATTTTTTTTCAAATGCTGCAGTTACATCAACCAATTCTTTAGGATAAATACTTGCGGTTTCTGTTTTAGGAAAATTAGTAGGAAGTGAATCTAGCGGATATTTTTCAGGCGCAGCATAACTTTCTTTTGAAAAACGTTCCGAAAGATTTCCGGTTTCGTCTAGTTCGTAGAAATGAACGGTTGACGCTCCGTTTTCAAATATTCGTAATTCAGAGATTCCCGGTTGTACTGAAGCAAAAATTCCATCTTTACCTAAACGTGCATATTCACTTTTTGCAGCTGTTCCTGAAATCAATTGTCGAATATTTCCGTTCTCAATGTATTGTTGCGATTGCTCGTGGGCAGATACCACAAATAGTCTGGGGAGCTCAATAGACATTAATTTTATTTCCTGCATCAACTCATTCATAAGTGGGTTGAATTGATCTTGCTTAGAAATACCTCCCTGGGTACGAGCAAATGCCCATAAAAAACCAACTCCTGGGATGTATGCATTTTCGGCTGAAGGTCTGTAAAATGCCCGGGTGCTCATTTCACCCCCATAAATTCCGTTAGAAAAGAGTGGGTGATGCATATAGAGAATAACATTTTTGTGACGGGCTTTTCGAGCTTCGTCTTTGAGCAGCGTTAAGAATTGCACGCGAGTTTTAATAGCACATTTATCATTAAAACCAGATTGTTTGCTCCAATCTTCTATATACCATTGAGAATCGACGATCACAATTTCGGTTTGATCATCAACATCGATCACTTCAAGAGGGCATCCGTTTTCAGGTTGAAATTGGTTGTCTTTTCCCATCTTTTCTTCAATGAGATCTTCAATATCTTCAACACCTTTTACTCCGCGATCATTCCACTCGTGTTCTCCAGGAACAATTAATGATTTTCCTCTGAAAGTTTTTACAAGATTAATAAGTGGTTTAAGTTGCTCTTCGGTATCACTTTTTTCATCCAGATCAGGATAAATATTATCACCGGCAAGTAACAGATAATCCTCTTTTGATGCATTTGTAGCCTGTAATCTTTTAAATGCGTTAAGCAAGGTTTTATTAGGACCTTTTTTATCAGCCCCTAGATTTCCAATGATGTAGAAGCTTCTAAATGTGGAGGTATCTGCCAGAGTTTGAATCATAGCATGTTCAGGATCTCTGAACTGTGTTTGTCTACTGGCACAAGAGACTAAAAAACCTATCAGAAATAGGGTGAAAAAGAACGTATAGGGTATGTGTGATCGCATTAATAATTAGGTTATTATCACAAAAATACTAAACGATCTGAGGGCAAAAACTTTTTATGGGATTGTTAACGTTCTGGCACCAAATTGAACCTGATACAATTCATCTTAGTTTTTTTACAATTGGGTTATAAACATATTTTGAGTACAGATTTGTTTGACATCTTTGAATGGAATTATAAACTCAAGGATTATGGTCAATTTATTAGTTTATCTGCTTAATCTTTCCCTATCGTTCACCGGTATTCAAACAGATGAGATTTTTATTAGCTCTGATACTGAACTAAAAAATCAATTTTTGAAGTCTGAAGAATATGATACCTTTAAAAATACTGTTGCCACTTGCGATACAGTTTGTAAAAACATTTTATGATAAACCTTATTATAAAGGAACTTTTAAAAGCCCTGTTAGTAGGAGTAGCTATTTATCTGGTTTTTATCCTTATCCATATTCTGGGCGGAAATACAATTTCTTTTAATAAAGCACTTACCCAGGATTTTACAATAAGTATGCTATATTCGATTGTACTGTATCTCTTAAATATGGGAGTTTACAGGTATTATCATCATACCTATAAATCGAATTTCTTCACTGTTAAACGTACGATTCCTGCAATTATAAGCGGAATGCTGATTTCTGTTTTGGGCGTATTCCTTATACGTTTAAGTCTTATTTACTTCTGGAAAAAGAGAACTTTAGCTGTATTCTTTGAAAATGAAGATCTGAGTGACTATTGGATTCCACTTATCGTCTCTTTAGTAGTAAACAGCATCTTTTATTTTTTCTACTTCTACAAACAACAGAAGGAAACCCAATTAAAAGAGCAAAAAATTCTAGCTGGTACTGCTTCTGCACAGTTTGATGCACTTAAAAACCAGCTTGATCCACATTTTTTATTTAATAGTTTAAATGTTTTAACCAGTCTCATAGACGAAAACCCTGATCAGGCGCAGCGATTTACAACCTCGTTATCTAAAGTATACCGCTATGTGTTGGAGCAAAAGAATAAAGACTTAGTGAGTCTTGAAGAAGAACTTGCTTTTGCAAAAACGTATATGACTTTACTTAAAATGCGATATGAGGATAGTATTGTTTTTACTATGCCGCAAACGCTAAAGGCTCCCGAAGCCCGTATGGTGCCTCTGGCTTTACAACTGGTTTTGGAAAACGCTGTTAAGCATAATGTAGTAAGTGGTAAACGCCAATTAAAAATTACCATTGAAGAAGAAGCCGGTTATCTGATCGTTCGCAATAATCTTCAGCCCAAGAAAATATTGGATAAGGGTAGTGGTGTAGGCCTTCTGAATATCAGGCAACGCTATACTCTTCTTACAATGAGAGAAGTTTTCGTAGATAAAACCGAAAGTGAATTTATAATAAAGCTACCTACCTTAACCCGTCAACTAAAACCTGCTAATATGAATACTGAGAATTATCTGCAAGAGAAGAAATATGCAATGGCTAAAGAGCACGTTTCTAAATTAAAGGGTTTTTATATTAATCTGGGGATGTACTGCCTTTTGATTCCAGCGTTGATAGGCCTTAATATATATTCATCAAATTTTCCCTGGGTGCTTTTTCCAGCTGTTGGCTGGGGGTTAGGACTCTTTTTTCACGGTGCTGAGGTATTTGGTTGGAATCCTATTTTAGGTAAGGACTGGGAACAACGTAAGATTGAAGAATTGATGGAAAAAGATAAAAACAATTTATAACAATTGAACTCCTTAAAATGACAGTTGGGTAAGGATAAGTGGTTTCGGTGCTTATTTCACTGCAATTTTACAGCATAAAACAACGTATTATGGAAAATTTTGAACAACAAAGCCGGTATCTCAAAGCAAAAGAGCAGGTAGCTGAAATCAAGAAGTTTTATGGAAGTTTATTCAGCTATATTGTAGTTATAGGAGCAATTGCTGCGGTAAATTATTATGTGAATGAATGGTCTCATCCCTGGTTTTTATGGGCAGCTGCTGGTTGGGGAATTGGGTTGATTTTTCAAGCAGCTAAAGCTTTTAACTGGAATCCCATAATTACAAGGGATTGGGAAGAGCGCAAAATAAAAGAATTTATGGAGCGAGATCAATCTCCTAAATCCAATATGGGGCGCTGGGAATAATTGGTAAATATTAAAATTTAACAGATGAATGTATTGGTTATTGAAGATGAAAAGCCCGCAGCACGCCGATTATCACGTATGCTTGAAGCAATAAATCTCAATGTTTTGACACAATTAAACTCCGTTGAAGAGGCAGTAAACTGGTTCAAGAGTGAAGAACATCCAGATTTGATATTTCTTGACATTCAACTCAGTGACGGACTTTCATTTGAAATCTTTGATGCAGTAACCGTTGAAAGTGCGATAATCTTTACTACGGCTTATGATGAATATGCCCTTCAGGCTTTTAAACTCAACAGCATCGACTACCTTCTAAAACCTATTGATGAAGATGAACTGGAAGCCGCTGTTGCCAAATTCAAGAAGCAAAGGCCGCAGGTAGAAAAAGTTCCTTTCAACTTTGAAGATATACGTAAGCTTTTAGGAGTGAATCCTGTAGATCGCGAGTATAAGAAGCGATTCACTGTAAAAATTGGTCAACATCTTAAAATGATTAATATCGAAGATGTTATGTGTGTCTATAGCGAAAATAAAGGCACCTACGCCCGTACACGAGACAAGCGAGATTATCTTTTAGAAACTACTCTTGAGAACCTCGAGGAAGAGCTTGCGCCTGATTCATTTTTTAGAGTTAGCCGTAAATATTATGTCAATATTGAAGGAATACAGGATATCGTTAGCTACACCAATTCGCGTCTGCAACTAAAGCTCAAAGCCTGTGAAGATCAGGAAATTATCGTAAGCCGGGAGCGGGTTAAAGATTTTAAACTCTGGCTTTCTTAATTTAGATCTAGAGTTACCAACTCGGTTTCAGTGTCATTTTGTGAAGCGATTTTTTCACGCACTGCAAAAATTCCCCTTAGGTCTGTAGGATTATTAATATTTGCTTTAGCGTCTTCAAGAATAAGGTTTACTTCATCAATAATAATTTCTTTAGCATGTTTAATTACACTCTCAGTTTGTAGTAAAAAGTAAAGAGACGTAAGCATCTTGTGCAACATAATGACGTCGTGCTTGCAATAACTGCGTAGCGAAACAAAAACGAAATAAAGAAGTTCTTTAAAGTCAATAGTCCGAAGGCAAATAATAGCTTCGTCTTCTTCGTTGTGTATATAACTGAAATCTTCTTTTTTTAATCTCAGCGCAAACAATTCGGTTAGATAATCTATACAGGTAATAGCTGTTCCCGGATCGTTTATTCCCGGACTCATTGCTTTTAAAGCGATTTCTGTTAATTGTTTGAACCCTAGTATATAATTGTGTTCAACAATCTCGCTTCTTGAAAAGGCAAAACAGGAAAGGACATAATTTCTTGTTTCCTCATCCAGTTCTTTCGAGCAACGAGCAATAGGAATATTCTTGAGAATAAAAGAACCTTTAGGCTGCATCATACGCAGCTTAAAGTCATTTTCGCGGCAGATTTCTTTCAGCGTATCGATAGCTATGGTTTGTAGATAGCCAGTTTCATCAATGCGTATTTCAAACCAATCTTCACCTTCTGGAAAGTCAATTTCGCTATCGTGATCTCCGGTATTATGAATAAGTCGATCGAGTCTTAATTTTGCTTTTGTAAAAATGTTCTCTACAATACGATTGATCTGAATAGCTTCAGAAATAGAATGTATAAAGTAAATGAATAAGGCTAAAACCAGCATACTCATCACAATACCTAGTATCACAGAAAAGCCCGGTAGCTGGTATTTATCATCTGTAGGTTCAACACTTAGCAGAATAAGAATACAGTAAATAAGGACGGCGATATAATAGCCTAAAACATACTGATGTTTCTTGTTTGAGATTAGCCCGGGGAGAATTCGCGGAGAATAATTATTAGAAGCCTGGTTAAGTAACAGCATTACCATTGAAAAGCTGAATACCATTAGCGAAATAATACCGCCTATAAAAGTACTGAGCAAAGTTCTCGCAGTATCTGCATCATTAATAACCAACTGAGGCACGTGCTCAATAAGAAAGCTGGAAATGCCTCTGCTTTCTGCATAGAGCATTGCAAAGCCCATAAATAAACCGCCTACTGCAAAGAGCGTTGGATAAAACCCAATGTTTGTAGTAATGTTGACCAGTACAAGTTTAAACTTGGTAAATAATTGTCGCATAAACGAATTTCATCATTATTTTATACAACACCGGTCAAATTGATATTCTCTTAACAGTTTTTGATCTGAAAATATTGATGAAATCTAGGATTCGCTTTCTTCCGTTCTGTTTTCATTAAAAGCGCTCGGCAGTAATTCGGGAATGAATTTTATGAGCAAGGGGAGGAGTACACCACCGCCTGGAAGCATAAAGATAGCCAGAGAAGGCACACTTTTACAAATATCTAGCAACTGAGTTTTAACACGTTTTTTTTCAGCTTTGCTGAGGTCTCTTACGGTGGAATAACTAAGTAAGACAACTAAATCTTTACTTTCAGACAATTCCTGCAACAATCGTTTTTTGTTACGCATGATTAAGGTGCGAACCGTTTTAGCAGTTTGATTGTAAAAGTGCTTAACAGGATTGCTATAGTTGAGATAGGAAATATTACCGCGATTGGCAACAATAAATTCCTGTACTGCTAAGGTTGATGCTAACGTGATCTCAGTGTCAAATTGCAAAACTGCCCCCAGATTCTTTAGAAATTGAAGTTCGTTTAAGTCAAGTTGATGATCATCCCAAACTGCCAATGCCGCAAGGTCCAGCATATAACGTCGTGCAAAAACCGTGTGATGCGCTGTGAAATTGAGACTTTTGATATCTATAAGGCTCTTATCAAGATTAGAATTGTAGCGCAGGGATTTTTCAAAAAGCTTAAGTAACAACTTGTCAAAATGCTCCTTTTCTTGTTTTTGATTAAGCGCCATCCATATAAGCTGTAGAAGCAGCGCTTCAAATTGAGAAGCATAGGTAATAACATCTTCTTCAGGATGTTCTAAATACCATTCAAAAGCAATAACGTCTAGAAAGAGAAGGGCATTGGTGATTAGGTTGCTAAAATTTCGCTCCAGCATTGCCTCATTAGTCTGCAACCTGTTTTGAATTATTTTTTCTAATCCGGCAGCTGTGGGTTTGGTTTTTATGAAGCTTGTAAAATAGCTTCTGTCTGTACTATTGAGCTTTTCATAAAATTCAGTAACATCTTTGAAAAAATGCGATGTACCCTCTTTCCTGTAACTGTAAACGTATAACAGAGCATCAAAGAGATTGATTTTTGCCCGCTCTGTTTCATCCCATTTTAAAGGTTCAGATTGTTTATAGCCACAGGTTGTGACTGAAACACCATAAATAAAACCTGTTTTTAAAAGTTGGGTATAAAAATCTTCAGGCTCAGGAACCTCGTTTTCCAGCCATTTGGTGATAAAGGTTTTATGTTTTAAAATCCAGCCTGGAGCTGAAGGATTCATAGCGCTAGAATTTGCGATTATGGAGGATGTTGATATGAAACAACCGAAAAAATTTAAACATTGATTAACCACATATCACCTTTTTTAGTCTTATATGTTTGTAAATCAATAAATTGTAAATTTTAACAATTTATTTCACTTTTTTGAAATCCGTCCTCTTTTTTACTACGTAAATATAGGCAGAAAGTTAAACTGGGCATTTAACTTTTTTTAAAATTCAAAAATCCAAACCTCATTTGGAGAATATGAAAAGGAAATTATCAATTGGTTAGTTGATTAGTTTTTTTGGATTTTTTGTTAGTTGGGAACCACTTAGCTTTGGAGAGGGCAAGTGGTTCTTTTTTTGGTATATATTCAACATAAAAAAATCCCCGATGATAATTCATCGGGGATTTTTAATACAGTTTAATTTGTTTTAGGAAGTTGCTACAACACCCAGTGTATAAAGCTGTTCCATTGTAGGTGTTTCACTACCGCCATCAGGTTCCAGAGTTATACCAAAGGCCTGAGAGTCATTTGGATTATCTAACTCAAATACTTTATTCTCATCTTCGTTAAAGTTTTCAAGCAGACCCATACTTGTTGGAGTAAGTGGATCTAGTTTTAAAGACCAAACCTGGTAAACAAAACCTTCAGGAGGTTCTGGTAAACCAATAGCATCTATATATGCCTTATTTGATTCTTTATCCCAAAATACGTTTACGTATGCTTCTGGTGCCACCTGTTGACCAGCTAGAGGTACCTTGGTAACCTTAGGATCACGAATTACGGCAAGTATATCCTTGGTATTCTTCAGTGATTCTTCAGAATAATTCAACTTGCTCTCAAGCTGTGTTTTTTCAACTTCTACAGTTTGAAGTTCTTCACTTAGCATATTTGTTCTGTTAAGTAAAACAAATATTCCTATTAAGAACAGAATAGACGCTGCCATACTTATATATGACAAAGTACGCGCTCGTTTGTATGACTTTGAAGGCTGAAGCTGCACTACACCGTCTGCATCTCTTAATTTCGATTTGATGGCCGCTAACAGAGCTTCCGGATTGTAAGGTGCCGCTGCTGTTGAAAGATTTTGCAAAGCAGATTCTATTTCTTCAACTTCACGCTTTACTTCAGGGTATTGCGCAAGATTGGTTGAGACTTCTTCGCTTTCTTTCGGCGTTAGGGCACCATAAACGTATAACTCTAATATGCCAGATTCTATGTACTCTTGAATGTTCATATCTTAATTTACCAATATTTCACGCAGTTTATTAATGCACAGGCGGTTACGGGTTTTTACTGTTCCCAATGGCATATTCAGTTCTTCTGAAGTCTCTTTTTGAGTATATCCTTTAAAGAATAGTAAATCAATTACTTTCTTACATTCATCACCCAAGACTTTAATATACTTCTTGATCCCAATAGCATCAACCTTGCTAACAAAACTGCTTTTGTTTTCAATTATATCTACGAAATATTCCTGAGTAAGGTTTTTCTTTTGGTTTTTAAATGACTTGGAGCGTGTTTTATCAATGGCTGCGTTACGGGCTATATTGAGAAGCCAGGTAAAGAAGCGACCTTTTTGCGAAGTATAAGACTCGGAGTTGTCCCACACTTTAATAAAAACATCCTGTAAGACTTCTTCAGAAGCTTCTGTATCGTGAAGGACACTATTTATAACTCCAAATATACTTTCTGAGTAGAGAGCATATATGCGTTCAAATGCCTTCTGATCTTTCTGTTGTAATCGTAAAATCAATTCGTCTGGTTGCATAGCGATTTTTTGGTTTTATAAATGTATCAATTTCCAATAAAAAAGCAGCCCTAAGGCTGCTTATATTTGCTAATAATAAATTGGTAATTATTGAATTATGCCACCGCAGCTTACACGTGCTCCGGCATCACCACTTGGCTGACTCGTAAAATCATCTGCTCCCTGGTGAACAATAAGACCTTTACCTAAAATATCTTTCATAGGGTCATCACAACCTATACACCACTCATCAGTAGCGATAGTTATAGTACCATTACCGTTTGCATCGGCTTCAAAGTTACCGATATCACCTTTGTGATATCCTGCAGTATCTCCCCACTTACCGTGTTGTTCTTTAGTAGGATTCCAATGACCACCAGCCGAAGTTCCATCATCTGCAGAACAGTCTGCATTCTCGTGAATATGAATAGCGTGCATTCCTGGTTCAAGACCTTCAAAAACAGCTGTCATTGTAACAGTACCATCTTCTTCCTTAAAAACTGCACTTCCCTTTGCGGTACTTCCACTTTTTGAATCTAATGATACCGTTACTTTTACAGGCTCTGGAGTCTCTTCTACCGGAGTTTCTACTACCGTATTTTCTTCTGTCTCATTTTCTTTTTTGTCGTTCTTACAAGAGGTGAAACCTAGCGCAAGTGCGAACGTAAAAAACAATGCGTAATTTTTCATAATAGTCATGTATTAGTTAATTGTTGCACTAAAGTAAGGCTTAGACAGGGGTTGCACAAAGAATTAAGCATAGCTTAACATTGTCTTATGATTGAAAAGCCTTAGGTATTGCTATAGATATTCGATGTGGATTTATGCAGGCTTTGACTGTGGTTTCATCTCCTAAATATTCGCCGTCAACTTGTAATGCAATCGGTTCTTCGGTAGTGATTTCTACTTCAGTACAGCAGATGGTATCTACAAAATCGGGATCAAGATTGGTACTGCCATAAAAGGTTTTAAATATTTCAGTGATGCTGAAATGCTTGAAAATCAATACTTCAAATTTCCCATCATTCATTTTACCTGTCGGATTGATGTTGGCACCGGTTCCAAATTTATTGGCGTTGGCGATTGCCACAAGTATTGCCTCACGTTCTATAATCTGGTCTTCAACTTTCAGCTTTACTTTAAAGGGAAATTTACTATTCACCAGAGTTGGCACTGCCTGTAATAAATACCCCAATTTCCCACGTATATCAGACTCTTCATAATTCTTGATAAGTTGAGCGTTTACTCCCAGGTCACTGATGTGTAGACAAGTAAGTCCATTTACATCGAGCGTATCCAACTCCAAAAAGTGATCTCCCAATCCTATTTCTAAAAGTTTGTTGAGATCGTCTGGTAGATCAAGGTTTTCTGCCAGACCATTTGCAGAACCTGATGGGAGAAGCGCTATTTTAACCGACTTGTTTTTGAGTACATCGGCAACTTCTCGAATGGTACCGTCACCTCCTGAAATGAAAATACGCTCAGGATTGATGCGATCTACCAATTTCTCTATAGCTTTCTGATCATTTTCACCTGTAGTTTCATATACTTCAGGCTCATAGATTTTTTGAGATACAAATTGTTTGAACCTTTTTATAATAGGTGCTTTATCAGTCCCACCGGCAATGGGATTGATGACAAGTAATATGGTCTTTTGTGTTTTCATTAAGTAGATTTCGTTCTAAAATTAGGTATTTTGAGCACCCGATAACGTTAAGAGAATACCAATACGTGAAAGTAGATTTACAATTATACCGAGGTTATGCTAATGATGAAGAGCTGGTTGTTTTTGGCCACGCGTTCAAATCCTGGGCACCCGATAAGTATCAGGTTGACCGTAAAGGCTTCAGGCACGCTTTTTCTGTATTGCATATGTTTCGTATTTCTCCGTTGAAGAATATAGAAGTGATTTTACATTTTAAAGATATGAAAGTGCGCACCCGTACGATGGATGACGGGTATTTTAGATTCAATATTCCACATAATTTAAAAATTGAAAGTGGCTGGCACAGCTATGAAGTTACATGCAAACTGGCAGATGAAGAATATGGGATAATTGAAAAAGGAGAGCTTTTAAAGCCATTTGAAAGTGAACTCAGCATCATTTCAGATATTGATGATACCTTCCTTATTTCGCATAGCGGAAATATTTTTAAAAAGCTTTATGTGATGCTGGCGCGGAATGTAAACCGTCGCAAGACTTTTGAAGATGTGGTAAGACATTATCAGGCATTGAGTAGCAGTGGACACAAAGGTGAAGGTACCCGTAATTCATTTTTCTTTGTTTCAAGTAGTGAATACTCTTGTACGACTTTATAGTGCAATTCGCTAATCTTCAGGAACTGCCTAAAGCCGTTTTAAAATTAAAAGACATCAAAACCGGAATTTCTGATTTTCTAAGTACAGGCGGAGGCAATCACGATCATAAGTTTGTGAAGATTAAAGATCTAATTTCGTTTTATCCAAACCAGAAATATGTTTTGCTTGGTGATGATTCTCAAAAAGATGCTTTAATCTATGAGCGTATTTGCAAGATGTTTCCACTGAATGTTAGAGCGGTATATTTGAGACAAACTGGTAAACACAAAAAAGCTGACATAGTTGAAAAGCTTCAGAATATGGAGCGGCTTGACGTGAAAACCTGTTACTTTAAAAACAGTAGTGAAGCTATCACGCATTCAAAGGAGATCGGTATCATAGAAACCGAATAAAAAAGGCGCCCCATTACAGAACGCCTAAGATTTGGGACAAATCGGTATTTAGTCCAGCTTAAATGTTTGTGTTTCTTTAAAAGGATCCAGCTCTACTTGTTGCATTTCCGCTTTATAAGCCGGCCACTCTGAAGCAAAGAATGCATTCACAGTGCTTAGAGCTTCAGTAAGTTCGTCTTTAGCCTGTTTAACCAAAGTGCGTTCTGTAGCAGTAAGTCCGTTAGGTCGGCTACCAACATAACCATTAGCCAGATAAATGCGGTTAAGCACCGTAACTTCAGGATTACGTGTAATTCCCTGACGTTCATCTTCACTACCCAGGAATAGAGCGATATTCTTGTCGATACTTTTAATTATTGAAGCCGAACTGTCAATCTGAGCTGTGTACAATTCTTTATCAGCATCTTTCAATCGCTTCTGAAAATCTTCAGCCGTGTTTTTGCTTTCAACAAGTTGTTTTACTGCATCTGCTGAAACCTGTAACATAGATTCCAGATTTTTCTGAGCGCTGTAAATCTCCTGGATTGCAGCTGGAGAAATATCTATTCTTGGATCACTTTCCACAGTAATATTAGTGCTGTCTTCCAGATCTCCATACGTCATAACCGCTTTATAGGTTCCTGGTTTTACACCAACACCACCTGGTTCAGAATTGCGTTCGCGCAAAGATCGAGAAGGACGATCTCCTCCTTTTTCATCCATATACCAACGCATCGTAAATAAACCTAAAGTATCAGGCGATTTTGTTTTTAATGTACGTATCAGGCGGTCACCATCGTAAATTTTTAGATAGATGCTATCCCAGGTACTAGTATTCTCTGCTTTTTCAGTATCAGCCTCATCTTTACTTTCTTTCTTTTCTGATTTTTTAGGCTTGATGAAATAGTTGAAAGCTGCACCACCGCTTCGGTTTTCTCCGCTATATGTTGCATCTGCTCCAAATCGACTTCCGGTAGGTTGCTGTGAAGCATTTTGATAGGCGGTTGCCGGTGAGAAAACTTTAAAAATAGTACCCTCAGTCTTTGAAATTTCGCTCAATGCATTTTTATCAGCAGCCAATTCACGTAATGGTCTAATATCATCTAGCACCCACATAGAGCGGCCAAATGTGGCAATCGCCAAATCATTTTCCCGAGGATGAATAACCATATCTTTTACCGGAACAGTAGGGAAACCATTGGTCCATTTTTGCCAGTTTACACCTGCGTCTATAGAAATGTAAAGTCCGTCATCTGTGCCTAAAAACATCAGGTTTGGTTCTTCTTTATCTTCAATTATAGAAAGAGAATAGCTTTCCACATCATTTTCATCAACGATACTTTGCCAGGTTTTACCATAATCTTTAGTGCGGAAAACGTAAGGCTTGTAATCAAATCTTCTGTAGTTATTGGCTACCATTAAGGCTTCTCCTTTATTGTTTCCTGAAGCTTTAATTTGAGCAATCCAGCTACCTTCTGGCAGACCTTTAATGTTTTTAGAAACATCGGTCCAGTTAGTTCCGCCATTTGTGGTGTAATATACTTTACCATCGTCAGAACCTGTCCAGATCATATTTTGTTCTACCGGTGAAGGTTCTATAACCAAAATAGTCGTGTGGTTTTCTGCTCCGGTAGCATCCATTGTTAATCCACCGCTTTCGCCTTGCTTTTGTTTTTCAGGATCATTGGTGGTCAAATCAGGAGATATCACTTCCCAGGTAAGTCCCTTGTCTGTAGACTTATGTACAAACTGACTTCCGAAATAAAGTGTATTGCTGTCAAAAGGATCAATATTGATGGCGGCATTCCAGTTGAAGCGTAAATCAACATCAGGATCCGGATGTGTAGGTCTTACGGTAAAGTTGTTCCCAGTGATGTGATCGTAGCGACTTACATAACCCTGCTGACTCATTGACCAGCCAAATTGAGAATCATCAGGATCGGGAACCACATCAAAACCATCTCCAAAAGAGATTTCCTGCCAATAGGAGTTGCGTATTCCCTGAGCTTTCCAAACATAAGCCGGACCTCTCCAACTACCGTTATCCTGCATACCTCCATAAACATTATAAGGGAATTCATTATCAACAGCAACGTGATAGAACTGACCCACAGGAATATTTTCTACAAAACGCCAGGTTTTACCACCGTCACGTGTAATGTTAAGTCCGCCGTCATTCCCGTCAATCATAAAATCGGAATTCTCCGGGTGAATATACCAGGCGTGATGGTCGGGGTGTACACCATTATCTGCGCCGTAAGCGGGCATTAATTCCTCAAAACTTTTACCTCCATCTTCTGAAACATTTACGTAAGTAAAAATGCTGTAAACGCGATTTTCATTATCTGGAGCAACGTAAATTTCAGCATAGTAAAACGGACGATTACCTATTTGATTCATATCATCGTTCACTTTTTTCCAGCTTTCTCCGCCATCTTCCGAGCGGTATAGTGCATTTTTTTTAGCCTCTACATAAGCATAAACCACATTGGGCTTGCTGGCCGAGATTGCCAATCCCATTCTTCCAAGTTCACCTTTCGGTAAACCATTATCTGACGTGATTTCTTTCCAGGTATCCCCACCATCGTAAGTGATATATAGTCCAGAGCCAGGACCTCCACTGTTAAAAAACCACGGGTCACGTTTGTGTTGCCACATCGCGGCGATTAATTTGTTTGGGTTAGTAGGATCCATAACCAGTTCTGCAGCTCCGGTTTTTTCATCTACATAAAGTACTTTTTCCCAGGTCTTACCACCATTCATAGTACGATATACGCCACGCTCTTCGTGCTCACCCCAGGGTGAACCAATGGCTGCAGCATAAACAATATCAGGATTAGAAGGGTTTATGCGTACGCGATAAATGTGACGGGTTTTTTCAAGTCCCATACATTTCCAGGTTTTACCACCGTCAAGGGATTTATATATACCAAAACCACCATTCAAACTATTTCTGGGGTTTCCTTCTCCGGTACCTACCCAAACCACAGAGGGATTGGATTGCTGTATAGCCACCGAACCAATAGAAGCGGTTGCCTCATGCTCAAAAACGGGCTCCCAGGTCACTCCACCTGAAGTAGATTTCCAAAGTCCGCCTGAAGCTGAACCAGCATAAATAATATCTGGATTATTGGTAACCGCATCAATTGCGGTAATACGCCCACTCATACCCGCAGGGCCAATATTGCGTGGAGTTTTGTTTTTAAATAGGTCGAGATTCAGTTTTTGACCTATCCCGATACTGCTAAATAAAAGAAAGGAGAGAAGTAAAATTTTTTTCATTTGATGTCAATTAGTGTGTCGATTTCCTAAAAATAAGAAAAATGCACAGTTTGGTCACTATATCAAAGGTATTAACATAATAAAAGCCTAATTAACAAAAGCTTACAGGTACGAGTGTTTTTGTTTAAAGTTTTGCAGCTAAATTTGAACAAAACTAAAAATCAAACGTTATGAAAAAGATTGTTTTAAGTATGGCTGTTCTTGCCAGCATTGCATTTACTTCTTGTAAAGACAATGAAAAATCAGAATCTGAAGAAGCTACTATGACTGAAGAAGTAGCAATGGAAAATGCAGAAATGGAAGAAGAAGCTCCTGAACAGCAAAATATTGCTGAAATCGCAATGAGCAATGATAACTTCTCAACACTAGTGACTGCAGTGCAAGCTGCTGATTTAGCAGAAACTCTAAGCAGTGAAGGGCCATTTACCGTATTTGCTCCAACAAATGATGCTTTCGCAAAGCTACCTGAAGGTACAGTAGCTACGCTAACGCAACCTGAGAACAAAGAGAAATTGTCTGGTATTTTAACTTATCACGTAGTTTCTGGGGAATATATGGCTGAAGATGTTATCAAAGCTATTAATGATAACGGAGGTAGTTTTACAATACCTACTGTACAGGGTGGTAGTTTAACTGCTACACTAGAAAATGGAAAAGTGGTATTGACTGATGCTACTGGTGCAAAATCGACTGTAGTAATGACCGATGTAGATGCTTCAAATGGAGTGATTCATGCTATTGACGCTGTCGTAATGCCTAAGAGCTAATCTTAATTCGATATAAAATTATAACCCTTCAATTTTTGGAGGGTTTTTTTATGTTCCGCTAATAATTTGGAACACCTGGAATCTTGCGTTTGTTTTAAGAAAACAATTCAGGTAAAGCGCTTAAAATGCTTTAATTTTAATCTACTATGAAAAAGAAAATACAAGGTCGGGGGTTTGTATTTAAGAGCTATGATGCACCCCGGCAATCGTTATTCGACCAGTTGCTAGAGATTTTTCAGGAGTTAATCACACATACTTCAGGAGATTTTGATGAAGCGATGGATTGGTTGAAGGAACTCGATAAAGAGTATAACCTTACCAACGATGACTACACGCTAGATGACTTCGTTCAGGAATTAAAAGACAAAGGTTATATACGGGAAGAAATTCAACCTGACGGAGAAGGAGGTTTTTCCATTACTGCAAAAACCGAACAGGCAATACGTAAGCGGGCTTTAGATCAAATCTTCGGTAAATTAAAACGCAGTGGTTCAGGAAATCATCGTACCAATCATATAGGCAGGGGAGATGAGCATACCGGGGAATACCGGGAATACCTTTTTGGTGATGCACTTGAACGTGTTTCAATGACCGAAAGTCTTAAAAATGCTCAGATCAATAACGGGTTGGGTGCTTTCGACTTAACAGAACGCGACCTGGTTGTTGAAGAAACCCAGCATAAGGCTCAGATGAGTACGGTTTTGATGATAGACATTAGCCACAGTATGATTTTATATGGCGAAGACCGCATCACTCCGGCGAAGAAAGTGGCTATGGCACTTGCCGAATTAATCACTACCCGATATCCAAAAGATACCTTAGATATAATTGTTTTTGGAAATGATTCCTGGCCTATAAAAATTAAAGATTTACCCTATCTGCAAGTAGGTCCATATCATACAAATACTGTTGCCGGACTTCAATTGGCGATGGATATTCTACGTCGTAAACGCAATACCAACAAGCAGATTTTTATGATTACCGATGGTAAGCCCAGTTGTGTACGGGAACCAGACGGTTTTTACTATAAAAATAGCGTAGGCCTTGATGAGTATATCGTAAATAAATGCTACAGTATGGCAAGCCAGGCGCGAAAACTCAAAATTCCAATTACCACATTTATGATCGCTCAGGATCCTTATTTGATGCGCTTTGTACGTCAATTCACTCAGGCAAATCAAGGAAAAGCGTTCTATACTGGTCTTGAAGGTCTGGGAGAAATGATTTTTGAAGATTATGAAACCAATCGAAAAAAACGGATCAGATAATGGAATCACACACTATAATTTCGGCTAGCGAGCTAGCTACCAAACTTGCTGATCCTAATTTGGTTTTACTGGATTGCAGCCTTGAAGCTACAGCAACCGGTAAACGCTCGCCATTTTCTGGTATGACCATACCAGGTGCGCGATTTTTAGATCTAAAGAAAGATTTTAGCGATACGACGGCTCCATTTCCCAATACTATACCTACCGTTACCGATTTTCAGGAAAATGCTAGACAACTCGGTGTCAATTCAGATTCAAAAATCGTCGTTTTTGATGCGATGGGAATTTATTCTAGTCCGCGTGTTTGGTGGTTGTTTAAAGTAATGGGGCATTACAACATACAGGTTTTAGATGGTGGTATCCCAGCCTGGAATGAACTGGGTTTAGCCTTGACAGAGTCGTATGCCTCAGATTATACATATGGAAATTTTCAAGCGGAATTAGATACCAAACAGGTTAAGACTTTTGAAGATCTGGAAGCAAACGTTGACACACCCGCATTTACTGTGGTTGATGCCCGTTCTGCCGGAAGGTTTGAAGGAGTTGAACCTGAACCCAGAGCCTATTTACAAAGTGGAAGCATTCCACATTCGGTCAATATGCCGTTTCAGGAAGTTTTAGATAATGGGAAATTCAAATCTAAAGATGAACTACATCAGCTTTTTGATGAGCGTTCCCTATTAGATAAAAATCTCGTTTACAGTTGTGGGTCGGGATTAACTGCGTGCATCATTATGTTGGCAGGCGAGATTGCAGCTCAAAAGAATAAGCAAGTTTACGATGGCTCGTGGACGGAATGGGCAGAATTAAAAAATTTGAAAAAGGAAAATTAAAAATTGAAAGATGAGTAAACCAACAAGTTCAACACTAGGCGAGTTGAAAGCAAGCGGTTATAAAAGCCGAAGCATCAAAGAAGAATTACGCGCTAATTTGTTGAGAAATATAAAAGCAGGAGTGAATTCTTTTGAGGGAATTCACGGCTATGAGTACACGGTTATCCCCGAGTTAGAACGTGCAATTTTATCTAAACACAATATCAACCTATTAGGTTTACGCGGTCAGGCCAAAACTCGTCTGGCGCGACTAATGGTGCAATTGCTGGATGAGTGGATTCCCGTTGTAGCAGGTTCTGAATTGAACGACGATCCGTTAAAACCTTTGTCTAGATATGCTCAGGATTTAATAGATGAAAAAGGGGGCGCTACACCTATAGACTGGATGCATCGCGAAGAACGTTTTGCAGAAAAACTGGCAACTCCAGATGTAACCGTTGCAGATTTGATAGGTGATGTTGACCCTATTAAAGCTGCCAATTTAAAACTGAGTTATGCCGATGATCGCGTTATTCACTTTGGGATGATCCCAAGGGCTAATCGATGCATTTTTGTAATCAATGAATTACCCGATTTACAGGCACGTATTCAGGTGGCTTTGTTTAATATTTTACAGGAAGGAGATATTCAGATTCGTGGATTTAAACTGCGTTTGCCTTTAGATCTACAGTTTGTATTTACTGCAAACCCTGAAGATTACACCAATAGAGGTAGCATTGTAACTCCGCTAAAAGATCGTATAGGTTCGCAGATACTCACGCACTACCCTGAAAGTATTGAGATCGCTCGTACGATAACCGAACAGGAAGCAAAAAGCGATGAGCGTACAGCAGATAAAATTTATGTGCCTTCATTAGCAAAAGATCTTTTAGAGCAAATAAGTTTTGAGGCTCGCAATAGCGAATATATAGATGCTAAAAGTGGTGTGAGTGCCCGTATGAGTATTACGGCTTTTGAGAATTTATTAAGTACTGCCGAGCGTCGCGCATTACTAGCAGGTGAAGAAACTACAATGGTGCGTTTAGGAGATTTTACGGGTATGATTCCTGCAATAACCGGTAAAGTAGAGTTGGTGTATGAAGGGGAGCAGGAGGGAGCTGCTAATGTTGCTCAGGCTTTACTTGGAGATGCGATAAGATCGCTGTTTGTCACTTATTTTCCTGAGATTAAAAAGTTAGAGAAGCAAAGCGAAAAGAGTCCGTATGATGATATCGTATCCTGGTTTTTTGATCAGACCGATTTCAGGTTACTCGACGATTTGAATGAATCGGAATATAAAAAGACTTTAGATTCAATTACTCCGCTAGAAGAATTGATTAACACCCATCAACCTGATCTTGATGCCAGAGATAAATACTTTATGAAAGAATTTGTGCTTTGGGCCTTGGTTGAGTTTAAGAAATTGAGCAAATACCGTCTTTCTGACGGAATGCGCTTTAATGATGTGTATGGAAGTTATATAAGCGGTCTATAATTGAACTATCGCAAAAGAAAAATCCCGCCAGAATTCTGGTGGGATTTTTTTATTGACATCTATACAGGTATAGCTATCCTGATATAGATTTTTTGTTTAGTTGATAATCGTAAACTCGCTGCGACGGTTTTCATCATATTGCTCTTCTGAACAATTCATTTCTTCACAGTTATTAATGGGGTCAGACTCCCCATAACCTTTCGCTGTTAGTCGGCTGTAATCAATACCTTTTGAGATTACATACTCACGGGTTGCCTGAGCACGACGTTCAGATAATTTCTGGTTGTAGGTATCAGAGCCACGAGAGTCTGTATGCGCACCAATTTCAACACGCATCTCTGGATATTTCTGCATAATTGCTACCAGTTTATTCAGCGTATTTGCAGCATCTTCACGTATTACAGCTTTGTCAAAATCAAAATAGATTTTTTCAAGGTTGATTTGAGTCAGGTTATTACGTTCATTAACGGTAACAATTTCTTCAGAATCAGCATAAGCTTCCATAGATAATCTTAAAGCGGTTTTCGTGTTACGTGAATATTCAATGCGCACTTCTTTTTCGATAGGTACAAATAGCTCTTTTGAAGCTTTTACTTTATAGAAGCTATTTGGTCTTACTTCAAATTTAAAACTACCTTCAGAATCGGTTACTGCAGAAAGTAAGGTGCCTGTTTCGGGTCTGAATAGCGTAACCTTAGCTCCTTCAATTGGATCAAGTGTTTTCTTATTGTCCACATTACCAATTATCTGATAATCGATATTAGGTAAAGCCTCAAATTGATAGAGTTTGTCGAGGCCTGATCGGTTTGAAGTCATATATCCTGTACCCTGCATCTCTTTAATAATTAAAGAAAAATCATCGGCATTTGAATTGATAGAAGAACCAAGATTAAAGGCTTCAGCAAAAGTTCCACCTGTATTTTTACTGCTATAAAGGTCTAGACCTCCCAAACCATCGGCGCGATTTGATGCGAAATACAGGTTTCCTGCATCTGACACAAATGGAAATTGCTCTAATTTATCACTATTGATGGTATTGCCCAGGTTTACCGGAGTACCATAGCTGCCATCTGTACCAATAGAAACTTTATAGATATCAAAACTTCCAGAACCTCCCGGCATATCGCTACTGAAGTATAAAGCTGTACCATCAGGACTCAATGCTGGGTGAGCAACAGAGTATTCTTTGTTATTAAAAGGAAGTAATTCAATATTATCCCATTTACCATTAACAAGTTCAGCCTTATAGATTTGAAGTACTGCGATTTTTTCACCTTTTATGCGGGTAAAATCATCACTGGTACGCGTAAAATACATAGTTCTACCATCGGTACTAAATACTGCGTTACTCTCGTGTGTATCGGTATTGACCATTCCGGGGAATAAGCCTTCATCTGTAATTGTATTGCCAGCAACATTAGCATAGTAAATGTCCAGAAATGGGCGTCCAGTCCAGGAATAGACCGGGCGTTCGTAATTTCGGTCTGAAGAAAAAATAATTTGACGATCGTAATAAGCCGGACCAAAGTTGTTGTAACCCGAAGCCGCATCAAGAATTTCTGGAAAGAAGAATTGCTCTGCTTTTTCATCCAGATCTTCCATATTCTGAAGTATGTTAACTTCCTGTCCGGTATATTCGGTTAGTAGCTCATTTGCTTTATCGTAATTAGAACTACGCTTGGCGGCGTCTGCATATCGAAAAAGATTTGCATCACTTTGACTGGGATCCAATGCCCATAATTTTGCATAGGTCTCAACGGCTTTTTCAGCATTAAGCGTGAAATAATAGGCCTCAGCTAAATTGCGGGTTGCTTTGCTATCCAGACTTTCTACTTCAGCCACATCGTTGTATGCATCTATAGCTTCAGTATATGCCTTGTTAGCAAAAAGTTTATGGGCTTTTTTTAGTTCTTTACTTTGTGAATATCCCAACTTACAAACGGCCAGGAATAAAATGAAGAGGGTAAGATTTCTCATAGTTGGTACGCTGTTGTTTAGAAGAATCGGGGTGATTTGCTGTAACTTGGTATGTTGTTGAAGATATCAAAATCAAACAACACCATTACTTCGTGACTACCATTATTGTATTGCCCAAGATTTGAAGTGGTATAATCATATGCGTATCCCACTCGTATTCCCGGTGTAACTTCAAAGTTAACCATACCTGTAACTGCATCGTCTAAACGGTAGCCAATACCTGCCTCAAAGCGTTGGTAGAATCGAACGTTAGTATTTACATCTATACTTACCGGTGCTCCATTTACCCAACGCGCCATAAAAGACGGTTTGATCTGAAAATTAGTTGAAGGTTCAAAAACATATCCACCAGTTAAGAAGTAATGCGTATTCTCACTTCCTAAACGCTGAATGCCATCTTCATCTTCCAGATGCTTTGAAGCAACCAGGTTAGGTGCAGAAAGTCCTACATAATAGTTATCAGAAAAGTAATAGGCTCCAATACCAATTGTAGGGTAGGTCTGATTAATATTCTGTTGGAAAGAAGGGTCAGTTGCCGGACCACCAGTTCCCAATTGAATGTTGCTAAAATCGGTACTAAAAAATGAAGCGCCTGCTTTTAGACCTAAAGACAAGGTAGAATTTCCTTGAAACTGAAGTTTGTAAGCAAAATCAGCATTCAGATTGGTTTCCTGAACCACATTGCCAATCTCATCGTGAACCAGGTTTAAACCTAATTCTACTTTTTCAGACATTGGTAAATGGCCAAAGAAGCTTGCAGTTGTAGGCGCACCGTCTATACCTACCCATTGGGCACGGTATAATGCTCCTACTTTTGCTTTGTTGACTGAAGCGTAAGCTGGGTTTATTACGCTCATATTATACATATACTGCGTATACTCCGGGTCTTGCTGGCCATAGATGCTACCGCAAAAAAGGACAAGACCTGCAAATAATGTGAATATTGAAGTGGAAATTTTCATCGAATTAATCCTTTTTTATCGGTTAAGATATATGTTACCTTGTTTTGGACTCGTTTGTCCATCATTGTAGTTTAAGATGTAGAAATAAACGCCATTTGGCAATACATTTCCACCTAGGTTGTTTGTATTGGCTTTACCATCCCAAAATCCTGAGCTGGCGTTTCCTTTAAATACAACACTACCATTACGGTTAAAGATTTCTATCGTGTAATCTGGGTAGATGATGTTGATATTTTTCATTTCAAATACATCATTCATACCATCACCGTTTGGAGAGAATCCATTAGGGATAAAGATTGAATCACAACCGCTAAGGTCAATAGTAACCGCTAAACGTTCTGCGCTTTCACAACCACTAGTACTGTTAATCACTCCTAAATAATAAGTAGTATTGTCTGCTAACAAGGTAGTTGCATTTAAAACAGAACCACCGGTAGCAGCATTGTAAGTTACAACAGTAAGTGAACTGTTTACACGTGCTTCAAGATCTCCTACAGTTGGAGAATCGTTTATACAAAATACTTCTCCTGAAGCAGAAAGAGTAGGAGCAGCCGGACTTTCAGCAGTAAAGGAGCCAGAAGCTGTAATTACATTGGTTGCGCTACACATCGTTACAAAGTTCTGAATGTCTATAACTGTGAGTGTAGTCGTACCGCTATTTGCAAGTAAAGCTGAATCTAACACGATACTCGCGTCACCACCTGTAAACGCCAGGGTTTCGGTGATTTCTGCACTTTCATTAGCACCGCTTAGTTGATAGGTAACTAAATAATCTGCATCAGCAAGTAGTGTTGCACCGGTTAGGTCAACCAGAACAGCTTCTCCAAAGCATACATCTGCAGCAGCAACGCTTAAACCAGTAGCATCAGGTAATGCCAATACTTCAAAATCATCAGAAACCATTAGTGGGTCTGAAGCACAACCAGTTTCACTATTTACTAAAGTAAGATTGAACGTAGTTATACCTGTGTTCACCAGCGATGCAGCAGGAATTTCAAAACTTCCTGAGCCTGCAGCAATAGTAAGTGTCGCACTTAAATCAGTCGCTGTGTTTGCACCAGAAAGATCATAAGTAATCATATAATCGCCATCAGCAAGACCAGTAGCATTGGTAAAGCTTATAAATCCGTTTTCATTTATACAGATATCTGAAGCTGTAAGCTGACCATCAATAACTTCTGGAATAGGGTTTACTATGAAATCGATACTTGCAGTGGAAGTACTTACACAAGAAGTAGTCAAATTACTAACCTGAGAGATGCTAAATGTTGTCGTACCTGCATTTGCCAAGGTCATTGCGTCAAAGTCAATGGAAGCAGCTCCGTCAACAAATGTTAAGGTAGTAGTAGCTGAAGCGGTATTGGCTCCACTTAAAGCATAAACTACCTCGTAATCGCCATCCACAAATTCAGTACCTGAAATAGCAAGGGTAGCTGTTTCATCTAAACAGATATCAGCAGCAGCTAGATCTGCACTTTCAATAACCGGTAGCGGATTGATTACAAAATCTGATGTGATGTCCAATCCGGTTACAGAACAGCTTGTAGCATCATTAGCTACTTCTGTAAGTGTAACGGTGATGTCACCAGCAGTAGTAAATTGAGCAGCATCTAAAGTGATTAAAGCTTCGCCGCTAACTACAGAAACTGCGCTAGCAATACCGCTTCCGGTAGTGTCACCGCTAATCATATAGGTAAAAGTATAACTACCATCAACCAGATTAGGTGCGGTAAGCATAGCATTTACAGGAGAATCATTAAGACAAAAATCTGAAATGCTGATTGTTGCTCCGGTTAAATCTGGAGGAGAAACAATTAAAAATGTTTCGCTAACTGGAGCATTAGTGCTCTCACAAAGTGTAGCAGCATCTACGAAAGATGAAATAGTAATGATACTACTTCCAGCATTTGTTACCAGAGTAACATCAAGAACTAAAGTTCCGGTTCCTGCATCAATTGTAACTGAAGCAGTTTGTGGTGCTTGTGTATTAGCTCCGGTTAATTCATAAGTAATTGTATAGGTTCCATCTGCTAATGTCCCTGAAGTATCAGATAAGATTAAAGCAGCATCATCACCCTGGCAAGTACCTGCTACCTGATTGATACTTAGATTTGAAAAGTCAGGATTTGGATTCACGGTAAAATCGATAGTCAAACCGGTAACCGCAACCTCACAGGCATTTGGCGTACCTAAATCTGTTATCTGAGAAATGCTAAGTGAATTAGTCCCGGTATTTGGTAACTCAGCAGTTGTTATGATGAAATTACTTGAACCAGATACAAATACTAGAGTCTCTGTTTGATCGGTAAGGGTATTTGCACCAGAAAGCTGATAAACAATTTCATAAGTTCCATCAACTACATTAGGATTAGTTAATGTAACGGTTACATCATCTCCTTCACAAGAAGCATCAGTCGCAAGCGTTGTTTCATCAAGACTTGGTAACGGATTTACCACTAAGTCTACAGAAACGGGTAATCCATCTGCTGGACAGTTCTGATTTTCGGTAGTAAGAGTAGTAATGTTTACGGTAGTAGTACCTGGGTTTGCAACAGCAGCTGCATCTAAAGTAAAGCTTGCTTCACCACTTGCAAATGTTACAGCTATATTGGTGTCGTCAGCTGTATTATCGCCGGTTAAATTATAGGTAAGCGTATAATTACCATCTGCTACTAAAGCAGGATTTGCCATAATAGTAATCAAGGCACTTTCGCCTTCACAAATAGGAGCAGCAAGAATGTTGCTAGCTGTAAGATCTGGAGTTGCTACAATCGTAAATGCAGAGCTAGGATTAGTCACATTGATTGCAGTACAGGTAGTCGCCGTATTCGAAACAGAAGTCAGAGTAAGTGTAGACTCTCCATTGGCTAACAAACCAGCAGTAAGTGTGAAACTTCCGGTACCTCCTGTTATTACAACATCAGAAGCTGTTTCATTAGTTGCGGTAATTGCTCCTGTTATGTCATAGGTGAAATCATAAGTTCCATCAGCTAAGTTAGCAGGAGTTGCAGTATCTGTAATCGTAACCGTTACAACATCATCCTCACAAGCACTGGTAACATTTACAGCTACGGTTTGAGCATCTGGAAGTGGATCAATTGTGAAAGTTGTGCTTATATCTGTTGCGCTAACACAGGCAGCCTCGTTTGAAATAGAATTTAAAGTCGCTGTATAATCTCCTGGATTTGGAAGCGCAGTTGCCATAATAGTAATAGAAGCCATACCTCCGCTTACAGTAGCTGTTTGGGTGTATTGCTGTGAATCGGTACCATTAACTAAAGTATAGGTGAAGCTATATTCTCCATCAATAAGTTCAATAGCTCCTGTGGTACCACCATCCATAATAGTAAGGGTAGCGTTTTCACCAAAACATAATGGTTCACTTACTGTAATCTGAGTGTCTGAAGCATCAGATAAAGCAACAATGGTAAGCGTGTCGGTAAGTTCACTTAAAAGTGCGTTACAACCTCCTGCTGTATTAGGATCAACAATTTGAGTAATACGTAGTTCTGCAACTCCAGCACCAGTAAAAAATGCAGTGTTTACCGGGAACGTACCTGTACCACCTGTAATTGTAACAGTAAGTGTTTCAGTACCTGTATTTGGAGCCGGACTTACCGTATAGGTAACGTCATAATCTCCATCTGGAATCAAAGTAGGATCACCAGTTATAGTTGCGATTGGGCTTATTGGTAATTGATCTTCGCAGATGATATCTTCCTCATCTGCCGGAAAGGTAAGCTCTAGTGAAGCTGCCGTAAAATCTGCAACATCTTCAATGGTAATACTGATACTGGTCTCACTTTCGTTACAAATTTGGTTTATCGGTTCAACTACATATGTAAATGTGTAAACACCTCCACCAAAAGTATCACGAATGCGCTCAATATTTATAAAGCTATCATTAACACCACTTATCTCGTTTGTAGTAGTTTCAATCCAGTAACCACCATCATCTTCGTTAATAATGGTATTACGCAGGTTGAAATTAGTCAGACCCGATAAATCGTCTGTCTCACAAAAAGTGGTTTGCGCTGTAGGATCTGGATCTCCAGATTCTGGAGCCGGAGTTACTTCAAGAACAACCATACTACTAAGTTCTGGCGAGCCGGCAGGAAAGCAGTCTAGAGCAACCTGATCTGTAATCGTGTAGGTAAAGGTGTATGTCCCTGTTCCTGCCTGGGCTGCATTAAATCTACGACCATTAAGTGCTCCACTTACAGAACCAACAGTATCTCCATTATCATTATCCACCGCGGTAAGTGCCCAGTTACCAGGTACGGTTGCGGCCGGATTTCCTCCTGTAAACTGAAAGAGGTTGACACTAGAATTGTCATCACAGGCAACTGCATTCATATTATCTGCTCCTGGATAACCTGCAAGATTCAAAGTGATGGTAGCACTTTCCCCACAACTGTCATTGGTGTATGTATAGGTAAATACACCACCGGTACTTATAAGATAGGTATCTAATTTACCCGTTGTAGTATTAAGACCTCCGGAAAGATCATTGTCTGTCCAGGTACCACCTGGCTGAGGAGTCCCTCCAAGAGCAGCATAAAGGTCGACAATTTGCATTGTGCTCTTATCGCACAAATCAATCGTATTGTCTTCCCCGGCACATTGAGCAAAGGTTTTTGAAGAAAAACCTGCATAAAAAAACAGGAAAAGCACTAGAGATGCTTTCCCCAAAAGCGTAAAGTTCTTAATCATAAGTGTTGGGTTAGTAAAATTTTATCCAAGTACATCCGATAAATTACAGATTATATCGACCAAATGTATGATATAAAATTAAATATTCACATTTTTTAGTATTTATTTCTATCGATTTACGATCGTTCCATCCGGGTATTTTGCAAATCGGTGTTTTTCAGCCTCGTGAGTATGCTCATAGCTTGACCAGGGCCAACCGCCAAACTGATCTTGCTGAAAACGCATAAATGCATTTTCAATATCTTTTCTGGAATTCCCTACAAAAGGGCCATGTTTAACTACAGGTTCTCCTATAGGTTTACCTTCTAATAATAAGAATTGGGCATTTTTAGCCCCATTATTTATTGTCAATTCTTCGGTGGCTTCAGCTTTAATATGATGCATTTCAGGAATATCAAATCCTTCAACTTCTATAGTAGCTCCTTTATAAAAGTATAGACTACGATTTGCGCCGGCAGCGCCTTTTGGCAGGGTAAAGGTCGTATCGGCTTCTAATGTAATCAGCCAAATTTGAATTCCATTCTCTGAATTTGATGCCCAGGAGTCGGGTGCGGGTTGTAATGCAGCCTGATTTTTATAGCTTCCGGCAATAAGTTTTATAGATATTGACTTTCCGTTTTCATCAGTTTCTATTACCTGCGGAATTTCTTCCTTCCACATCATACCAAAATAAGGCTCTACCTGTTTACTTCTTGCAGGAAGATTCAGCCAAATTTGAAATAATAAGAGTGGGTTTTCTACCTCTTCCTTCAATAAAGGAAACATTTCGCTGTGCTGAACACCTTTGCCAGCAGTCATCCATTGTACATCGCCTTCACCAAAACGTCCAGCAGCTCCTAAAGAGTCAGAATGGTCTACGAAGCCTTTCTCGCAAATAGTTACAGTTTCAAACCCAACGTGTGGATGTGCAGGAAATCCGGGAACTTTTGAACCATGATACATTGCCCAGCCATCTTTTTGATCAAAGTCCTGACCTATATTACGGCCAGCAAGTGGGGCATCGGGACCAAGTTTTCCGTTACCTTTGGGGTAAGAATCATTATGAAAAGCGCAAAATAGAAATGGGTCTTGCGTATCCCAGGGCATTTGAAGTTTGGTTATTTTTTGAATAGCCATGAAAGTAGATTTTGTTAGGTACTAACGAATATAAACTTCAAAAGCGACATTTGAAAAGTTATTTCTAAGCTCTTGTATAGGCTTTATAGATGTGTAACTTTCAGGGTTATTGTTGATTCTACTTAAATTCAGACACATGAAATTTTATCAGAAAGAAATTCAATTGCAGTCCAGAAGACGTGGTTTTCATCTGATTACCTCAGAAATTACGCAGGAGCTGCAAAAATTAAGCGAAGTGAAAACCGGTCAATTACAGGTTTTTATTAAGCACACGTCGGCTTCCTTAACTATAAATGAAAATGCAGATCCTACTGTTCGCCAGGATTTTGAAAGCCATATGAATAAGTTGGTGCCAGAAAATGCTCCATATTATAAGCATACCTACGAAGGTCCCGATGATATGCCGGCGCATATTAAAGCCAGTTTGATGGGAACTTCTGTGACGATACCAGTTACTAATGGTCGTTTAAATCTGGGTACCTGGCAGGGAATTTATCTTTGTGAACACCGTGATTACGGCGGTAGTCGTAAGCTTGTACTTACATTATTTGGAATCTAAACCGTTTTCTTTGCTGCTACGAGCTGTTCTAAAATATGTTCAACTCCATTTTCAGCATTGCTTTTTGTGGAATATGCCGCAGCTTTAGCAACGTTGGGATGTGCATTTTGCATAGCAAAGCTGAAGGATGCCTGCTCAATCATCTCCAAATCGTTATTATAATCTCCAAAAGCCATGGTGTGCTCTTTAGAAATATTCAGTTTTTCCTGAAGCAATTTTAAAGCACGGCCTTTATCGGTATTCAAATGGCTTATATCTAGCCAGTTTTCTCCGCTCACTTTGACTTTTACCTCGTGCTCTATATCACGCACCTGTGGATAGGTTGTTTCTTCAGATCCTCCAAAGCTGTACACCGCAATCTTGAAGAAGGAATCTTCAGTTATCGCAGTAAGGTCTTCGACCTTTTTATATTTGGTATAATATTCTTTAAAGATTTCCAGAAATTCATCGTGGGTAGATTCAACATAGGCCTGCTCTCTTCCGCATAAAACAATATGGGCATCTTCAATAGTGCGCATACGTTTTATAAGATTGTGAACGGTCTCGGTATCAATCGTGCAGGTGTCCAAAACATCTTCACCTTTAACAGTGATTCCGCCATTTTCTGCAATAACAAAAATCTCATCTTTAATAGGTGCGAGTTTAGAGACAATACTATAATACTGTCTTCCACTTGCCGCAACAAACGGAATATTGTGTGCCTGAAGCTCTTTAAACAATTCAAAAAAGCGATCGCTTACCTGGTCTTTATGGTTGAGAAGTGTCCCATCCATATCTGAAATAACCATTTTTACCTGTGATAAATCCATAGCGGCAAAGTTACTTTAAAGCTGCGGCCTCAAAGCAGTTTTAATATTAATTGAATCTTAAATCCTGGTTTAGTATTTAGCGCCCTGAGCAATGTTTTGAGATGCTTTTTCAATAAAAACTCTCAAATCTTCATTGGCAGCTTTTAGATCTTCAGCACGCAGGTACATCATATGACCGCTACGATAGCCTTTGAAATCCATACGATCATCAAACTTACCTTTGATGTTAATCTGTCCCATAATATATTTCGCATTAAAATAGGTGCACGCCCCATCGTAGTAGCCAGATTGAACCATCAAATGCAAATTAGGATTGATTGCCATCGCTTCGCGCAGGTCGGCACCGGCGTGATTATTTGACCGGTCCCAAGGGTGTACATCTCCAAAGAGATCGTAAGTAAGATCTGTTTTAAAACCTAGCTCTTCGCCCATATAATAATTGATAGCAGGTGTAAAACTGTGCAACCACGATGTTAACTCGCTATTATAGTCAGGTGAAGTACCTGCATCTGCGATGTCTAGTCCGCGGTATCGGCTATCTAATCTACCTACCGTAAAACCTTGTTTGTCGCGTAATAAATCTTTCCAGAAGTAATTGAAAGAAACATCCAGGTTGTTTTGGGTTACTGTTTTGGTGGAAAGTCCTGAGTAATATGCGATTTTCTCAGCAGCTTCCTGTTTTTCTGCTGCTGAAGCATAACCACCTTTAGCTAACACAGGCAGTAATTCGTTAACCGCATAGTTTTCAACTTCAGGAAGCATTTCGGTTAAGTCTTTATTTTGCAGCGCTGGTGGAAGCGCATTGTGATACCAGGCAGTTGCGGCGAAGTAGGGCAGTCGGTTTGCTATTTCTACCGGACCTTCAAATTCAAAACCTATTTCGGTTGGAGAAACCAGGATTACTCCGTTGAGATACATCCAGCGTTTTTGCTGAAGCGCATTGGCAAGACCTGCTACACGCGTGGTGCCATAACTTTCACCAATTAGAAATTTTGGCGATCTCCAGCGGTTGTGACGGGTAACAAACGTATTCACCCAATTGGCCAGGTAAGAGATATCTGCATTTACTCCAAAAAACTGATCGCGTTCTGGCATTTTACCGTCTGTCCCGGCAATCATTCTGCTGTAACCAGTGTTTACAGGATTTACAAACACAATATCTGCTACATCGAGAACTGAATTAGGATTGTCTTTAATTCCATAAGGTTGTACCGGAAATCCCTCATCAGTGATTTTTAGAATTCGCGGACCCGTGTAGGCAATATGCATCCATACCGAAGCAGAACCGGGACCACCATTAAAACTAATAAGTAAAGGCCTGTTTTGATTATCTGAAATATCAGTTCGCGAATAATAGGTATAATTGAGAGTCGCAACAGGTTTACCGCTTTTATCCCAAACAGGTTGGAAGCCAAGTTCAGCAGCATAAGGTATGTTTTTACCTTTAATGCTTACCGAATGTTTGGAAATCATTGTAGTGTCAACGGGAGCTTTTACTTGTTGAGCATACGAGGCTGTAATAAGCAAAGCAAAAAGAATGCGTAATGTGTACTTCATAAGAATTTTGTCAAAAGGAATTTAAAAATACAATTTCCAACCTGTTAGTTGTAATGTTTTAAAGGAAAGCAGCGCTATTCATTACGCAACGCTTCTAAAAGATTTTTAAGTTTTGCTGAATTATACAGTTGGCCTCTTTTAATAACTCCAAATAAATCGGAGCTGTTAGTAATATCTTCCAGCGGATTTGAATTGAGGAGAATGAGATCAGCAACTTTATCTGCTGCGATTTCTGGTTTTTCTTTTTGAAGGAAGTTAGCGCCGTTTAATGCAGAAGTTTGAAGAGCCTCTAAAGGTGATAAACCAGCATCTACCAGCGCCCGAAGCTCTGCATGAAGGGATACTCCGGGATAAACATAAGAGTTAGAAGCACCACAGTCTGAACCTGCCAATAACTTCACTCCGTTTTGATGCAGGTCACTGGCAAGCTTTACAAAAGCAGAATCCAGGTTTTTACGCATCACCACAAATTCGGGAGAAGCATTAAGCGCGCTATTAATTCGCCCAGCATAAGTTTTCTGAATACCTGCACCTATATATTTTAAAAATTCATCTTGCGAATGATCTTCTTCATCCAGATAACTCAATGTATGACCAATATGCAAGGTAGGAACTACAAAAACATTACTTTCTTTGAGCGTTTTAAAGTTTTTTTGAGCTGTAGAATCAGAATAGGTTTGCATCACGCGGTCGAGGGAAGACCAGAAACCAGCCTTGCCATTTTTAACCGCTTCGGTGATGGCTACTTCTTCAGAAGAGCATCCTTTTAAAACATAATATAAATGCTCGATGGCATCAATACCTGCATTAACAGTCTCATCAACTGTAACACTATACGGCATATGACCGCTGGTGATCATACCTCTCGATTCAGCCTCAGCGATGACTTTTAGATAATTAGCTGCAGAAATTTTACTGTCATAGATTTTTACAAAGTCCACGTTTAAGGATTGTAAACTGTCAAGCGCCCGTTGAATTTCAACCTCCGTAGAAACTTCAAGCGAACCTGCCCAGGTGGCGCCGGGTCCGTCAATTTTTGGACCGGAGGTGTAAATGTCTGGTCCTGTAAGTGATCCTTCAGCGATTTGGCTTTGCCAATTTTGCACTGAAGCTGTTAAATCACCACCGGCATCGCGCACCGTGGTAATGCCATTGGCGACGTATAAATTGAGTAGGTTTTTATTTTCAGCAATCAAACTGTCGCCACCTCTAAAATGCACGTGATTATCCCATAAGCCCGTCATAAGGAATTTGCCAGATGCGTCAAGGGTTTCTTTTGTGGAGTATTTCTCTATTATTGAACTATCTCCAACTGCGGTAATACGATCACCTGTGATAAATATAAATTGGTTTGGATAAACGGTGCCAGTCTCCAGATCAATGCGGTTAACGTGAGCAATCAATAAGTCGGCTTCGGGTTCCCGCGATTTGCAGGAAACTAAAATCATAAGGCCTAGAAGCAGGGCAAGACTTATTCGCATAGTGAATGATTAGATACGGGTAATTTAGTGGTAATTCTCAAGGTTGTAAAATATTGACTTAAAATTGTATTTCGGCGATGCCAAACTAAAAAAGAGCCCGGTAAAGGCTCTTTTAATATTTAGGTGTGTTGATTTATTTTCCCCACTCGGTGTGGAAAATACCTTCGCGGTCAATACGCTCATAGGTATGTGAACCAAAATTATCACGTTGTGCCTGAATCAGATTCAGTGGCAACTGACTTGAAGTATAAGCTTCAAAGTAATTTAGTGAGTTTGCAAGACCAGGAACCGGAATTCCGCTGCTTACCGCATAAGCTACCAATTCACGTACTGAGGCAAGAGTTTCCTGAACTTTTGGTACGAACGAAGGAGCTAATAACAAGTTTGGAAGGTTTTTGTCCTGAGTGTAAGCATCAGAAATATCTGCTAACAAACCTGCACGGATAATACACCCTGCTCTCCAGATTTTGGCAATAACAGACATATCTAAATCGTACTCATATTCTTTTGAAGCTTCAGCAAGTTGATGAAGTCCCTGAGCATAGGCAATGATAAATGAGAAGTATAAACCTTCTTCTGCCATTGCAATGATTTTTTCCTTGTCTATAGCTTTAGGCTCTGGACGATCATATAATTTATCGGCAACAATGCGCTCGTCTTTCAATGCTGAAATTTCACGCATACTCACTGCAATATCAATCGTGGGCACAGGGATTCCCAGGTCCATCGCATTTTGAGATGTCCATTTACCGGTACCTTTTTGTTTGGCTTTATCCAGAATCATATCAACCAGTCTTCCGTCACCAAGATCATCTTCCTGCTTGAAAATTTCAGCAGTAATTTCAACTAAAAACGATTGTAAACGACCCTTGTTCCAGGAATCATAAACCTGATGAAGTTCGTCGTTATTCAGTTTTACTGACTTTCGTAGTAAATCATAAATCTCAGAAGTAAGCTGCATCATCCCGTACTCAATACCGTTGTGCACCATTTTTACATAGTTACCGGCAGATTTT